>DATLQT010000108.1:0-116107 GCA_035535055.1 Candidatus Dormiibacterota bacterium | reverse complement strand
CCGGAGCGGCCACAGGCGACCAACGTCGAGTTCTACTCGGCCGGCGTGCTGCAGTCGGTCGGGCTTCCCAAGGACCTCTTCCCACCCACCTTCGGCGCCTCGCGCTCGGCGGGCTGGACCGCCCACGTGCTGGAGCAGGTCGCCGATAACCGGCTCATCCGCCCCCAGTCCGAATACGTCGGCCCCGAACCGAAGAAGCCCGTTCCTCTCAGCGAGCGCTAGCACCCTTCCCGCTGATCGCCTGGCGACCATCGGTAGCCTGGCGGCGAACTGACTTTCGGCCCTTCCCTTTTTCAGAGGCGTCGGGCAACATGGGCGACGGCCCCGAGGGAAACGCACCGAGGGTCCGGTGAGAGCCGCAAGGCAGGAGCCGGGTCAGCGGAGAGCGGTCCGTCGGGGTCACTTTTTTGTGCTCTGGAGCTTGCCGCGCTGATCGCTTGACGGCGAAATGAGCGCCGAAATGTCCTCGCAATGACGGCGGGGAGGGGTTGGATTCACTCTCGAATGCCGGAAAAACGCTCCGGCTCCGCGAGGGAGGTCAGAAGTAGCAAGCTCGGAATGGTGGGCCATGGGTCCCGCCCGCGATTCTCGGTCGAGTCAGCGCGGTCAGGCGCTGGTGGAGCTCGCCCTCACCACGGCCTTCCTGATGATCCTGCTCGGCGGCCTCTTGGACATCAGCCGCGCCTTCCACTACACGATCGGGCTTGAGGGCGCCGTCCGGGCCGGAGCCCGCCGCGGGGCCTTCTTCCAGTCGACCATCGGACAGACGCCCTACCTCGACGACACCGACATCAAGACCGCCGTCGACCAGGTTCTTGCCGGGGACGGGCTCCGCCAGTCGACCGCGTCGACCAGCAGCGGCTGCCTCACCCCCACCGACGGCAACACCTGGGTTAACCCTCCCTACAGCGGCTCGGCCTACCCGACCACCACCAACACGCCCACCCTCTACATCTGCTACGACACCCAGGGGACCCACAAGTCCGGCACCAAGAGCAGCCCGCCGCCACCCAACGATTCCACCTACACCGGCAGCGACCTGCTGGTCGTGATCCTCGACCGTTATGGCCTCATCGGCGGCCTCAGCAGCGAGTACCTGCAGAGCGGGGCCAGCCTGACCGGCATCGACCTGACCGCCTTCCAGCACTTCGCGGTCCAGGGCTGAGATGGAGGATTGCTCGATTGCTCGCAGCAGGCGAGGTGTTGGCAGTCCGCTGCCCGCGGCCTGGTTCGCGAGCAGCCGGAGCCAGTCGATGACCGAGTTCGCCCTGGTGGCGCCGATCCTCCTCCTGATGCTCTTCGGGATCATCGACTTCGCCCGTGTCCTCTACATCTACGGCACCCTGGTCGAGGCCGCCAACGAGGGGTCGCGGGTCGCCATCCGTGCCTCCAGTCCGCTGCCGTCGGACACCGACGTCCAGGCCGCTGCGAAGAACGCCTCCCAGAGCCTCTACCTCGCCAACCCCTGCCCCAACGGGCCGATCCCGCCCAGCTCCGGGTCCGGCGCGGAAAATCCTCCCCCCAACCAGGGTTGGATCTTCATCACCGAGCCCAACCCGCCCACGGCGCCGGAGTCGAACCCGACCTATGACGCGCCCGGCGGCCAGACACCGGCCCCCGCCACCAGCTCCTGCAGCGCCGTCAACCCCTTCTCGTCCGGCACCTATCCGCTGCAGGTGACCGTCCGCTACAACTACCAGTTCTTCACGCCAGTCCTGGAGCAGCTGGCACCCACGCTGGTCCTCCAGGCCTACGCAACCGACTACACGGAGTACTAGAGGATGAGAAGCCGAACCCGCGGCGGAAGGCCGGGCTTGGCGCTCCGGGCAAGCAGCCGGAGCCGCCGAGGCGAGCGCGGCCAGGCGATCGTCTTTGTGGCCCTGATGGTCGTCGTCCTGATCGGCATGATCGGGCTGGCGGTGGATGGTGGGCGCCTCTACTGGGAGCGCCGGATCCTCCAGAACTCGGTCGACGCGGCGGCCCTGGCGGCGTCCGACAACTACCAGGACAGCCTTTCGGTCAGCTCCTCTATCCACGCTGCGGCGACCGAGTACGCCGCCAATGAGCGGATCTACGGGGCCGCCTCGGCCAACCCCTCGTGGTCCGCCTCTACTGTGGACGTGACCTGGAGCGGGAGCACCGACGATATGCACGTCGTCTACACCTCTGCCGGCGCCGTCTCCGCTTTCGACGTCTCCTCCACCCACACCGTCAGCCTCGCCTTCATGCCCGTGCTCGGCGTCGGCCGGACAGCGACGGTGAAGGGCAGCGCCGAGGGTCACGCCAAGACCGGGGGCACCTCCGCTGACGCGCTGGTAACCCTCTCCCAGGCCAACTGCAGCGGCACCGGCACCTCGCTCAAGGTCTCCGGCAGCTCGGCCTCTCTGGCGGTCACCGCCGGCAACGTGCAGTCCGACGGCTCGGTGACGGCGGGCGGCGACGGGATCAGCGTCGGCGGCAACTTCTCCGACAACTGCACCAACCCGGTGCCCGCTGGGGTCACCGCGACGGGAACCAAGTCGGCGGGCGTCGCGCCGGTCGCCGATCCGGGATTTTCCTCCGCCTCGCTCACCCTCTACCCGACCGCGCAGGCCGCCAGCTCCAACGTGGTCATCCAGCCCGGCGTCTATACAACGGACCCGACCTCGGGTGGCGGCCCCTGCTACTTCATGGCTCCCGGGGTCTACCAGTTCAACGGCGGCATCAGCGACAGCAGCTCGACGATGTCCAATGAGCTCCGGCCACCCGACGAGCCCTCCTGGACCGGCTCGACCCCGAACTACAACAGCTCGGTCGCCAGCCCGCAGTACTGGGCCGATTGTCCGGGCAGCTTCGCGGTCACGGCGGCCGCCTCCGCAACCCCGCTCGCCGCCGGCAGCTGGGGCGTGGTGGTGACCTCGACGCGAACCGATACCTACCCGCCCGGCGGAACCAGCTATCCCCGGGAGAGCGCCCCCTCGACCTGCCGTGCTGTCACGGTCAACGGCACCAGCCAGGGCGTCCAGGTGACCGTCAAGAACGCCCCCGGCGCCCAGGGCTACAACCTCTACTTCGACTACGCCGCCGGCTCTGGCGCCAACGCCTGCGCGGCGTCGGGAGCTGAATGGGGTTACGTCGACCACCTGGTCAACGGCGTGACCGAAACCAACTCGGCGATGGGGACGGTCACCTCGCCGGTCTACGGGACGTCGGTGATCACCTCGACCCTCACCAGCGCCACCATCACACCAGCCTGCACCCTCGGCAACCCCTACACCTTCGGCTGCGCCGCCCCGACCGGGCTCTTCGGCTCGGCCAACCCGCCCGGCGACGGCGGAGAGACCGCCCCGCTCTATGCCGGCGGCCCGCCCGGACCGCCGGCTCGCGATATCGTCAGCGACGGCGGCGGGGACCGCGCCAACGAGCACGACTGCCAGCCTTCGACGAGCACCAACTCCGCCGCCCCCTGCGCCGGGGTTCAGGTCACCCCCGGCGCCGTGCAGGCGTACTTTCCGGCCGGGGCGTGCCTGAGCCAGACCCAGAAGACGCTGGCCTGGTTCGGTGGCTTCCAGTACAACAACATCGCCGTCTACGCGCCCGCCACCAACACCTGCTCGGTCTCCATCTCGGGCCGGGCCAGCTTCGGGACCGGGACCATCTACTGGCCGCAGGGCGCCTGGGCCGTAACCGGCAGCGGCGGGGCCCCGCTTGCCGGCGAGGTGATCGTCAACACCCTCGACATCCAAGGCGGCGGTGTTGTGAGCATCGCCTACGATCAGCAGACCGCGCCCACCCAGGGCTATTCGCAGATCTCCTTTTGACCACATGCCACCGACCATCCCTCTAGAATCCCTGCCGCTATGAGCGGACGACCCTTCACCATCATCGGCGCGGTCGTGGCCGTGGTCGCACTCGGCGTCTTCCTGCTCCTCGGCAACCGGGCGGGTGGCGGAGCCGGAGGTGGCGGCGCCATCACCACCAAATCGGTGGTGGTCGCAGCGCGCGACATCTCGAGCCGCGTCCCACTCACCGCCGCCGACGTCACGGTGGTCAAGATGGACGCCGCCGCCATACCACCCCAGTCCTTCGACAAGGTGAGCCAGCTGACGGGCCTGATCCCGGTCGTCAACGTCTACAAGGACCAGCCGCTGACGGCCAACCTGCTGGTCTCCAGCTCCGACCAGGTGACCGGGACCCAGGAGGCCTTCCTGCCGATCCCCAAGGGCTTTGTCGCCAAGACGATCCCCACCAGTGAGCAGCAGGGCGTCGCCTTCTTCATCCAGCCCGGCGACTACATCACGATCGAGGGCCTGGTCCCGGGGGCCAAGTTCCAGAACGAGAGGACGATCTTCACCAACGTCCATGTGCTCAAGACGGGGGTCGCCTCGGCCAACGTTGCACCGGCCACCACCAAGGGAGCTCCTACTCCGGCGCCTCAGACGGCTACTGCCGCCACCAGCCTCACCATCGTGGTGACCCAGTGCCAGGCCGAGATCATCGACTGGTTCATCGCCAACGGCACCATCAAGTACACCCTGGAGTCCTACAAGGACTACACGCCCAAGGACCAGGCGGTGGACCAGACCTGCCCCGGCGTCGACTCGGCGGGTGGGGTGACGGCCGCCACCATCAACTCCAAGTACCCCGGCCTGCTGGGAACCTGATCGGTGATCGGGATCATCGCCGGGCTGGGCTTCGCGGTCGGCGCCTTCCTCTTCTTCTTCGGGATCGACAGCACCAATCGAAAACGGGCGCTCAGCTTCGAGGGCATCAAGGCCCCGCCGATGACCATCCGCGACCGGATCGACGCCGCCTTCCAGGCGACCGAGCAGCGCTCTGCCCAGCGGGTCAAGGCGGGCAAGCTGACGCTGGCCGAGCAGCTGTCGCGCGCTGACCTGAAGCTGCGGACCTCGGAGTGGCTGCTGATCCGGATCGGGAGCGCGCTCCTCCTCTTCCTGATCGGGTTCATCCGCTTCGGCTTCCTGCACGGGATCATCCAGGCGATCGTCTGCGGCGTCATCGGCTACTTCATCCCGCAGTTCTATCTCGGCCACAAGCAGCGCCGGCGCCTCAAGGCCTTCAACGACCAGCTGGGCGACACCCTGGTCTTGATGTCGAACGCGCTCAAGACCGGCTACTCGATGGCCCAGGCCCTCGACGTGGTCGCCAACAAGGCCTCGCCCCCGATGAACCAGGAGTTCGATCGGGTGGTCAAGGAGGTGAACCTCGGAGCCGGCATCGAGGAGTCGATCGGCCGGATGGTGCGGCGCACCGAGAGCGCCGACCTCGACATGGTGGCGACGGCGATCGCCATCAACCGCAAGATCGGCGGCAACCTGAGCGAGATCCTGGAGACGATCTCGGAGACCATCCGCGAGCGGGTCCGGATCAAGGGCGAGATGTCGACCATGACCGCCCAGGCTCGGGGCTCGGGCTACATGATCACCGCGCTGCCGATCGTGCTGGGCGTCTTCATGTACTTCGTCACACCGGCGTACTTCGCGCCCATGCTCGGCAGCCCGATCGGAATCGGCATGCTGGTCGCGGCCGGGATCTTCATGGGCCTCGGCCAGTTCATCATGGGCAAGATCGCCACGGTGGACGTATGACGATCTCCCTGCTCTTGGGCCTCGTCTTCGCCGCCGGCCTCTTCGTCGTCTTCATGAGCCTCGACCGCAAAGGAGCCGTCGCAGACGAACACCTCGAACAGCGGCTCAAGGGGTACGGCGAGATCGAGCCGACGACGCTCGACCAGATCGAGCTCCAAAAGTCCTTCGAAGAGCGCGTCCTGCGCCCCCAGCTGGAGAGGATCGGGCGGATCCTCAGCGACCGGACGCCGCAGAAGAGCCGCGACTCGCTTCGTTACACGCTGGCCCTGGCCGGCAACCCCGGCAACCTCAGCGTGGGCGGGTTCCAGGCCCTTCGCGACGTCGCCGCCGGTCTCGGCGTCGTTCTCGGCGGCCTCCTCGGCCTGCTGGTCGGCCACACGGTCGGGCTGGCGATCGGTCTCGCGGCGGGCGCGCTGATCGGGTTCTACGCCCCGATGTACTGGCTCAACTCGCTCACCGGCGGCCGCCGGATCGAGATCCAGAAGGCGCTGCCCGACGCCATGGACCTATTGACCATCGCCAGCGAGGCCGGACAGTCCTTCGACGCCGCCATCACCAACGTCGTCGAGAAGTACCAGAACGCCCTCGCCGACGAGTTCGCCACGGTGATGCGGGAGACCCAGCTCGGCCGGCCCCGCCTCGAGGCGCTGGAGGATATGGGCAAGCGCTGCGGGGTCGAGGACCTCAATAACTTCGTCCAGTCGGTCATCCAGTCCGAGCAGATGGGCGTCGGGATCTCCAAGATCCTGCGGATCCAGTCTCAGGAGCTGCGCCGAAAGCGCCGTCAACGGGCGCAGGAGCAGGCCGCCCAGGCGACCCTCAAGATGATGCTCCCGATGGTCGGGTGCATCTTCCCGACGCTCTGGATAATCCTCCTCGGCCCGGCCGTCCTGGTCATCCTCAAGGCAAGAAGCGGCGGCTGAGCTTTTCTGCGGCGATCAAACCCCACTCCATACAATTCGATGCAGACGTGATTCCCCCACCCGAGTTTCGCCTTGCCCGCTGAAAATCCCGACCTGTTAGTCCTCGGCGGCGGGTTCGGCGGTTACTGCGCCGCCATCCGCGCCAGCCAGCTGGGCCTGAAGGTGGCCCTCGTCGAGGAGGCGCGGATGGGAGGCACCTGCCTGCACTGGGGCTGCATCCCCACCAAGGCGCTGCTGGAGTCGGCCGAGCTGCTCTACAAGGTCCGCGACCGGGGCCGCGAGTTCGGCGTCAAGGCGGAGGGCGTCGGCTACGACTACCCGACCATCGCCAAACGCAAAGAGACGATCGTCAACCAGCTGACCAAGGGCATCGAGGGCCTGATGCGAAAGAACAAGATCGAGGTCGTCAATGCCCGGGGGACAGTGACCGGCAAGAACTCGATCCAGGCCGGCGACCGCAAGCTGGAGGCGGCCAACCTCATCATCGCCACCGGCTCCACGCCGCGCTCGCTGCCCGGCATCGAGATCGACGGCGAGCGGATCATCAGCTCCGACCACGCGGTGCATGCCGACCGGCTGCCGGCCTCGGTGGCGATCATCGGCGGGGGCGCCATCGGGGTCGAGTTCGCAACCTTCTACCACCAGATGGGCGTCGAGAAGGTCACCCTCATCGAGGCGCTCGACCGGCTGGTGCCGCTCGAGGACGAGGAGGTGTCGGCGGTGATGTTGAAGTCATTCGAGAAGGCCGGCATCGACGTCCGGGTCGGGGCCAAGGTCCAGGAGGCAAAGGCCGGCGCCGACGGGGTGACGGTCAAGCTGGACAGCGGAGAGGTCAAGGCCGAGCAGCTGCTGGTGGCCGTCGGCCGCGCGCCCAGGAGCCGCGACATCGGGCTCGAGGAGGCAGGCCTCAAGCTCAGCAAGCCCGGCTTTGTCGAGGTGGACGAATGGCTCCGGACCGGGGTCGACTCGATCCACGCCATCGGCGACCTCGTCGGTGGCTACCTGCTCGCCCACGCCGCGGTCCACGAGGGCGTGACCGCCGCCGAGGACATCGCCGGCAAGCGGAGCGAGCCGATCCACCAAGAGCTGATCACCCGCTGCACCTACTCCCATCCCCAGATCGCCTCGGTCGGGTTGAGCGAGAAGCAGGCTCGGGATCAGGGCATCGCGGTGAAGGTCGGCAAGTTCCCCTTCGCCGCCATCGCCCGGGCGCTGATCCACGGCGAGTCCGACGGCTTCGTCAAGATCGTGGCCGACTCTACCGGGCGGGTGCTCGGCACCCACATCGTCGGCAACCAGGCGACCGAGCTGATAGCCGAGCCCTCGCTTGCCCAGCTCTTCCAGGGTGACGCCTGGGAGATCAGCCGCAACGTCCACCCCCACCCCACCCTGTCGGAGGCCATCGGGGAGGCGGCCATGGCGGTGGACGGGGCCGCGCTCAACATCTAGTCCCTTCGGGTATACGTGAAAGCAGGCCGCATGAAGACCCAGGAGAGACTGTCCTTCACCCCCGACTGGCGCTACCAGGAGCCGGTCGACTGGCGCGACACCGACCTCGACGAGGAGGTGCTCAGGGGATGGTTCCGCACCATGCTGTTGAGCCGGCAGATCGACATCCGCTGCCAGGTCCTCAACCGCCAGGGGCGGGCCCCCTTCATCCTCAGCGGCGCGGGCCACGAGGCCGCCCAGATCGGGGCCGCCTGGCCGCTCAAGCCGAAGTACGACTGGATTTCGCCCTACTACCGCGACGTCGTCTTCAACTTCCGGATGGGCGTCACGCCGCTCGACGTGATGCTCTCGGTGCTGGCCAAGCCGGACGACCCCGCCTCCGGCGGCAAGCAGACGCCGGGACACTTCTCCGACTCCCGGCTCAACATCATCTCCGGCGGCTCGCCGCTGGCGACCCAGATGGTCCATGGGGCTGGCGTCGCCTACGCCCTCAAGATGGACGGCACCGACAAGGTGGTCATGACCTGCTACGGCGAGGGGGCGGGCGCCGAAGGGGACGCGCACGAGGCGTTCAACTTCGCCGCCATCAACCGGCTGCCCGAGATCTTCCTCTGCCAGAACAACGGTTTCGCGATCTCGACGCCCTTTCGTAAGGAGTACGCGCTCGAGTTCGCGGCCCAGCGGGCCGCCGGCTATGGCTTCCCCGGCGTGACGCTCGACGGCCGGGACCCGGTCACGGCTTACCACGTGAGCAAGCAGGCCGTGGCGCGGGCCCGCTCCGGCGAGGGACCGACCCTCATCGAGTGCCTGGTCGATCGCCTGGGCGCCCACTCCTCGGAGGACGACCAGCGCCGCTACCGGTCGGCCGAGGAGCTCGACCAGCTGGCGCATAACGACTGCCTGGAACGGTTCCGAAAGCGGCTCCTGGAGGAGGGGATTCTCACTGAGAAGCAGGTCCAGGAGTACGAGGAAAGCGTCAAAGAAGAGGTGAACCAGGCCACCCGGCAGGCGCTCGACGCCCGCGACGCCGAGCCCGAGGAGGCCCTCACCAACGTCTACGGCGACGACGTGCCGGCGGCGATCGAACCGGCCGAGGGAGCCGAGCGGGAGGACCTCAACATGGTGTCCGCGCTCCGCGAGGCGCTCTCCGAGGAGATGGAGCGGGACCCGCGGGTCATGGTCCTGGGGGAGGACGTCGGCCCCAAGGGGGGCGTCTTCCTGATCACCGACGGGCTCTACGGCAAGTTCGGCGAGCAGCGCGTCATGGACACCCCGATCGCCGAGTCCTCGATCGCGGGCGTCGCGCTCGGCCTCGCCCTCGCGGGAAAGCGGCCGGTGGCGGAGATGCAGTTCACCGACTTCGCCCACATGGCCTTCAACCAGATCACCAACGAGATCGCCAAGTTCCGCTACCGCTCCAACGGGGACTGGCCGGTCCCGATCGTGGTCCGGGCGCCGATGGGAGGTCACGTCCATGGCGCGCTCTACCACTCGCAGTCGATCGAGGCCCGCTTTGCGACCCCGGGCCTCAAGATCGTCATCCCCTCCGGCCCCTACGACGCCAAAGGACTCCTGCTGGCGGCGATCCGGGACCCCGACCCGGTCCTCTTCTTCGAGCACAAGCGGCTCTACCGGATGTTCAAAGAGCCGGTTCCCAAGGGCGAGTACCTGATCCCGCTCGGGCTGCCGAAGACCGTTAAAGAGGGCACCGACATCTCGGTCTTCTGCTACGGGCTGATGGTCCACTACGCCCTCCAGGCCGCCAAGGCGGTGGAGGCGGACGGGATCTCGGTCGAGGTCGTCGATCTCCGGACCGTCTACCCCCTGCCCAAGGACGAGATCGTCGCCTCGGCAAAGAAGACCGGGAAGGTGCTGGTCCTCTACGAGGACAACTTCAGCGTCTCGATCGGCTCCGAGGTCGCGGCCCTGGTCGCCGACGAGGCCTTCCGCCATCTCGACGCGCCGGTCAAGCGGCTCGGCGGCCTGGACGTCCCGGCGATGCCCTACGCGCCGGCGATGGAGGATCTCTTCATGCCCAACCCGGAGAAGGTCGAAAAGGCCCTCCGCGAGCTGGCGGCGTACTAAAAAGCCCAATGGCCAACGCCATCCGGATCACCATGCCTCAGCTGGGTGAGTCGGTGCACGAGGGGACCATCTCGAAATGGCTCGTCAAGCCGGGTGACAAGGTGGTCGAGTTCGAACCAATGATGGAGGTGGAGACCGACAAGGTGGCCACCGAGGTGCCCTCGCCGGTCACCGGCATCCTGAAGGAGATCCTCGCCGCGGACGGCACCACCGTCGCCTCCGGGGGCGAGATCGCGGTGGTCGAGGTGGAGGGCGACGCGGGCGCCTCCAAGCCCTCCGCGCCGGCGGCCAAGCCGGAGGCCGCGCCGACCCAGCCCGCCGGCGAGGTCGGCCCCATGCCGACCAAGGAGGAGGTGCCGGCGGCTCCCGCAGCCGCCGCGGGCACCGCCGCCGCCAAGGAGGCTCGGGCAGCCACGCCGGAGCCGCTGCCCGAGGGCGACCGCCTGGAGTCGGGCGAGCACCGCTATTCGCCTGCCGTCCGGATGCTGGCCGAGCAGAACCAGGTGGACCTCGAGTCGATCCGCGGCACGGGCCTCGGGGGCAGGGTCACCAAGAAGGACGTCGAGGCGGCTGCGGCGGGCCGGGCGACAGCGCCCGCCCTGCAGGCGGCGGCCGCGGCCCAGACGGCTGCGCCGGCCGCGTCCCCGGCCGAGGCGCCCGGCGACCAGCGGGTGCCGCTGGGCCGGATCAAGCGGCTGGTCGGCGAGAACATGGTCAAGTCCAAGTCCACCATCCCCCACGCCTGGCAGACGCAGGAGGTGGACATGAGCGGGGTGGTGGCCAACCGCAATGCCAACAAGGGGAAGTTCGCCCAGCAGGAGGGGTTCTCGCTCACCTTCCTGCCCTACGTTGTGATGGCGGCCGTCGTCGCGCTCCGAGAGCATCCCGACGTCAACGCCACCTTCGGCGGCGACGCCATCCTCTTACACCGCGACATCAACGTCGGCATCTCGGTCGGCATGGAGGACGCCCTGGTGGTCCCCGTGATCAGGCGCGCCGACTCCCTCTCGCTGGCCGGCATCGCCCGGGCCATCAACGACCTCGCCAGCCGGGCGCGCGACGGCAAGCTGAAGGGCGATGACCTTGCCGGCGGCACCTTCACGGTCAACAACTCGGGCACCTTTGGAACCCTCTTCTCCTACTCGGTCATCGCGCCCGGCCAAGCAGGGATCCTGACCATGGAGGCGATCGTGGAGCGTCCCGTGGCGGTCGGCGGCATGATCGGGATCAAGCCGATGATGTACGCCTGCTTCAGCTTCGACCACCGGATCCTCGACGGACTCCAGGCTGCTAGATTCCTGGTCTCATGTCGGAAATGGCTGGAGTCGGTGAAGGCGGACACCCAGATCTACTAGCTGTCGTCGTCCGCGTTCGCGATGAGCCCGGATCGCTGTACCGCGTGTCGGAGGCGATCTACCGGCATGGCGGCAACGTCACCTACGTCTCAACGATCACCGGCAGCGAGATCCAGTTCGAGCTGGTCGGCGTCGACGACCGGGAGAAGCTGATCGCGGACCTCGCCGCCCTGAAGCCGGTGGTCGAGGCGGTCACCGAGGTGCCCTCCTTCCAGGAGATCTTCGGCAAGCGGGTGATCGTGATCGGAGGCGGCGCCCAGGTCGGCCAGGTGGCCCAGGGCGCGGTCGCCGAGGCCGACCGCCACAACATCCGCGGGGAGCGCATCTCGGTCGACACCATCGCCCTGGTCGGCGAGGACAAGCTGGCGGCGGCGGTGCGGGCGACGGCTCGCCTCCACCGGGCGAAGATCCTGGTCCTGGCCGGAGCGCTGATGGGCGGCGACATCACCACCGCGGTCCGCGAGGTGCGCGAGCAGGGCATCATCGTCATCTCGACCAACATGGCCGGCTCGGTCCCCGACGCGGTGGACCTCGTGGTCACCGACTCGCTGGAGGCGGGGATCATGGCGGTGATGCTGGTGGCCGACACGGCCAAGTTCTCGATCGACATGGTCAGGGGGCGCCGCTTCTGACCCAGGGACGCCGGAGCCGAACTATGATCGGAAGCCTTCCCTAGCCGTCCCCGCCACCAAGAGGAGGTCTGCCCCATGGCCGGACCAGTAGTCCACGAACCCGCCGGCGCGCTTCGCCGCACGCCCCAGTTCGGCAACGCGACCCGCGACGACGTCCCCGGCTTCCTCGGGATCATGCGCATCATCCACCAGGAGCCGAATTCGAGCGCCTTCGCCCGCCTCCTGACCGGCCAGCAGCGCGACGAGGACGAGATCCCGCTCGCCCACCTCTTCGAGGAGATCTCCACCCTGGCCCTGCACGGGCTGCTCGTGGAGGACCTGCTCTTCGACGCCTTCGCCTTCGACTTCTACTGGGAAGCGCTCAAGGGCAGCGTCCGCTCCGCCCGGGAGAGGACCGGCAACGGGAAGTTCTGCGAGAACTTCGAGCTGGCCGCCCAGCTCGCCGTCGCCTACCGCGAGGCCCGGCCGTCGAAGGTCGCGAAATGAAGTTCGTCGCACTCGTCAGCTGCACCAACGAGGCCTGGGCGACCATCATCGAGGAGGGCCTCGACCGCTAGAGCGGCGTCGCCAAGAGCCTGCAGAGCGTCGGCGGCACGCTCGAGTCCGCCTACTGTCCGCCTACTGGATGATGTCGCACTACGGTGGCCTGGTCATCTTCGACGTCGACAGCGAACTGACGTCGATGGCCTGCTCGGCGGCCATCGACGCCTCCGGCACCTTCAAGCAGGTCGAGAGCGCCCGACTCTTCGCCCCCAGCGAGCAAAAGGTGATCCTCGACCGCGCTCATGAGATGGACTTCCACCACCACAAGCACCCGTCCGCGCCCCGCCACTAGGGTCAGACACCGCCAGCCTACCAATCACCGGTTGGCGGCGAACTGAATTTCGGAGATTCCCTTTCAGCGCTCGGTGCTTCACCATAAGTACCGGCCCCGAGGGAAACGCACCGAGGGTCCGGTGAGAGCCGCAAGGCAGGAGCCGGGTCTGAGGAGACGGTCCGTCGGGGTCACTTCTTTTTGCCGCGGCCGGCCGCTGAAGGCGACTCGTGCCCAGACGGACTGGAAAAGGGCCGCGGGGGCTTCGCGATGGATAAACCTCCCCTCCCCCGTCGACGGCGTCGAGAAACTCCCGGTCGGTCATTCTGAAAGCGTTCCCTCGCGCCGCGCGCCGGAACGGAAATAGAAGTGACCCCGACCGATCGCCTCTCGGGTCGCGGTACCTCGGTCTTGCGACCTTGGTTCCGGACCTTTGCGCGTGTCGCTCGGGGCCGTCACCTATGCTGCGGCACCGGCGCCGAAAAGGGAACCTCCGAATATCAGTTCGCCGCCAGGCTACCCCGGGTAGGCGAGACGGCCTTAGGGTAGGGTCAGGCCTGTCAGGCGACCGCCAAGGGTCCGGTTGGCGGCGGCGGCTCTAGTAGCCGATGCTCACCCCGCCGTCGACGACCAGGTGCTGGCCGGTCACGGCGTCGCTGGCGATAAAGCCCATCACGGCCTGGGAGACGTCCTCGGGCGTCACCACGCGGCGCAGCGGTGTGCGCTCGGCGGAGGCGGCATCCTGGGCGGCGGCCGCCTCCTCGCCGAAGGGCTGCCGGAACCAGCGGCTGGAGACCCGCCCCGGGTTGACGGCGTTGACCCGGACCTCGGGGGCCAGCGCCATCGCCAGCCAGCTGGTGAGGTGGGTGAGCGCGGCCTTGGAGACGCCGTACGGCAGGGACGAGCCGCTGGCGCGCAGGCCCGCGATGGAGGCGACGTTGACGATGCAGCCGTGCGCCGCCTTCAGGTGGGGCGCGGCGGCCCGTGCCGCGTACCAAGGGCCCAGCAGGTTGACGCCGAGGATCGCCTGCCAGACCTCGTCGGTCACCGCGTCGAGGTCGCCGATCGGTATGAAGCGGGTGGTGCCGGCGTTGTTGATCAGCACGTCGAGACGGCCGAAGCGCTCCATCCCCAGCGCGACCAGGTCTCTCACCTCCGCCTCGCGGGAGACGTCGGCTTTGACGGCCACCGCGGTGGCTCCCAGGGCGGCCAGCTCCGACACCGTGGACTCGGCCTCCGCGCCGGAGCGGGAGTAGTTGACGACGATCCCCTGGACGCCCGCCCGGGCGAGGTCGAGGCAGACGGCGCGGCCGATGCCGGTCCCTCCGCCGGTGACGATCGCCGTCGCGCCCTTGAGCTGCACTCCGCCGAGGATAGCGGCCGGCCTCAGCCGGCGAACTCCTCGAGCACCGTGTAGGCGGCGCCGCCCGGTGCCGGCCGGCTGCGGTAGAGCCCGAAGGCGCCCCCGATCCAGGGCTCGAGCTCGGGCGGCGGCGGCAGCTGCGGGAGGCGTGCGCCGCGCCTCTGGCGGGCCCGCGCCAGGGTCAGGTGAGGGTTGTAGGGACGCTCCTCGGACGGGAGGCCCGCCTCCTCGCAGCGCGCCTCGACCGCCGCCGCCAGGCGCGCCAGTTCGGTCCCGCCGGCGACCAGCCCGATCCAGACCACCCTCACCACGGCGGCCCGGCCGAAGGTGCCCAGCCCGCCGAGCCTCAACGCGAAGGGTTCGATCGTCAGCCGGCGCAAAGACGCCGCCAGGACCTCCAGCCGCGCCCCATCCACCGGTCCGAGGAAGCGGAGGGTCAGGTGCAGGTTGCCCGCCCTCACCCAGCGGAAGTCGGGCGCGGCCGCGCGGCAGGCCTCGAGGTATCCGCCCAGGCGCTCACGGTGGGTGCGGGGGAGGCCGATCCCTACGAAGGCTCGGATCGTCTCCGCTCGCCCGCCTACGGGGTCTTGCGCGGTCTCCAATGGGTCTGGGCCCAGGCCGACGGGCTGTAAGCCCGGAAGTTGAAATGCTGGAGGACTGCGTCGAGGCTCTTGGCGATGTTGTCCACGCCGATCGTGCGCAGCTCGTCCGGCGTGACGATCGGGTCCGACATCACGGCGCCGATGACCGCGGCGCCCGGCATCAAAAGGGGGATCGGGACCTTCACCCGCGCCTTGTTGATTCCCCTGGCAGCGGCGAAGAAGTTGAACAGCTGCTCGTAGGTGAGGATCTCGGGACCGCCCAGCTCAACTGTCTGCCCGTAGAGGTCAACCCTCGAGATGGCCTCCACGACGCAGCGGGCGGCATCCTCCCGAACGATCGGCTGCGAGTGCTGCTCGCCGCTGCCGGGGATCACGACCACCGGGCCGAAGTTGGCTGCCCGCTGGAAGTCGGCGGCGATGCCACCGTCCTCGCCCAGGATGAAGCTGAAGCGAAGGATGGTGCAGGAGATCCCGGTCCGCTGGAGCGCCTGCTCGCCCGCCCAGCGCGAGGCCAGGTACTTGAAGCGGGAGTCCGGCTGGGCTCCGATCGCGCTGACGAAGATGACCTTGGTGACCCCCGCCGCCTTGGCCGCCTCCCCGAGCAGCCGAGGACCCTCGATGTTGACCTCGAGGAACGTCTGGGGCCGGTTCCGGCGAACAGCGACCAGGTCGACGACGGCCGCGCAGTCCTGGCAGGCTGCCGCCAGCGCGTTGGGGTCCGTGGCGTCACCGATCATCACCTCGGCGCCCCTAACCCGCAGCGGACCGGCGGCGGCCTGGTTGCGGACCAGCACCCGGAGCTGATAGCCGGCGTCGAGCACGCCGTGCGAAACAGCGCGGCCGAAAAAGCCGGTCGAACCGAGGACCAGGACCCGATCAGCCAAGGCAGGGTTGATCCTAGCGGGTAGCCGGTTGCTCGATACTCTGGCTGGAAGTCGTGGACACCCGCATCCTGCTCGGCGTCCTCCTCGGGCTGGTCGCGATCGCCGTGGGGGTCTTCTCCCTGGTGACGGCGATCCTCACCCGCCGTCGCCGCTCGGAGATCGCCGAGACCTATGCCGTCACCGGCGGCATCGCCTACAGCGTGGTTCAGTTCGGGTGCGCGGGAATCATGATCCTGGCCGGCCTGGCGGTCGTCGTGGTCGTCCTGCTGGCCGGCCGCTAGGAGGCGCGCGCTTCTCATGCCGGTCGAGGCCCCGGTCCGACACGGCCCTCCGCCACCGTCCGCGACCGGAGGGGGCGGCGGCAAGCCACCGCCTCCTCCGAGGCGCCGCCGAGATTGGTGGCGCGAACTCCCGCCCCCCTTCAACCGGCCGCGGCCGATCAACCGTCGCAACGTCCTCCGCGGTGGTCTGGTCGCCGTTCCCTTCCTGGCCCTCGTCGACGGGTTCCTCGGGGCGATGGCCTGGTACGCGACCGGGAACCGGGTCATCGGAGTGGTCGTCTTCGGCGTCACCTTCCTCTTCACACTCGGCGAGGTGGCGCTGGTGGCATGGGCTGCCGGCCGCCGCCAGGAGGAGGAGCGCCGCCGCAGCGGCGAGCGCTAGATCACATTACGTTCGGTTGCCAGCCTCCCGGCCGCGAACCGTCCCGCGGCGAGCGGCGAGAGGTCGATCGCCGAGGAGCCGTCGACCAGCGTCTGCGCCAGGGCCTCCCCGACCGCCGGCGCCTGCATGAAGCCGTGGCCGCTGAAGCCGCAGGCGCACCAAAAGCCGGCCACCTCCGGGCTCTGGCCGAGGATCCCCTGGTGGTCGGGCGTCACCTCGTAGAGCCCGGCCCAGGCGGTCCGGATCCCCGCCCGCTCGAGCGCGGGCAGGCGGTGCAGGCCGACCTCGATGACCCGCTCCAAGAACCCCTCGTTGATCTGCGTCGAGAAGGTCGCCTCCTCGTCGCGGTCGCTCATCCCGAAGAGGACGCCGTCTCCCTCGGGGTGGAAGTAGAAGCTGGTCGTGAAGTCAACCGTCATCGGGGTCTGGCGGCCGACCTCGGGCAGGTGGTCGGTGACCCAGATGTGCCGGCGGTAGGGATCGACCGGGACCTCGACGCCGGCCATTTCCCCGACCGCGCGCGACCAGGGGCCGCCGCAGTCGAAGACGACCCGCGTCGAGATTTCGCCGGCGGCCGTGCGCACCGAGTTGACGCGGCCGCCGCTGACGCCGATGGCGGTGACGGCCGCATCCTCCCGCAGCCGAGCGCCCAGGCGCCTCGCCGCGGCCGCGTATCCCATCGTCACCGCGTCGGGGCTGGCGATGCCGTCGGTCGGGCAGAAGGTGGCGCCGAGGACGTCCTCACAGTTGAGCGCCGGCACCAGTTCGCCTATCCCCTCCGGACCGACCCAGCGCGCCTCGGCGAGTCCCAGGCGATGCCAGTTCTCCATCAGGGCCCCGAACTCCTCCACCTCGGACGGCCGCGTCAACAGCATCAGGTAGCCCACCTGCCGGAAGTCGGCCGGCACGCCGACCTCGTCCTCGAAGCGGTTGAGCATGGCGACGCTGCGCATCCCGATCCTGACGTTCACCTCGCTCGAGAACTGCTGACGGACTCCGCCAGCGTTGCGCGCCGTGGACCCCGAGCCGAGCCGGTCCCGCTCCAGCAGCACCACGTCGACCTTCCGCGCCGCCAGGTGATAGGCGAGCGAGCAGCCCATCACGCCGCCGCCGACGATGACTACATCCGCGGCTTCCATGCCAGTCCCCAGAACTCGAAGATCAGCTTCAGCGCGGCCAGGCTCGTGATGTCGTTGCTGTCAACCGGCGGCGAGACCTCCGCGACGTCGAGTCCGACCAGGTTGGCGCCGCCGGCCAGCGCGGCCAGGAAGTCGAGTGCCTGGCGGGTGGTCACCCCGCCCGGCGAAGGGATCTCGGTCCCCGGCGCCGCCGAGGGGTCGAGGACGTCGATGTCGAAGGAGACGTGGAGCGGGGCGCCGCCCGCCCAACGAGCCACCCGCTCGCCCACCACCCCGGGCTGGCGGGCGAGGTCGGCCACCCCGATCAGCAGCATCCCGTTGTCCTGGATGAACTCCAGCTCCTCGACGTCGTAGTCGCGGCCGCCGGCGATTGCCGCGGCACCGGGAGGAAGGCCGGCGACCTCCAGCGCCCGACGGAGCGCGCAGCCGCAGCTCCAGCTGCTCCCTCGCGAGAAGTCGCAGAGGTCGGGATGGGCATCGACCCAGACCAGGTGGAGGCCATCGTGGCGGCGCGCCTGCGCGGCCACGATGGGGATGGTGGCGCAGTGGTCGCCGCCCACCATCGTGAGCAGCGTCCGGCTCGGGATGGAGGCGAGCCGGTCGGCCACCGGCCTCCAGCCGCTCTCGATGTCGGGACCGACGTCCAGGTCGCCGAGGTCATGGACGGCCAGCCCGATCAGGCGGCGCCCGGCCTCGGTCACCGGGGGCATGACCGGGCTCAGCGCACGGATTCTAGCCGGCGCCTCCGCGGCGCCCTTTCGGTAGACCGCCGAACCGTCGTAGGAGATGCCGCCGATCGCCACCTCGGCGTCGGCCAGGGTCGCGCCGGCCAGGCCGGCCCACGGCTGGAGCCCGGTCAAGTTCATCAACGCCGAGGCTCCCTCACCTTCAGCACCAGCAGCGAGCCGAGGATCATCCAGGTGGCGAAGATGGAGAAGATCACCGGGTAGCCGCCCGGCAGGCCCAGGATCCTGGGCCCCGCGTTGAAATGGTCGAGCAGCCCGCCGGCGATGAGCCGCGCCATGATCCCCGACCCCGCCGTTGCGATGTTCGATATCCCCATGAAGCGCCCGGCCTCGGCGGGCGGGATGACCTCGGTGATGAAGGCCCAGTCGACCGACAGGAAGGCCCCCAGGCCGGCACCGCTGACGATCCCGATGAGCACCGCCTGGGCGGCGAGATAGGGAACCTGAAGGGCGCCGGCAACCGGCTGGACGAGCGCTGCGGGCAGCAGATCGTAATGGCTGAAGACTATCGCCGCGATCGCCGCGGCACCCACCATCCCGCCGGCGAAGACGGTGTTGCGGCGGCCGATCCGGTCTGACAGTCGCGCCGCCGGGTAGGTGACCAGCAGCGCCACCAAAATCACCAGGCCGAGCAGTTCCGAGGTGGCCGCGGTCGTCTGCTGGCGCTGGCCGGGAAAGAAGACGTCAGCGAAGTAGAAGAAGGCGAAACTCTGGAGGCCGACCACCCCCATCAGGATCAGGAGCCGCGAGGCCATCAGCCAGGCGAAGTCGCGGTGCCGCTTGAGATCGATGTCGAAGGTGTCGCGAAAAGCCTGCCAGGGCGAGCTGAACTGTTGGCGCGTCGGCCTGACGGTGTCCGGCACCAAGGCGACGGTCAGCAGCATCGTCACCGCCAGCAGGATCGCGATGCTCTCGACGGCGGCGACCCGTCCGTAGGTGTGCAGCAGGTAGCCCGCGCCCACGGTGCCGCCCAGGATCCCGAGCAGGTTCGCGGCGCCGTAGTAGCCGGATGCCTGCCCCCGCTGCTCGGGCGGGACGACGTCGGGAAGAAGCCCCTGGTAGGGCCCCTGGGCGGTGTTGGAGGCGGTCTGCAGCAGGAAGTAGAAGATGACCAGCACCCAGTAGGAGCCCGACAGCGCGAGCCCGGTGAGGAAGATGAGGTCCCCGACGGTGCCGGCGACGATGAAGGGCCGGCGGCGGCCCAAGGGGCCCGTCCAGCGGTCGGAGATGGAGCCGACCATCGGCTGCCAGACGACCGCCATCACAGTCCCGATGGCCTCCAGCCCGCTCAGGGCGACGCCCTTGTGGGCGCGGCCCACCAGGTGCACGACGAGGTCGGGCAGGATCAGCGCGCCGAGGCTTGTCCAGAGATAGCCGATCGCGATCCAGTAGAGCGAGAGCAGCGCGAGCTCGCTGCCCCGCACCCGTCGCCCGACCCCGGCCGGCGTCGCCACCACCACGCTCCCCGGCATCGCGACACCCAGTGTATGGGCCGTTTTCGGCGGCGCCGGTGGGAGGGCCGCTACTTCTTGACCGGAGAGGGCTTGGGGGCCGGCGACGGCGTCGGCGTCGCGTCCGGGTTGGGCGGCAGGTCGGCCGAGCCGAGGTGACCGATAAGAGGCACCTTCTGACCGAACCTCATGATGTACGGCGCCAGCCGGGAGTGCTGCAGCTGGGGACGGACGAAGTCCTCGTAGAAGGTGCTCAGGTTGTCGAGCTGGGTGACGGTCGAGAGCGTCGTGGTCTGCCCCTTCTTGGTCTCGTCCTTGAGCGTTTGGAGGTCCTTCGGGTCGACCAGCGCCGCCGCCAGCGGATTGGTCTCGATCTCCTTGCTGAGGGCGGTCACCTGGGCGTTGGTCATCTTGGCCTGGTTGACGAAGGGGGTGAAGGCCCGGTCGAAGACGATCATCGCCTCCAGCAGGAAGTAGATGACGAGCAGGGCGATGCCGACGTTGAGGAAGATGCCCAACAACCCGTCGACGCCGCGAGCCACCGGCATCCGGTGCAGCGCCTGGCCGACGACGCCGCCCGCGTAGCCGGCGACGACGGCGATGATCAGCGCCAGGAAGATGGCCAGCACCACGCTGGCGTGGAGGTAGTGCTCAATCGCGTTCAGGTAGTTGGTGCGGTCGCGGTAGATGAGGAAGAGGGCGCCGAAGAAGAAGAGGTAGGTCATCAGCGGCTGGATGATCCCCCGCTGGTAGCCGATGTAGAGGGCGATCAGGAGCACGATGACGATGAGCCCATCGAGGATCGGCAGGCTGGCCCCGAGAGCGGAGGCCGAGCTTGCGGCCACGGACGCGGAGGGGCTCGGAACCGGGGTCGCGGCGAGCAGGGCGAGGTTTGAAAGCGCTGACACGGCCGGGTCATTCTAAAGCGGCCCCGGGCTGCCGGCGATCTACTTCCCCCCCTACGGGCGCGCTGTTAGACTCGCTGCCGGATGGCCCGCACGATCTCGATCGCGAACCAGAAGGGCGGGGTCGGCAAGACCACGACCGCCGTCAACCTGGGGGCGGCGCTGGCGGAGCTCGGGCAGCGGGTGCTCCTTCTCGACCTCGACGCCCAGGCCCACCTGACGATGAACATGGGCGTCAAGTCGCCCGACGACATCCACCAGACCATCTACCACCTGCTGGTCGACCCCGACACCTCGGTCAACGACGTGATCCAGGTCTCGGAGTCGATCGGGGTCCACTTCATCCCCTCCAACATCGAGCTGGCCGGCGCCGAGGGCCAGCTCTTCAACGAGATCGGCCGCGAGGGCGTGCTGAAGGAGAAGCTGCTGCCCGCCAAGCGGCGCTACGACTTCATCGTCATCGACTGCCCGCCGTCGCTCTCGCTGCTCACCCTCAACGCCTTCGTCGCCTCTGACGAGGTAATCATCCCGCTGCAGTGCGAGTACTTCGGCATGAAGGGGATGCAGCAGCTGCTCAACACCATCAACCGGGTCAAGGCCAAGCTCAACCCGCAGCTGAAGGTGGACGGCATCCTGCCGACCATCTTCAAGGGGCGCACGCTCCACTCCCAGGAGGTGCTGCAGCTGGTACGGGACCACTTCGGCGACACCGTCTACCCGTTCGCCATCAAGGACTCGATCCGGTTCGCCGAATCGCCGCTCGCCGGCGCCTCGATCCTTCAGTACGCGTCAACCTCCGACGGGGCCAACGGCTACCGCGCGCTGGCCAAGTCGGTAATCGCCAACGGCAAGTAGAGGAAACCAGTGTCCAAGTTCAAGCGCGTCTCGCTGGTCGGCTCCGAGGAGCTCTTCCGCCCCACCCGCCCCGAGGTGGTCGCCGAGACCGACGACGTCATCACCGAGGTCCTCGACCGCAAGCCGCCGACCGAGAAGCTGCTCCGCACCCTCCATTTCACGCCCGACGAGATCGAGCTGCTGCTGGAGTCGGTGCAGACCGCCAAGTATCCCGACAAGGCACGCAAGCCCTCCCTCGACAAGTTCGAGCGGCTCGACGCGCTGCGCGACAAGCTCCAGGGGTCCGACTAACTAGATAGTCAGGCTTCTCTAGTCAAGGCTGAAGACGGGGAATGGGCCGCCCAGATCGTCCAAGTAGTCCCAGCAGGCGGCGTCATGCGCGTCAGCCGCTCGCGCCATCCGACATCAAGGTTCCGCTCGGGTCAGCGCCAGCGACGAAACAGCGACGGGCCACTAGACTAGAAGCCCCGCAACGTCCTGTCAGCGAGTTTCGCAGGACCCATCGCCATCTTGGCCGACGATTCGGTCACGAAACCTTCGCCTGGCCGCGCATGGCCGCCCGTACTTTCTCCGCGGGGACCGGGTTCCCGCCGATACCCCAGGCGCCATCCTTGACTTCCTCGACGATGACCCAGGTCGAGCCCCGAAGGTTCTCGCCCTCGATCTCCACCATGGCGTCCGTGAGTCGCCCTATCATCTGTTCCTTCTGCTCGGCCGAAAAGACTCCCTCGATCAGCTTGACATTGATGAGCGGCATGAAAGTTCCTCCAAGAAATAGCCGCGATCAAGATTGCCGTGGCCTCAAGCCAATCTAACCATCGAGGAGGATTCCGAGTACGCGAATCCACTTACCGGGCCGCCGGTCACGATAACGGGGCCGCCTTACAAGACCTCGCCACTTCTACGCCGGCCAGTTCGGGGTTGGCCAGGCACCGGTCGATGGGGACCCCATCGGGGTGGTGAGCAGGTAGAGCTTGAAGCCCCAGAAGTAACGGGGATGACTGGTGCAGTAGCCGTAGCCAGCATGCTCACGCAAGGCCGAGCGTTCAACTCTCTCCCAGCTGGCTGCGCCGGGCAGCGGGGTGGCGTCGAGCGCAGCCGATCACACCAAGAAGGCGTCTGCTCGGCGAGATGGCGGAGAACCCGGCTGGGGACCGGGGCCAGCGCTCGCAGCCGCTTGTTGTAGCCGGGCTGCTGAGGCAGATAGGGGAAGAGGTGGCCGAGGAAGAGAACGAAGGACACCGGGGCGGTGGTTCCTCCGCAGGTGTTGGCAACCGGAACGGAGCCACCCAAGCAGTTCGCCTGACCAGAGGCAGTGAGCGGGATGATCAACACGCCGAGGGAGGTCTCCGCCATCCCCGGCGAGTAAGGGAAGGTGGTTTGTGGGAGCGAGAAGGACTCGCGAGCGACTGAGGTGCCCGAGCATATCGAGGTGAGGGTGGTGTCGCGCCGGGCAGCCCCGTACCACTGACGGGGATCGCCACTGGTATGGTGCCCCCGCCGGTCGCCGATGGGAGAGGGGAGCCGGGCGGCTTAGTGGGCCAATTGCCGCCCCCGCAGGCAGCGAGGCTGATCGCGGCCACCGGCAGGAAGGCCCGAGCGAGGCCCAATCGAGAGGTCGGGAGCGTCGGGCAGGACCAATCCGTGGAACGGTTGCTGGAGGTCCGAACCAGGGCAAACCGAGGCGCCCTGAAAGGGCCCCGAGGGCTGTCGGGCTCCCTCCATCAGATGAAACGAATCCGGGTCGAAAGAGCCCCGGTTCATGATCGTGCGAAGGCTAGTGTCGATCCCCCGGGTACGCCAAAGGTCAAGGTCAGCGTATTTCCGCTGCAGGCGTAGCCAACGAGGTTGCCGAGGGTGATACTGCCGGCGTCACCAGTGCCACCATCCTGGGTCGGCCCCATGTCGGCAAAGCTGCTGGCACCGGGTACCTGAATCAAAGCGTGGACAACCGGGCCGGAGGTGACGTGGACGCGATAGGCGTTGCCAACCGCGGCGAGCGTCCCGGTGGCAGTTCCGGCGATCTTGAACCTGAGGCCATCCAGAGGCCCGCCTGCCTCGGTGACCGCAGTCATACCGTCGAAATCCTCCACGAGCGAGCCATCTGCGGTGCCCTTCAGGGTGATCCCCGAGCCGCCACTGAGGGTGGAACCCAAGCCAAAGGTGGTGCCCCCGGCTGCCGTCGACACCCAGTTACCGCTCAGGCAGGCGAACCCGCCGCCAGCGACGGAAACGCCACCGCCCAGCGGGCCGGTCGACGAAGTGGCGGCCGGTCCGGAGCCGGACTGCGCGGGCGGTGCGCTGCCGCTGCACCCTGAGCCGACGAGCAGGGTTGCGAAGGCAAGAGCCGTCATCGCCCCCAGCCAACCATTAAGCGATATCCGACTCCACTTCAGGGTCTGAGAGATCTGGGTAGGGAGCCTGTCACCGCAAGCGGTCATCGAGATTGAAATAGGCCTCTTCACCGACCGCCTCGCACTCACCGCTTGCACCTCCTCCAACTCGGTCTCCCGCCGACCAACCAATGGCCTCAAGAAGGCCCGATCTGGCCCTCGGAAAGGCACCGTAGCCGCCACCACTTCCACCTTCGTAAGCGGAAGCGCGTAGCTGGACGAGCGGACATACCTGCCGCCGGAGGACACGAGAGGTAGCATTGCCGGCCTCAGGTGCCCCAGGCCCGTCACAACCTTCCCCTGGAACTGACCTCCTTCGTCGGGCGCGAGCGGGAGTTGGCGGTCGTCACCCGCCTTGTCCGCGAGCATCGGCTGGTCACGCTCACCGGCCCCGGTGGAAGTGGTAAGACCAGGCTCTCACGGCGCGCGGCGGCGGGGCAGGTCGAGGAACTGGCGGGCGGCGTCTGGCTGGCCGAGCTGGCTCCCGTGACCGATCCGAGCTTGGTCGTCCAGGTGGTGGCCGACGCACTGCGAATAGCCGAGAATCCGGGCCAGCCGCTGCTTGAGACCCTGTGTGAACGGCTCGCCGGCACCGAGCTCCTGCTCCTGGTCGACAACTGCGAGCATCTGATCGACGCCTGTTCGGAGCTCGCCCAGCAACTGCTGATCCGCTGCCCGGGATTGCGGCTCCTGGCCACCAGCCGCGAGCCTCTCTACGTGACCGGCGAGGTGACCTGGTCAGTACCGGTGCTGGAGGCCTTCGACGCGCTGCGGCTCTTCACTGATCGGGCCCGGCTGGCGAATCCCGAGCTCAAGCTCGACCGCGCTGCCGAGACCACCGTCGGCCAGATCTGCGAGCGCCTGGACCGGCTGCCCCTCGCGATCGAGTTGGCGGCGGTGCGAGCGCGCTCGCTGAGCCTGGACGAAATAGCGGGCCGGCTCGACGATCGTTTCCGTCTTCTGCGAGGAGGGCCAAGGGGCGCACGCAAGATGCACGAGGCACTGGAAACGTGCATCGCCTGGAGTTACGATCTGCTCGGGGAGCGAGAGCGCCTCCTCTTCCGGAGGCTGGCCGTTTTCCGCGGTTCCTTTGACCTTACCTCGGTCGAAGCGGTCTGCGGCCTTCCACCGGTGGCCGCGCCCGAGATGCTGGGCCTGGTCAGCCAGCTGGTGGATCGCTCCCTGGTCCTCACTGCCGAGGACGCCTCGGGCGCTCGCTTTCGGGTGCTGGAAAGCCTGCGGGAATACGCAAGTCAGCAGCTTGAGGCGCATGGCGAAGCCAGCGAGATCGTTCCTCGACACGCCCAGCATTACCTGGCCCTGGCCAGCCAGGCTCGCTCCCACCTGACCGGTCCCGACCAGCTGCGCTGGCTGGCCACGCTCGACGCCGACCAGGGCAACCTTCGCACCGCGCTGGACTGGTCAACCGTCCACGATCCCGCGCTCCAGCTGGGGCTGGCCGGGGCGCTCGGCGAGTTTTGGTGGCAGAGGACACTCTTGACCGAAGGAAGAGATCGTCTCGCGGCCGCCCTGGCCCTCGATTCCAAACCCAGCGGCGCGCGTGGCTTGGCACTGTTGGCAGCGGCGCGAATCGCCCTTCCCTTCGCCGCTCACAAGGAGGTGCGGCGCCTGGCTGGCGAGGCACTGGAGCTCTACGACGAGTTGGGGGACATCTCCGGCATCGCCCGCGCCTGCAACCAGCTAGCCTGGGTCGATCTCTGGGTCACCGACCTCGAGGCTGCCCGGACCGGGTTCGAGCGCGGATTGGAGTCCGCGCAAAGAGCCGACGACCGGGAGGCGGAGCGCTTCGCCCGTTGGGGCCTGGGCCATGTCTGCTGGCGTGAGGATGACCTGGAGTCAGCCCTGGGACACTTCGAGTCCGGGCTCCGGCTGGCTCGCGATCTGGGAGGCCCGAGCATCATCGCAGACGCGCTGGACAGCATGGGCCACGTGCTGCAGAGCCTGGGTCGGTCGGAGCAGGCCGAGGGGTATTACCGCGATAGCCTATCCATCTACCTGGCGGTGGGCGACCGTTCTCAGATCGCACACCTTCACAACAACCTGGCCGACCTGGCGCTCGACCGCCGCGATCCGGCCGTCGCACGCCTAGAGCTGAGGGAGGCGCTGGCCATCCTCACCCGGCTTGGTGTTGTCGGAGCTTCGGTCGGCCCGGGCAGCCTGCCCTCAGCGCTCGAGAGCTGCGCACGGCTGGCCGTCCTGGAGGGACGCTTTGGCATCGCAATCCTGGCGGCCGGCAGCGCCGATGCCATGCGTGAGCGGCTCGACCGCCGCCTCTCGCCAGTTTGGCAGCGACACCTCGACGAGGCACTGGCACCGGCTCGATCGGCCCTCGGAGCCCAGCGCGCGCGAAGGGCATTTGAGGAGGGCCGCGCGCTGGCACCCGAGGACGCCGCCGCCAGGGCCATTGACAGCGGGTCCGGCGACCGCCCGGGCGGTCTCAGCGCCCGCCAGGTTGAGATTGCAGAGCTGGTGGCGAGCGGCCTCAGCAACCCCCAGATCGGACGCCGGCTCTCGATCTCGCGACGGACGGTGGATACCCACGTCCAGAACATCAAGCTCAAGCTCGGCCTCCACTCCCGTGTCGAGCTGGCCCGTTGGGCGGCCGAACACGCAGAGATGTCTTCGCCGAGCCAGTACGCGGATCTGCGCAGACCAGGCCAGAGCAATCGCAGTTAGGGTCTGATCGGCGTCCGCCGAAACCGGAGGCCCCATGAAAGGAGGATTGCGAATGAACGCTATCGAGCTACTGAACCGCCAGCTTCAGGGCAGCAACGCCCTCATCCACGAGTTGGCGGATGACCTCAGCCCGGAGGAGTGGGCCGAGCTCCGAGTCCTCCCCAACACCAACTTCCTTGGCTTCACCGTCTGGCATCTCGCGCGCTCGATGGACTGGGCGGTGCAGACCGCCATCCGCGGGATTCCCGAGGTCATCCTGCGTCCAGAGTGGAGTTCGCGCCCGGGCTTGGCCGGGCCCGAGATGGGCGCCGGTTTGGACGCGGAGGATGCCGACCGGGTGGCGCGCACGACTCACGCCTTCGACGTCCTCGCCTATGCGGATGCGGTCTCCGGGGAGATCCTGGACTGGCTCGGCCACCTCTCACCGGCCGACCTGGATCGGGTTCCCGATCTCGAGGCTAACGAGGCTAACTTGCCCCAGTACCAGAGCGAGGGCCATCGAGCGGAGGTGGCCCACCTGATGGGCGAGCCGGCTTGGCGGCTCCTGAGCGGGCCCTGCATCGGCCACATCCGCTCCCACGTCGGTGAGTGCGGCCTACTCAAGCAGGCGCTCCGCCGGGCCGGTAGCAATGCGCTCGCTTCGGAGGTGTGTTACGTCGAGTCGGGGTCTGTATCGGCGAGGGCCTGACGCAAAAAATGAGCGGTTTGGCGACCCAGACCGCTGAGGCGATCGCAGATGCGGTCGAAGAGGCGATCCAGCAGGCGCTCCTGGTCGGCGAGCGATGTACGGGGTCGGACTGGCTGACCCGCACCGAGGCCGAGGGCTGGACGGTGGCGGCCGTGTTCCACCACATCGCCAGCGGTGACGAACTCATCATCCGCTGGACGCAAGAGATAGCGACAGGCCACGACACCCTGGAGGGACCGGACTACATCAATGCACTCAATGCCCGAGAAGGGGAGCGCCACGCCGCCTGCGATCGGTTGGAGACCTTACGTCAGCTGCGCCGGATCCGAGATTCAGCCGGACGGGTCGTCAGGGGGTTGACCGAGGAGCAGCTTGGCCGCAGCGCGGTCTGCGCTTGGTCTGGCCGGCCGCAGACTGCCAAGCAGATGGCCCACGGACTGATCGACCATACTCGCGAACACTTGGAGAGCATCCGAGCCACGCTCGAGGTGGATCCGGCGGGTGCCGCCGATGACAGCTTCGAACCTCCCTTCGGTCACCGCCTGGACTGCTGACCTGGACGATGGGCGAGCTGATCCTGCACCTGCTCTCAGTTGCCCGCGGCTTTGAGGACGAAGGCCGCTACAGCCAGGCCCGGGCGTTTCGGGCCGCCGCCTTGGCCGAGGAGATTCGGGCCACCGCCGAGCATCCCAGGATGGGCGCCGGCCTCGAGCGGGCGACCCCAAGACGCGGTCGCCGAGTTTCGCTCGCTCCGCTCCCGAGCGCCCACCGTCGGCCAGTGTCCGTCTCCACGTCTGGCGTTGGTGCGGATACCCGGCGAAGGACGAGGCTCCGGATGTCTGCCCGGGCTGCGGCGCCGGTCACCTGGTCTTCTCGCAGGTTCCAGGTGTCTATTTCCTGCAGCCGGTGCCGATCCCCGACCTGCTGGACTCGCTTGAGGCCACGCCCAGCGAATGTGCGCGCGCCCGTGCTGGTCTTGACGGTCAGCAGTCGATCGCCGGCGAATGGCCCCGGTCGTAGCCATCCTCTTCCACCTAGGTGCCGACGAGCGCCTGACGCAGAGCGCGCTGGAATCGCTGGAGGAGGACGGCCCGCCCCCTCGGCCGTGGTCCGGGCCGGCGAGGGACTGGGCCTCGGAGAGTTGCCGGACCGATTCGCGGAGGCGAGGTCCGCCCTGCTGCGGCGGGTCACGAACCTCACCCCCGATCAATGGGCCCGCAGCCGGGTCCATCCCCTCTGGGGCCGGAGGTCGGTGCACCAGTTCGTGAGCTATGTCGCCAGGCACGATCACCAACACCTGTCCGACCTCCGTCGGGCCGCGGCCCAAGCCATGACACCACGACCGTGACATCAAGAGTCCAACAGGCCAGCCATTTGGAGGAACGCAAGATGACAACCCGAACGGATCAGGGCGAGGTCATCGCCCGGGACATGGAGCGCGCGATGGACGAGTTGGTGCAGCTCTGTCGAGATTGCACTGAGAAGGAGTGGCAGACCTCGACCCAGGAGGAGGGCTGGCCGATCGGGACGGTGGCCCACCACGTCGGCGTCGGAGCCGGCTACATCATCGAGATGGTCCGGAGGATGGCCACGGGTGGAGTCGCCGGCGAATCGATGGACGAGCTTCACGCCCTCAACGCCAGCCATGCCGAGAAGGCGTACGACCGCGAGGACACCGCGGCTTTCCTGGACCAAATTCGTCGCGAAACCGGCCTCTTTTTGCGCTCCATGACCGATCGTGACCTGGAGACCGTCGGCTGGTCGGTGGGAAAGCGCGCGCGGCGATCGGCGGGCGAGCAGGCTCAAATCCTGGTCTCACACGTCAATTCGCACCTCGAGAGCATTCGCTCCACCCGAGCCCGCTCGTAAGGATCGAAAACTAAACTAAAGGTGGCCGGTCGAGGCTACGAGGCGACGGCTCTTCCCGGCGCCGTGAGCTGCTCGGAGATGGGGACGAACACGTCGCGGGCGTTCTCACCCAGGTCCTCCGCCCACCCGCTGCCGGTCAGCTCGGCGCTCACCAGGAGGCGCCAGCCGTCGCCGTCGGGCTGGACCACCCCGGGGAGCAGCAGGTCCGCCTGGCCGCCGGAGCGCAGCGCCGGCGCCGCCACCGTCACGCTCCCGGACTGCGACTCCTCGAGCCGGGCCCACCGGTAGTCGAGCACCAGCTGGGCGCCGGGCGCCAGCTCCCAGGGGACGAAGCCCTGGTTGGTGACGTGGACGGTGACCCCGTCGGGACCCTGGCTCCCGATGCGAACCTCGGCGGCGTAGGGCGAGCCCTGGCTCGGGCCGATGAAGTTGGCGGCGGTCGCCACCTTGGCCGCCCAGGCGGGATCGGCCGCGTAGATGGAACCGACTGCGGCGATGGTGCCGCCGCGGTAATAGCTGCCGCCGGGCCGGGCGTACTCGGTGCCGAGATAGTCGGCGGCGCTCTGGATGCTCTGCTGGTCGCTGGCGTAGGCGAGGAACCCGCCCGGCCCGTCTCCCGTGATGCTGAAGAGGTTGTGCTGGGTCTGGGCCAAATAGGAGGCGCCGGAGCGGTTCTCGGTCCAGGTGATTCCGAAGAGGAAGCGGGCGTTGACGCCCGTCCGAGCCTCGGCGCTGACGAACTCGGAGCCCATCCCGGCCAGCTGCGTATGGGCTAAGAAGGCGTCCAGGTCGGCCGCCGTCTCCAGGCTCGGGTCGAGCACCGAGGAGCCGGTGGTCAACGTCTCGTAGGGCGGCACCGGCGCGCCGGCCGGAGGCGGCGGCGTATTCGCCACGTCCACGGTGGAATCGGCGTGTACCGGGGTCGCGAAGATCAGCGCGGCGGCCACGGCCACCGCAGCGCGGCGAAAAAATCCCATTCCCAGCCCGTCTTCCGAACGAGCCGGGTTAGGAAACCACAGGTCGGCCTGCCCGGTCAAACCGGCCTGATAGCCGTGCTATCAGGTGAGTGGGCTCAGCGGCGCCAGCGACGGCGGAAGTAGCTGAAGGTCCACCAGCCGGTGATGACCAGCAGCACGACCCCGAAGATCACCGCCGCCTGCTGCACCCGGCCACTATCCCAGAAGACCTGCGAAGCCCCCGGTCCAACGGCGAGAATTCAACTCGGAAATGGCCAAGCTGAGCATCGTCAAGGCCCGTCTCGAAAAGGAGGTCAACGGCTACGTGCTGGTGTCGGGCGGCGAGGCGGCCGTGATCGACCCCGGTGAGCCGGCGGACAAGCTCGCCGGCCAGCTGGGCGGCGCCGAGCTGAAGTGGATCCTGGTGACCCACGGCCACCCGGGGCACCTGGCCGGCAAGGACGCCCTCAAGGAGAGCACCGGCGGCGCCACCGGGATGCACGTCGCCGACGCCAAGCTCTTCCTGCGCTCGGCCGACCGCTACCTCGTGGACGGCGAGGAGCTGGAGCTGGGCGAGGTGAAGATCAGGGTCATGCACACGCCGGGCCACAGCCCGGGCAGCCTCAGCTTTTTGGTCGGCAACCACCTCTTCACCGGCGACACCCTCCTGGCGGGCGGCATCGGCAAGGAGCTTCCGGGCTCTGACCTCCGGCTGCAGATGATGAGCATCGGCAACAAGCTGCTCCGGCTGCCGCTCACGACCGCCGTCTACCCGGGCCACGGCCCCGCCACCAGCCTGGAGGCGGAGCTGCGTTCGAATCCCATCTTCAGGCGGGCCTGAGGAACTCTCCCCGGCCGGTCGCGGGCGCCTCGCCGCGAAGATAGACGCCGCGGATGGCGAAGGACAGCTCCAGCCCGTCGAGGGCGCCCAGGCGCTGCCTGGAGATCATCTCCTCCGCCCTCAGCACGGTCTTTCCGTTGGGGTCCAGCAACACCAGGTCGGCGTCGCTGCCCGGCTGGATGGTCCCCTTTCGCGGGTAGAGGCCGAAGGTACGCGCCGGGTGCTCGGTCACCCAGGGCACCGCGCGGAGGGGGTCGCCCGACTGGCGCGCCAGCTCCAGGCAGCTGAGCAGGAGTGACTGCACGCCGGGGCTCCCGGCGTGGGCCTCGGCCAGCGGGTGGTGGAGCTTCTCCTCGTCGGTGTGGGGCGCATGGTCGGTCCCCACGCTGTCGATGTCGCCGCGCAGCAGCGCCGCCCGAAGGGCCTCCCGGTCGGCGACCGACTTGATCAGCGGGAACATCTTCATCACCGGTCCGAGCCGGGTGTAGTCGGCGTCGCTGAGCCAGAGGTACTGAGGGCAGGTCTCCAGGGTCAGTTCCGCTCCCGCCGCCCGCTCGGCCAGCGCGGAGGCGAGCCCGGCGGCGCTGGAGAGGTGGACGATGTGGACCCGCAGCCGCAGCGACCGCGAGAGCGCGCCCAGCGCGGAGACGGCGACCGCCTCGGCCACGGCGGGGCGAGAGGCGAGGAGGTCGGCGTAGTCCTCGACCCGGATCGAGCTGGCCAGGAGGATCGAGGGGTCCTCGGCGTGCGCGGCGACCGGCACCCCGCTGGCGGCGAGGGCGCCGGAGAGCCGGGCGATGGTGCCGTAGCTGGCAGGCGGCTCGAGGTCCGGCTCGGCGGCGCCCGGCGAGTACATCACCTGCCCGGTGCTGCGCCTGACGGCGTAGCCCAAGTAGGCCTTGAAGCCGATGGCGCCCGCCGCGGCGAGGTCTGCGACTTGGGCCTCGGTCGAGGAGGAGCGGAGCAGCGCCCAGAGCCCGTGGTCGACCATCGCCTTGGCCGCGATCGCCTGCCGCTTGGCCTCGAAGGTCTCGCCGTCGGCGACGCCGGGCAGGGTGTTCGGCATGTCGAGCACGGTCGTGACCCCGCCGGCGGCGGCGGCCGCGGTCAGGGTGCCGAAATCCTCCTTCAGGGGGAAGCCCGGGTCGCGGCCGTGGACGTGGGCGTCGATCGCTCCCGGCAGCACCCAGAGCCCGGTGGCGTCGACCACCTCGGGGCCGGTCGGGCGGGCCCAGGGCTGGAGGCGCTCGATGCGGCCGCCGGCGACGTGGAGGTCCACCTCCTGGAGGCCCCCGGGGGTGTAGACCTTCCCCCCGGCGAAAATCATCCCGGGATTACGTCGGCTCGCCGGAGCAGCGGGTGGAAGGCGATCCCTGCCGCGGCCAGGCTATCGGCGGCGCCCTCCTCGCGGTCGAGCACCCCCACCAGGCCGACGATCTCGCCGCCGGCCGCCCGCACCTTCTCGGCCGCCGCCAGCGCGGCGCCACCGGTGGTGAGGACGTCCTCGATCAGGCAGACGCTCTCACCCGCCTCGAGCCGGCCCTCGATGGGCTTCGAGGTCCCGTACTCCTTGGCTTCCTTGCGGACGATGCAGAGCGGCAACCCGGTCTCCATCGACACCGCGCCCCCGAGCAGGACGGCGCCCAGTTCGGGACAGGCCAGCCGCTGCGTGCCCGCCGGAACCAGGCGAGCCAGCTCGACCCCCAGCCGGCGGAGGATGCCGGGGTCGCATTCGAAGAGGTACTTGTCGAAGTAGTAGCGCGAGCGGCGCCCGGAGCGGAGCACGAAGTCGCCCTCCAAGAGTGCGACCGCTTTCATGTCACGCGCCAGGTCGGCCAGCGCGCCGCTAACCGGCACCCAGCTCCTCCATCAGCTGCAGCACGAACTCGGTCCCGAGGTGGTACTGCTCGACGTCCATCTTCTCGTTGGGCGAGTGGAGGGCGTCGTCGGGGAGCCCGAAGCCGGTCAGCATCAGCATCGGCCGGAGCGCCTCCTGGAAGTCGACCGTGACCGGCACCGAACCGCCCTCGCGAACCAGGACCGGCTCGGCGCCGAACGACTTTCGGAACGCCTTGCGGGCCGCTTCGATGCCGGGGTGGTCCACCCCGGCCAGCACCGGGGGCGCCTCGTTCAGCTTCACCACGCTGAGCTCCACTCCGGGAGTCTTGAGGCCCCCGACGTAGGCCAAGAGCGACTCGAAGATCTTCCCCGGGTCCTGGCGCGGCACCAGCCGCATGCTCACCTTGGCCCTGGCGCGGGCGGGGATCACCGTTTTCGAGCCCTCGCCGATGAAGCCCCCGATGACGCCATGGACGTCGAGGGTCGGCCGGCCCCAGGTCCTCTCCGCGGGCGAGAAATCCTCCTCGCCCTCGAGGGCACCAGCGCCCATCAGCCGCAGCACCGTCGCCTCGTCCTTGAGCCGATCCCAGGAGGCGACCTCCTCCTCGGTCGGCGGGACCACGTCGTCGTAGAAGCCAGGGATGGTGATCCGCCCGTCGCGCGGCTTGAGCGCCGAGATGACGTGCGCCAGGGTGTTGAGGGGGTTGGGCGCGACCCCGCCGAAGATGCCGGAGTGGAGGTCGGCCGCGGCGCCCTCGGCCACGATCTCGGTGTAGAGCAGACCGCGCAGCCCGGTCAGCAGGTTGGGCATGCCCGGCGCGGTGAACTCCCCATCGGCGATGAGGACGTACTCGCTCGGCAGGCGGGCCGCGTTCTCGCGCAGGAAGCGCGGCAGCGAGGTGCCGCTGATCTCCTCCTCGCCCTCGATCAGGAACCGCAGGTTGAGCGGCGGCCCGCCGGTGGCGAAGGCGTGCTCGGCGGCCTTGATCCCGGCCAGCACCTGGCCCTTGTTGTCGCAGGCGCCACGCGCGTAGACCCTGCCGTCGCGGACGGTCGGTTGAAAGGGCGGCGTCACCCACTCGTCGAGCGGGTCTGGCGGCTGGACGTCGTAGTGGCCATAGATGGCGAGCGTCGGCTTGCCCGGCCGTCCCAGCCACTGCGCGCTGATCACCGGGTGGCGGCCGCCGGGGACGTCGGCGACCTCGACCGTCATCCCCATCCGCCGGAGCCGGCCGGCGACCCAATCACAGGCCCGCCGGGTGTCGACGTCGTGCGCGTGGAGCGCGCTGACGCTCGGGATCGCCAGCAGCTCGAGCAGGTCCTCGAGGTCCTGGCTCCTCGCCTCGCGGGCCCGCTTCAGCGCCTCTTCGAGCACGGCACTCAGCTTATCGGGCGGGCGATCTAAACCGAGCCGGATCGCGGTCGGGCCCGGCTCGGCCGCCGGCAAGGACGTGGAGGCCGCTTCAGACCCCGGCCAGCTCGTCCATCAGGTGGATGACCATCTCGGTGCCACGGTGGAAGTTGTCGAGGACCATTCGCTCGTTGGGCGCGTGAGGGCCGTCCTCCTCGGCCGCGAAGCCGCTGACGAAAAGGTGCGCCGCGGGGAGCGCGGAAGCGAAGTCGGCCACCACCGGGATCGAGTAGCCGGCCCGGACCAGGAACGGCCGCCGGCCGAAGGAAGCCTCGAAGGCGCGGGACGCGGCCGCGATCCCGGGGTGGCGGACGTCGAGCCGGACCGGCCAGGAACCGTCTCCCATCCTGCGCAGCTTCACCCGGGTGCCCGGCGTGGCGAGGGTGGCGAGGTGACGCTCAAGCAGCTCTGCGATCGTGTCGGGGTCCTGGTCGGGCACCAGCCGCATGCTGAGCTTGGCGGTCGCCTTGGCCGGGATCACCGTCTTGGTGCCCTCCTCGGTGAAACCGCCCATGATCCCGTGGACGTCGAGCGTCGGCCGGACGAAGTTGCGCTCGAAGAGGCTGAATCCGGCCTCTCCCTCGAGGGCCGGCGCGCCGGTCATCGTAAGGATCATCTCCTCGGTGATGGGCAGGCGGCTCCAGCTCTCGAGCTCCTCCGGCTCGGGCTCCCGGACCGAGTCGTAGAAACCGGGGATCAGGATCCTTCCGTCCCGGTCTTTGAGCTCGGCCAGGACGTGGGCGAGCGTGTTGAAGGGGTTGGGCGCCAGCCCGCCGAAGGCGCCGGAGTGGAGGTCGATCGCGGCGCCGGTCACCTCGACCTCGACGTAGAGGTTGCCGCGAAGGCCGGTCAGGAGCTGGAGCAGGGTGCCGTCGTGGATGAAGAGGTAGTCGGTCTGCAGCTCGGCGGCGTGGTTCTTTAGGAGGTCGGGCAGGACCTCGCCGCCGCCCTCCTCCTCGCCCTCGATCAAAAAGCGGAGGTTGACCGGCGGGCCACCGGCGGCGAAGGCGTACTCGGCCGCCTTCAGCGAGGAGAGGTGCTGGCCCTTGTTGTCGGAGGCGCCGCGGGCGTAGATGGAGCCGTCGCGGATGGCCGGCTCGAAGGGCGGCGAGACCCACTCGCCCAGCGGGTCGGCGGGCTGCACGTCGTAGTGGCCGTAGATGGTGAGGGTCGGCTTGCCGGGGGCCCCCAGCCACTGCGCAACGACCGTCGGCTGCCCCCCGCCGAACTCGTACAGCCGGGCCTCCATGCCCATCTTCCGGAAACGCTCGACCAGCCATTGTGCGTTCCGCCGGCAGTCGGCGCCGTGGCGCGAGAGGGTCCCGACGCTGGGGATCGACAGCTCCTCGACGAAGTCGCGCTCCGCCTGCGCGCGGCCTGCCCGGGCCAGCTCGATCGCCCGCTCAGACACGGGCGAGCTCGTCCATGTAGCGGAGCATGAACTCGATTCCCCGGTGGAAGTACTCCAGGTCCATGTGCTCGTTGGGACTGTGGGCGCCGGCGTTCGGCTGGTTGAAGCCGGTGATCACCATAGGCGCGCCGAGCGCCCGCTGGAAGTCGACCGAGACCGGGATCGAGCCACCGGTCCGGGTGAAGTTGACCGGCTTGCCCCAGACCGCCTCGAAGGCGGCCGCCGCGGCCCGGGCGCCCGGGTGGTCGGTGCCGCAGAGCACCGGCGGGGCGGGCTGGCCGATCTGCCGCACGCTCACCCGGGTGCCGGGGGTGGCGAGGGACTGGCAGAAGGCTGCGAACTTCTCGAAGATCTCGGCCGGCTCCTGGTCGGGCACCAGGCGCATCGAGATCTTGGCGGTCGCCGTGGCCGGGATCACCGTCTTGGTGCCCTCGTCGGTGAAGCCGCCCATGACGCCGTGGACGTCGAGCGTCGGCCGCGCCCAGCGGCGCTCCAGCAGCGGGTAGCCGGCCTCGCCCTCGAGGGCGGGCGAACCGATCTGCTCCAGCAGCCCGGCCTCGGTGATGCCGAGCCGCTCCCAGGAGGCGAGCTCGTCGGCGCCGGGCTTGCGGACCGCGTCGTAGAAGCCGGGGACGTTGACCCGGCCGTCGCGGCCCTTGAGCCCGGCGATCAGGTGGCCGAGGGTGTTGAAGGGGTTGGGAGCGACGCCGCCGTAGCCGCCCGAATGGAGGTCGGCAGCGGCTCCGCGGACTTGGACCTCGGTGTAGACGATGCCGCGCAGCCCGGTGATCAGGTCGGGCTGGCCCTCGATGGCGAAGCTGCCGTCGTCGATCAGGACGAAGTCCGTCTTGAGGCCGGCCGATTCTCTCTCCAGGTATGCCGGCAGGACCTTGCTGTCGCCCTCCTCCTCCCCCTCGATCAGGAATCGGAGGTTGATCGCCGGGCCCCCGGCCGCCATCGCGTACTCGGCAGCCTTGAGGCAGGCGAAGTGGTTGCCCTTGCTGTCGGCAGCGCCCCGGGCGTAGACGACTCCGTCGCGGACGGTCGGCTCGAAGGGCGGCGAGACCCACTGCTCGAGGGGGTCGGGCGGCTGCACGTCGTAGTGGCCGTAGATGGTGAGGTGCGGCTTACCGGGCGCGCCCAGCCAATCGGCGCGGACGGTCGGGTGACCGTCGCCCTCCACCAGCTGCGCGTCAAATCCGATCCGCCGGAAGTGGTCCAGGAGGTTGGCGGCCGCGCGCCGGCAGTCCTCTTTGTGGCGCGTCAGGGCGCTGACGCTGGGTATGCGGAGGTGGTCGAAGTAGTCCTGTTCGGCCTGCCCGCGGGACTCGCGGGCGACGTCCAACGCTTGCTCCAAGTTCATCGCCGCTAGCGTAACCATCGTGAACGTCGGGGTTCTCCGGCTGGTGCTCCACCTCCCCAACAGCGGCTCGCTCAAGGCGAAGCGGCAGGTGGTGGCCGGGCTCTTGAAACGGGTGCGTCACGAGTTCGGCGTCGCCGCGGCCGAGGTCGGCGACGGCGACCGCTGGCAGATCGCCGAGCTTGGCATCGCGTGCGTCAGCAACGAGAGGCGCCATGCCGACGAGGTGCTGGCCCGCGTCCTCACCTTCATCGAGGCCAGGGCGGCCGAGGCGGTCGTTGCTAATGTCACGACCGAGGTGCTGAAGCTGAGTTGATCGAGACCATGGCCGAGGTGCGCAGGCGGCTACGCGCCGGCAACCTGCCGGACGCCCTACTGGCTCCCCAAGGCGGGGCGGTGGCCGGCCTGAGCCGCTCCGAGCTGCGGGAGAGAGCCGCTTCGGTCGCCGGGGGCCTGGCCGCGGCCGGAGTCCGCGCCGGCGACCGCGTCGGGCTCTACGCGGCCAACTCGCCGCAGTGGATCGTCGCCTACCTCGCCGGCCAGTGGCTGGGCGCGGTGATGGTCCCCTTCAACCCCGCCTACCGCTCGGCCGAGGTCGAGCACATCGTCGGGGACTCCGACCCCGCCCTGGTCATCGCCGACGCCGAGCGCAGGCCGCTGGTCGAGCCCTATCGGAAGGTAGTGAGCCTGGAGTCGCTGCCGGCCGGCGATCCGCCGACCAGGCCCGCCCTCGAGCCCCAGAGCCCGGCGCTGATCATCTACACCTCGGGCACCACCGGGCGCCCGAAAGGAGCCCTGCTTGACCATGGCAACCTGCTCGCCCAGGCTCGGGGCGCGATCGAGGCCTGGCGCTGGACCAAGGGCGACCGGCTCGTCCACGCGCTGCCACTGTTCCACCTCCACGGGCTCGGTATGGGCCTTCACGGCAGCCTGATGACCGGGTCGTCGATGACGCTGATCGGCTTCGAGCCCGAACGCGTCGTCGCCGAGCTGGAGGCTGGCGGCAGCATCTTCTTCGGCGTGCCGGCGATGTACCAGCGGCTCGCCGACCACCTCTTGGGGCACCCGGCCGACCTCTCCCGCGTCCGGCTCTTCGTGAGCGGCTCGGCGCCGCTGCCGCCCGAGCTCTTCCGCCGCAGCGAGGAGCTTTTCGGCCAGCCGCCGCTGGAACGCTACGGCATCACCGAGGGCGGCATCGTCGTCTCCAACCCGTACGAGGGGCCGCGACGCCCGGGCCGCGTCGGCTTCCCTTTCGCGGGGGTCGAGGTCCGGCTCGGCGACCAGGACGAGATCCAGCTCAAGGGTGGCCAGGTCTTCTCCGGCTACTGGCGCAACCCCGCGGCGACGGCGGAGGCGTTCGAGGACGGCTGGTTCAAAACCGGCGACGTCGGCGAAATCGACGCCGACGGCTCGCTGGCCATCCGAGGCCGGATCAAAGAGCTGATCATCTCGGGCGGTTTCAACGTCTACCCTCGTGAGGTGGAGCTAGTCCTGGAGGCGCACCCTGGCGTCGCCGAGGTCGCCGTGGTCGGGCTCCCCAGCGAGCGCTGGGGCGAGGAGGTCGCGGCCTTCGTGGTCCCGGCGGGCGCCCAGCCCTCGGAGGAGGAGCTGATCACCTTTGCGCAGTCCCGCCTGGCCAGGTTCAAGTGCCCGCGGCAGGTGCGATTTGTGGCCGAGCTGCCGCGCAACGCGATGGGGAAGGTGCAGCGATCGCTACTGAACTAGCTCCGGCACCCGAGCTGATCGAGGACCGGCGGGGCGACGTGCTCTGGCTGACCTTCAACCGGCCCCAGGCCCGCAACTCCATGACCTTCGCCATGTACGACCGGCTCGGCGAGGTCTGCCGGGAGGCGAACCGGGACGACTCGATCCGCTGCCTAGTCCTGACCGGCGCCGGCGAGAAGGCCTTCGTGGCCGGAACCGACATCTCGCAGTTCAAAGGGTTCCGGACCGAGCAGGACGCGGTCGAGTACGAGGAGAGGATGGAGCGCGAGATCGGCTCCCTCGCCAATCTCCGGGTCCCCGCCATCGCCGCCATCCGCGGCGCCTGCACCGGCGGCGGCTTCGCAATCGCGGGCGCCTGCGACATCCGTATCGGCTCCCCCAGCGCCCGCTTCGGGATCCCGATCGCCCGCACCCTCGGCAACTGCCTTTCGATGGCCTCTTTGAACCTGCTGATCGACCTGATGGGCCCGGCGCGGGCGAAGGAGATGATCTTCACGGCGCGCCTCATCGAAGCCCCGGAGGCGAAGGAGATCGGGATCCTGAACGAGGTGGTCGAGTCCGAGGAGTCGCTGATCCCGCGGGTCGAGGCTCTGGCCGAGCAGATCGCCGCCAACGCGCCCCTGACCCTCAGGGCGATCAAAGAGGGCGTGCGGCGGGTCCTCGAGCGGCGCCACCTCGACCCCTCCCTGGGCCGCGACCTGATCGTCGCCTGCTATTTGAGCGAGGACTTCCGGGAGGGAATGGCCGCATTCCTGGAGAAACGGAAGCCCAATTGGCAAGGCCGCTAGCGGCCCGGAGGCAGGCCTCCTACAGGGCCGAGTTCGCCGCCTCGCTCCCCTGGCCGCTGGACGCGTTCCAGGAGGAGGCGATCGACAAGCTCGACGCCGGCGCCGGCGTCCTCGTCTGCGCGCCGACCTCGAGCGGCAAGACGGTGGTCGCCGAGTACGCCATCTTCCGGGCCCTGGCCGAGGGCGTGCAGGTCATCTACACGACGCCGCTCAAGGCGCTCAGCAACCAGAAGTTCCGCGACTTCCAGCGCGTCCACGGCGAGGGCAGGGTCGGCCTCGTGACCGGCGAGAACACGATCAACGAGCTCGCCCCCATCGTGGTCATGACCACCGAGATCCTCCGCAACGTGATCTACGAGGATCCGCAGCGGCTGCGCGAGGTCAGCTACGTGATCCTCGACGAGGTCCACTACATCGACGACTTCCCGCGGGGCTCGGTCTGGGAGGAGATCGTCATCCAGGCGCCCGACCACATCAAGCTGGTCGGGCTCTCGGCGACGATCGGCAACTACCGCGAGCTTGCCGACTGGATGTCCCAGAACCGGGGCCGCATCGACACCGTCTACACCGACCGCAGGCCGGTCGAGCTCCGGCTCTGGCTCTCGATCCAGAACCAGTTCCATCCCCTCTTCGGGCCCGACGGCCAGGTGGACCAGAAGACGTGGGCAAAGGCCTCGACCCAGGAGGAGGCCGCCTATCGGGTCCAGCGCTTCCGCTCGCTCCCCTCCAACGACCTCCTTCACGTGGTCGCCGAGCTGGAGCGCCAGAGGATGCTGCCCGCGATCTACTTCATCTTCTCCCGGCGGGGCTGCCGGGAGGCGCTCCAACGCTGCGCCTACCACTCGCTCGACCTCACCACGGACGCCCAGAAGGACGCCATCGACGCCATCGCCGCCGAGCGGCTGGCGAGCCTCAAGGACCCCGACGAGATGGCGCTCTACAACCGGATGGTCGACGGCGACATGCTGCGCCGGGGCCTTGCCGTCCACCACGCCGGGCTGCTCCCCTTCCACAAAGAGCTGGTGGAAGAGCTCTTCGCCCAGGGTCTCACCAGGGTGGTCTTCGCCACCGAGACCCTCTCGCTTGGCATCAACATGCCGGCGCGCGCGGTGGTCGTCTCCTCCTTCACCAAGTTCGACGGGGTGAATTTCTCCAACCTCACGACCGGCGAGCTCACCCAGCTGATGGGCCGGGCGGGCCGGCGAGGGATCGACACCCTGGGCCACGGGATCATCTCCAAGGAGGCCGACGTCGAGATCGGGACCATCTACGAGGTGGCGATGGGCGAGGGCCTGGTCATCGAGTCCAAGTTCCTGCCCAACTACAACATGGTCTTGAACCTGCTCCGGATCCATTCCGCCGAGGAGGCCGAAAAGCTGATGCAGCGCTCCTTCGGCCAGTACCAGAAGCTGCTGGCGGCGAGCCAGACCAAAGAGCGGCTAAAGAACGTCCGCGAGCGGCTGAGGGATTTGGAGAAGGTCTGGGAGTGCGACCACGGCTGCCGCATCCGCGACCTCGCCGAGTACTACCGCATCGAGGACCGCCGGCGGGTGATCCGGATCGAGCTCCGCCGGCTGCGGCGGGACGCATTCCCGGCCGGCGCTCCCAAGGGCAGGACCCAGGGCCGCGGGCGCGGGCGCGGCCGGCGGCCGCAGCCGATCGGGCCGGCCGGCAGGGCGATCAACCGCCTGGACGAGGAAGCGAAGACTCTGCTCGACAAGCAGCGCAAGCTGAAGACCGTCCGCTGCCCCCACTTCGGCGAGCACGTCGCCGGCTACGGGGAGATCCACCGCCTCGGCGCCGAGCTGGCCAGCGGTGAAAAGGAGGTCACCGGCCAGTTCGACGAGTACGCCCGCAAGTTCCGCCGCCTGCGCCAGATCCTGGTCGAGACCGCCTTCCTCAAGGGTGACGAGGCGACTTCGCGCGGGCTCTTGGCCTCGCGCATTTACGGGGAGAACACGCTGGTGGTGGCCGAGGCGGTCGCGCTCAACCTCTTCGACGGACTGACGCCCGAAGAGCTCTGCGCCGTCCTCGTGACCCTCACCGCCGAGGACCGGATGCGCGACCGGGGACCAAGGCCGCCGCGCCGCCATCCGACCCCGGGCATCGCCCAGGTCACCCGCCTGCTGCGCTCGATCTACTTCCGCTTCTCAGATCTCGAGCGCGACCTCGACGAGCCCAACCTGCGGCCGCCCTCCCACGACTACATCGACTTCGCCCACCGCTGGGCCTCGGGCGAGGGCCTCGACCACATCCCGCTGCCGCCCAACGCGGACATCGGCGACGCCATCAAGGCGATGAAGGGCCTCTACTCCCTCCTCCGCCAGCTCGAGTGGGCGCTGAAAGAGCAGAAGTGGCCCCTGGAGTCGGTGGTGCGAGAGGCGACGGCCAGGATGGAGCGGGACGTGATCAAGCGCACCTGATGGAGAAGTCAGCTCCGGGCGCTGGCTAAACTCGATAGTCAGGTTGGCGACTCCTAGACGGCGGATCCTGGTGACCGGGGTCGCCCGTTGGTGGGGCGCCCTGCTGGTGCAGCGCCTGGTCGAGGATCCCCGCGTCGACGAGGTCGTCGCGATCGACACCGAGGAGCCTCACCACGATCTCGGCGACGCCGACTTCCTGAAGCTGGACGTCCGCCATTCGCTGGTCGGCAAGCTGGTGCGAGCGGTCGGGATCGACACCGTCGTCCACACCCAGACCACCGTCGACTCGTTCGACCAGGATCCCCGCCGGGCCCATGAGATCAACGTCATCGGCAGCCTGAACCTTCTGGCCGGCCTGGCCGGCGCGGACTCGCCGGTGAAGCGGGTGGTCCTCAAGTCCACCTCCCACGTCTATGGCTCGCGGCCCGACCTGCCGGGCCACCTGCGGGAGGACCGCCGGCTCGACTCGGGTTCCTCCCACTCCTTCGTCCGCGACATGGTCGAGGCCGAGACCAACCTCCTCGAGTTCTCGATCCGCAATCCGCAGGTGGACGCGGTCGCGCTGCGCTTCGCCAACAGCCTCAGCCCCGAGGAGCCGGCGCCCCTCGCCCGCTACTTCGACCTGCCCGTGGTGCCGACGGTCGCCGGCTTCGATCCCGTCCTCCAGCTCATCCACCGGGACGACTGCGTCGAGGCGATGGCCCGGGCGACGATCGGGGGACCGAGCGGCGCCTACAACATCGCGGGCGAGAGCGCTCTGGCCCTGTCAGCCCTGCTGGACGGCGCCGGCAAGCTCCACGCGCCACTGCTGCCACCGGCGGGCGCGATGATCGTCAGCGCCCTCGTGTCCCGGCTGGGGCTCGCCGACCTGACCCCGCAGCTGATCGACCTCCTGCGCTGGGGACGGACCCTCGACACCAGCCGGGCGCGACGGCATCTCGGCTTCGTCGCCGCCCGCGATACGGCGGCCGCGCTGGACGAGTACGTGCAGCAGCGGCGGGTTCTCCAGTTCCTGCCCACCCACCGCCAGTACACCTACGAGCGGGAGCTGGAGGAGTACATCCACGCTCGCCGGAGCCGCCGCGCCGCGGCGGGGACGCTGCGGCTGGCCTCGGCAGCGGAGCCGGAGGGCGCTAGTGCCCCGCCCCGCCGCCCCCGTCGATCGTGACCACCTCGCCGGTCAAAAAGCTGGCCTCGTCGGAAGCCAAGAACGCCACCACCCGGCCGATCTCGGGCGGCTCACCGATCCTTCCCAGGGCGGTCGACTGAAGCACCCGATCGAGGATCTCCTGGTTGCCCCACAGGGCCTCCGCGAAGCGCGTCCTGACGAGGCCCGGCGCCACCGCGTTGACCCGGATTCCACGGGGTCCGAGCTCGAGGGCCAGCTGCTTGGTCAGGTGGATCACGGCCGCCTTGGTCACGTTGTAGATGCCGAGTCCGAAGGCGACCCGGATGCCGCCGACGCTGGCCACGTTGACGATCGCGCCGCCGTGCTCGCCCATGTATTTGGCGACCGCCAGCTGGGTGAGGGCGAAGACGCCGCGGACGTTGACCTCGAAGGTCTTGTCCCAAAGGGCGAGGTCGGCGTCGAGCGTGTGGCCGAAATGAGGGTTGGTGGCCGCGTTGTTGACCAGGATGTCGAGACGTCCGAAGCGCTCCAGGGTGGCGTCGACCAGCCGCTCGAGGTCCTCGGGCCGGCCGGTGTGGGCGGCGATGGCCACCGCGGCCCCGGGATGGTCCCGGTTGACGCGCTCCGCCTCGGCGTCGAGGTCGGCCTGCTTCCGGCTCGAGAGGACGACCTTGGCGCCCCGGTCCACGAGGGCATCGGCGATCGCGCTGCCGATCCCGCGGCTCGCCCCGGTGACGATCGCCACGCGGTCCCTGAGATCGTCCGAAGGCACGGCTGGTAGCATAGGTCCGACCGATGGAGATCGTCTCGGGGGCTGCGGCTGACGAGATTCTCGAGAGGATCTTCCAGCCATCGGCCAAGCCGTCGGCCCTCGACCAGGCCGAGGACACCCTCCGCCACCCGAAAAAGCTCGTCTACGCGGCGATGTCCAACCGCAACTTCTACTGGCGGGACCACATCCAGAAGTTCATCCTCGACTCGGGCATGGTGCCGGTCAGCCCTTTCATGCTCTTCGACTACTACCTCCTCCACACCGTCCCCAAGCAGGTCGTCAGGGAGGCGATGAACAACCTCCTCGCCCGCTGCGACGAGTGCTGGGTGTTCGGCCACCTCTCCCTCGGCGTCAAGGTCCAGATCGGGATCGCCAAGCGGCTCAACAAGAAGGTCCGCTACTTCGACATCGGCGAGCTGCCGGTGGCGGTGATGCCCATCTCCGAAGAAAGCGCCCAGGAGGAGCGGCGGGACTAGTGGCGAGGACCAAGAGCGCCCTCCGCGGCCTGGCGGCCGGCGTCGCCGTCGGCGCGGTGGCGTACGCGGTCGTCGACGCGGTGCGCCCGCGGCCCGGAGCGGCACGGATCGTCGACTGGGACGAGATCCGGGACCAGGCGATCTCTCGCCTCGACCCCGACTCCCTCCTCGACGCCCGCCGCCGCAGGACGCTGGAGACGCGCTACCGCAAGCTGGCGGCCGAGCTGGAGCCCGCGTTGATCTCCTTCGTCGGCGCCTCGGCCGGCGACCTGCCTCCCTTCCAGGCGCTCGACCGAGCGGGCTGGGTCGACCTCAACGTGGGGATCATGCGGGACGCGCTGGAGCCCCTGGTCGCCGCCCAAGAGCGGATGCCCAACAGCCGGATGGTGGAGATGGGGCGCTCGGTCCTCGATCGCTACGTCGGCCTGATCCTGGGCTTTTTGAGCGGTCGCGTCCTCGGCCAGTACGATCCCCGGCTGCTCGGCCACGAGCCCTCCGGAGGTCCCGGCCTCTACCTGGTCGAGCCCAACATCGCCGACTTCCAGCAGGAGGCTGAGCTGCCGACCGACCCGCTCCGGCGCTGGCTGATCCTCCACGAGATGACCCACGCCTGGCAGTTCGGAGCCCATCCCTGGTTGCGCGACCACCTGAATGGGATGCTTCGCGAGGTCCTGGGTGCCGCCATCGACGCCCGGCTGTCATCCCTCGGCCGCCTGCTGGCGTTGACCATCGGAGGCGGCGAACAGCGCAGCGTAGTCAGCCGCCTCCAGTCGACGATGTCGCTGGTCGAGGGCTATTCCAACCTGGTGATGGACGTGGTCGGCCGCGAGCTGCTGCCGGACTTCGCCCGGCTGGAGGCGGCCCACCAGGCGCGGGTCGACGATAAGACCGTGTTCGAGCGCCTCTTCTGGAAGGTGACCGGGCTGGAACTGAAGCTGCAGCAGTACGTGGTCGGCGAGCGCTTCTGCAAACAGGTCCACGAGCGCCACGGGATCGCGGTGCTGAACCGGGCCTGGGAGCGGGCCGAGAACCTGCCGACGGCCGACGAGCTGCAGCACCCCGATCGCTGGGCTGCGCGGATGGGAACGGCCCTCTAGCGGCCCTTCCAGGCGGTCGGGCGCACCGCCAGAACGACGCGCTCGGCCCGGTCCTTCACCTCCGCCGTCCGGCCGCGATAGCGCTGCTGGAGACGGTTGTAGAAGTCACCCTCGGGGTCGGCCTGCTCCGACTCGATCACGCCCCGCAGCTGCAGGTAGCGGTAGGGGTCGTCGGGGTCGAGGATCGACAGCGCCACCCGCGGCTCCAGCTTCAGGAAGCGGTAATTGTGACGCGTGCGCAGATGCGTCAGGAGAACGCGGTTCTCGGCCGGCTCGTAGGCGAACCACATCGGGTTGCTGCGGGGCGCCCCATCCTCGCCGACCGTGGCGAGGTGCGCGAAGAGCGGGCGATGAAGGAGGTCCAGGTGGGAGTCGGGTGGGCGTGACAAGGCCTCCTAAGAAAAGCAAATGGGGCGGCATCTCTGCCGCCCCATCGAAGTGGATCTTTTTTTCGGCTAGACGTCGAGCTGGGAGACGTCCAGGTCGCGCAGCGCCTCGGGCGCCTTTAGCCCGGCCACCTGGAGCTGCTTTAGCAGCGTCAGGATGTAGCGGACCCCGGCCAGGTTGACGCCGTGCTTGCGGGTCAGCTGCTGGATGGCCTGCAGCTTCATCAGGTCCCGCTGCGAGTAGCGGCGCCGGTTGGTGGCGGTCCGCTTGGGCTTGATCATGTTGAGGTGCTCGTACATCATCAGCGTCCGCGGGTGGGTCGCCAGGATCTCGGAGGCAACGCTCAGCGTGTAGATCGGCTTGTCGAGGTGGATGCTGGTGTCCCGGGCCGACGGGACGGCCAGGGCCGTTGCTGAAGCGTCGTCTTTTCTCTTCATGTCGAGTCTTGTTTACCTTTCCCTTGGCTGCCGCGTGTCAGGCATACCTGACTAACCTTCGGTGACAGCCTCCCTATGGTGTGGGATTGTGGGTGCGAAGCCGCCCCCGCACAAGTGATTTTTGTTAAAGATCGCCTACAAGCCCATCGTCGCTTTTGCGCCAGGACGGGCTCAACCTAAGTTGAGCCCGTCCCTATCAGAGAAAACTCGAGGCGGTTCTAGGGTTTCTTGCCGGGCTTGCCCGCGCCTCCGCTGCCTGGCTGAGCCGGCGGCGGCGAAGCCGGCTGCGGGGCGCGGGGCGAGCTGGAGACGACCCCGGGCGGGAGCGGCGGCGGCTGCGTGCTCGGGCTGGTGCCCGGCAGGAACCACTGGAGCTTGCCCGCGACGTAGTAGTGGTCAAGGCCGGCGGGCTCGGCGAACCAGTCGTTGGTGGGCTCCTGCAGCGGTCCGTCGGTCGCCCACTGCATGAACTCGTGCCAGACCGGAGCAGCCACCTGGCTCGCCTCGGCGCCCACCGGCATGGGCGTGGAGTTGGGGTTGCCGAACCAGAAGGCGGTCGCCAGCGAGGGGGTGAACCCGACCGTCCAGCCGTCCCGGTAGTCGTCCGTCGTCCCCGTCTTGGAGGCCACCTTGCGGTCGGGGAGCGTGAGATTGGAGCCGCGACCGAAGATCATCGCCCGGTTGGAGTCGTCGGACATCATCTGGTCCATGATGAAGGCGACCCTCGGGTCGATCACCTGCTTGGCCCCGTTGCTGGGGTCAGCCTTGTAGATCGACTGCCCGTCGGAGTTGGTGATCGACGCCACCGAGGTGATCTGCCGGAGCAGTCCGCCGTCGGCGAGCACCGAGGCACCGGTGGCCATCTGGAGCGGCGTCTCGCCGTAGCCGCCCAGCGTCAGCGACGCTCCGTAGCTGTCGAGGGGGTCGTTGTTGACGAAATTGGTGCAGCCAGGAGGGTCGGCGCAGCGCCAGGGCGGCGCGCCCATGGCCCGGGCCATGGTGACGACGTTGGCGATGCCCTGGGAGACCTCCACCTTGACGGCAGGGATGTTGAGCGAGTTGAGGAAGCAGGCCTGCAGCTGGCAGGTCCCGTGATAGCTGCCGTCGTAGTTGCGGGGCTGGTAGGGCGCCTGGCCGGGGGCGGCCGGGAAGGTGATGGGCGTGTCGGCGACCGGCGTCACCATGGTGTACTTGCCGCTGGCGATAGCCGACGTGTAGTTGAAGATCTTCATCGAGGAACCCGGGTTGCGGGGCGGCCAGACGGCGAAGTTGTACTGGCCGCCGGCAGCGTTCGGGTTGGCCGACCCGACCATCGTCAGGATCTGACCAGTGCGCGGGTCGATCCCCACCATGGCGCCCTGCTGAACGTTCTCACCCCAGCCCTGGAACTTGGTGACCTGGTTGGCGATGTCGGCCTGGGCCTGCTGCTGCATGGCCCAGTTGAGGGTGGTGGTCACGTTGAAGCCGTCCCGGTAGGGCGCGTCGGCGCCGTACCGGGCCTTCAGTTCGTCGACCACGAAGGCGACGAAGCCGGGCGCGTTGACCACGTTGGTGTCCCTGAACATGTGGTTGGGCTCGCTGATGTCCTCGGCGTAGGCCTGATCCGCCTGGTCCTGGGTGATGTGGTGGGTGCGCACCATCGCGGCCAGCACCTCGTGCTGCCGCGCCTTGGCCCCCGTCCAGTTGACCAGCGGGTTGTTGTAGGTCGGGTTCTGCGGGATCCCGGCCAGCATCGAGGCCTGGGCGAGGTCGAGCTTGGAGGTGTCCGTGTGGAAGTAGGTCTGGGCCGCCGCCTTGATTCCATAGGAGTTGTTCCCGTAGAAGGCGGTGTTGAGGTACATCTCCAGGATCTGGTTCTTGGTGAAGTCCTGCTCAACTTGGAGGGCCAAGATGGCCTCCTTCGCCTTACGGTCGAGGGTGGTCTCGTTGCCGGTCAGCCGCATCTTCACCAGCTGCTGGGTGATGGTCGAGGCGCCCTGGACCGGCGCATGGTCGTGGTAGTCGACCCAGGCCGCGCGGATGATCGCGGTGACGTTCACGCCCGGCTCGGTGTAGAAGTTGGTGTCCTCGATCGCGATCGTCGCCGCCGGCAGCAGCGTGCCCATGTCGGTGAGGTGCTGCTCGTAGTGGCGATAGCCCTGGGCGTGGATGTCGGCCAGGACCACGCCATTGCTGCTGTCGCGGATGATCGAGTCCTGGGGGAGCGTCAGGAGGGAGATGGTGTGCGCGTCGGGCAGGTCCGACGCGTACTTGACCCAGAGCGCCGAAGCGCTCACGAAGGAGCCGACCGCGACCGCCAGCACCAGGAAAAGGCTGATGATCGCCGCCGGGGCGGCCATCGGCTCGGACGGGCGGCCACCGCTGGTCCAGCCGCGACGCCGGCGGGCCGCGGTGGCGCGCCAGCGGCGACCATCCTGCCACTGCTGGCGCCGCTGCCGCATCGCGGGCACCCGCCCCGCGTCGAGCTGGAAGCGCAACCGGCTGAGGGCGCGCGCGCTGTGCCCGATCGCTCCCGCCCCGAGCGCTACCGCCGAATCCGCCAGCTGCCGACCGAGGCCGAAGCTGCGAGTTGTCCGCCGAACCAGTCCCAACTGCCAGAAGTCCTCCCTGAGGGTAGCCGCTCGACTTGGCGGCGGCTGAAAATCTGATGACAACGCTATCAGGTCTCGTGTGATCGCTCAAGTGCTTTAACGGCCCGGGAAGCGATCCGGTTACACCCAAAGGCTATCCTTCCCCAAATGCCCGGCCGGCTCGGAGTCAGCTTCGACGCCGGCCGCACGCTGCCCGCATCGGTAGAACGCGCGAGGCTCGCCGACCACCTGGGTTATGACTCCGTCTGGTCGAGCCAGCTGCCGCCCGCGCGGGACACAGCGCTCGTCCTGGCGGCCTACGCGGCGGCGACCGAGCGGATCGGCCTCGGCACCGCGGTTCTCCCCATCTACACGCGCCACCCCACGGCCATGGCCCAGATGGCGATGACCCTCGACGAGATCTCCGGCGGCCGCTTTCGCCTCGGCCTCGGCGTGAGCCACCAGGTCACCGTGGAGGGCATGTGGGGGCTCAGCCTCGTCCACCCGGTGGAGGCGATGCGCGAATACCTCGGCATCGTCCGGTCGCTCGTCACGACCGGTTCGGTCAGCTTCGCGGGAGAGCACTTCACCGCCCATACCGGCTACACCGCGCCGCGCCGCGAGAGCATGCCGATCATCGTCTCGGCGCTCAGCCCGCGGATGCTGGAGCTGGCGGGCGAGCTGGCCGACGGCGTCTCGCTCTGGATGTGCGCGCCGGAGTACATCCGGGAGATGGTGGTGCCGACCGTTCGCAAGGGCCGGGAGAAGGCGGGCAGGTCGATGGAAGGCTTCGAGGTCGAGGCCGCCGTCCCCGTCAGCCTCACGACCGACCGCGGGGCGAGCCTCGACTCCTTCCGCCCGATCGCGGCCCGCTATGCCTCGCTGCCCTTCTACCGGAGGGCGCTCGACCGGACCTTCCCCGACATGTCGGACGAGCCGAACGAGGCCATCCTCACCGCCCTGGCCGGGATCGGCGACCTGGACGAGGTGAAGTCGACCATCGAACGCTACCGCGCGGCGGGCGTCACCCTGCCCGTGATCGGGCCCTTCGGGGGCGCCGGCTACGAGGCGACGCTGGAGGCGCTGTCGAGCTGAACGGCGACCTCGTCGGCCTGCTGCTGGTGAGCGTCTCGGTCGGCCTCAGCAATTTCGCCGGCTCGATCGGCATCGGCCTGTCGGGGGTCGACGGCCGGACCCGCCTTCGCGTGGGCATCGCCTTCGGCTTCTTCGAGGGACTGATGCCGGTCGTCGGCCTCCTGGTCGGTCAGGCGCTTGCCGGCACCATCGGCCACTGGGGCAGGTACCTCGGCGCGATCCTCCTGGTGCTGACCGGGACGTATACCTTTTGGCAGGCCAGGAGGAGCAGCCACCTCGACGATGATGCGCACGGGACCTCGACGCTCGACATGCGCCACCTCGTCCTGCTGGCGGTCGCGCTATCGCTCGACAACCTGGTGGTCGGCTTCGCGCTCGGCGTCTATCACGTGGCGATCGCGCTGGCGGCCGTGACCATGGCGGGCGTGAGCGTCGGACTTTCGCTGCTCGGCCTCGAGCTCGGCTCGCGGCTCGGCCCGCGGGTCGGGGAGTTCAGCGAGGAGGCGGGGGGCGCGGTGCTGGTACTGGTCGGACTGGGGATCGGAACGGGGCTCATCTAGCCTCAGCCGCCGGGGCCGAGGAAGAAGGCGGCGAGGGCGATCACCAGGTAGGCCCCGAGCAGCTGGACGCCTTCCAGCCAGTTGCTGCGGCCGTCGAGCGAGGCGACGGTCACGCTCAGCGTGGCGAGGGCGACCACCGCCACCTCGAAGCCGGTGAACACGAAGTCCATCGGCCGGCCGAGGGCGAGGCTGACGAAGACCAGGAGAGGTGCGACGAACATCGCGACCTGGGTCGAGGAGCCGACTGCGATCTCGAGGGTCACGTCCAGCCGGTCGCGGATCGCGAAACGGATCGCGGCCGCGTGCTCGGCAGCGTTGCCTATGACCGGGATCAGGATCAGGCCCACGAACATCGGCGGCACCCCGAGGCTGCCGATGGCCGGGCGCAGGGAGGTCACCAACAGCTCCGATTCGCCGCCGACCAGGAGCGCCGAGCCGGCCAGGACCGCCACCGAGAGCGGAAGCGACCAGCTGGCGACCTCGTCCCTTTCCGGGACCCGGAAGAGATGAGCGTGAGTCAGTTGGGTGAAGGCGACGGCGGCAAGGTAGACCAGGATCAGGACCGCTGCGATCCCGGCGCTGACGACCTCCCTGCCCGAGAAGCTGAGGGTCGGGGTGGTGAGGACCAGCAGGGCAGGCACCAGCAGCCCGGCCACCGCCAGAACCAGCGACGAGGAGTGGACGCCGGCGGCGCCGGCGCTGAACCGCTGCTGATCGCGCCCGAGGCCTCCCGCGACGAAGGCCAGCCCCAGCACCAGGAGAAGGTTGCCCACGATCGATCCGATCAGCGACGCCTTGACGATGACGAGGTCACCTGCCTCGACCAGCAGGACCGCGACGATCAGCTCGGTGAGGTTGCCGAAGGTCGCGTTGAGCAGCCCCCCGACTCGCGGGCCCGCTCGAATGGCGAGCTGCTCGGTCGAGCGGCCGATCAGCCCGGCGAGCGGAACGATGGCCAGCGCCGAGGCGATAAAGAGAAGGACAGGCTGGCCCCACAGTTCGGCCACGACCGAGACCGGTACGAATATGAGCAGCCAGTCCAGGGAGGGGCGCGTCCAGGGCCGGTCCCGGCTTGTCGATCGCACTTGGTCAATGCTGATCTAATAGGTCACGAAGTGGCGGTTCCCAAGCTGGAGGCGGTGCTGGTCGCGCTCGAACCCGGCGTGGCCACGATCACCCTCAACCAGCCCGAGAAGCGCAACCCGCTCTCCGGTCCGATGGTCCGCGACCTGCTCGCCGCGCTGGCCTGGGCCCGCGACGAGCCGGCGGCGCGAGTGCTGGTCCTGACCGGCGCCGGCGACCGCGTCTTCTGCGCCGGCGCCGACCTGGGCTCCAGCTTCGACGCCGACTCCTCGGAGCTCGACCGCCACCACGAGAGGCGTGGGATAGCGCTCCTCTTCACGGCGCTGCGCGACCTCGGCAAGCCGGTCCTGGGACGCATCAACGGCCACGCGCTGGCGGGCGGCTTCGGGCTCGCCTGCGCCTGCGACCTGCTGCTGGCGGTCGAGTCGGCCCAGTTCGGGACCCCCGAGATCAACGTGGGGGTCTGGCCGATGATGATCTCGGCCGTCCTCGTCCGCAACCTCCCCCGCAAGGTGGTGCTCGAGATGATGCTCCTGGGAGACCGCTGGAGCGCCGAGCAGATGAGGGAGGCGGGCCTGGTGAGCCGGGTCGCGGCCGACCTCGACGAGCTCGACCGGTTGACGGCGGAGATGGCCCGCGCGCTCGCGAAGAAGTCGCCGGCGATCCTGCGCCTGGGCCGCGACGCCTTCTACCGGTCAGAGGACATGTCGTTGGACGATGCGCTCGCCTTCCTCCACTCGCAGCTCACCCTGGTGACCCTGAGCGAGGACACGCGGGAGGGGATCCGGGCCTTCTTCGAGAAGCGCGAGCCCGAGTTCAAGGGCCGCTGAAAGGAAGGCTTCGCCATGGCTCAACCGATCCGTTTCATCGAGGTCGCTCCCCGGGATGGGTTCCAGAACTGGCCCGACCCCGTCTCCACCGAGGTGAAGGAGCGGCTCGTCCGCGACCTCCTCGGGGCCGGCGTCACCACCGTCGAGGCGACCTCCTTCGTCTCCCCCCGGTGGGTTCCCCAGATGGCGGACGCCGAAGAGCTGATGAGGCGACTCGGCGCCGGCCTGGCGCCCCGGCTGCGGGTCCTGGTCCCAAACCTGCGCGGCTACCGGCGCGCCATCGAGGCGGGCGCCCGCGAGGTGGTGGTCAACGTCGGAGCGACCGACGGCTTCAACCGCAGGAACCTCAACCGCAGCATCGACGAGACGCTGGCGGAGATCACCGGGGTCTGCGCCGCAGCTCGAGTCGACCGGGTGGCGACGGTGGGCAGCCTCAGCGTCGCCTGGGGCTGCCCGTATGACGGGCCGGTATCAGCCGGGCGTGCCCTTGAGGTCGCCGAGCGGCTCGAGGCCGCGGGCTGCGAGCGGCTGTCGATCGCGGACACCATCGGAGTCGCCCACCCGACCGGCGTCCGTGAGCTGATGGCGATGGCGCTGGGGCGCTTCGGCCCCGACCGGGTGGCGGCTCACTTCCATGACACCCGCGGCCTCGGGGTCGCCAATGCGCTGGCGGCGCTGGAGGTCGGCGTGCGGGAGTTCGAGGGCTCGGTCGGGGGTATTGGCGGCTGCCCGTTCGCACCCCGGGCGACGGGCAACGTCTGCAGCGAGGATCTCCTCCACCTGCTGGAGCTGACCGGCCAGCCGAGCGGAGCCTCGATACCGGCGCTCATCGAGATCGCCGACGGACTGGCACAGACCCTCGGCAAGCCGCTCCCGGGCAAGCTCTACAAGGCCGGTCTGGAGCCCTGGGTGGCGGTCGGGGGAGCAGCCCCCGCGCAATGACCGAGCGCTCCCGCAAGCTCCGCGACAAAGCCCTGGCCGGCGGCACCCGCTACCTGCCGAAGCTGCGCGAGCAGAACAAGCTGACGGTCCGCGAGCGGCTCGACCTCCTGCTCGACGCCGGCTCCTTCGCCGAGGACGGCCTCTTCGCCAACGTGCTCGCGGACGACCTCCCAGCGGACGGCGTCGTTACCGGCCTCGGCACGGTGGGGGGGCGGCCGGTGGCGGTGATGGCCAATGACCCGACGGTCAAGGCCGGCTCCTGGGGGGCTCGCACGGTCGAAAAGATCATCCGCATCCAGGAGTCCGCCTCCCGGCTCCAGGTACCGCTCTTCTACCTGGTCGACAGCGCCGGGGCACGGATCACCGACCAGATCGACATGTTCCCCGGCCGCCGGCATGCCGGGCGGATCTTCTTCAACGAGGTGCGGCTCTCCGGCCGGGTGCCGCAGATCTGCCTTTTGTTCGGCCCCTCAGCGGCCGGCGGCGCCTACATCCCGGCCTTCTGCGACGTGGTGGTGATGGTCGAGGGGAACGCCTCCATGTACCTAGGCTCGCCGCGGATGGTGGAGGTGGTGGTCGGCGAGAAGGTCACACTCGAAGAGCTCGGCGGCGCCCGGATGCACTGCACGGTCAGCGGCTGCGGGGACTTCCTGGTCGCCGACGACGCGGAGGCGATCGCGGTCGGACAGCGATACCTCGACTACCTGCCGGGGAACTGGACCCAGCGCGCCCCCGCCGCCGAGCCGCGGCCAGCCGCGGCGAGCAAGGCCCTCGCCGAGCTGATCCCCGAGGAGCCCCAGCGCGGCTACGACATGCGAAAGGTGATCGAGGCGCTGGTCGACGAGGGGTCGTGGCTGGAGTTGAAGAAGCTCTTCGCCAAGGAGTTGCTGACCGGCTTCGCCCGGCTCGGCGGCGAGGTGGTGGGCATCCTCGCCAACCAGCCCATGCAAAAGGGCGGCGTCCTCTTCGTGGACAGCGCCGACAAGGCGGCGCGCTTCATCTGGATCTGCGACGCCTTCAACGTGCCCCTGCTCTTTTTGGCCGACGTCCCCGGCTTCATGATCGGAACCGACGTCGAGCGCCAGGGCATCATCCGCCACGGCGCCAAGATGATCAGCGCGGTCTCCGAGGCGACGGTGCCGAAGATCTCGGTCATCGTCCGCAAGGCGTACGGGGCCGGGCTCTACGCGATGGCCGGCCCTGCCTACGACAGCGACTGCACGATCGCGCTGCCCTCGGCGCAGATCGCCGTGATGGGGCCGGCACCGGCGGTGAACGCGGTCTTCTACAACAAGCTCAACGAGCTACCCGAGGACCAGCGCGCCGAGCGCCGCCGCGAGCTGGAGGCGGAGTACCTCGAGGATGTGGACCTCTACAAGCTGGCGGCCAACCTGGTCGTGGACGCGGTCGTCGAGCCCGAAGACCTCCGCGAGGAGCTGATCCGGCGCTTCCGCCTCTACGCCTCGCGAACCGAGCCGCGGATCAAACGCAAGCACGGGATCCCGCCGGTCTAGCTCGCCCCGCAGGCCCCCGAAGAGGGACTTCTCCCGGGGAAGGTTCGTCTTGACTTAACCTTGACCGGACCTCTTCCCGCAGCTTGGGGGCACCGGGGAAACTCCAAAGTCAGCCCCCGGGAGGGTGCGGCCGTGGAGCTCTCGACTGGGAGGTCGGCGTTCGGCGGCGGTCCGCGGAGCGCTTAACGGGGCTGGTTGGAGCGGCGGCCAGGCCTCCCTTAGGGTCGCGATCATGAAAGCGCTCTCCATCCGCCACCCCTGGGTCGACCTCATCCTCGCCGGTACCAAGACGGTCGAGATCCGCACCTGGGCGACCCGCTATCGCGGCCCTCTGCTGCTCCACGCCTCGGGCGGGTTCGGCATCTCCGAGCGAGAGGCGGCCGCCCGTCTCAGGCGGCCGCCTCCCGATCCCGACGGCCTCAGCGCCGTGGTCGGGATCGCCGAGCTGGTCGACTGCCGTCCAGTCCGCAGGGAGGACTGGAAGAAGGCAGCGCTGCCGCCCCTGAGCGGAAAGCTCTGGGCCTGGATCCTGGAGGACGCCCGCCCCCTGGGGCCCATCCCCTGTCCCGGCAAGCGGACGCTGTTCGACATCGAGGAGGAGGTGCTGGCCACCTCCACGAACTAGTCTTTCGCCTCGTATGGCGGGGCACTACGACGCGATAGTGGTCGGGGTCGGCGGCATGGGCAGCGCCGCCGCCTACCACCTCGCCCGCCGCGGACGGCGGGTGCTCGGCCTCGAGCGATTCACCATCCCCAACGAGATGGGGAGTTCGCACGGCGTCAGCCGGATCATCCGGCTCGCCTACTTCGAGGACCCGTCCTACGTGCCCCTGCTCCGCCGCGCATACGAGCTCTGGCGCGAGCTGGAAGGCGAGTACGGCGAGCAGATCCTGCACATAACCGGGTGCCTCCACGTGGGTGCCCCCGGCACCGCCGTCTACGACGGCTGCCTGCGCTCGTGCGCCGAGCACCACCTCCAGCACCAGGTGCTCGGTCCGGCCGAGCTGAGAGAGCGCTTCCCCGCCTTCCGGATGCCACCCGGGACGGGTGCGATCTTCGAGTCGGAGGGCGGCTTCCTGGTTCCGGAAAAGTGCATCCTGGCCCACGCCGCCGGCGCTCGCGCCGCCGGCGCGGATCTCCGTGAGGGTGAAACCGTGCTCGGCTGGGAGGTCGACGGCGACCGCGTTCGCGTCCACACCGACCGAGGCGACCACGAGGCCGAGAGGCTGATCCTCACGGCCGGCGCCTGGAACGGCAGGCTCTTCCCCGCGCTGGCGCCGCGGCTCGAACCAGAGCGGCAGGTGCTGGCCTGGCTCGGGGTGAGCCGGCCCGACCTCTTCCAGCCGGAGGCGTTCCCCGTCTTCATCATGGAGGTGCCCGAGGGCATGTACTACGGCTTTCCCCTTTTCGCGGGAGGGCCTCCCGGGCTCAAGCTCGGCCGCATGCACCACCGGCTGGAGCCGGCCGATCCCGACCTGCTCGACCGAGACGGCGCCGGTCGCGAGGACGAGGAGGTGCTTCGCTCCTTCGCGCGCCGCTACCTGCCCGACGGCTCGGGGCCAGCCCAGGCGATGAAGGTCTGCATGTTCACCAACACGCCCGACGAGAACTTCCTGATCGACCTCGCGCCCGGCGAGCCGAGGGTTGTCCTGGGCGCGGGCTTCAGCGGCCACGGGTTCAAGTTCTGCAGCATCGTCGGGGAGATCCTCGCCGACCTGGCGACCGAGGGCTCGACCCGGCACCAGATCGGACTCTTCCGAGCCGACCGCTGGTAAGCTTCCCCGGGCCGGATCTTGCGAGCGGTTATACCCTTTAAGGAGCCGACCCACAGACCTTGAACTCAATCCTCGCCGGCGGTCGCGACTGGCTCGACCGGCTGTCGAGCGCAACCGGCAGGGCCATGGGCCCACGCAACACGATCCTCGACCGGGTCCGCTTCCTCTTCATGGCCTTCCTGGTCTTCAACGCCGCGTTCGGTGCCTTCATCCTCCTGCGGACGCACAAGCAGGACCTCACCCAGCTGATCGCGTCCTACTCCCTCACCTACCTGGTCTTTTACGCGGTCTGGGGGTACCTGAAGCGAAAGCTGCCGCTTTGGATGGACCTGATCGCGGCGCTCGCGCTCGTCGGTGTCGGCCTTCAGGTCACCGACCTCGTCCGCCTCTACCTGCTCTTCTATGGCGTCCTGCTCTTCCGCTGCCTCTTCGGGAGCGGCTGGGGCGTGGTGACCATCACCACGCTTTTCCTCAGCTCGCTGGTGGGCTCGGTCGCGGTCACCTCCTTCTCGGTTTCGCAGCCCGCCCTGGCCGCCCAGGTGCTGGTCAACATCCCCGGCTTCGCGGCGGGCGCCTGGCTCATCCACCAGGTGAAGCGCACCCTGATCGATTACACCGAGGCGCTGCGCCGGGAGCGCGTGCTCACCGAGTCGGCCGACGACCTGGTCGCCGCTGAGAACCCGGAGGCCGTCTACGACGCCGGCATCCGCGGAGCCATGGGGCTCATCGAGCAGGTCAAGGGCGGGCGAGCCGCGCTCGCCGTCGGCACCCTGCGGACCCAGCGGCAGGTCGCGGCCGGTCCTCCACCGCGCCTGGTCGACGTCCCCGAAGTAAAGGTCGCGACGCTGCCCGAACACCTCCAGGAGGCGGTCGCGGAGATGCGCCCGGTGAGCGCCAAGGTGATCGACGAGACGCTGCTCGCCGGACGTGGCGACGAGGGGCTCGCGTCGCCCTTCACGGGTTGGGCGACCGGCGTGCCGCTCACCATCGAGGGCAAGCTCCGCGGGGTGATCTCGGTCGCGGGCACCGAGCAGCTACCGGTCGGCGTCGGCGACGGCCTGTCCCGGCTCGGTTCGAGCGTCGCGCTGGCACTCGAGCGCGTCAACCTCGCCGAGGACCTTCGCCGGTCGACGGACAGCCTTAAGTCGAGCGAGGCGCGCTTCCGTTCCCTGGTCCAGAACTCCTCCGACGTCATCACCCTGCTCGACGAGCAGGGCCGCATCTCCTACGTGAGCCCGGCGGTCGAAAAGCTGCTGGGCTACGAGACCGGCAAGTTGCTCAACGGCACGCTCTGGCGGCTGGTCCACCCTGACGACCTCAACACCGCCAACACGACCTTCCAGGAACTGCTTCGAACGGACTACGGCCAGGAGCTGCTGGGAACCCGCTGGCGGCACGCCGACGGCACCTACCGCTACATGGAGACGATCCTCAGCAACCAGCTCGCCGACCCCCACGTCCGAGCGGTGGTGCTCAACACCCGTGACGTCACCGAGCGCAAGGACCTCGAGGACAAGCTGCGTCACCAGGCCCATCACGACCCCCTTTCGGGCCTCTCCAATCGCACCCTGTTCAAAGAGCGGGTCGCGGCAAGCCTCGCCCGGCACCGCAGCGACAGGGGCAGCCTGGCGGTTCTCTTCCTCGACCTCGACGACTTCAAGCACGTCAACGACTCCCTTGGCCACGCGGCCGGGGACTCGCTCCTGCTGGCGGTCGCCGGGCGGCTGCAGGAGTGCGTCGGCCCGAGCGACACGGTCGCGCGATTCGGCGGCGACGAGTTCGCGATCCTGCTCGACACGATCCCCGACGACGCCTACCCGATAACCATCGCCGAGCGGATCCTGGGCGCCTTCCGGCTTCCCCTCCAGGTGGGAACCATCGAGATGATCGCGGCCTTCAGCATCGGCATCGCGATCTCGACCGCGCGCGCCCAGGACCCGGAGGAGTTCTTGCGCAACGCCGACGTGGCGATGTACCGCGCCAAGGGTCGCGGCAAGCGCACCTACGAGGTCTTCGAGATCAGCATGCACGCGGCGGCGATCGAGCGGCTGGAGATGGAGAACGACCTCCGCCAGGCGATCGCCCGCAACGAGCTCTTCGTCGAGTACCAGCCGATCGTCCAGATCGACACCGAGGAGGTCTACGGAGTAGAAGCCCTGGTCCGCTGGCGGCACCCGACCAAGGGCCTGGTCGGCCCCGACCGGTTCATCCCCCTGGCCGAGGAGACCGGCATGATCGCCGGCATCGGGTCCTGGGTCCTGGAGACGGCCTGCCGGGAGGTCGTGGAGTGGGACGGCGCCTTCCCCGACCGCCGGCTCCGCCTTGGCGTCAACCTCTCGATGCGGCAGGCGCAGCGCCGCAATATCGTGAACGAGATCCGGCAGGTCCTGAAGCGGACCGGGTTCTCATCCGAACGGCTGACGATGGAGGTGACCGAGAGCGCGGTCATCCGCGAGGGAGAGGATGTCGCCGCGGTGCTCCAGCGCCTGCGCAGCGCCGGGGTCAAGGTCGCCATCGACGACTTCGGCACCGGCTACTCCTCCCTCAGCTACCTGGCCCGCTTCCCGATCGACGTCATCAAGATCGACAAGGCCTTCGTCAAAGCCTCCAGCCGGGGCGCCAAGAGCTCGGCTCTGCTGAGGGCGATCGTCGGCCTCGGCCACAGTCTCGGCGTCGAGATCGTGGCCGAGGGCATCGAGACCCGCCAGCAGGCGCGGATCCTGGAGCCGCTCGGCTGCCGCGGGCAGGGTTACTTCTACTCCCGGTCGATCGACAGCGAGGCCGTGATGGCGATCCTCGGGAGCGGAGGGCACCTGCGGGGCGGCGGAGTCCGCAAGTCCACCGGCGGCGGGGACAAGTCGGTCGTACTCGAGCTCCTCGAGGGCGGCCAGGGCAAAGGCTGAAACCTCGCCGGGTATACCACGCTGCCGGGATCGCTTATTGCGACAGATTTTGCCCATCGCGGCACCGGAAACCTTATATTGAACCAGTCAACTTTTAGTAGTCCAATTCGGAGGCAAATCGGGGTGGACAAGGACTGGACGTCAAGAATTCACGCGAGCCGCAGCAAGCTCCTGGCGATCGCGGCCCAGGAACCCGCGGAGGTCGCGATCATGGAGGCAGCGCCCGAGCTGCGGCCTGACGGCGACGAGGGCGACATCGCCCAGGTAGTGATCGACGGCGAGATCGCCCAGCGGATAGCCGATCTCCGCTCCTCCCTGCAGGCTCAGCTGTCGCGCGCGCTCGACCAGCTCGCGCTCGGCAAGTACGGGTACTGCGAGGACTGCGGCGCCGAGATCCCGGCCGAGCGGATGGAGTTCGCTCCCGAGACCACGACCTGCGTGCCCTGCCAGGGGCGGAGGGACCGGGCGAAGACCTAGCCCTAGCCTGAACGGCGGCGCCCGTCAGCCCCGGTCGTAGAGCTCGGCGCGGACCAGCTCGGCCGCCTCGACCATCACCCGCAGCTTGGCGTGGGCGACCGCGCGGTCGAGGTACTTCATCCCGCAGTCGGGCGCGACCAGGATCCGCTCCGCCGGCGCGTGCCGAAGGGCGGAGCGGATCCGCGCCGCGACGGTGTCGCGATCCTCGACCGGGCTCTCGTCGGAGAGGTCGATGACCCCGACGATGAACGTCTTGCCGGGCACCGACCCGAGGATAGTCAGGTCCACCTTCTGCTGGGCCGACTCGAGCGAGATCTGGTCGACCCGCGCCACCGCCAGTTCGGCGAAGAAGGGATAGCCGTCCGGCCTCTGGTGCACAACGTGGGCGTAGCCGAAGCAGGTGTGGAGCGCGGTGGTGCCCTCGACGTCCTCCAGCGCCCGGTTGATGGCCGGAAGGGCGAACAGTCTCGCCTTCTCGGCCCGCGCCTGCAGGTAGGGCTCGTCGAGCTGGACCACGTCCACCCCGGCGGCGAAGAGGTCTTTCACCTCCTCATTGACGGCCGCCGCCAGGTCCATCGCCAGCGCTGCCTCGTCGCCGTAGAAGTCGTCCTGGGCCTGCTGCGACATGGTGAACGGGCCCGGGAGGGTGACCTTGATCGCTCGGCGGGTGCTGGCCCGCAGGAAGGTCGCGTCGCGTACCAGCACCGGCCGGGTGCGGCGGATGCTCCCGACCACCCGGGGCACTGGGTTCGGATGCCCGGTCCGGTCGAGGGCGGTCCCCGCGTTGACGACGTCCATGCCTTCGAGCGCGGTCGCGAAAAGGTTGGAGTAGCTCTCCCGGCGCATCTCGCCGTCGGTGACGATGTCGATCCCCGCCCGCTCCATGTCGCGCAGCGCCAGCAGGGTCGCGTCGTCCTGCGCCTCCTGGAGGAACTCGGGCGCCACCCGCCAGAGCTCGGGAGCCCGGGTGCGCGGCGGGAGCCGCCCGCCCAGCGCCGCGCGGTCGACCAGCCAATCGGGTTGCGGGTAGCTGCCGACCACCGTCGTCAGCAGGGGGCCGGTAGGCGCCGTCAATGCCGCCTCACGGCCGGCAGCACCCCCAGGCGCCGGCCCCCGAGCGAGACCGCCCGTCGCGCGGCGGCGACCGACTCCGGGTCGGCCTCCCGCGCCGGGAGAGCGAGCAGCCTTCGAATCGGTCCCCAGCGAGCCTCGGTGATCTCGACCACCGGGCGGTAGCCGGCCGCCGACAGCGCCGGCACCGCGGGCCCGCCGGCCTCGGCGATCCAGAGCCGGCTGAGACCCTCCGCCTGGAGCCGCGCCGCGACCTGCTCGATCAGGGCCCCGAAGAAGCCGCGGCGGCGGTGAGGCCCGAGGGTGACGCAGTTCCAAAGGTACGCCTCCCCCTCGCCCGGGCAGATCTGGAGGCGGACCTCGCCGATCCACTCGGGGCTGGAGGAGACCCAGCCGTAGGCGGCCACCTCGTCGCCCAGGCAGGCGACGAAGGCACGGCAGCCGCGGCCGAGCCGGGTGGCGACCAGGTCGCTCTCGGATCCCATCGCCTTCACCAGCCCAGCGCCACCGCCGGCGGTGATCTCGACCAGCGGAAAGGGCGGCGGGATGGGCGACGGGCTCCAGCGCCGGAGCTCCGCCGCCCAGATGGAGATCCCGTTCAGAATCGGAAGAAGAGGTGCCGGACCGCCTCGATGACCTCCGGGTCGCCGGTCGCCGACCCGCCCGGGAAGCGGCCGAAGGTGGTCAGCACGAAGTCGGAGGCGGAGTTGTAGCGGAAGAGCGCATCGCAGCCGTCAAAGTCGCCCTTCTCCTCGACCGCGGCCCATTGCCCATCCTTCACGGTGGCCCGCCACTTGCCGCCCCAGGGCCCGGCGACGTCGATGCCGTAGACGCAGTCGACGCCCTTGGCGGATTCGGCGTCAACGGTGTACTGCATGATGATGTGGCAGTAAGGCAGGATGATCCCCGCCGATGCCTCGTCGATGTCGGCGAGCTTGTCCCCCAGCCCGTACTCGATGTCGTACGGGTGGATGCCGTAGTCCATGATCTGGAAGGCGCCGTAGAAGCCCGCGGGGACCGGCCCCATGTAGGGATGGGTGACGAGGGTTCCCTCCCACTCCTCGGCGGAGAGGCCCTCGAGGATGGCATCCCACTTGAGGGCATCCTCCTTCCAGCGGGCGAGCGCTTCCTCCCGGGGCAGCTTGCGGAAGTCGAGCGCGTGGTCGTTGAGCGTCTCCCCCATCACCTGGAGGCCGACGGCTCCCGGCGCCTCGCCCTTCCTCGCGGCATCCCAGCGCGCTAGGTAGCCCTCGGTGACGTCGATCATGTGCCCGACGAGGTCGCGGACCTCCCACTCGGTGCAGCGGGTCTGGACGTTCCAGTGGGCGGGGTCCGAGACCATCCGCTCGAACTTTTCGCGGTCGCGCCGAAGGACCGTCATGACGGTGCTCTTGCCCGCGGCGGACATCGGGTTGACGGGTGCGATGACTGCCATCCAGCGGTACCTCCTAACGGGGAGCCCGGCTGCCCGGGTCCCCCACTTCCTCGCGGCGGGAAACCGCCGCCATCAGCGCTCGAACGATCGCGGCTTCGTCCTCGTTGACCTCATGGCCGAGCCCTCTGTAGAGCTCCACCCGCACCTTGCCTCCCAGCGATTCGAGCACCCGTCCCGACTCCCGCACCCGCTCCGCCGGGATGTGGGGGTCGACGTCGCTGCAGCCCAGGAAGACCGGGGTGCCGGCCAGGCTTCCTGGGTAGTCGCGCGGCGTGCCGTCGGGCCCGATCAGGCCGCCGCTGAGACCGACCAGCCCGCCGTAGCGGCGCGCGTTGCGCGCGGCGAATTCGAGCGCCAGGCAGGCGCCCTGTGAGAAACCGAGGAGGACGATGTGATCGGACGGGAGCCTTTGCTCGACCCCGGCAAGGACGTCACCGACAACCTGCAGCGCGGAATCGAGCCATGGCTGGTTGGTCTCGATCGGCTCCATGAAGCGGTTGGGGTACCAGGCGCTGCCGGCGGCCTCGGGCGCCAGGTAGGCGAAACCCGGGGTGTCGACGGCGGCGGCGACGGTCAGGATGTCGCGCGCCGAGGCGCCCCGGCCGTGGACCAGGATCATCGCCGCCGACGCGCTCTCGAGCGGCTCTCCGGCCGTGACGATTGGCTGGCCCTGGTGCGGTCCTTGCACTCCGAATCAGGCCCCCGGCCGGCCGGCGATCGCAGGGACCGCGATCGGGGGCAGGTTGACCTTCAGGTCGGCCCGCCGATCCTCGTGCCAGGCGGGAAGCTGCAGCCCGGAGCCGAGCGATTCCGCCGGCTCGTCGACCGTGAAGCCAGGCTGGTCGGTCGCGATCTCGAAGAGCACGCCGCCCGGCTCGCGGAAGTAGATCGAGCGGAAGTACTTGCGCTCGATGACCGGCGTCACCTCGCGGCCGGCGGCCACCAGCGTGGCCCGCCAGTCCAGCTCGTGGGAATCGTTCAGCGCCCGCCAAGCGACGTGGTGAACGGTGCCCGTGGCCTCCTCACCACGCTCCAGGTTAGGGTCGACGAGCAGGTCGAGGACCGCGTGCGGTCCGCCCGCGCCCGTCTCGAAGCGGACCCGGGAGCCTTCGCGGGCGACCTCGCGGAAGCCCATGGTCTCGGTCAGGAAGCGGCTCGACGGCTCTTCCTCCACGACCGAGAGGGTGACGGCGTGGAAGCCGCGGATCTGCTCCTCGGGCGCGACCGGTCCGTCCGGCCAGGCGTTCCAGCGGGCTTGGTCAGAGTCGCCCACCAGCTCCAGCCGGATCTGGTCGGGGTCGGGGAAGCTGAGCACGCCGGCGCCGAAGCGCTCGCTCCGAGTCGCCTGGACGCCGAGCCCGGCCAGTCGTCTCGCCCAGCCGTCGAGCGAGGGCGGTGGAACCGCGAAGCCCACCACCGTCACCTGGCCGTTGCCGGCCTTCCTCCAGGGGAGGTGCGGCCAGCCGAAAAAGGTCATCGCCGTGCCCGGCGTGCCGAGGCGGTCGCCGAAGTAGATGTGGTAGGTGTCGGGAACGTCGAAGTTGACGGTCTGCTTGATGAAGCGAAGCCCGAGAACGGTGACGTAGAAGTCGACGCACGCCTGGACGTCGGTCGTGATCGCGGTCACGTGATGGATACCGGGAACGTGGTCCGGCACTTGGAATCGAATACCCCTCTAACCCGGTGTCCGCTGGATGCGCGTCATGTTAGTTGCGCAACGAAACAGTGTCCAACCGTCAACTGGAACCGGCGTCGCTGGAGGCCTCCTCCTCGACCCGGGTCCAGATCTCGGTCGCCATCGGGTCGGTCAGCTCCTCCTGGAGGTGCGCGACCAGGCCGATGGCGCGGGCCATCACGGAGAGCCCGCGACAGACCTGCCAGGGGATCTCCAGCTCGCTCGCGATGGCGCCGATGGCGCCCGTGGCATTGACCGGCAGCGACTTCCCGGTCGCCCGCCGGGCCTCCTCGCCGATCAGCTCCATGAGGCGGACGTAGCGGCCCGAGAAGCCGTTCTCGGAGGCGACTTTGAAGAGCGCCGGCACGCGGGGATCGCCGCCGGTGTGAACCGGGTGGCCGAGGCCGGCGACGAGGCGTCCGGCCTGCAAGCGCTCGGCCACCACCCGGGACGCGACCGCAGCGAGGTCCCCGCCGGAGGGATCGCTGGCGAGCGCGTCCTGGAGCATCCGGGCCGCCTCGTCGACCGGGCCGCCGAAGCGGTCGCCCATCCCCAGGAGGCCCGCTGCCACCGCGCCCTGCAGCGCCTCCGGAGCGCCCAGGTAGGTCAGCCGGGCGGCGATCGCGCTCGGCGTCATGCCGTGCTCGACCAGCGTGACGGCAATGGCGTTGAAGACGGCCGACTCGGCTTCGGTCGGGAGGCGGCCCCGGAGCTCCAAGAACGCCATGTCGCCGAGCGAGACCTTGCCGATCAGGTCGGCCGCGAGGTCGTGGCCGCGGATGAGGATGCGGTCGGCAGTGCTCCGGGCGATCTCCGAGCGGAGCCGCTTGCGGGGCGCGGTCACCGCGACACGGTGAGGCGCGTCTTGTAGCCGGCGTCGCCGAACGACGACTCGGGGACCAGATCGACCCTGCAGCGGAAGGTGAGGCGGGCGCGGATCGCCTGCTCGATGCGCTCCGCCAGCCCGGCAGCGGGGGGACGTCCGTCGGGAACCTCGACCTCGACCGGCACGGGCGGCTCGACGCTCACGGCCTCCCCGGTCCGCACCACTCGCGCGCGACCGGTCACCGCGGGTCGGAACTCACCGACCAGGGCCAGGATCGCCGTCGGGTAGACGTTGACGCCCCGGACGATGAACATGTCGTCACGGCGGCCGATGCAGCGCATGCGGAAGCTGGTGCGCCCGCATTCGCAGTCGACGCCCTCGATCCGGACGATGTCGGCCGAGAGGAAGCGGACGACCGGCATCGCCTCCCGCCGAAGGTGCGTGTAGACGAGCTCGCCGGTCGCGCCCGGCTCGATCCCGACCGGTTCCCGGCTCTCGGGGTCGACCAGCTCCGGCCAGATGAAGCCGGTGCCGCAAAAATGCATGCCCCGCTGGGCCGGGCACTCGCCGAAGAGAGAGGGCGCGACGTCGCCGATCCCCATCACCTCGTTCACGGTCACGCCCAGCGCCTCCTGGACGTGGTCGCGGATGGCGGGGATGCCGCCGCCCGGCTCGCCGCCGGTGACGATGTGGCCGAGCGCCAGCGAGCCCGGCTCGAGTCCCTCCTGCTCAAAGCGGTTGGCGAGGTGCTGGGCGAAGGAGGCGGTGCCCAAAAGCGTGTCGGCGAGGCCCGAACGCAGGCCGAAAACCACCCGGTCGGTGTCGCCGGGGCCGACGGGGACCGAGCGGGCGCCGATCCGGCTCAGCACCAAGTGGGTGTGGCCGGCCACGAAGGGCCCGGCTCCGAAGGTGCTCAGCACCGAGCTGTGCTCGTGGACGCCGGTCGCGTAATAGGTGCGGGTGCCGATCGCCGTCCAGCTCTCGACGTCGGCCCTGGTCAGGGAGAGCACGCTCGGCTTGCCGGTCGAGCCACTGGTCTGGTAGACGCGCTTGACGGCCTCGGCGGGCACCGAGAGGTTGCTGCCGAAGGGTGGCTCCTGCTCGACCGCGTGCTTGAACTCCGCCTTGGTGGTGAAGGGGAGGCGCGGGAGGTCGTCGAGGCTGATCGGAGAAGTCCCGAGCCCCGCCTCTCCCAAACGCCGGCGATAGAAGGCCGAGTCGCGGAGAAGGTGCTCGAGCTGTGTCTCCCAGGCGGCGGCGGCGAGTGCTCTCACCTCGGCCGCGGAGGCGGTCTCGACGGCGCGGTCCCAGATGTGGTCAGCCTCACAGCGGTCGCCGGGAAGACGCGTCACAGGCATGAAGGTAGCCAATTCATAAAGGCAGCAGATCCAGCTGCGCGAACCCGTCCTCGCCGCCGGTCTCGCCCGCCTGCCAGCGGACGGGCGCCCGGAAGACGGGTCCGGCAAAGGCGAAGCTGTGGTACTCGCCGTTCTCGCCGCAGGCATCGACCCCGGTGGCGGCGATGTCATTTACGAAGCTCTGGTCGATGATGCGGCCGAGCCAGGAGCGGTCCAGCTTGGCCAGCTCGACGCAGGTGACGACCGCCCTGCCGCCGGAGGCGACGAACTCGGCCAGTAGGTCCGCCGACGGCACCTGCCAGAGCGGCTCCACGTGCTCGAGGCCGGCGGCGGTCACCCGCTCCTCGTACCAGGCGCGGACGTCGGCGAGGTGGATGTCGCCCAGCAGCACCCCGCCGAAGCCCTCGGCGCGGAGCATGGACAGCTCGCCGGCGAGGCGAGCTTCCATCTCGGGCCAGGTGCTCGCCACGGCGCGCAACTCGATGTCGATCGCCCTCGCCTGGGCACGCAGCATGCCGACCCGGGTGGCGTGGAAGCGGACCCGGCCGGTCTCCGAGTCGTGGAAGCTCAGCAGCAGGCTGACCTGCAGTCCGGCGGCGCGGGCGCGGGCGAGCGCCAGCGCCGAATCCTTGCCACCCGACCACAAGAGCGCATAGGGGCCCGCCACCGCTCAAACGATGACACCATGGCGAAATGAGGATCGTCTCGCTGCTGCCCAGCGCCACCGAGTCGCTCTTCGCCCTCGGCCTCGGCGGCCGCCTGGTCGCGGTCACCCACGAATGCGACTTCCCACCCGAGGCGGCTCTCCTGCCGGTGGTTACCCGCTCCACGCTCGCCCTGGCCCTTGAGGACAGTGGCGGGATCGAGGCGGAGGTCGCCCTGGCCGCCGCCGAAGGACGCTCGCTGTACGAGGTGGACACCGCGGCCATCCGCGAGCTACGGCCGGACCTGGTGATCGCCCAGGACGTCTGCCGGGTCTGCGCCGTCTCCGCGGACGAGGTCGCCGACGACCTGGAGGGAATCCCGATGCTCCGCCAGCATCCCCACACCTTCGAGGGGGTGCTGGCCGACATGGAGGAGCTCGCCCGCGCCTGCACCACCGACCCGGCGCCGGTCATGGAGGGCCTGCGGGCTCGGATCGCCGCCGCGGCGGCGGCGGCGCGGGAGCTGGGGCCGGTCCGTGGCGTCTTCTTGGAGTGGCTCGACCCGCCCTACCGGGCCGGGCACTGGACGCCCGATCTGCTCCGGTTGGCGGGCATCGACGATCCCCTCGCCCGGGCCGGGGTGCCGTCGGTGGCCGGCTCCTGGGAGGAGGTGATCGCCCTCCGTCCCGAGCTCTTGGTGCTGGCGCCCTGCGGCTTCGACCGCGAGCGCGCCCAGCGCGAGGCCGACCTGGTCCGCGACCGCATCGAGGCCACCGGGGCTCGTCGGGTCGCGGTCCTCGACGGGTCTGCCTACTTCAACCGGCCGGGTCCGCGCCTGGTCGACTCCCTCGAGGTGCTGGTCCAAGCGCGGTCCTGACCACCTCGGCCAGGGCCTCGATGAAGACCGGCCGGTCGTTGAAGCTGGCGGTGCGGCGGATCTCGACCCCCTTCTCGCGAGCGAAGGCCTGAGCCTCCACGTCGAGGTCGTAGAGGATCTCGAGGTGGTCGGCCACAAAGCCGACCGGGCAGACCAGGACGCTCCTGGCGCCGGACCTCTCGACCGCCTCCAGCAGGTCGGGGCCGAGCCACGGCTCGCCTGTCGTGCTGGCGGACTGGAAGGCAAACTCCCACTCCGGCAGCTCCATCCGGCCAGCCACCAGCCGGCAGGAGGCCAGCAGCTGGTCTCGGTAGCCGTCCCCCTCGGCGATGATCCGGGCGGGCAGGCTGTGGGCGGTGAAGAAGAGGCGGTCCGGCCGGTAGCCGGCCAGCGCCTCGCCGAGCAGCCCGGCCACCGCGGCGATGAAGGCCGGGTGGTCGTGGAAGCCGGGGACGAAGACGAGCTCGCCCTCCCACACCTCCTCGAGGGCCTTTCGGTAGCCGCCCAGGCTCATCGCCGCGTAGTGCGGGGCCAGCGGCAGGCCGATCAGCCGGGTCGCACCGGTCGCCGCGACCTCGCGGGCGACCTCGCCCACGAAGGGCGGCGCGTGCTTGTAGCCGGCGAAGACGGGCATCTCCAGCCGCGCGCCGAGGGCCGCCGCCTGGCGGGCGGTGATCTCGGCCAGCGGCGAGCCGCCGATCGCGCGGTAGCGCGCGGTCAGCTCGGCCAGGTCCTCGGGCGACGGCGCCCGGCCGCGCCGGATGTGGGTGAAGTAGGGCTCAATGGCCGCCTCGTCGGCGGGGCTGCCGTAGGCCATGCAGAGGATCGCCGTCTTGGGGTCAGCCAACCGGGGCAGCCCTCCACTCGTGGACGGTCTCAATCAGCAGTTGCAGGTTCTCGAGCGGCGTCTCGGGGAGCACACCGTGGCCGAGGTTGAAGACGTGGCCGGGCCGGCCGGCGGCCCTGCGGAGAACGTCACGGGCGCGCTCGCGGACCAGCTCGGGGGGACCGAGGAGCACCGCCGGGTCGAGATTCCCCTGGACGCCGAAGCCGTCGCCGAGCCTCGCCCAGCCGCTGTCGAGCGGCACCCGCCAGTCGAGCGAGACCAGGTCAGGCCCGGCCGAGGCGATCAGCTCCAGGAGGCTTGCCGTGTGCGTCCCGAAATGGATCCGGGGAACGCCCAGGGGCGCCACCGCCTCGAGGATCGCCCGCGTGTGCTCAAGAACCCGCGCCTGGTAGTCCTCGACCGCCAGCGCACCGACCCAGGAGTCGAAGATCTGGATCGCCGCCGCGCCGGCGCCGACCTGCGCCGCGAGGTAGCCGCTCATGGTCGCTGCCAGCTTGCCGAGCAGCGAATCGAATGCCTCCGGCTGGCTGTACATGAAGGCCTTCACCTTCTTGAAGTCCCGGCTCGGCCGTCCCTCGATCAAATAGCTGGCGAGGGTGAAGGGCGCGCCGCAAAAGCAGATCACCGGCACCGGTGACTCGGCGACCACCTGGCGCACGGCGGTGATCACCTGGGGCGCCGCCTCCTCCCCGGAGGGAACACGGAGCCGCTCGACGTCGGCCGGCGACTCGATCGGCCGGGCGATCACGGGGCCGACGTCCTCGACCAGCTCGAAGTCCACGCCCATGCCCCGCAGCGGCAGCATGATGTCGGCGAACATCACGGCCGCGTCGACGCCGAGTCGGCGCACCGGTTGCAGCGTCACCTCGGCGCAGAGCTCGGGCTGGGCCACGATGTCGACCAGCTTCCAGCGCTCCCGCAGCCGGCGGTACTCGGGCAGCGAGCGGCCGGCCTGCCGCATCAGCCAGATGGGGGTCCGGTCGGCGGGGCGGAGGTTGGCGGCATCGAGGAAAAGGCTCATAGGGGAAGGGCTCCGATGGTTTCGTCGATGACGGCGTCGTCGTGGGCGGCAGAGAGGAACCACGCCTCGTACTGCGAGGGTGGCAGCAGCACCCCGGCGGCCCGCATGGCGCGGAAGAAGGTTGCGAAGGCCGCGGTGTCCGACCCCTTCGCCTCGGCGAAGTCGCGGGGCGGCCGATCCCGGAAGAAGAGCGTCAGCAGCGAGCCGACCCTCGCGGTGCTGCGGCCGGGACCCGCCAGCGCCTCCTGCAGGCGGTCAGCGCGGCGGTCCACCGCCGTGTAAACGTCGGGGGTCAGCAGCCGCAGGGTCGCCTCCCCGGCCGCCATCACCACCGGGTGTCCGGAGAGCGTCCCCGCCTGGTAGACGTCGCCGGCGGGTGCGACCAGGTCGAGCAGGTCGGCGCGACCGCCGTAGGCGCCGACCGGCAGGCCGCCACCGATGATCTTTCCGAGCACCGTGAGATCGGGCCGGATGCCGTAGAGCTCCTGGGCGCCGCCCGGGGCGACCCGGAATCCCGTGATCACCTCGTCGAAGATAAGCAGCGAGCCGTCGCTCGAGGTCAGCTCGCGCAGGCCTTCGAGGAAACCGGGGACCGGCGCCACCACGCCCATGTTGGCGGCGACCGGCTCGACGATCACGGCCGCAACGCGGCCCCGGTGCGCGTCGAAGAGCCGTTCCACCGCGGAGAGATCGTTGTAGGGCGCGATCAGCGTCTGGGCGGCAACCGCGGCGGCCACCCCGGCGCTGCCGGGGATGGAGAGCGTCGCCGTGCCCGATCCGGCCTCCACCAGCAGCGAGTCGGAGTGCCCGTGGTAGCCGCCGTCGAACTTGACGACCAGCTCGCGACCGGTCGACGCGCGCGCGACGCGGAGGGCGCTCATCGCGGCCTCGGTGCCGCTGTTCACAAACCGCATCCGTTCGACCGAGGGCATCCGCTCCCGGATCAGCTCGGCCAGGCGCACCTCGCCGGGCCCGGTCGCGCCGAAGGACCCGCCGGCCTCGACCGCCTCTTTGATCGCGGAGACCACCGCCGGGTGGGCGTGGCCAAGGAGCAGCGGGCCAAAGGCCCCGACGTAGTCCAGATAGCGGTCGCCGTCCGCGTCCCAGACCTCTGCCCCGGCGCCGCGGACGAGGATCGGCGGGTCACCGCCGACGGCCCGGTAGGCGCGGACGGGGCTGTTGACGCCTCCCGGGAAGAGCCCGGCCGCGCGCTCCCTCCAGGCTGCCGCCGACGTCACCGGGCGCCGAGCAGCGCGGCGATCTCGGGCAGCGGCCGGTGGACGCCGACCAGCAACGGCGTATCGCGCACGGTGGAGCGGCGGCTGTCCGTCCCTCTGAGCGCCCGCACCAGTTCGCCGAAGTGGGCCAGGTCGTCGGTCTCGTAGGCGACCAGGAAGTCCATGTCGTCGACGCCGAAGCTGTTGGCGAGGAGCTGGCGGATCTCTGGGTAGTCGTGCCCGATCCGCATGTGCTCGTTCATGATCCCCTGCCGCGCCTCTTTGCCCAGCAGATACCAGTCGGTGCCCTTGGTGAAGGGGTACACGACCAGGTAGTGCGAGCGCTCACCGCTGAAGAGCGACTGCTCTTGCGGCGTCGGCTTTTTGACGTACTGGCTCTGTTGGATGACGCCGACAAAGCTCTCGCGCACGGTCAGCCAACCGCCGAGGCTCGTGCGGAGGGCCGCCGCCACCCGCTCCTCGAGGGCCTCCAGCGAGGGCGCGAGGCTCCAGAGCAAGAGGTCGGCGCCGGCCTCGATACCGATCGAGGAGTAGGTGAAGGTCGTCACCGCGGAGGCTTCGCCGAGGACGGTGGCGAGCTCTTCGAACCCACGGCGGCGCTCATCCGCCGGGAGCCTTCGCCAGGCCGGGTCAATGCCAAGGGCGAGGGCGTGGACGAAGCGAGCGTCGCTCATCGATCCTCCCTCAGCCAGGTGGCCGCGTCGGCGGCGAAGTAGGTCATCACGACCTGGGCGCCGGCCCGCACGATCGCCGTCAGGGATTCCAGGACGACGGTGCGGCGATCGATCCAGCCCCGCTCGGCGGCGGCCTCGATCATCGCCGCCTCGCCGCTCACCTGGTAGGCGGCCAGCGGCAGGTCGAAGCGCTGCCGGGCGAGGGCCAGCAGGTCGAGGGAGGTGATCGCGGGCTTGACCATCAGCAGGTCGGCGCCCTCCTCGACGTCGAGCTCCATCTCCAGCAGGGCCTCACGGCCGTTGGCGGAGTCCATCTGGTAGGCCTTGCGATCGCCGAAGCCGGGCGTCGAGCCGGCCGCCTCGCGGAAGGGGCCGTAGAAGCCGGAGGCATGCTTGGAGGCGTAGGCCATGATCACGGTGTCGGGGTGTCCCGCGTCATCAAGCGCATCTCGCAGCGCGCCGACCTGGCCGTCCATCATCGCGCTCGGGGCGACGATGCCGGCGCCCGCCTCCGCGTAGGCGACGGCCGCCTCCGCGAGCAGCGGCAGGGTCGCGTCGTTGTCCACCTCGGCCCCGCGAAGGATGCCGCAGTGGCCGTGGTCGGTGTACTCGCAGAGGCAGACGTCGGCGATGGCGACCAGCGGCAGCCCGGCGTCGCGCAGCCGGCGCAGAGTCTCCGGCACCGGGCCGGTGGCATCGTGGGCGCCGGTCCCCTCCGCATCCTTGGCATCGGGGAGACCGAAGAGCAGCACGCCGCCGACGCCGAGGTCCGCCAGGCGGCGCGCCTCGACGACCGCGAGGTCGGGGCTCAGCCGTGAATGACCCCTGAGAGAGGAGATCTCCTCGCGGCGGCCGTGACCGGAGACGACGAAGAGGGGGGCCACCAGCTGGGCCGGGTCGAGCCGGGTCTCGCGGACGAGCCTGCGAAGAGCCGGGCTGGCGCGGAGCCGGCGCGGCCGGCGCTCGGCGGGAAGGGGGACTTGGAGCCGGGTCTTGAGCTCAGCCATGGATCGTCAAACCTCCGACGGAAAGGCGCGGGCGACCGCCTCGGCGAGCTCCCGCGTGGTCTGCTGGGCGGCCTCGGCCGCGATCTTGAATCCGCTGTCCCGGGCCACCTGGCTCGTCCGGGGCCCGATCGTCACCGCCGGCAACGAGGCCGTACCGCCGAGGCCGAGGAAGCCGCGCACCGCCGAGCCGGAGGCGAAGACGACGCCCGCCAGGTCCGGGTCCGCCAGCGCCTCCGCCAGCGCAGCCCGGGAATCCGGGGGTGCCTCGACCGTGCGGTAGACGGCCAGCTCGACCACCTCGGCCCCGAGCTCGCGGAGCCGGACCGGCAGGTCCTCCGCCGCGGCGTCCGCCCGCGCCAGCAGGACCCGGCTCCCGGCCGGGCCGGGGATGGCCGCCGCGATGGCGGCCCCGTTGGACACCTCCGGTACCAGATCGGCGGTCACGCCGCGCTCGGCGAGCGCGGCGGCGGTTGCGGCGCCGACCGCCGCCCAGCGCGACCCCGTCGGCAGCTCGGGCAGGGCCGCCACGCCCGCCGCGCTGGTGACCACGATCCAGTCGAACCCGGCCAGGCTCTCGGCCGCGACCCGGACCGGCTCGGTCGCCAGCGTCGGGACGGCGTGCACACGGTAGCCGAGCTCACCGAGGAAGATCGCCAGCGGGTCCTCCGCTCCGAGGGGCCGGGTCAGCAGCACCGCCGTCACCGGAGGGCCACCCGCTGTTTGAGCTCGAGACCTGCCTGTCGGGCAGCGTCCATCGCCCCCCCGACCGCGCTCCGGGTGACCGAGAGGTGGAGGCCCGTACCGTCGCTGTTGACGCCGCCGACCAGCATCTCGAAATCGCCCTCATCGACCACCGCGAACGCCCCCACCGGGGCGCGGCAGGTTCCGCCCGTGGCTTCCAGAACCGCCCGCTCGGCATTCACCGCCAGCCGCACCGAGGGGTTGTCGATGGCGGAGAGTTCGCTCCTCAGCCGGGTGTCCGATCGGCGCGCCTGGATGGCCAGGGCCCCCTGCGCAGGTGCCGGCGTTACCGTCCGCGCATCCAGCCGCTGGTCGATCCGGTCGGCGCGGCCGAGGCGATCGAGGCCCGCGGCGGCGAGTATCAGCGCGTCGACCTCGCCCTCGTCGAGGCGGCGGAGCCGGGTGTCCACGTTGCCGTGGATAGGCACCACGCGCAGGTCGGGGCGCGCCGCGCGAACAAAACCGGCGCGCCGCGGGCTGTCGGTGCCGACGCTGCAACCTGGCGGCAGGCTGTCGAGGCTCGCGCCACGCTCCCGCGTCACCAGCGCGTCACGAGCGTCCGCCCGCTCCGGGTAGGCGGCGATCACCAGCTCGGCCTCCTCCTCCAGCGGCACATCCTTGGCGGAGTGGACGGCGACGTCCACCTCCCCGGCGATCAGCGCCCGGGCGATGGCGGCGACGAAGACGCCATCCCCCGCCACCATGTCGATCGGTCGCAGGTCGCCCTCGGTGACGATCCGCATCACCTCGACCTCATGCCCGGCCGCCCGCAGGCGATCGGCCACCAGGCCCGCCTGGACCAAGGCCAGCTGGGAGCCGCGGGTGCCGAGGCGGACCTTCAACGGCGCGCGTCCAACCAGCCGAGGTACTCCTCGAGCTTGGCGGCGACGATCCGCTCGGCCGCTTCGACGTAGCCGGCCGGCGGCTCGCCCGGCCCGGTGAAGAGTTCGTCCACGCCCAGGAAGCCTCCGTTGAGGCGGCTGCGAAGGGCGGCCGGGACCGCCGTCGGAGCGGAGATGTCGGCGATCGGCGGCAGCGGGTCGGCGAGGCCGTCGAGCTCCTGCCAGGGCCCGCTGAGGGCGATCGCCACGGCCACGCTGGACTGCGCCAGCCGGGCCCCCTCGGCCAGGTCCACCCCGGTTCCCTCGTAAACGGCGGCCAGCCGCCGGGCCCGGCCCGCATCCCGGCTGGCGATGGTCACCAGGGCCCCCTGCTTGCGAGCCTCGTGGGCCAGCGCCGATCCCATCCGCCCGGCGCCGGCGACGACCACGGGCCGGCCGGCAAGAGGCCCACGCGCGGCCAGCCAGTCGACCGCCCTCCCGGCCAGCCCGGCCCCGCTGGCGGTGCGGCCGGACCGCGCCCTCCGCCCCGCCGAGAGCGCGACCTCAAAGAGCCGGTGAGAGCGGAAATCGAGCGGACGGTCGGTGAGGGCCGCCCGGAAGGCGTCGCGCACCTGGTGGAGCACCTCTTCCTCGCCGATCACCGCGCTCTCGAGGCCCGCCGCCACCCGGAGCAGGTGGCTGACAGCATCGGCGCCGGTCTTGATCGGCAGCTCAGCAACCGCCGCCGGCGCCTCGTCGAAGCCGTACAGCTCCACCCGGTGGCAGGTGTCGAGGAGCACCCGGCCCCGTCCATCGCGGGCGGCCAGGGCAAGCTCGGCGGCGAGCTCTCCTCGCTCCTCCGCGGATCTCTCCGCGGCCGAGACCCCGGCAACCCAGGGCTGCCCGCTCATGCCGGCTCGCCTCCCTGCTCGAAGCCCCTCATGAGGGCGACCAGCAGCCGGTCCATCGCCGTCTCCGCCGCAACCAGCAGGGCCGTCGCCTCGCGCGTGTCGAGCCGTCGCCGGCGGGCCACCCCGGCCAGCTCGCCGACGAAGGAGCCGCGGAAGCGGAGGAACAGCTCCACCGTTTCGGTCAGCGAGGCGCCCAGGCTGCGCGAGAGCGCGCCGTACTCGGTGGCGTCGGCGACGGCGCGTTCAAGGTGGCCGGCCGCGGCCCCTGTGTCCTCGGCATCGAGGTGCTCGAGAAGGATCGCCAGGAGCCTTCGACCGCGCTCCCGGAACTCCACCCGATCGGCCTCCGAGAGGCCTGCCATCCAGCGAGGGCTCCCCGGGCGCTCAACCGGGCGCGCCCGGCGGTAGGCCAACGCCATCCGTTCCGGGCTGGCCCCGAGCCCGGCCAGCGACGGACGGCGGCTGCGAACGTGGGGGACCATCCCCTCGATCACCGAGCGCGGAAAGCGGCGGTGGCCGCCGGGAGTCACGAAGGTGGCGACCTCCCCCTGGTCGGCCCAGCGGCGAAGGGTCGCGGGCGTGATCCCGAGCAGGCGGCTGGCCTGGCCGAGGCTCAGCCAGAGCCCGACCGGCGCGGAAGGTGCGGCGCGCTGGACCACAGCCGCGAATTATGACGAAATCTATCTAAGCCTATCGATTCCGACCTTGCGGACGATCTGCCGGATGCGGCTCCGCCGAGCCGGTGGTGGGCTACATGTGGGCCTGGTTATGGAGGGTGGTGGAGATGTTGGAAAACATGTTCACCATGGTCCCGCCCTGGGTGATGAGGATCACGATGACGACCACCGAGACCATGACCAGGATCAGGGCGTACTCGACCATGCCCTGGCCCAGCTGAAGGCGGACGCGGCCCCGCGGTGAACGGAGGGAAGTTGAAGAAGGAGGCTTGAGGATCATGCCGATTCGGACCATACAACGCGCGAGAGCGTCCGGCTGATCGAAGTTCAGTCCTGCGGCCCGTCGTCGGGATGGCCGGTGTTGCCGAAGGCGATCCGGTCGCGGACCACCCGGGCCCGGCCCAGAAGCCTCGCCCGCTGGACGGCGTCCTCACCGAAACGGTCGCGGATGGCGTCCATCGCGGTCTCCAGCCGCTCGTCGCGGCGCTCCGCGAAGAGGTCGAGCTGGCTGCTCTGGGGATCCGTCAGGCCGCTGACGCCGACCCCCAGCGTGCCGACCGGCTGGGCCGGGTCGCGGGCGGCCATGAGCGGCAACGCCGCGCGATAAATCTGATCGCCCGTCGCGACCGGATGCGGCTGCTTGGCCTGCCTCGAGAAGTGGCCGCTGTCGGGCCGGTAGACGATGCCGACCGAAACGATCGAGGCGCCCCGGCCGCCTGCGCGGAGCCGGCGCCCGACCATCTCCGAAAGCCGCATCAGCAGCTCCTCGAGCGGGCGCTGGGCGCGGGTGGCACGGGCCATCACGTGGGAATGGCTGTAGCTCTTCCGGCGGATTCCCTCGAAGCCGCCCGCCTCGAAGCCACGAAGGCGGCGAAGCCACATGTCGGCGACCTTCTCGTGCATTCCCGCCAGCCGGAGCCGCTCTGGAGTGGCGAAGAGGAAGTCGAGCGGGGTCTTGATGCCGGCCGTCGCCAGGTGGGCGGCGGTCGCCTCGGCAATGCCCGAGAGATCGGTGAGCTTCAATTTGCGGAAGACATCGACAAGGTTGCTGTGATCGATCCGCTCGAGGCCGTCGCGCTTGTCCAAGTTGGAGGCCTGCTTGGCCATCCAGATCGAGGTCGAGATGCCCACCGAGCAGGTGACGCACTCCCCGACTTCCCGAAAGAGGGCGGCCTTGATCGCGCGACCCACGCCCTCGGCGCCCAGCAGCGCGAGGTCGGGCGTCCCCCGCAGGCTCATCGACGCTTCGTCGATCGACATCCGGAGCACCTCGGGCCCGTGCCGTTCCATGATCTCGATCAATTGGTCGGAGACGGCCCGATAGCGGGGCGGATTGGGCTCTCTCACCTCCACCGCCGGGAAGATGGCGCGGGCTTCGAAGACGCGCATCCCGGTCTTGATCCCGAGGTCGCGCGCCTCCCGCGAGGAGGAGACGATGGTCGCCGCGTCGGTCGCGTAGGCGGCGATCGCCAGCGGCCGACCGCGCAGCGAGGGCTCGTGCTGCTGCTCGATCGAGGCGAAGGCGCAATTGAGGTCGACCACCAGGGTGGTTGGCGGGGCGGAGTTCAGACCGAGCTTGTCTGCGCCCTCGAGTTCATTCACAAACAGATGTTCGCACGGACGGAGGCGGTTCTCAATGGCAGGTGGTGGTAGGCCGGGTGGTCACATAGGTCGCCCAGGGAGTGCCCGGTAACCGCTGATAGCCGCCCGCTCTGAGGTCATCCCCCCAGTTGCCGGAGCCGCTCTCGACGACGATCACGCCCGCGCAGCCGGACCGGATCTGAGCGGCCAGCCCATCCGGCTCTCCCTTCACCTGCCAAAACGCGCTGTTGGTCGCGATGAAATGGCTGGCCGGCAGGGCCCCGCTGTCGACGAAGAGCCAGGGTCGGTCGCCGAGCACGGTGAGGAGGAGCGGCGACGAGCCGAAGAGCGACCTCAGGGTGCGCGCCTCGGCGGCGTCGGTCGTGGCCGAGCCGGGAAATTCGCGGGAGTACCGGGTCCAGTCTCGGGTGCCGGCCGCGTATTCGAACCAGTTGGCGTAGTAACGAGGCAGCGCCGTCCAGGCGAAGTTTGGGTAGAGGTCTTTGGGCGGCAACCCCGACTGCAGCGAGGTCTGGGCGCCGGGCAGGTAGAGGACCATCTCCACCGCGAACACCACCGCGACCACCGCCAGCGCGTAGGCGGGGATTCGCCAGCCCCTGCTCGGCAGGCGGGCGACGAGCAGCGCGACGGCGAAGGCGATGGCGGGGATCGCCTCGTGCGCGTAGTGGGTGATCTCGCGGGGGGTGATCGAGCTGCCGGCGACGCTGGCGAAGAGCCAGACCGTGGCCAGCCGGGCGGCCGTGCCGCGCACCCGCCAGAACACGGCGCCACCGACCAGGACGAGGATGGCCAGCCTGACGACCAGGGGCCAGATCGTGCCCTCGTTCGACCAGGTGACGTAGGCTTGGTCGGCCGGCATCACGACGTTGACGTAGGCCGCCAGCGATCCTTCGAGCCACAGACCACCGGCAACGGCGGCCAGGCCGGCGACGCCGCCCAGCCCGACCGCCGCGACCCGGCGGACGCGGTCATCCCCGGCCAGCAGGGGCACCGCCAGCGCCAGCGAATCGATGGCGAATGAGGGCCGGGTGGCATAGGCGAGAGCCAGCAGCAGGCCGGAGATCGCGAGCGCCGGCGCCCGGTGGCTGAAGGCGAGGTAGAGCGACCCGAGGAACAGCGGCAGGGCGACCAGCTCCACGTTGAGGAGGTCGCCGTCGAGGGTCGGGATCGAGAGCACAAGGCCGGTCACAGTGCCCGCCAGCAGGGCCGTCGAGCGCGGGCTGACGCGGACCGCGACGGCGTAGGTGAGGAGGGCGGCGGCAAGGGTCGCCAGCAGCGCCACCAGCTGCGTCAGGACGTGGTGCTGGACGGCGCCGAGCTCGACCAGCAGCCGGTAGAGCCAGTAGATGACCGGCGGGTGGGCGTCAAAGACGCCGGCGTAGAGCGGAACGCCCTTCGAGGTCAGGAGCCCGATGGCGGTGAAGAACCCGTCATCGGATCCCCATGCCGGCTCCGAAAGGCCGGGCAGGCGAACGAGCACTATCGCCCCCACCATGGCGACCGGCCCCCACCAGTTCCGGGCCTGCCGATATCCCGCCAGCTTCGTCTCCATTCTTCCGGCGAGTTCCAGTGTGCCGGTTGGCCCTCGAACGATGGCGTCCGCCCCTGATCTGGAGCCGGGTTGCGCCTAGGATTGGCCGCCAAATGAAAGACACCGCCCTCGCGCCAGCGTCCGCGCCCGCCGCATCCGCGCCCGCCGCATCCGCGTCCGCCGCATCCGCGTCCGCAACGGCCATCGAGCCGCCGTCCCTGGCAGCCCCCGCGATCGCCTACCCCTCCCGCCGGATCCAGGTCTACGGCATCAGCTCAGACGAGCTGGAGCAGCTCGAGAACCACGGCGGATCGCTCGTCTGGACATTTTTCGGCATCGCCTTCGGTGCCTTCCTGACAGCCCTGGCCGCCCTCTTGAGCGGCGACTCCTTCGGGACGACCGGACTCGTCATCCTGACCGCGGTGGCGGCCTCGGGAGGGTTCTTATCCCTGCTCTGCTTCGGGATCGCGGTTCGCGAGCAGCGTCGCGTCCGCCGCCTGGCGAAGGCATTGCGCAACGACCCCGGCCGCCTCCTCGCCGACGCCAAGGTGATCCTCAGCCTGCTCGACAGCGCGGGGATCGCCACCCGGCCGGAGGCAACCTAAAGCCAGCCTCGCAGCCGGCCGCCGCGGGCCTCAATACCCGACCGGAGCCACCGGGCCCGGGATTGTGAGCGAACATTGCCCTCGCCATGCGGGTCCTGGTGGTTGAGGACGACAGCCGCCTCGCCGAGCTCCTCCAGCAGGGCCTGGAGGAAGACGGGATGATCGTCGACGTCGTCCGCACCGGCGAGGAGGCGACAACGGCGGCGATGACCCAGTCCTACGACGTCATCTCCCTCGATGTGATGATTCCGGGGCAGGACGGGTTCGCCGTGAGCTCCGAGCTGCGCCGCCGGAAGATCGCGGTTCCGATCCTGATGCTGACCTCCCGCGACCAGGTGAGCGACCGGATCCATGGCCTCGAGTCCGGCGCCGACGACTACCTGACCAAGCCCTTCGCCTTCGAGGAGTTCCTGGCGCGGGTCCGTGCCCTCGCGCGCCGACACCTGATGGACCGATCGGCCCTCCTGGTCGCGGGCTCCCTGCGGGTGGACACCATAGCCTCGAGCGCGAGCGTCGGCGACCGGCAGCTCGACCTGACCATGAAGGAGTACGCCCTGCTGGAGTTCTTGGTCCACAACCGAGACCGCCTCCTCGACCGCGGCCAGATCGCCGAGCACGTGTGGGGGCTCGACTTTCCCGGGGAATCGAATCTGGTCGACGTATACATCGGGCGGCTGCGCAGGAAGCTGGCCGAGGCCGGCCTCGAGGACGCCATCAGCACCGTCCGCCACGGCGGCTACCGGTTCAACAGCGGCTAGAAGAGGGCAGGCGGGGTTCGTGCGCACCTTCACCAGGCGGACGCAGGCCCGGCTGGCGTTCGTCTTCTCCCTGCTCTTCCTGGCCGTGGCGGGCGCCGCCGTCACCGCCTTCTGGACGTCCGACTCGCTCTACGAGTACGCGACGGTAGACCAGTCGCTTCGCGGTCAGGCCGACCTGGTGAGGGCGATCGTCGCTCAGTCGACGAGCGACTCGACGATCCCGGTACTGCCTCCCGGCAACCCCCGCGGGGTCGGCATGGACAGCTATGTCGTCAACAGCTCGGGTCGGATCCTCTCCCACGACCAGGCCGACTTCGAGACCGGGCCGGTAATCGCCTGGGCGATGCAGTCCGGGTTCCCGGCACACGCCCTGATCGCCAACGTCCGCATCAACGGCAGCGAGATACGGATCCTGACGCGGGTAATTACGATCCCCGACGGCAGCAAAGGCGGGCTGGTCGTGGCCCGCCCGATCCAGGAGCTGCAGAACCGGCTCAACCGGATCGCCATCCTGCTGGTGAGCGGAGTGCTGGTCGTCCAGCTGATCGTCAGCCTGCTCGCCTGGCGCCTGGCCGGTCTGGCCCTGGTGCCGATCCGCGAGATCTCCGTCGCCGCGCGCGACATCGGCGAGCGCGACCTTCACCAGCGCCTGGCCTTCGACATTCCGCCCGACGACGAGCTCGGGGAGCTGGTGACCACCTTCAACGCGATGCTCGGCAGACTGGAGTCGTACCTGGAGACGCAGCAGAGATTCACGGCGGACGCGGCCCACGAGCTCCGGGCGCCGCTTGCGATCATGCGCTCCCAGGTCGAGGTGACGATGCGCCAGCCGCGCACCGCGGCCGAGTACCGGAAGAGCCACCGGGCCCTCCTGGTGGAGATCCAGCGACTCAGCCGGACGGCTGACCAGCTGTTGCTTCTGGCCCGGGCGGACGCCGGCGAGCTGCGCGTCGCCGGCGGCCCCTGCGATGTGCCCGACCTGGTGGAGGAGACCGTCGGTCGCTGGCGCACGGTGGCCGACGCGAAGCCGGTCGAGCTGGTCGCCGTGGCGCCCTCGTCGGGCGTCATCCGGGCCGATCGCGACCTGCTCGGCCGGCTCCTCGACAACCTGATCGACAACGCTCTCCGGCATACCCCGGCCGGCGGCAGGGTCACCCTCGCTGCGAAATCGGCCAGGAACGGCTGGACGCTGACCGTCACCGACACCGGGCCCGGCATCCCGGCGGGGGCCCGCAAGCACGTCTTCGAACGCTTCTACCGCGTGGATTCGGCCCGCGAACGCGGCCCCCACGGCGCCGGTCTCGGCCTCTCGCTCTGCTGGGCCATCGTGCAGCTGCACCGAGGCAGCATCGAGATCGCCGATCCCGGCGAGCCGGGGGGCACCCAGGTGGTGGTCCGCCTTCCCTCCTCGGGGGCCTGATAGCGAGGGGCCAGATGGCGTTCATCTCCGGTACATCTGCGTGTGGCTGAATGGCGCCATCAAGTTCAGCGTGCTGAGGGGAGGTGAATTTCAGACATGCAGCGAATTACGTCATCTGACCGGCAGAAGGGGCAGGGAATGGTCGAATACGCCCTGATCCTCGTTCTCGTCTCGATCGTCGTCATCGTCATTCTTCTTACGATGGGCGGGCAGATCTCCAACGTGTTCTCGAACGTGGTGGCCGCGCTCAACGCCTGACGCCCCAAGCCAATACGAAGTTCACTGGCCGGCCGCACCGGGTTGCGACCGGCCAGTTCTTTGATCGCCGACCTTGTCGGTCCGCAAGCACCAGGTCCCGTCGATATACCGAGGCGCCTCATAATGCAGGAACACTCAGTGAGGGACCACGCGAATGAACCCACCGGACGCCTGGTCCTCGAGGCCACCGGCCACCTCCACGACCCGGTGCTCCGCGATCAGCTCGCCCGCATGGCCGGCGGGACGGACGTCGCCCAGCTCGAGGCGCTGGCCGCGCTCAGGCTGGCGGCGAAGCAAGTGCACGCCGCGACCGAGCGCTGGACGGAGGGGCACGGTCTTTCCGAGAGCCGGCTCCGGCTCCTCATGGCCCTCTACTTCAGCCCCGACCGGCGCCGCCCGCTACGAGAGCTGGCGGAGGCGCTCAACGTGGTTCCCCGCACCGTCACCGACATCGCGGACACCCTCGAGCGCGACGACCTCATCCGCCGTGTCCCCGATGCCAACGACCGTCGTTCGGTTCACGCCCAGCTCACCGACGCCGGCGTCGAGCGGGTCGAAGTCCTCCGCCGCGACATGCTGGAGCAGCAGGCCAGGCTGCTGGCCGGATTCAGCTCCGAGCAGCTGGCCGAGCTCCGCCACCTCTGCCTGCTGCTGATCGAACGGCTCCACGAGTCCGCCGGGGATTAGGAAATCCGATGTCATTTCTGACCCGCGTCTCGCTGCGCCTGGGCGTCGTCGTCCTCCTCGGCGTCGTGCTCCTCTTCGGCGCGGGTATTTTCGCCGCGACCCAGGTCCAGCAGGACCTGCTGCCGGACATCTCCATACCGGCCGCGATCGTCATCACGCCCGATCCCGGCACCTCTCCGGGGATCGTGGACGACCAGGTCACCGTGCCCATCGTCAATGCCGTCGAGGGAGTCAGCGGCGTGGACACTGTGCAGTCCACCTCCAGCCAGGGCTCGTCCCTCGTCATCGTCCTCTTCAAGGACGGCACCGACCTCAAATCGGCCCTCCAGGACGTGAACACGGCCGTCGCCCGCGCGCGGCCCTTCCTGCCGCCGTCGACGCCGGCCTCGACGGCCCAGACCTTCTCGACCAACAGCCTCCCCATCCTCGAGTACGCCATCTCGGCCGATGAGCCCATCGGCGATCTCGCCGGCCAGCTCCGCGCCCAGGCGTTGCCGAAGCTGAAGGGCCTGGCCGGCGTGTCGTCGGTGGTCATCACCGGCGGTCCCACCAACGAGGTGGACGTGACCCTCGACCCGGCCAAGCTCGCGGCCCACGGGGTTGGCGAGGCGCAGGTCGCGGCGGCCCTCCAGCAGGCAACGGTGGTGCAGTCGGTCGGCTCGCTCCAGCAGGGATCCTCGACGATTCCGCTGCAGGTTTCCGGCTCGCTCACGAGCATCGACCAGATAGCGAACCTGACGGTCGCGCCGGCCGCCTCTCTGCCGTCCGCCGCCCCCGCCGCGGGCCGCCTCGCGCCGGCGACGATCGGTCAGCTCGGCACCGTCGCGGTCGTCTCCATTCCGGCCGACACCATCACCCGCACCAACGGCAGTCCCAGCGTCGGGCTCCAGGTCCTTAAAGGACCCAACGCGAACACGGTCACCGTCGCCGGCGAGGTGAAGAATGCGCTGCCGAGTGTCGAAGCTGCGGTCGGTCACTCGGTGCACTTCGAATCGATCTCCGACCAGGCGACGCCGATCACCCAGGCCATCGCCGACATCCTCCAAGAGGGCCTGTTGGGCGCTCTCTTCGCGATCTTGGTGATCTTCGTCTTCCTCCGGAGCGCCCGCGCGACGGTGGTGGCCGCGGTGTCCATCCCGCTCTCGCTGCTGGTCGCGCTGATCGTGCTCTGGTGGCAGGGGATCACGCTCAACATCCTCACCCTCGGCGGGATGATGGTCGCCATCGGCCGGGTGGTGGACGACTCGATCGTGGTCCTGGAGAACATCAGCCGGCACGTCAGCGAGGGTGAGCGCCCCCTGGTGGCGGCCTATACGGGCGCCCGTGAGATCACCACCGCGGTCGCCTCCTCGACCCTCACCACGGTCGCCGTCTTCCTGCCCATCGCTTTCTTGTCCGGCATCGCCGGCAGCTTCTTCCGACCCTTCGCGCTGACCGTGGTGGTCGCGCTGCTGGCATCGCTGGTGGTGGCGGTGACGGTGGTCCCACTGCTCGCTGCGCGGCTCCTGCCGGGGGTGCCGGCCGAGGGGGGCGAGCGCCGCCTCACCTACAACTGGATGCAGCGCGTGTATGTGCCGGTGATCCGCTGGGCGACCGGTCACCGCCTGCTCGCACTGGTCGCGACCGGCGCGATCTTCGCGGGCTCGATGGCGCTGATCCCGCTGCTCCGCGTGAACCTGCTCGACCAGTCCTCGAGCCCCGACTTCCCGATCGCGATCACGATGCCCGACAACTCGACGCTTGCCCAGACCGACGCCGAGACCCGGCAGGTGGAGTCGCTGATCAGGGGAGTCGCCGGGATCACCGCCTACCAGGCTACGGTCGGCAGTCTCGCCGACCCCTTCGCCCCGCCGGGGACGGTGCCCGCCAACCCGGCCCAGGCGACGGTCCTGATCCTGGTCCAAAACGGCCAGTACGACACCGCTCTGGCCGGCGTGAAGCGTGCGCTGAAGGGCTACGGCGGCCCGGCCAGGGTCGAGGTCGGACAAGCGCAGAACAGCTCCAACGTGAGCAGCAGCCAGATGCAGGTGGACGTCCGGGCCAGCGATCCCAGCACCCTCCAGGCCGCCAATGACGCCGTGCTCGCCGCACTGGCCAAGGTCGCCGGCATCTCCACCCTGAAGTCGAACCTGGTCGCCTCCAAGCCGCAGTACCAGCTGGTCCCCACCCCACAGCTGGACGCCTCCGGCCTGAGCGTGCAGCAGCTCGTTCTGCTGGTCGCCCAGGACGTGAACGGGATCGTGGCCACCCAGGCCAACCTTCCCCAGGGGTCGATGAGCGTCCGCGTCGAGTTGCCGCTGGGCACCGCGGACACCGCCGCCTTGCTGGCCGGGGTCCCGGTGCCGACCGCCGCGGGCATCCAGCCACTGTCGGCGCTGGCGACGATCCAGCTCGTCACCGGCCCGCAGTCGGTGGTCCGGCTCAACGGCGACCGCGACGCGACCATCACCGGGGTGATCACCGGCAACAACACCAACGCCGTTCAGGCCGCCGTCGCGACGGCGCTGAAGAAGGTGTCGCTGCCCGCTGGCACCTCCACCTCGACCGGCGGCGTCTTCGCCCAGCTCTCGACCGTGCTGCAGCAGTTCGCGCTGGCGCTCCTGGCCGCGATCGGTCTCGTCTACCTGATCATGGTCGCGACCTTCCGCTCGCTGCTAAAGCCCCTGGTCCTGCTGGTCTCGATCCCCTTCGCGGCGACCGGCGCCATCGTCGCGCTGGTCGTGACCAACACCTCGCTCTCGCTCCCGGGACTGATCGGAATCCTGATGCTGACGGGGATCGTCGTCACCAACGCGATCGTCCTTCTGGACCTGGTCGAGCAGTACCGCGACCGGGGCCTGAGCCTCGACGACGCGCTGATCGAGGGCGGCCGGCACCGCCTCCGTCCGATCCTGATGACCGCCTTCGCGACGATGCTGGCGCTGGCCCCGCTGGCCGTCACCGGCGGCGGCGGCGGCGTCGGCGGCGCCTTCATCAGCCGGCCGCTGGCGATCGTCGTCATCGGGGGGCTCTTCACCAGCACCTTCCTGACCCTGGTCGTGGTCCCCGTCCTCTACTCGCTCACCTCGCGCTTCACCGGTCGCCGTTCGACTCGCGATCTCGACGAGCTGCTCGACCAGGCCGAGGATCGGCGCTTCAAGCAGCTCGGGCTGCGGGATCCGGCGCCCACCGCATTCGAGGTCCGCCTTCTCCTGGAACCCGAGCCAGGGGTGCCAGGCGACCGCAAAGTCCTCGAGGCCCTGACCGAGAACGGGCTCGAGGTGGAGCCCGTGCCCGGCAGCGCGAAGGTGTCGATCCGGGTCCTCGAGGTTCCCGGCGCGTCACAGCAGGAGGCCGCCCAGCGCGCGCTGCTCGAGGTTCAGCGGCTGGTTCCGGCGACCGGGTATCGCCTCTCGACCCATGAGCCGGTGGCGGACGAGGTCGGCGGCGGGCACACCAACGGCAGGCCGGCGACCTCATGACCGACTTCACCCGGCGGGCCGACGACGCGACCATCGAGAAGGTGGCCGGCTCGATCCGCGCGGGTCACCTGGCGGTGCGGATCGTGGACACCGGGGCCGACGCGAGGGCATTGGTCCTGGAGCTGGTCCCGGAGGGCGCCGAGGTCCATTCGGGCAAGTCGAAGACGCTGCAGGACATCGGAGCCTGGGCCGACCTGTTCGAGTCGGGGCGGTACGACTCGGTGCGGGCTCGCTACCTGGCGATGGACCGCCAGACCCAGGGCCGGGAGATCCGCAAGCTGTCCGCGGCCCCGGACTACATGCTGGGCAGCGTCCAGGCGATCACCGAATCGGGCGACCTCGTCGTCGCCTCCGCGTCGGCGAGCCAGATCGGGCCCTATGCGGGCGGCGCCGGGAGGTTGATCCTCGTCGTCGGCAGCCAGAAGATCGTCCCCGACCTCGCCGCCGCGCTGGAGCGGATCGAGCGAGTCGTCTTCCCTTACGAGGACGCGATGGTCAAAGAGCGAATGAACATCGGCACCTTCATCGGCAAGATCCTGATCATCCGGCGCGAGTGGATCGAAGGCCGCGTCACGGTGATCCTGGTCCGCGAGCCGGTGGGCGTCTAGGCGGGATCACCGGCGCGCAGCGCCGCCAGGATCGCGTCCGCCAGCCGGCGAGCCGAATCCGCGCTGAGCTCGACCGCCACCCGCGCGTCGGCGCCGGCCGCCTCGTCGATGAAGTCGACGTTCAGGGTGTGCTCGAGCGGAGTGTGAAAGGGATGGTCGTAGTAGACGCACGCGTGGCTCAGTGAGAACCAGCCCCGGGCGCCCTTCCCGCTGCCGGCGACCTCGGTCTTCAGCGTGACGTAGGAACACACCTTCTTCGAAATCTCCTTACTCTTCCGCGCTGGCCACCAGGTGGCGGCCGAACCACTCCTCGATCCGCTGCCAGCCCTGGTTGGCGGCCTCGACCCGATAGGCCGGCCGGTCCACCGCGAAGAAGCCGTGCCCGGCTCCCACGTAGGTGTGGAACTCGTATGTCTTGCCGTGCTGCTTCAAGACCTCCTCTATTTGCTTCACCTCGGCTGGCGAGGGATGGCTGTCCTCAGCGCCGAAAAGGCCCAGGAGCGGGCAGCGGAGGCCCGACGCCCGGTCGATTACCGGCTTCGCGGTGAGAGGGAGACCCTCCGGAACCGGCTCGATGATGAAGGCGCCATAGCAGTCGACGGCCGCGTCGACCTCCAACTCGCATGCTGCCAGGAAGGACTGGCGGCCGCCCGAGCAGTAGCCGATCGAACCGATCCTCCCATTCGACCATGGCTGCGCAAGTAGGAAGGAGATGGCGCCGGCCGCGTCACCCAGGAAGCGCTCGTCGGGGACGCCGCCCCTTGCCCGGGCGGCGGCCGCCGCGTCGTCGGGACTGGCGCCCGGACCCTCGCGGTAGTGGAGGTGCGGGCAGACCGCCGCATAGCCGAGGGTGGCGAACCGTCGGGTTATCTCCTTCGACGCGGTGTCCCAGCCCGGCATGTGATGGATGACCAAAACCCCCGGAAAGGGGCCCGCGCCGAGCGGGCGCGCTAGGTAGGCCAGCACAGGGTCGCCGCCATGGCCCGTTAGGGTCACTGTCTCAGCCAGGATGCCTTCGTACATCAGAACTTCATTCTGAGGCTGAGGCATTTCCCGGCAAAAGCGCCGGAAACCCGAAATCGCGAACTACGTCTTCCAAGAGGTGTCGCAGTCACTGGCCCAGGCGCCGTCGCGCCTGGCCGCGAGCGGAAGAACGAAACTAGACGGCGGAGGGGCTTTTAGCCGGGGGCCTTGCGGACGAGGAAGGCGAGGGCGACGAAGTACACGACCATGCTGAGCGCGTAAATAGCTGTCATGCCGCGAGCATGATCCCCTGCCGCGGAGAGTCACACGGTCGCTCCACACCAATTGCCCCCCATCCTTTTCATGTGATGGAGCCAAACCGGGAATCCGCCCTGTGCTGGCGACACAGGGAGGCTCCATCCGATTCGTGGCATCCGACCGTGGCTGCGGTCCGGCCGCGCTGACTACCTTTCCTCGAGTTCTTACCTCGGCGCCCTTTGTGTGGGTGATACGAGAAGGCAATTCATTTCGGGGGGTTTACGCATCGATGTTCCTTGACCTCGTTCCGGCGCCGGATTGGCTCAACTCGGGCCACACCGCATGGCAGCTGACCGCCGCCACGCTCGTCGGCCTGATGAGCGTGCCCGGGCTAGCGATCCTCTACGCGGGCCTGATGAAGCGCAAGTGGGCGCTCAACTCCGCGCTGATGGTTCTCTACGCCTTCGGAGCCACGCTGGTGGTGTGGACCCTTTGGGGCTACAAGATGAGCTTCGGGTCCCCGGCCACCGACGTGCTCCACTTCATCGGCATCCCGGGCACCATCCTTTCGCCCAACGACCTCGAGGGCCAGGCGGTGATCCCGCTCCTCAAGGGAGCGATTCCCAACCTTCAGTTCCCGCTCTCAACCCTCGCTTACTTCCAGTTCGTCTTCGCGGCGATCACGGTGATCCTGCTCGCGGGCGCGGTGCTGGGCCGGTTCAGCTTCCGGGCCTGGATGATCTTCGTCCCGGTCTGGATAACCGTCGTCTACTCGGTCAACGCCTTCAGCCTCTGGGGCGGCGGCTGGCTCGGCGTCATGCCGAGCTGGCTCAGCGGCATCGCGGGCGCGGGCGCGGTCGACTACTCGGGCGGCTACGTCATCCACGTCGGCGCTGGCATCTCGGGGATCGTGGCGGCCTGGGTCATCGGCCCGCGGCTGCTCGCCGACCGCACCGACAACCGGCCCAGCAACGTGATCGCCGCGGTCACCGGCGCCGGCCTGCTCTGGCTGGGCTGGAACGGCTTCAACGGTGGTGACCCGTACTTCGCCGGCGCCGACGCGTCGGCCGCGATCATGAACACCAACCTGGCCGCGGGCACGGCGATGATCGTCTGGATGTTCCTGGACGTCTTCGTGGTCGGCAAGCCCTCGGCCGGAGGCATGATCAACGGGATGGTCGCCGGCCTGGTCGCGATCACCCCGGCGGCCGGTTACGTGGACGGCTACGGCGCTCTGGCGATCGGCGTCGCGGCCGGAATCGTTCCCTTCTTCTCCTTCAACTACCTGGTCAAGATCCCGCCCTTCAACCGGATCGACGACACCCTCGGCGTCCTCCACACCCACCTCATCGCGGGAGCGGTCGGCGGGCTGATGGTCGGCCTGCTGGCCGACCCCAACGTGATCGTCTACCCCGGCACCGGCAAGACGGCCTCGGCCGCGATCACAGGCCTCTTCTTCGGCAACTGGCAGCAGTTCGTCGCCCAGGTGATCGCGCTGCTCTTCATCCTCGTCTTCGATGGCCTGGTGACCTTCGTCCTCCTGAAGCTGATCAGCCTCCTGGTGCCGCTCCGCATGACCCCGGCCCAGCTCGAGATCGGTGACGAAGCGATCCACGGCGACGCCGCCTATGAGCTGATGCCGGTGCCCCCGGGGGTGCTTTCGACCGAGGTTGCCGCGGCCGCTGCGACGCACGCCTCGACCCAGTAGGAACAACCAGGCAGGAAACCCGCTCGGAGCCGGCCGTCAGCGTGACCGCCGGCTCTTTCGTCTTCCCGTCATCAGCAGCCGTTCAGGAGGCCGTCAATTCGGTCGGGGCAGACGATGATTCGAGCCGGGCGTAGAGCCACCATTGGCCGCAGTGATCGTGTTCTGCGCGGCCTGTCTTGGGGAGATCGTCGACGGTCCGAACCTGCCCGCCGGCTGGCTCTTCTGCAGCAGCGGCTGCGCCCACGAGCCGGGCCGCGACCGTGGCCCGGCCTCAGTTGAGCGCACCGCCTGGCCGGCGGCCGCGCTCCAGTGATCAAGAGGGCGTCCGCCACATCCGCCGGGGGCGGCGAGTGGCGCCGGCCGGTTCAGCCGCTGGCCGGCTGGCCGATCAGGTCGCCCTCCCGCCGGAGCCCCTCGGCGAGCAGCGTCGTCCAGGCCGACCACTGGTGGCCTCCCCTGGCGACCGCGGTGCTCACCGGGTAGCCCGATGCCTGCAGCTGCTCGGCCAGCCGCTGGTTTTGGGCGGCGTAGCCGTCCTGCGCGCCCCAACCGATGAAGAAGGCGCCGGCTCCGGCCGGCCTCGGTCGGGCCGCGAGGAGCAGCGGGCTGTTCGCCTGCTGGAGGGGCTGGTTCCCCCCGAAGGACTTAGCTGGGGGCACCACGTCCCCGGCCAGGTCGATGGCGAGCACGAAGAGGCCGGGGTGGCGAAGCGCGATGTTCACCGCGCCATAGCCGCCTGAGGAGAGGCCGCCGAGCGCCTGGTGATCGCGGTCTCCCAGGACCCGGAAGTGGGAGCTCACCGCGGGTATCAGTTCCTGCAGGAAGCTGCTCTCGGCCCGGTCGCCGGGGACGTAGTCGTCGGCCCAGGAGTCTCCCGCGCCTCCCCGCGGGCCGTTGCCGTCGGGCGAGACGACGATCATCGCCGGCGCCTGGTGGGCCGCGGCCGCGGCCGCGGCGATGTCGCCCGCGCCCTGGTTCGGCCAGTCGCGGGCGCTGCCCGGCCAGCCGTGGAGCAGGTAGAGGACGGGGTAGCGGGTCGCGGGAGATCGGTCGTAGCCCGGCGGCAGGATCACGACCGCCTGCTGCTCGATCCCGAAGATCTCGCTGTGGTAGGCGAGGAGCACCTGGCGGGTCGCCAGGCCGGGCTCGGCCTGGTAGGCCGCCTGCCAGGGCCCGTAGAGCAGCATCCCCGGCGCCTGCCAGAGTCCGAAGCAGGCGAGCGCGAGCAGTGCCAGGGCGACGATGGTCCTGACCGCCCGCCGCCGGTCACCGGACCGGAGGTCGGCGAGGCCGGCCCGGGTCGCCGCCCGCAGCCCCCTGCCGGCCGCCGCGCCGAGGCCGGCGACGGCCAGCGCCAGCGCCACCTGGGCGAGGCCCGCGGTGACCGTACCGGCGGCGTCCAGCCGCTGGCCGGAGACCGGCGGGGGAAGGCCACGGAGAACGACCGGCAGCAGGTAGAGAACCGCGAACCAGGCGGCGCCCGCCAGCCAGGAGAGAACGCTCCGGGTGAAGACCGCGCCGGCGGCGCTCGCGATGAACGCCGACGCCAGGGCGCTGGAGAAGAGCGCCCGCTCGGGGTCCAGCCCCAGCGCGGTGAGGGGCGCGGCCACCAGGTTGGGGGCGAGGCGGGAGTCGGTGAGCCAGAAAGCCACCCCGCCAAGTAGCAGGCAGACAATCCATTCGCGCCAGCCTTCTCCGAGGCGGCGTTCGCGGGCTCTGGTGCCGGCGTCGGGGCGGGTGCTGTCGGAGATCTCGTGGGACATGGCCAGTGAAAGTCGGCGACGGAAGCTTGTCGCCGCCGCCGCAGCCTACCCGAAGAGGGCTAGGGGGTTCGGGAAGCGACCGAGCGCTGCGGAGCACCAGCGCCAGCTCCCCGAGTAGCTCGGCGCGCTCCTCCCGACCGGCGTCGGCCACCGCCCGGCGGCAGCGGACGTCGCCCTGGGTCGCCAGCGTGATCACCCGCGACAGCGTCAGGGCCTCCGGGGTCGCCTGGCCGACCAGTCGCACGATCGCCGGTCCCGAGGCCACGGTCTCGAGGCAGCCCCGGTTGCCGCAGGAGCACAGTGCCCCGCTCTCCTCGAGCGTCGTGTGGCCGATCTCACCGGCCGTGCCGGAGGCTCCGCGCAGCAGCCGGCCGTCGACGACGATGCCGGCGCCGATGCCGCTGCCGGCCTTGATGTGAGCGAAGCTCTGGCAGCCGCGGCCGGCGCCCCAGGTGAGCTCGGCCAGTGCGCCGCAGTTGGCGTCGTTCTCGATCTCAACAGGGAGGCCGAGCCTCTTCTCCATCTCCTCGGCGATCCGGATCCCCAGCCAGCCGGGAAGGATGGTGGCGGAGCCGACGGTGCCCCGCGCGCGGTCGACCGGCCCCGGGATGCCGATGCCGGCGCCGATGACCGTGCTCTTCGCCTGGACGGTGCTGCTCCGGCGGACCAAGTACGGCCGCCACCTCTACGCCATCGGCGGCAATCCCGAGGCGGCCCGCCGTGCCGGCATCAACGTGGCCTGGGTCCGGACCATCGCCTTCGGCCTCTGCTCCTTCACCGCCGGCATCGGCGGGCTCCTCTACGCCTCCTACTTCGGCGGAATGTCCAACAACGTCAACGGCGGCCAACTGGTGCTCTACGCGGTCGCCGCCGCCGTCATCGGCGGCACCAGCCTCTTCGGCGGCCGGGGCAAACCGATCCACGGAGTCCTCGCCGGCCTCGTCCTCGGCGGCATCCACAACGGCATGTACCTGCAGGACCTGGACGTCAAGTGGCAGTTCATCGTCACCGGCCTGGTCCTGCTCGCGGCGCTGACCATCGACTCCCTGTCCCGCAAGGGCGCCAGCTCGGGAAGCATCGCCCGGATCTGACGGGCCCCGAGTTGGACCGGGGTCGGTGGCTATCCTTCTGTGGGTGGCGCGGACCAGCGGGATCCTTCGCAAGGTCCCGGCGATCACCCTCTATTTCTGGATCGTCAAGATCCTCACCACCGCCCAGGGCGAGGCGATCTCGGACTACCTGGTGCACACCATCAACCCCTACCTGGCCGTCGCCATCGGCCTCGCGGGCCTGGTGCTGGCGCTCGCGATCCAGCTCGCCGTCCGCAGCTACATCGCCTCCGCCTACTGGTTCGCGGTGGCGATGGTCGCCGTCTTCGGCACCATGGCGGCGGACGCCGCCCACATCGTCCTCCAGATCCCCTACGCGATCTCGGCGTCGATCTGCGCGGCTGGCCTGGCGGTCATCTTCGCCAGCTGGTACCTGACCGAACGGACGCTCACGATCCACAGCATCGTCACCCGCCGGCGGGAGCTCTTCTACTGGGCGGCGGTGCTGGCGACCTTCGCCATGGGCACCGCGCTGGGCGACCTCAGCGCATACACCCTGCACCTCGGCTGGCTCGTCTCCGGGCTGGCCTACACGGTGGTCTTCGCCATCCCGTTCCTCGCCCGCCGGCTGGCCGGGCTCAACGAGGTCTTCGCCTTCTGGTTCGCCTACATCATCACCCGGCCAATGGGCGCGTCATACGCGGATTGGCTCGGGGTACCGCAGAGCCTGGGCGGCCTCGATTACGGCCGGGGAAGGGTGGCGGCCGTGCTGACCGTCGCGATCGTCATCCTGGTCGCATACCTGACGGTGACTAAGGTGGACGTCGAAGCCGAGAAGGCGCCGGCGCGGCGGGATGGTGCCGCGCTCGCCCCGGATTCGTGGTCCTGACGCGCTCAGCCGGGATCGCCCGAGGCCGCGCGAAGCTCAGCTGGTCTGCGGTCCGCTGCCCGCTGCAGCTCGAGTTGCCACCAGCCCACGTCGTGCCAGGCGCCAGCCTTCCAACCGATCCGCGGGTAGGTCCCAACCGGCTTGAAACCGAGCGCTTCGTGCAGGCCGACGCTCGCCGGATTGGGCAGCGTGATCCCGGCACAGGCGACGTGGAAGCCCCTTTTGCGCAGACGGTCGAAGAGCTCTTGGTAGAGCTGCCGGCCGACCCCGCCGCGATGCCGGCTCGGGGCGACGTAGACGGTGACGTCGGCCGCCCAGCGATAGGCCGCGCGGGAGCGGTGCTGGCTGGCATAGGCGTAGCCGGCGATGCCCTCGGGGGCCTCGAAGACCAGCCACGGATGGGTCCGGGTGTAGGCCCGGATGCGCTGCGAGAACTCCTCCAGCGTCGGCACCTCCTCCTCGAACGAGATCGCCGTGTCGCGCACATAGGGCGCGTAGATCTCGAGGCAGGCTCCCGCGTCGCTCTCCGCCGCCACGTCGCGTAGCAAGGCCGTCAGGCGGGAAGGCAGTCGAGGAGCCGCTCGAGGTCGGAGCCGTCGTTGTAGAAGTGGACGGAGACCCGCATCCGGCCCTCCCGGACGGCGCAGGCGACATTCCTTCGGCGCAGCTCCTCCTGCACGGCGGCGGTGTCCACCCCCTCCCGCTCCAGGGAGAGGATGCCCGACCCCTCGCCGGGCAGCCGGGAGCTGATGACCTTCCAGCCGCGCCCCTCGAGGGCCTCGGCGACCTCCCTCGCGTAGGCGAGCACCCGCTCCTCGATCCGGTCGGTGCCAACCCTGCGCATGAGGTCCAGGACCGCGCCCAGGCCGAGGATCGAGAGCACGTCGGGGATGCCCGGCTCCCAGCGCCGCGCCTCGGTCGCGTAGTCCAGCTTGTAGTCGGTCAGGCGGGCAACGTTCCTGATCTCCCGCAGGCTCTTCCACCCGGGCTCGGGGACGCCGAGCCGGGCCCGGGTGTGGGGTGCGAAGTAGCAGATCGCGGTGCCCCAGCCCGACATCAAGAACTTATAGGCGTGGGCGACAAGAACGTCACAGCCGAGCTCGCGGACGTCGATCCGCATCGCGCCGGCGGCCTGGGTGGCGTCCACCACCAGCCAGGCCCCGCGCTCTTTGCAGAGCCGCCCGATCTCCGCGATCGGCGCCCGGAAGCCGCTGTTGAAGTTCACCAGCTCGAGGCAGACCAGGCGCGTCCGGGGCGTCATCAGGGCCTCGACGTCGGCAGCGTCGTACCTCTGGCGACCCCGGTCGGCGACCAGCTTCAACTCGACCCCCCTCCCGGCCTGATTCATCCAGGGATAGACGTCGGCCGGGAAGGCCTGGTCGTAGGCGATCACCTCGTCGCCCGGCTGCCAGTCGAGGCCCAGCGCGAGTACGCCCATCCCCTCCGCCGTGTTCTTCAGGAAGGCGACGTCGTCGGGATCGCAGTTGATGAAGCGGGCGGCCCGGGCGCGCACCTCGTCGATGGTGTCCACCCAGAGGGCCTGGCTCTCGGGGATGTCGCCGGTCGTCATCAACCCGGCGAAGTCGGCGACCTTTTTCACGAAGGCCGTCGGAGGCGGCCCGAAGGTAGCGTGGTTGAACCAGCTCCATTTCTCGGTCACCGGGAACTGCTCGCGGCGAAGCGAGGCGACGTCGATCACAGCCGCGTAGGGAAGGAGATGGCGGCAAACACGATTTCAGACTGCATGAGACTCCTTTTCGGCTTCCACATGCCCAACTACACCTATCACGGCGTACCGGCGGACGGGCTCTTCGACCGGGTCGTCGAGATGGCCCGCGCGGCGGAGGCGGCCGATTTCGACCTGGTCACGGTGATGGACCACTTCTACCAGATCCCCGGCGTCGGTCCGGAGGAGAACGCCATGCTCGAGTGCTACTCGACGCTGGCAGCGCTGGCGGTGAGCACCAGCCGGGTCAAGCTCGGCACGCTGGTCACAGGGGTCACCTACCGGAACCCGGCCCTCCTGGCGAAGATGGTGACCACGCTCGACGTGATCTCGAAGGGCCGCGCCGTGCTCGGGCTGGGCGCCGCCTGGAACGAGGCGGAGCACGCCGGCTACGGGATCGCCTTCCCGCCCATCGGCGAGCGGATGGACAGGCTCGACGAGGCGCTCACCATCTGCAAGTTGATGTTCACCGAGGAGCGGCCGAGCTTCGAGGGTAAGCACTACCGGATCGAGCGGGCGCTCAACAGCCCGCGCCCGATCCAGGCCGGCGGACCCCAGATCCTGGTCGGCGGGACCGGGGAGCGGCGGACGCTCCGGATCGCGGCCCAGCACGCCGACATCACCCACTGGTTCGGCGCCAGCGTCGCGGACCTCAAGCACAAGCTGGAGGTCTTCGAGCGGCACTGTGAGGCGGTCGATCGCGACTCTTCCACCGTGGTCAAGACGATCGGCGCCGGCCTCGTCCTGGCTGCCACCGAAAAGGAGGCCCAGGCGTTGCTGGATCGCGTGCCCAGCGAACGCCGCTCGACCCTGCGGGCCGTCACCCCCGAGCAGGCGGCCGAGTTCCTCCGTCCCTACATCGACGCCGGCTTCACCGGGTTCACCTTCAACAACCCGATGCTTCCGACGCCCGAATCAGTGTCGGTGGCGGGCGAGGTGATCCGGCTCCTGCGCTGACCTCAGGCGACGTCGTAGCGGGCCGGCACCATCCGCTGGGTGTCCCTGGGAGGCCGTTCGTACTTCCGCCGCTGCTTCGGCGGTAGCCGGATGTCGTCGTGCGCCATCTCCTGGTAGGGGATCAGCGAGAGGAAGTGGCTGATGAGGTTGAGGTGGGCGGACCGCTTGTTGTCGCTCTCGACCACGTGCCAGGGCGAATCTTCGGTGTCGCAGTGCGCGAACATCCGGTCCTTCGCCTCCGAGTAGTCCACCCAGCGCGCCCGCGCCTGGAGGTCCATCGGGCTCAGCTTCCAGCGCTTGGAGGTGTCGTTGATCCGGGCCAGGAAGCGGCGCTCCTGCTCCTCGTCGCTGACCGAGAGCCAGTACTTGACCAGGGTGATCCCCGAACGGATCAGCATCCGTTCGAACTCTGGGCAGGTGACCATGAAGTCGTCGTACTCGGCGTCCGAGCAAAAGCCCATCACCCGCTCGACGCCGGCCCGGTTGTACCAGCTGCGGTCGAAGAAGACCATCTCGCCGGCGGAGGGCAGGTGAGCCACGTAGCGCTGGAAATACCACTGGTGGCGTTCCCGCTCGGTCGGGGCCGGCAGCGCGACGACGCGCACGAAGCGGGGGTTGAGCAACGCATTCATGCGCTTGATGACGCCGCCCTTGCCGGCGGTGTCGCGGCCCTCGAAGACGACCACGACTCGAAGCTGCTGGTGCTGGACCCATTCCTCCAGCTGCAGGAGATCGACCTGGAGGCGGCGGAGCTCCTTCCCGTAGCCCTTCTTGTCGAGGAGGACCGGCTGCTGCGAGCGCTTGCCCCCTGCCACGAGCCGCAATGTAACCCGCTTCAGGAGACGATGCCCCGGCGGATCGGCCCGCGCGAATTTCAGCTAGCGTTGGGCGGTGCAGAGGCTGGCCATCACCGGCGCCGCCGGCACCGTGGGCGGCATGCTCCGCCGCTCACTGGCCGGTGTGGCGAAAGAGCTCCGGCTGATCGACCTCAGGCCGCTGGAGCCAGGGACGGGCGAGGAGTTCTTGCGCGGCGACGTCACCGACCTCGGTTTCGCGCGCCGGGCCATGGCCGGTTGCGACGCCTGCGTGCACCTTGCCGGCATCCCCGTCGAGGCGCCCTTCCCGGACATCCTGCAGGCCAACATCGCGGGGACTTGGGCCGTCCTCGAGGCCGCCCGCCGGGAGGGCTGTCACCGGGTGGTCTTCGCCTCCTCCAACCACGTCACCGGCTTTCACCCCGCCGGCGAACGGATCGGTCCCGGCGCCCCACCGCGCCCCGACACCTTCTACGGCGTCAGCAAGGCCGCCGGGGAGGCCCTCGGCAGCCTCTATCACGACAAGTTCGGGCTTAGCGTCGCCTGCCTGCGGATCGGCACCGCGCTGGAGCGGCCCCAGAACCGGCGCCACCTCTCAACCTGGATCTCGCCCGGCGACCTCGGCCGGCTGGTGCGAGCCTGCCTCAGCGCGCCCGACCTGGGCTTCGCGGTTGTCTACGGGGTGTCGCGCAACACGCGCGGCTGGTGGGACCTCGAGAGCGGCAGGCGGCTCGGCTACCAGCCGGAGGACGATGCCGAGGCGTACGCCGCCGAGGTCGTCGACCTCCCGGTCGGAGACTTCCAGGGCGGGATAGAGTTCACCGACCCGGGAACGACTCCCTAGAAGCGGCCCAGCTCGGCCGCGATCGCGGCTCCCGACGCGTCGGTCATGACGGTGGCGGCGTGGTCGGTCCCGGGCAGCAGCGTCGCCTGGAAGCCGGGGACCCGCTTCGCCCACGGCTCCAGCACCCGGGCCGTGTAGCCGGGAGCGCTGTCCCGACCGACGCTCCACTGGGCGAAGAGCATCCGCGTCGGCACCGACAGGCTCTCCGCCGCTGCCGTGGCCGACGTGCCGAGGAAGAGGTCGGCGAAGTCGTCGGCGATAGCCTGCGCGTCCATCCGAACCCGCAGGCGGGGAGCCTCGCCGACGAGGTCGTAGGCGAGGTAGTCGCGCAGGACGGGGTCGTCCGGGTCGAGCAGCGGCGCTGTGTTCGCGATGAAGAAGTCGCGGTACTCCTCGAGGCTGACCCAGTCCCTGCCCAGCCGGTCCAGGCGATCCCTAAAGACTCCCGCGAGCTGCTCACGGGTGAGGTTCGCGAAGGCTGCAGCCCCCGCCATCGGGAAGCCGCCGTCCACCAGCAGCAGTCGGCTCACCCGGTCCGGCGCGGCGGCGGCCAGCATCACGGAGATGAAGCCGCCGAGGGACATGCCGATGACCGTCGCCCGATCGATCTCGAGATGGTCGAGGACGCGTAGCAGGTCGTCGCGGTGCGTCTCCAGGCCGTAGCCCGAGCCCAGGCCCTGGCTGGCGCCGCGGCCGCGGAGGTCGGGGGCGATGAGCCGCACTGCCGAAAGGTGGCCCGCGGTCCAAGACCAGAGGCGATGGGTGCTGCTGAGGCCGTGAACGGCGAGGATCGGCTCGTCGCCCCCACGCCATTCGCCGACGGCCAGCCGCCCGCCGGGTACCGGGACATCGAGGCTGCTGTACTCCACTCTCCGAACTCCTTTGAGTACGCTCCCAACGGTGAGCGACTACGGGCACCAGCTGGAGTTTGGCATCTTCATCACGCCCTCCAACCAGGCGGCGGAGGCGGTGGTGGACCTCGCCGTCCTGGCCGACCGGGTCGGGCTCGACCTCGTCACCTTCCAGGATCACCCCTATCAGCCGAGGTTCCTCGACACCTGGACCCTGATCTCGTTCGTCGCCGCGAGAACGAGCCAGGTGCGGCTCTCCGCCAACGTGCTGAACCTTCCACTGCGGCCGCCGGCGGTCGTGGCTCGGGCCGTCAGTAGCCTCGACATCCTGAGCGGTGGGCGCATCGAGCTCGGCCTCGGCGCGGGTGGATTCAACGACGCGGTGGCGGCGATGGGCGGTCCACGCCGCACACCGGGCCAGGGCGTCGAGGCGCTCGAGGAGGCGATCGACGTCATCCGCGAGCTCTGGGCTGCGGACCGCCGCGGCGGCGCCCGCTACGACGGAAAGCACTATCGGCTGGCCGGCGCTCTGCGCGGCCCCGCGCCACTGCACGACGTCGCCATCTGGCTCGGCGCCTACAAGCCGCGGATGCTCGACCTGGTCGGCCGCAAGGCCGACGGGTGGCTCCCCAGCCTGCCCTACCTCGAGCCAGGCGCCCTTGCCGCCGGCAACCAGCGAATCGATCGGGCGGCCGCGCAGGCCGGCCGCGAGCCGTCGTCGATCCGCCGGCTGCTGAACATCAGCGGCGCGTTCTCGGGCGCCGCGGCCGGCCCGCTCGACGGGCCCCCGGAGCGGTGGGTCGAAGAGCTGACCCGGATGGCGGTCGAGGACGGCGTCGGCACCTTCATCCTGATGGCGGACGACTCCGATCGGATCCAGACCTTTGCGGCCGACGTCGCTCCCCTGGTGCGGCAGGAGGTCGCCGCCCGGCGCTCGGGGAGCGGCGGGATCCCCCCCCTTTCCGAGGAGCTGGCCACACCGTCCAGCGCGGACGCGCCAGCGGGCCGGGAGTCCGAATACCAACGGCTCGGGGTAACCCCGACACCCGATGACGGAGTGCGCCTCAGCCCGAAGGTGTCCTGGGACGAATCCAGGCGCCCCCACCGTTCGCCCTCGGGCCAGGACGCCGTCTACAGCGAGCGCGGGCGCCTTGTCGGCAGGCACCTCATCGACGTCCACGACGGATTACGGACCGAGCTGACACAGCTGCGCGATATCCTCGCCCGGGTCCGCGACGGCGCCCTCCGCGCGGCCGAGGCAAGGTCGGCCCTGAACGAGATGGCGCTCCGTCAGAACGACTGGACGCTGGGGGCCTTCTGCGCGCGCTACTGCGGGGTCGTCACCCAGCACCACGGCCTCGAGGACGACGCCGTCTTCCCCCACCTGGAGCGGACTGACCCCAGCCTGTCGCCGGTCATCCGAAGGCTCGGTGAGGAGCATTTCGTCATCCACGACGCGATCCGGGACGTCGACGGAGCGCTGGTCGAGCACATCAATCACCCGGACGACTTCACGGCCGTCCAGTCGGCGCTCGACTACCTCACCGATTCGCTGCTCTCCCACCTCTCCTACGAGGAGGCCGAGCTGGTCGAGCCGCTGGCACGGCTAGGCTTCTACCCGGACCAGGTCTGAGCCCCTTCCGCCGGGGGCCAAGGGGAAATATTTTGACGGCGCAAGTAGTTTCAGTTTAAGTAGGCAGTGGCTGCCTCTTTGTCCGTTCCCGAAAGTCCGTCTGTAAACGTTTGGAGGCGACCCCCAAAACATGGCAACTTGGAAATTCGACCCGCTGCACACCCAGGTGGAGTTCTCGGCCAAGCACCTCGGGATGATGACGGTCCGAGGCCACTTCGCGGAGCTGACCGCCGAAGGCGAGATCGACGTCGAGCATCCTGAGCGATCGACCGTCGAGGCGACGATCAAGACCGACAGCATCAAGACCAACAACGAGCAGCGCGACAAGGACCTCCGGGCATCCACCTTCCTGGAGACCGACAAGTTCCCGACGATCACCTTCAAGAGCACTAAGATCGAGCCCGCTGGCACCGACCGTTACACCCTCACGGGCGACCTGACGATCAAGGGCAACACTCGCCCGGTCACCCTCCAGGTGGTCAGGTACGGTGAGTTCACCGATCCCCAGATGGGCCATCGCATCGGCTACGCCGCCGAGGGCGAGATCAACCGGAAGGACTTCGGAATGAGCTTCGAGATGATGCTCGACGGGAAGTTCATCGTCAGCAACGAGATCAAGATCCAGATCGAGGGCGAACTGCTCGAGGTCCCGGCGATGGCGGAGTCCGGCGCCAAGTCCTGACCGACCGGACCTGATCGCAGTCGCGGCGGTCGGGGCGCTTTCCGCGGGTCTGCGTCAACGTGACGCGCACCTGATGGAGACGCTCCACCGCCGCGTCGCCTCGGACCGGCTCACAGCAACCTCACAGGCGTCGCACAGCTGACACCCCGGACGGGGGTCGATCGTGGTCCTCGTGGAGACGTCGGCGCGAGCGAGCGTCACGCCCGGCGGGTGGCTCGGCATCCGGCTGGCGCTGGCCATTCTGATCGCGCTGAGCCTCGGCGCCACCGCCATCGACGTCAAGGCGAGCGACCATCTCGCCTCCACCCCCGCCTCCGCCGTCCCGCCCGCGAGCGACACGGTCGCGCCACCAGTGCCGGTGACGGCGCCGCCGCCACCGGCACCCCGAAGCGCCGACGCGCTGGCCGCTTCGGTCGCTCAGATCGTCGCTGCGTCGGGGGCGACGGTCGGCGTCGACCTGGCCGAGCTTGGCGGGCTGCAACCACTCAACTGGTCCTTTGACGCGGGAACCATCTTTGACGCGGCGAGCACCTACAAGCTCGCGGCGCTGATGATGGAGGCGCAGGGGCTCGCGGCCGGGACCGTCGACCCCAACGGGCTCGTCTACTTCACGGCGGCCGACTACGAGGACGGCTACTTCGACGACTACGTGGTGGGTCAGGGTTACAGCCGCAGCCTTCTCGCCTATCGCGCCGCCCACTATTCCGACAACACCGCCGGCCACATGCTGGTCCGCGACGTCGGCGGCAGCGTCGCCGTCAATGCCTGGGCCGCCACCCTCGGCGCCACCAGCTCCTCATTCTTCGCCGGCAACACCACCACGGCGGCGGATCTCAGTGCCCTCTGGGTGGCCGAGGCGAACGGGCGGCTGGGTGGCGCCGCGGCCCAGGGCTGGCTCTATCCCCTGCTCACCGGCACCCTCTACGAGGCCGGGATCCGCGCCGGGACACCCGGCGTGACCGTCGTCCACAAGACGGGTGCGCTTGACCTCACCGAGAACGACACCGCGCTCGTTCTCGGCCTGCCCTCGGGACCCTACGTCCTGACCGTGATGACCGACGGCCTGGGCGAGACCAGTGGCCCCGAGCTCATCGCCTTGATCGCGTCGGCGGCCAATGGCTTCGAGGTGGCGCGAAGCGGCTGACGGGCGTTCGCCCGGCGCCGCGGCCTGCGAGTTACATAGACTGCCTATGTAAATGGCGGTGCATCCCTCCGCGTCGCTGGACGTGGCCTCGCAGCTCGGAGACCTCCTCGCGCGGGTGCAGGCGGCCATCCGCCGCAGCCTGGCGGGGGCCGGCATAAGCCTCGCCCAGGCGCGCGCACTTTCCAGCGTGGATCGTCACGAAAGCCTGCGACTCACCGACCTTGCCATGCTCGAGCAGGTGGCACAGCCGACGATCTCGGCGATGGCCGCCCGGCTGGAGTCTGCCGGCCTCCTGCGTCGGAGGGGCAGCCCTGATGACGGTAGGGCGGTGATCGTGGAGCTGACCGACGCCGGGCGAGCATCCGTCGACTCGATCCGCCGGCTCCGCTCGCGAATGCTCGCCGACCACCTCGGGGCGCTGCCGGCCGAAGAGCTTGCGGCGCTGGAGGCGGCCCTGCCGGCCTTCACGACGCTTGTCGACCGGCTTGAGTCAAGGACCTCAGTTGGCCACCCCGTCTAACGGAAGCCTCCTCAAGCAGCCGCGGTCAGTGTGGGCGGTCGCCTTCGCCTGCGTGATCGCCTTCATGGGCCTCGGCCTGGTCGACCCGATCCTTCCCAGCCTCGCCAACGACCTCCACGCGACGCCCTCCCAGGTCGAGCTCCTCTTCAGCAGCTACACGCTCTGCATGGGCGTCGCAATGCTGCTGACGAGCACCGTCTCGAGCTGGCTGGGCGCCAAGCGGACGCTCCTCGGCGGGCTCGTCCTCATCATCCTCTTCAGTGCCGCGGCGGGGTCTTCGAACGGCATCGCGGCGATCGTCGGCTTCCGCGCCGGCTGGGGCCTCGGCAACGCCCTCTTCGTGGCGACCGCGCTCGCGGTGATCGTCGGCGCGGCCACCGGCGGCATCCGGTCGGCGATCATCCTCTACGAGGCGGCGATCGGGATCGGCATCGCCACCGGTCCCATCCTGGGTGGGATCCTGGGCGGCATCAGCTGGCGCGGACCCTTCTACGGGGTGGCCGTCCTGATGACGTTCGCCTTCCTGGCCACCGCCTTCACGCTCCCGGCGACCGCCACCCCAACTCGGCGCGTCTCCCTTCTGGAACCCCTCCGCGCGCTCCGTCATCCCGGCCTGCGGACCGTGAGCCTGATGGCCCTCTGCTACAACTTCGGCTTCTTCACGCTGCTGGCCTATTCGCCCTTTCCGATCGGCCTCGACGCCCACGGCCTGGGCCTCGTCTTCTTTGCCTGGGGGGTCGGCGTCGCGGTCACCTCGGTCTTCCTGGCGCCGCGCCTGCAAGCTCGATTCGGGACCCTGCACACCCTCTATGTGCTGCTCTTCGCGATCGCCGTGATCCTGCTGATCGGCGGCGTGTTCACCACCTCGCGCCCGGTGCTCATCGTTGACGTGATCGCCTCGGGCCTGTTCTTCGGAGTCAACAACACCCTGGTCACCCAGGCGGTGATGAGCGTCTCCGACATCGAGCGGCCTGTCGCGTCCGCAGGCTACAGCTTCGTCCGCTTCATCGGGGGCGCCATCGCTCCCTACCTGTCGGGCCGGCTGGCGGAGGCGTTCTCACCCCACGTGCCGTTCCTCGTGGGCGCCGCGATGGTGCTGGCCGGGTTGCTTATCTTCTTCCTCGGACGTGCAACGCTGGCGGCGGTCGACCGTGCCAGCGGCGTGGCGGACGACGTCGTCGTCGAGGAGCTCGAAGCCGCCGCCGGTTCTTGAGGCGAGCTTCAGGTTCGAGGAAAAGAAGCCGGCCCCGGCCGGGCGTTGCGCCCGGCCAGAGCTGAAGGTTTCCTTCTTTTCGACTGCTTTCAGACGGTGACGGCGACGGGCTCGGGCGAGTAGCGGTTGCCCGACACCGGGGCGCCCTGCAGGACGACCTTGAGGGCCTTGCTGGTTGCGGCGGCGGCGAACACGTCGTAGGCCTCCATCGCGTCGGAGATGGGGAACCGGTGGGTTGCCAGGACCGTCGGGTCCAGACGCCCGCCGGAGATCAGCGCCAGCAACTGGGGGATGGTCCGGCTGTCGACCAGTCCGGTCGTGATCGTGACGTCACGGATCCAGAGCTTCTCGAGGTGAAGCGTGGCCGGCTTGCCGTGCACGCCGACGTTGGCGACCGTCCCGCCGGGGCGGACCAGCTCGGTGGCCAGCTCGAACGTCTCCGATACGCCGACCGCCTCGATGGCGACGTCGACACCCAGCCCGCCGGTGAGCTCGAAGACGCGCTTGACGGCGTCCTCGGAGCCGTTGTTGATCGTCACGTCGGCGCCAAACTCCCTCGCCTTGGCGAGGCGGCTGTCGGCGAGGTCGATGACGATGATGCGACCGGGGGTGAAGAGCTTGGCCGTCATCACGGCGGCCAGCCCGATCGGTCCCGCGCCGACGATGGCGACGGTGTCACCCGGCTGCACGCCGCCGTTCAGCACCCCCACCTCAAAGGAGGTCGGCAGGATGTCGGAGAGGAATAGCACCTGCTCGTCGGTCATGCCCGAGGGGACCTTGTAGAGCGAGTTGTCGGCGAAGGGTACGCGGGCGTACTCGGCCTGCAGCCCGTCGATGAGGTGCCCGAAGATCCAGCCACCGCCACCGGTGCACTGACCGTAGCGGCCCTCCTTGCAGTAGCGGCACTTGCCACAGGAGGTGATGCAGGAGACGAGAACCTTGTCGCCGATCTGGAAGTTGGTCACCGAGGCGCCGACCTCGACGACGGTGCCGACCGCCTCGTGGCCGAGGATCGTCCCCAGCGGCATCTCGGGCACGTCGCCCTTGAGGATGTGCAGGTCGGTCCCGCAGATGGTCGCCGTGTCTATCTTGACGATGGCGTCGGTGGGCGCCTGGATGGTCGGGTCAGGAACGGTCTCCCAGGCCTTCTGGCCTGGACCGTGATAAACGACTGCCTTCATTGGGTGTTTCTCCTTGGCGATGCCCGGGCGGAGGGCGGGATGCCGTGCCGGGCCTCAGCCTGGAGGTTGGGTCCTGCACCGCCTAGGGCCAAAGGTCCCTCGATGTCCGAACCAGGTTCCCCGGGCCGGATTTCGAGCCGGCCGGGAGATCAGCCCGGGCGCTGCGCCCGGGCGAGCTCGCGGGCCGGGTTCAGAGCTGCTCCTCCCAGCGCCTGAGCCGTGCCTCGAACTCGGCGATGAGGTCCTGGAGGCGCTCGATGTTCGTCTTCCTGACCATGTCGCGCAACTCCGGCGACGCGTTTACGACGAGCTCTTCCATCCGCGCCAGGACGGCTCGCTCGACCTCCAGCAGCTCCGCGTAGAAGGCGACCATCTCGCCGGGATCGGCGGTACCGGTCGGCGGCTCGCCCAGCTCCCGGGTGAAGTTCGCCGCCGAGGGTTCGAAATTCGGAACCCGGCCTTCCACGAGGTAAAGCATATGAGAGCGGCACTATCAGCTTGTCGTCAACTCGGGATGCCGTAGGATCGAGGAAAAGGAAATGGCCGACCACCCTGTGTTCGACAGCGTCCGGACCGTGATGGCGGTGCGCGAGTACGACGATCGCCCGGTCCCCGAGGAGCTGATTCACCGCATTGCCGAGTCGGCCCAGCTCACGGCCAGCTCCCAGAACGGCCAGCCGTGGCACTTCGTGGTCGTTCGTGAAAGGGAGACGCTGCGCGAGATCGGAGGGATGGTGGCGCACGGGCCCTACATCGCCGGCGCGGCCTTCGCCGTCGCCTGCTCCTACGAGCGGAGCAGCCGCTTCGGCGTCTCCGACCTGAGCCGGGCCATCCAATCGATGATGCTGACTGCCTGGGAGGGGGGCGTCGGCTCCAATTGGACCGGCTTCGGAGGGATGGACGAGGTTGCCGGCTTGCTCGGCATCCCATCCGGCCACGAGCTGTTCGCGGTGATCCCCTTCGGCTATCCGAGGCGAACGATCAGGGGAAAGAAGCGACGCCGGCCGCTGGGAGAGGTCGTCTCGGCCGAACGCTTCGGCACGCCCTTCGCCGGCTAGGCAGCCGTTCCTCCGTCCGGCGACGCTCGGGTGTTACTGACTCTGTTACGGCGGGTGGCGGAGGCTAGATCCATGGCAATAGAACAGCCGACTCCAACTGTCGCGCCGGTCGAGCACATCCCGGTCGCCGAGCAGGGCCGCTACAACTTCCGCGCGGCGGCGGTCGTCGGCCTGATCGTCGGCGTCGTCGACGTCCTGATCGCCGGCCGCTTCCTGCTCGAACTCTTGGGGGCGTCGACGCAGTCGTCCTTCGTCAGCGCCGTCTACGGCGTGACCGCTCCGCTGGTGGGTCCCTTCCACGGGATCTTCGCCAACACCGGCTCGTCCGCCAACGTCTTCGAACCGGCGGCGCTGGTGGCGATCGCGGTCTACGCCGTCATCGGCTGGGGCATCACGATGCTGATCCGGATCGCGACCGCACCGCGGGGCACCCGGCCCGTCACCTCATGATCGGCAACCTCATCGTGTGGGTGATCGTCGGCCTCGTCGCCGGCTACCTGGCCAGCAAGGTGCTGAGAGGCAAGGGGATGGGCCTACCCATGGACCTCGCGTGGTGGGCCTGCTCGGAGCCCTGCTCGGTGGCTTCCTGACGAGCATCGCGGGCATCTCCTTTGGTGGCTTGTTCAAAGAGGTCGTGGTCGCCTTTGTGGGCGCCGTCCTGCTGCTTTTGGCGGTGCGCCTCGTAGCACCCGGCGGGCGGTTCAGCCACCGCTGGAGCTAGATTCCCTTCTCTTTCACCACTACCCCCAATCGACCGGGCCGTGGCTGCGTCCGGCAGCCGCGGTCCGTCGCTTTGGTGGCCCGGACGCTGTTACGACATTTGTTCTCAGCCTGCGTCCACGGTGAGATCATGAAGAGTTTTCGAATCGCCTCGCTGTTCGTCGTGGCCATCGCCGTCATCGCCGGCGCCTGGCCGGCAGGCGCATTCGCGGCGACAGCACCCCGCCTCGGGACCGCGCTCAACTTCACGGTGCTGGCGGGGTCCACCATCACCAACACCGGTCCTTCCGTCGTCACCGGAAACCTGGGCATCAGCCCCGGCAACGCCAGCTCTGTGACGGGCTTTCCGCCGGGAACCGTCACCGGCGTCAAGAACACCGCCAACGGCCCCGCGCTCCAGGCCAAGAATGACCTGATCACCGCCTACAACGACGCGGCGAACGCGCCCTCCACCTCGGACAAGACCGGCGTCAACCTCGGCGGAATGAACCTCGTGCCGGGCGTTTACAGGTTCAGCTCCTCAGCACAGCTGACCGGCCCGCTGACGCTCAGCGGAAACGGCGTATTCATCTTCCAGATCGGAAGCACGCTGACCACCGCCAGCGGCTCCAGCGTCCTGCTCGCCAACGGCGCCCAGGCCTGCGCGGTGTACTGGCAGGTCGGCAGCTCGGCGACGCTGGGCTCCGCCACCCAGTTCCAGGGCAACCTGATGGCCCTCACCAGCATCACCATGGTCACCGGCGCCAACATCCTGACCGGGCGCGCTTTGGCTCGCAACGGCGCCCTGACGCTCGACACCAACCGGATAACCCCTCCCAGCGGGGCGTGCACGCTTGCGGCGACGACGACGACCCCGTCGGGCAAGGTCGCCGCCTCGTCGGTGGGCCTGCCAATCACCAGCGGCGCCCCTGACCAGCCAGGCTTCCCCTGGCTACCCGCGCTGCTGGCCGGCTCGATCGCCGCCCTGCTCCTCGGACTTCGGGTGAAGTCCGGCAGCCGGTTCAACTAACCCCTGTGCTCGCGAGGGCAGTCCGGGGCTTCGGCCTGGGGACTGCCCTCGTCTTTTTCGCCCTCGTCGGTCCGGCAGTCGCGACGGCGGCGCCGCTGCCGGTCGTGGTCGCATCCGCTCCGCCTGGACCGGACGGACGGCTGGTCCTCCCCCTGCCCTTCCAGGCCGGGGCGGTGACCGCGCCGAGCCGGCTGCAGATCCCCTCCCTCGCCATCGACGCCCAGGTCGAGTCGCTGGGGGTCGATGCGACCGGCGCCATGGAGACGCCCAGCAAGCTCTTCGACGTGGGCTGGTTCCGGCCCGGGCCGTCCCCGGGAGCGCGTGGTGACGCCGTCATCGACGGCCACGTTGGCCTGCCTGGCTATCCGCTGATCTTCACCGACCTCGCGCGGATCGCGGTCGGCGCGGACCTGGTGGTGATCCATGCCGACGGCGCCCGGAGCCACTTCACCGTCGATGCCGTGAGCGGTTGGCCGGCCAACTCACACCCCACCGGGCTCTTCGCCACCGACGGGCCGGCACGGCTGACGCTGATCACCTGCACCGGCCCCTACGACCGCTTCAACCAGACCTACGCCGACCGCCTGATCGTCGAGGCCATCTACGCCGGAACCGACTGACCAACAGCGCGCCGTGCCTTGGGGGTCAGGCCTCCACCCTGTTACTGACCTTCTTACGTCGCCTGGCTGACACTGGCCTCATGAAGCCAGACAAGGCATATGATTCGCGGCCGGATATGGTGGCCGCCGACCGCGGGGGCGACCCGAGTAGGACCATGGACGGTGAGGCCGATCCCGCCGTCGCCTCCCTCGTGCAGGCTCTCTACTGGCAGAACGTCTACTCCGAGATCCTGGCCATGGAAGAGCTGGTGCTGAAGCGAATCCAGGACCTGATGGCGCTGCAGTCGCCGACAGCCCGGCGCGAGGTCGAGCTGACCAATGTCCCGGTGGTCGTGGCCCAGGCCGATCGGTTCCGCCAGCGGCTGGGATTCTGGACAGCCAGGGTGTCTGAACTCGAGTAGCCGATCGTAAAATGAGCCGGATGGCGAGCCGAGCCCGCAAACCCGGCTCCTCGCCGCTGGAAGGCGAGGACCTCGCGACCTCCCACTGGGAGGACGCACGCCACTGGATTAGCATCTACGACGACCTGATCCGCTTCAAGCGCGGGCTCTTGGCGCGGGTCGAACGCGACCTGGCCGGGCTCCCCGAGGTCGCCCAGAAGGCCGCATCCGAGGACCTCCAGATCATCGTCGACCAGCTCGAGGGCTACCAGGAGCGGCTCGACCTCTGGTACCGCCGGGTCTGGGAGCTCCACGGCCTCTGGCTCGATGTGGAAAGCCAGACGGTTCGCTTCGAGGGTGGCGAAACCCACCTCACCCGGCGCGAGCTCCAACTCCTCCAGTTCCTGCTCGACCACCCCCACCGCTTCTTCACCGCGGACCAGATCAAAGACCGCGCCTGGGCGGAGCCGTCACTGCACCCGGAGGAGGTCCGCAACTACGTCAGGCGCGTCAGGACCATACTTACCGGACTGAAGATCCCCTGCGAGCTCGTCAACCGCCCCCACAAGGGCTACTCGCTGGTCTTCCGCCCCGAGCCCTGACCCCCAACCTGCGCCGGCAGTGGGCGCCGGTTACTGACTTAGTTATCCCCGCCCCGCGAGCATGGGGCAGACCGCGTCCCGGCCGACCCGTGCATTGGAGGCAAGCCCAGCCATTCGTACCGCTTTCGTCTCGTCCCATCTTCCGCGTCGATGCGGAATCGCCACCTTCTCACACGACCTCATGGCCGCGGTCAAGGCGGCGGATCCGGGCATCACTACCCGCGTCGCCGCCATCGACGAGCCCAACGAGGTCCGCCCCTACGGCAGCGAGGTGCGCTGGCGCATCCGGCAGGGCGACGTTGCCAGCTACCGTGCGGCGGCGGCTGCGATCAACGACTCGAACGTGGACGTGGTCAACGTGCAGCACGAGTTCGGCCTCTACGGAACCTGGGCGGACGGGGTCTATACCGATAATCTCGGATCCTTCCTGACGATGCTGAGCAAGCCGGCCGTCACGACCCTGCACAGCGTGCCTCCGGAGCCGTCCCCCTCGATGCGCGACGCCATCCGATCGGTGGTGGCGCTGAGCGACCGCACCGTGGTCATGGCGGAAGCCGCGGTCGAGCTGCTGGCGACGCGCTACGGGATCGACACGCCGGTCACGGTCATCCCCCACGGCATGCCGGCGATTGAACCGCACGGCCGGGTACGGATGAAGGACAAGCTCGGCGTATCGGGCCGGATCCTGATCTCAACCTTCGGGCTGGTGGATCCCCGCAAAGGCCTCGAATACATGATCGAGGCGATGCCGGCGATCCGCGCCAAGCACCCGAACGTGCTCTACCTGATCGCAGGCCAGACGCATCCCGAGCTCATCCGGCACGACGGCGAGAGGTACCGAATCCAGCTCAACAAACTCGTCGAGCAACTCGGTCTCAGGGGCCACGTGTCCTTCCTGGACCAGTACTTGGCTCAACGCGACATCATCGAACTGCTGCTGGCGACCGACGTCTACGTCACGCCGTACCTCGATCCGCAGCAGATCACCAGCGGGACCCTGGCCTATGCGCTCGGCGCCGGCAAAGCGATCGTCTCGACCGGCTACCTGCACGCGATCGAGGCCCTGGCCGACGGTCGTGGATTGCTGGTCGGGTTTCGTGACGCGGAGCAGCTCGCCACGGCCGTTGCCTCCGTGCTCGACCATCCGGACCGCAAGCGGGCCTTGGAGACCGCCGCCTACGCCTACGCCAAGGACATGGCCTGGCCGCGCGCCGGCGAGCGCTGGGCGCGCCTCATGCGCGAGCTGCTGGCGGTGCCGCGCGTCCCCCGGACGCCACCGGGGGAGCGCGAAGGCGACCTCGGGACCCGGCTGGCCAACAACCCGATCCTGACCACCGCCGACGTCGTGCCCTCTCAGCCGGGCCTGGAGGTGATGTCCGTCTTCAACGCAGCCGCCGCGAGGGTGGGCGCCGAGACGATTCTCCTGCTTCGGGTGGCGGAACGGCCGCTCGCGCTCAACGGATCGGTTCCGGCGGGCGCGGTCACCCTCGACCTGGCCAACCCCGAAGCCGGGCTGGAGCCGCTGCCGGACGGCACCGCGGGCTCCGACGTGATCGGCTTCACCTACCTCGACGCGGCCCTGAGCCCGCCGGCGGTGATCGTCTCCTACGTGCGCCGCGACCTGCCCGGGATCGACCTCAGCGATCCCCGCCGGATCCGCATCCGGATCCCCGCCGTGCGAGCGGAGGGCCTGGAGGAGGTCCGCGACTACCTGACCCAGATGTCGCACCTGCGGGTCGCCCGCAGCACCGATGGGGCTCACTTCACCGTCGACGCGCTCCCCGCCGTTTCGCCCATCGACTCCTTCGAAGAGTACGGCTGCGAGGACCCGCGCGCGACGCTCATCGACGGCGTCTGGCACATCACCTACGTGTCGGTCGGCCGCCTGGGGATCACCACCAGCCGCCTCACCACGACGGACTTCCGCGACTTCGAGCGGCAGGGGGTGATGTTCCTTCCGGACCACAAGGACGTGACCATCTTCCCGGGCCGGATCGGCGGCCGTTACGTCGCTCTCACCCGCCCCATGCCCGGTTCTTTCAACCACGTCCTCGGCATCTGGATCGCCTTCTCCGACGACCTCGAGAACTGGGGCGGCCACCGCCCTCTCGCGCTCCCCCGCCAGGGGATGTGGGACGCGCTCCGGACGGGCGCCAGCGCGGTGCCATTCCGGGTGGACGAGGGATGGCTGGAGCTCTACCATGGCGTCGACGGCGCCGGCCGCTACGCCATGGGCGGCCTCCTCCTCGACAAAGACGATCCGAAGGTCGTGCTGGCCCGCTCGGCGAGCCCGATCCTGGCGCCGCGGGAGCCCTACGAGCTCTCCGGCCTCTACGACAACACCGTCTTCTCCTGCGGCCACGTGGCGCTCGACGGCGACGGCGAGCGGATCCGGATGTACTACGGGGCCGCCGACAGCTGCATGGCCGCCGCCGACTTCAGCGTGAGGGAGATCGTCGCCTCGCTGACGCCGTGCTGAGGCAGATCGCGCGGCTGACCCGGCCGGTGCCGGCCGCCGGCCCGCGAGCCCTCGCCATCGCCGTCTACTCGGATTCGGCCGGACTCGCCTTTGCCGCCCGCGAGACGGGCCCCGAGGGCGTCGCCTGCATCGACGACGCGGCTCGTGCGCTGATCCTGTTGACGGACCTTTGGGCGACGACCGGCAACCTCCAGCTGAGGGCCTGGGCGCAAGGCCTCCTCGACTTCGTGCTCTACATGCACGACGGCGCCGGCGCCTGGTTCAATTTCATCCACTCCTGGGAGGGGGATCGCAACACTGACGGCCTGACGTCGGTCGTCGGTCCCAACTTCTGGCAGGCCAGAGCCACGGCGGCGGTGGCGACGGCGGTGACGCGACTCGGCGTTCGGGAAGCGAGGCCCGTTCTCTTCGCCGCGCTGCGCCTGGCTGCCGAGACCTCGCCTCCGCCGGACGTGCGGGCCCTGCACATGCTCGCGGCGGCGGAGATGCTCCGCGGCGGACCTGACCAGTGGCTGACGAGCCGCCTCGCGGGATGGTGCGAGGAACTGGTGAGCCTCCGCATCGGCGACACGCTCATGAACTCTCCCGACGAGCGCGGCGGCCCTCACCTCTGGGGTCATCTGCAGGAGGCGGCGCTCGCCGACGCGGCGGTGCTGCTCGAGCGCCGTGACCTTCTCGACGTCGCCGGCCGCAGCGCCATGGCTGTCTTCCAGCCGCCCATCGAGACCGGATTCGACCTACCCCACGTGCGGCCCTACGACGTCCAGTCGGCGGTCTTCGTGATGGACCGCCTGGCGGCCGCCACCGGCGAGGCTCGCTACGGAGTGCTGCGCGGCAAGGCGCGCGCCTGGTTCGGGGTCCGAAACCCCGCCCACTCGTCCGTCTACGACCGCGAGGTCGGGCGGGTCGCCGACGGGGTGGACGAGGGTGTTATCAACTCCCATTCCGGAGCGGAGGCCAACATCGCCGCGGGGTTGGCGCTCGTCTCCGACCCCTTCCTGCTGGCGCAGGCAGCGTCCTGGTCCGCCGCGCCGGTCACGAAGGTTGGCCAGGGCGCACCGCTCACCTCGCGGTAGCCGCCGCTGTGCAGGGCCGGCGCCAGGGCGGCGAGGTTGGAGGTGACCACGACGAAGGTCGCGCACGAGGAGGTGACCGAACTGAGGGTCTCGACACCCGAGGTAGGCACCCTCGCACTGGCGGAGTTGATGGCGACGTACCGGGTCGCCGGCTGCAGCCCGCTCTCAACGTAGATCCAGGGCTCGTCGCCGAAGACGAGGAGGCTCGGCTGCTCTGAATCGACGGACAGCCGGCGCAGGATGGCGATCTCCTCCTTCTGGCGCTGGACGTCCGCTGGAAAGCCACTGACATAGCTGGGCCAGCTCTCCCGCCCGCTGACGAGGAGGACCCAGTTCCGGTAGTAGGCGGGTAGCTGCGTGAAGGTGAAGTTGTAGGCGGGTGGTTGCGCCGCGCGGGAGCTGACCGCCTGCGTTTCGCGAGCCGCGACGAGAAGTACGAACTGGGCGACGATCACGACCCCCAGGAGCGCCACCGGAGCCGAGGCAACCCACCATCGGGGGCGCACCCAGGTCGCCATGAGCGCCGCCGCAACCGAAAGCACCGGGATCGCCTCCTGCGCGTAATGCATGTAATCCCGTGGCGTGATGGTGGAACCGGCAAGGGCCGCCGGCAGCCACACCGCCAGCAGCCGCCCCGGGAGCGTATGGCTCAGGCGAAACCAGATGGCGCCGGCGCCGGCGAGGGCCAGCAGCCGCAGGTACAGGGGAAGGAGGCTGCCACCGTTCGACCAGACCACGTAGGCATGGTCGGAGGGCATCACCACTCCCACGTAGGCGGCCAGCGACCCTCGATCCCACAGACCCACGGCCACGACCAGCAGGGTGGCGGCGCACCCGGCCGCGGCGAGCCCCACCCTCCTCACGGGCGCGCCTCCGATGCCGACCAGGGGGACCAGGAGCGCGAGTCCATCGAATGCGAGCGACGGCCTGGTGACGATCGCCAGGCCAATGAGCAGGCCGGATGCCAAGGGGGCCCAACGCCTCCGGGAGAAGGCCACCAGCAGGGATGCGGTGAAGAAGGGAAGGGCGGCAAGCTCGACGTTGACGAGGTCGCCATCCAGGGTCGGGATCGACAGCGCGATGCCGCACAGCGCGGCGGCAAGCACCGCGGTCTCGGTCGAGGCCAGCCGCCGCACGAGGCTGAAGATGAAGAGGGACACGCAGGCAACCGCGGCGGCGGCGGCGGCCCCGACCACCCAGTGGTGCTGCACCGCGCCGAGGTCGATGAGACCCATGAAGAGCAGGTAGATGCCGGGAGGGCTGTTGTCGAAGACCCGGGCGTAGAGGGGCAGACCACTGGCGACGCCCTGCGCCACCGCGGTGAAGATGCCCTCATCCGAGAACCAGCGCGGCTCGCTGAGGGTCGGGAGACGGATGGTGACGATGCCCAGCACCAGCAGCACGCGGACCCAGAGCAGCGTGTGGTCAGATCGGCGGCCGGTGCGCACCTTTGGACTGTGACGCTGAACCATCATCGGACACCCACCCTATCCCCCATCGTATTCAACTCGCGCGAGCCGGTCTGGCCACGGGGCCGCCTTCTGACCTGCTCCACCGCCGAGCGCCACAATGGGAGGCGATGAGTACCCACGAGCTGCTCGAAGCCGCCCTCCGCCTCAAGCCGCAGCTGGTCGCCGACCGCCGCGCCATCCACCAGCATCCCGAGCTCGCCTACCAGGAGGTCAAGACCGCCGCCCTGGTCCACGAGCGCCTGACCGCGATGGGCATCGAGCACCGGACCGGGATCGCCGAGACGGGCGTGATCGGCATCATCGAAGGCTCGCGGCCGGGCCGAACCGTGATCCTGCGCGGCGACATGGACGCGCTGCCGATCCTGGAGGAGACCCCGGTTCCTTTCGCATCGGAGAACGCCGGCGTGATGCACGCCTGTGGGCACGACTCCCACACCGCCATGCTGCTCGGGGCGGCACAGCTCCTGAACGAGAGGCGAGACCAGTTATCCGGCACCGTCAAGCTGATGTTCCAGCCCGCCGAGGAGGGCGGTGGTGGTGCCAAGCGGATGCTGGATGAGGGCCTGCTCGACGGTCCCCCGGTGGACGCGGCCTTCATGATCCACGTTCACCCAGAGCTTCCGAAGGGCAAGGTCGGCTTCCGTTCCGGGCCCAGCATGGCCGGGATGGCCCGCTTCGAGATCGAGGTGCGGGGCAAGGGCGGCCACGCCGCTCGGCCGCACGTGGCGGTCGACCCGGTCGTGATCTCGGCCCACATCGTCACCGCGCTCCAGACGCTCGTCAGCCGCGAGATCGATCCCGCGGCGATGGGCCTCATCACGCTGGGCAGCATCAGCTCGGGGACGGCGGCGAACATCATTCCGGACACCGCGCTCATCAAGGGCACGATCCGCGCCCATGACAAGCGGGTGATGGAGCACCTGCGGGCGCGGATCCCGGAGCTGGCCGGCGGCGTAGCCGCCGCGATGCGGGCAACAGCCGAGGTCTGCTACGGGATGGCCTATCCGCCGCTGGCATGCGACGACGCCATGACCGAGCTGGCAGCCGGAGCCGCGCGAGAGCTGCTCGGAGGCGAGGCCGTGGAGGAGGTCCCGATCACCATGGGCTCGGAGGACTTCGCATTCGTTCTCGAGAAGGTGCCCGGGTCGGTCGTCCGCCTCGGCGTCAAGAGCGAGGGATGGGATCGGACCCTGCCCGTTCACACCGCGACCTTCGACATCGACGAGGACGCGCTGCCGATCGGGGCCGCGACGATGGCGTCGATCGCCCTCGACTACCTCCAAAGCTGACAGGCACTGTCCGGCCGGCCGGGATCCGTCGCTCGCAGGATCGTCCTGGTTGAAGGGGTGACCGACGAGCTCGCCCTGACGCTCGCGGCGCGGCGATCCGGCCGCAACCTGGAGGCAGAGGGGGTGTCGGTGCTCCCGATCAACGGGGCGCACGCAATCGGCCGGACCCTGCTGCAGCTGGCCGCCGAGGAGCCGAGGTCGAAGGTTGCCGGTCTGTACGACGAGGGCGAGGAGGAAATCATCCGGGTGGCGCTCGAGCGAGCCGGCTACGGTGCCAACCTCGATCGCCGCCGACTGGAAGAGGCTGGGTTCTTTGCCTGCGTCGCCGACCTGGAGGACGAGCTGATCCGGGCCGCCGGCGAATCCACCATGTCCCGGCTCATCGAGATCGAGGGCGACGCGCAGCCGTGGCATACGTTCAGGAGCCAGCGCGCATGGAGGGACCGTCCGGTGGACGAGCAATTCCGCCGCTTCATCCGGAGCGTGTCGGAGCGCAACAGCCGCTACATCCGGGCGATCGTCGAGACGCTCGACCCGGTCCAGTTGCCTCG
>DATLQT010000107.1:0-45000 GCA_035535055.1 Candidatus Dormiibacterota bacterium | reverse complement strand
CCGCTCGCTCCAGCTTGGTGCGCAAGGCATCCAGGTCCGGCGTGCGGAGCGCCCACGCGACGAAGGTCTTGCCCTCGGCGACGCACCGTGTCACCGCCTGGCCCAGGCCGAATTCGGCCGCCTCGGCAGGGTCGGCGACCGCGATCAGCTCGAGGTACTGGAGCCCGAGCGGCACGATCATGTTCGCGGTCCCGATGTTGGGGTGCCGGCCGCCCGGCAAGACCTGGAGGCCGTAGCGGTCCTCGACCTTGTGGGCCGCCTCCTCGAGGTCGCCGACGGGAAGCAGGACATGGTCGACCACGGTGGCCGGCTCGAGTCCCCGCGCAGCCTGGCTGAAGTCGGGCATAGCTAGCGCTCGACGGTGATGTGGGTGGCCGTCAGGTAGCTCGCCTTCTCGGAGGCGAAGGAAAAGGGCCACCGTGGCGACCTCCTTCGGGCCTGCCGAAGTGGCCGTGATGCAGCCGGGTCCAGGCGGACCACCCGTGTGCTCTCCCGCGGCCTTCTAAGAACCCGCCAGCTCCCCGGCGACGCGCTCGATGGCCTTGCCGACGACCTCGACGACGCGAAGGACCTCTTCTTCGGTGATCACGAGCGGCGGTGAGAAAGCCAGCACATCGCCCGACAGCGCCCGGATGATGACCCCCTCTTCGAGGGCCGCCAGAGCCACCCGGCGAGCGACCCCCACCGAGGGCTCGAAGGACGCCTTGGTCTCGCGGTCGCGCACGAGCTCGACGCCACCCAGAAGGCCCAGCGAACGGACATCGCCCACCAGCTCGTGGCGGCGGAGCCCCTCCAGCGCCTCGGCCAGCACCCGCCCCGTGTGGGCTGCCCGCTCGACCAGTTTCTCCTCCTCCAGGATGCGCAGGTTCCGCAGCGCCACGGCACAGGAGGTGGGATGGCCGCTGTAGGTGAAGCCATGGGGGAACATGCCGTGCAGCGAGCGCAGCGTCTCGTGGACCTCGGAGGTCATCATCACGCCCGAGAGCGGCAGGTAGCCGCTGGTGACGCCCTTCGCGAAGATCAAGAGGTCCGGCGCGACGCCGTAGTGCTCGGTGGCGAACCAGCGCCCGGTGCGGCCGAACCCGGTGATCACCTCGTCCGCGATCAAGAGCACCTCGTGACGGTTGCAGACCTCCCGCACGCGGGGCAGGTAGTCGGAGGGCGGCACGATCACCCCGCCCGCACCCTGGACCGGCTCCGCCACCACCGCGGCGACCGTCTCCGGCCCGGCGTCCTCGATCATCTTTTCGAGCTGGCGGGCGTAGCCCTCGCCCGGTGAACCCTCCCCCTCGTAGCGGTAAGGGTGAGGGGCGGGGGCGTGCAGGAAGCCCGGCGCCAGCGGGCCGACCCGCTGCCAGAAGGTGGGCAGCCCGGTGGCGCTCAGGGCGCCGTAGGTGAGGCCGTGATATGCCCGCATGCGGGACACGATCTGGACCTTCTGCTCGTGACCGCGCAGGTTCCAGTAGAGCCGCGCGATCTTGTAGGCGGTGTCGTTGGCCTCCGCGCCTCCCGTTGCGAAGAAGGTGACGTTCAGGTCGCCCGGCGCCAGCTCCGCGAGCCGGGCCGCAAGCATGACCGCGGGAGCGCTGCCGAACCCGCCGTAGGCGGAGGCATAGGGCAGGACCAGCATCTGCTCGCGGGCGGCCTCCGCCAGTTCGTCGCGGCCGTAGCCCACGTTGACGTTCCAGAGGCCCGCCATGCCGTCCAGATAGGAGCGGCCCTCGATATCGACGAGCGTGGCGCCCCTCCCACTCTGGAAAAGCACCTGCGGATTGTTGCCCGGGGCGTCCCCGAGGTCGCCCTGCGGATGCAGCCAGTGGGTCCGGTCCAGCTCGCTGAGCCGGCTCACCTCAATGCGATCAAGCGCCTTCGTGTCCAGTTTCGTGTCCTCCTCTTTGGCCCGCACGGGGCCGGCTCCTCAGGATAGGACCGCCGGGCAGGCACGGCGTGGGCAAGTCCCCGAGGGTCAGGAGGTCGCCGGCCAGCGGCGAGGAGGCTCTCTCCGGGCCGTGAGCGTGGCATCCTGTGAGCTGTGCACCTCTATCGCGACCCCGACACGCCCGGGCGGCTCGACTTCGACCGCGAGCTCTATCGCCGGATCGCGTCCGAGACCGACCGCAGGGAGAAGGTCCACGAGCACGTCATCCCGCCGCGCAGCGGCTACGCCTGGGCCGTCCCCGCGGGCAGCGTGGTCAGGCTGGTCGCTGTCGAGGGACCCCAGGTCGGGGACCTGAACCTCTGGAACCTGCAGAACCCGCGTGAGCGCTTCTGGGCGGCGCGAACCCGCCAGCTGCAGGGGGCGCACGTGTCCACCTTCGACCGGCTCTGGTCCTCCCTGCCCTACCTGCGCCCGCTGGCGACGATCATCGGCGACACGCTCCCAACCGAACCCACCGAGCACGGCGGGCGCTGCCACGACCTCCTGGGGAGCCGCTGCGACCCCTACCTCTACAAGCTCCTCGACGACCGCGATTACGACGTCACCTGCCACAACAACCTCACCCGGGCGATCGCGCCCTTCCACCTCACCGAGATGGACGTGCACGACGTGCTGAACGTCTTCCAGGTCACCGGGCTCGATCCGGTCCACGAGATCTACTTCATGGAGGCCAGCCCGGCCCGAAGGGGCGACTACTTCGAGTTCCTCGCCGAGGTGGACCTCCTCTGCGCGCTCTCCGCCTGTCCGAGCGGAGACCTGAGGGAGTGGGGCTGGGGCGAGGAGGGATCCGACCCGGTGGCGAACTGCCGGCCGCTCGGCGTCGAGGTCTACCGGGTGGACCCGGACCTCCTGCGCGGCTGGAGCTCGCCCGAGCCCGTGCAAATCAAGTCGGTCTACGACCGGTCCGCAAAGACCAGGTCGGAGTAAAGCCCTCAGCCGAGCGGCGCCCGACCACAAGGCGCGGGTCAGGTGCCGTCGCCCGCCGGGGCCGCTCGGCGTCCGGCTCCTGCGCTGCCGAATCGAACCGAAGTCGTTCTCGCCGCGCCGGGATCGCGACGGCGCTAAGGTGATCGCGGCCCGATGACCGCGCCCGAGCCCTACTTCCCGTTCAGCTACCTGGAGGCGAACGCTGCGGCGCGGCCCGCGGCCCCCGCTGTCTGGCAGGACGGTCGGGAGCTAAGCTTCGCCCGCCTGCGAGAGCTGGTGCTCCAGGCCGCCGGCTGGCTGGCTCAGCAGGGTGTGGGCGAGGGGTCGGTGGTGGGCGTGAGGCTCCCCAATGTCTGGCAGTACGTGGTTCTCGAGGCTGCCATCCCCTATCTAGGCGCCGTGATCGTGCCGCTGCCGCTCGTCCTCGGCGAACACGAGCTCGACTTCGCGCTCGGCCGCACCGGCGCCGCGCCCGTGATCTCGCAGGATGGCTCCCTGCCCGCGGCCGCACTCGCGGTCGCGGCCGACCGCCTGTTCGAGTCGGCGGCGTCCCCGCCCCCGCCCGCCGCGTCCCGGCCGGAGCGGGTGGTCGAGGTGGCGCTCACCTCTGGCAGCACCGGGCTCCCCAAGCTGGCGGGCCTCACCGCGGAGCTGAAGCAGGTGACGTTCGAGGGCTTCACCTCCCGACTCGACATCGTCCCCGAAGATCGCGTCCTGGCGATGACGCCGCTGACGCAGGGCATCGGGGGGATGTGCCTCTACTGCCTTCGCCGGGGGGCGACGCTGGTGCTGCCGGGGGCGGCGCGCTGGAACGCCGAGCAGACGCTGGAGGTCATCCGCGCCGCTCGGCCGACCGTGCTCGTGGGGGTCCCGACCAACGTGATCAGGATGCTGAACTCGCCCGCCTTCGAGCCGCGGGAGCTGGCCGGGATCCGGGCCACGGCGGTGGCGGGCGCCCCGATGCCGCCGGAGGTGGCCGAGCGCTGGGAGAACCTCACCGGGTCGAGGGTCTGCATCTTTTATGGCTCGATGGACGCGGGCCAGCTGGCGGTGGCCGGCCCGTCCGACCCGCAGGGAAAGCGCTGGACCACGGTGGGCAGGCCGCACGACCGGGCCCGCTGGGCGATCCTGGCCCCGGACGGCGGCGAGGTCCCCCCCGGCGAGTCCGGGGAGATCTGCATGGCGGGGCCGCTCGTGCAGCCGCGCTACTGGGGCGAGGACCGCGGCCCCTACGCGGAGGACGGCTGGGCGCACCTGGGCGACCTCGGCTTCACCGATGCCGAAGGCTACCTGCACGTGGTGGGGAGGGCCAAGGACATCGTTATCCGGGGCGGCGCCAACATCAACCCCTATGAGGTGGAGTCGATCCTGCGCGCGCATCCCGAGGTCATGGACGCCTGCGTGGTTGGGCGCCCGCACCCGGACCTCGGCGAGGTCCCGGTCGCCTTCGTGGTGCCGCGGGGCGACCCCGCCGGGCTGGCGGAGCGGCTGCGGACCCATCTGGGGGAGCGCGGGCTCGCCCGCTACAAGTGGCCCGAGGAGGTGCGCCTTCTCCCCGAGATCCCGCTCAGCGGGCCGGGCAAGGTGGATCGCCGGACGCTGCGCGAGTTCGCCCAGCAGGAGGCGGAAGGAGGTGCCGGTGCTCTGTCGGTGCCGTGACCTGGACGTGGCGCGGTACGAGGTCGGACGGGCCTCGCCGCTGCTGCTCATCTGCGGCCTCGAGATACGACCACCGCGCCTGGCGCCAGGCCTCAGCGCCAGGCTCGAGCGCGACACCGAGGACGTCCACTGCCAGTCACCCGCCGAGACCGCGGCCGGATGGCGCATCCGGAGCGAGTCCCCGCGGGGCCCGCGCGGCTATGGGAACGGCTGCCGGGCGATGGTGGGTCTGAACCAGGCTCCCCTCGACCCGGAGCTGCCGCGGATCCGGGCGCGAACCCTGATCGTGGCCTCGGAGCTGGACCAGCGCTGCCCTCCGGGTGCCGCCGAGATCGTCGCGGCAGGCATCGCGGGCAGCCACCTGGTCGTTCTCCCGGGCGCGGGCCACCCGATCCCGGTCGAGCTCCCGCAGGAACTCGCGCGGCTGATCCTGGACGAGAATCCCGATGGCTGAGCCGGGCCTCAGCCCCCTGCTCTGGCCGCTGGCGGACCTCACCGCGAGCTACGCGCGGCGGGATCTCTCGCCGGTCGAGGTCGTGCGCGACGCTCTGCAGCGTATCCGGGCCCGGGACGCAGAGCTCGGCTCCTATTTCACGGTGTTGGAGGAGGCGGCGCTGGCCCAGGCGCAGTCGGCGGCGGCGGAGTACGCGCGCGGCGGCGCGCGGCCCCTCCTCGGCGTGCCCCTCTCGATCAAGGACCTCTTCGACGTGGCGGGGGCTCGCACCACGTTCGGCTCGCTGGCCCACGATCCAAGGCCCGCGGCGGAGGACAGCCCCGCGGTTGCTCGGTTGCGCGAGGCGGGCGCCGTCTTTTTGGGCAAGACCAACACGGCCGAGTTCGGTCAGTCGGCCACCACCGAGACGCTGGTCGGCCCGCCTGCGCGCAACCCCTGGGACCCCGGCCGCACCGCGGGCGGTTCCAGCGGGGGCGCGGCGGCGAGCGTGGGCGCCGGCCTCGCGCTGGCGGCCCTGGGGTCGGACGGCGGCGGCTCGATCCGGATCCCGGCGGCCTTTTGCGGCCTCTTCGGGCTCAAGCCGACCCACGGGGCCATTACGGGCGGCGGGCGCTTCCACGCCATGAGCGACTTCAGCTGCGCCGGCCCACTGACGAGGCGGGTGGCGGACGCCCGGCCCCTGTTCGCCGTGCTCGCGAGGGTGGAGGTGGCGGGGCGATCGGCCGTGCCGGGCCTCAAAATCGCCTGGTGCCCGGCACTCGAGGGCCACCCGGTGGCTCCGGAGGTCGCGCAAGTGACCGAGCGTGCCCTCCAGGCCCTGGTCGGCCTTGCCGCACACCGGTTGGTAGAGATGCCGCCGCCGGTCGCAGGCTGGCAAGACGTCTTCCGGGTCCTGGTCCTGGCCGAGGAGTGGCGCCAGCGCTCCCACCTGCTCCGGTCGGAAAAGGTCGAGCTGACCGACTACGAGCACCGCACGCTGAGCGCCGCCGAGAAGATCACCGAGGCCGAGGTCGAAGCCGCCCGCGCCGACCTGCGGCGGATGCGGGCCGCCTACGAGGCCTACTTCCGCGACGTGGACCTGGTCGTCACCCCCGCCACCGCGGTGCCCGCCTTCCCGATCGGCGAGCGGCCGCGAAAGATCGCCGGGCGCAGGGTGGACTGGCTCTGGGGCCCGTTCCCCTTCACGCCGCAGTTCAACGTTGCGGGCGTGCCCGCCGCCAGCCTGCCGGTGGGGCTCGCGGGCGGGCTGCCGGTCGGCCTCCAGTTGGTGGCGCGGCGCGGGGCCGAGGGCCTTCTGCTCGATGTCGCCGAGGCGCTGGAGGAGGCCGTCGGTTTCGATGCGCTGGCCCCCGCCCGCCGCGGGCCGGGCGTCGCGGCGGGCGCCCCCTAGCGTGGCAGCGGACCTCCGCGCCGAGTGGCAAGACGGGGAAGTGCTCGTCCTCACCATCGACCGTCCGGCGCGCCGCAATGTCCTCGACCACGACCTTCTCCGGGCCCTGGCAGAGCACCTGCGGGAGGAGGGTGGCAAGGCCGCGGCCGTGGTGCTGAGGGGCGCCGGTGGCCGGGCGTTCTCGGCGGGCTTCGACCTCGGGCTCCTGGAGGGAACCGAGCTGGACCTTGAGGCCGACGCCTCGATCGGAGGCGCCGTGCAGGCCCTCGCCGAGTGCCCCGCCCCCGTGGTGGCGGAGATCGGAGGGCACTGCCACGGCGGTGGCGTCGAACTGGCGCTCAGCTGCGACCTCCGGATCGCCTCCGGCGACCTGAGCCTCTCGCTGGGGGCGGTGTCCTTGAGCGTGGTCTATCGCTACGAATTCTTGGTGCGGCTGGTGGCGACCTGCGGCCTCGGCCGGGCGCAGGACCTGCTCTTGGGCCAGCGTCGGCTGGGCGCGACCGAGGCGCTGGCCTGGGGGCTCGTGACCGAGGTCGTGAGCCCAGAGGAGCTGGAGCGGCGTGCGCTGGAGGTCGCGCGCGCCGCTGCCTCCCTCCCCCGAATCGCATTCGCGGGCACCAAGGCAAGCCTGCTGCGGGCAGCCCAGGGCGCACTCGGGGAGGAGGGCCTTCGTGTCACCCTTGACTGGCGCCGCGAGGCCGCAAGCAGCGACGAGCGCCGGGAGCGCCTGAGCGCCGCCCGGGCCCGGCTCAAGGGGCGCTCCTCACCGGCGGCTGCCCGGAAGAAGAAGGAGAAGGCATGAGTAGCAAGGGGAAACCCGTGAGCTTCGGGCTCTCGCTCGCGGCGAGCCAGCGCGAGCCGATCCTGCGGGTGGCCGGACTGGTCGCGCGCGCCGAGGAGCTCGGGTTCGGCTCCGCCTTCGTGATCGACTCCCAGATGGCGGTGAAGGACGCCTATGTGACGCTCGCCGCCGCCGCGCTCCGCACGAGCCGCATCCAGCTCGGCACCGGCGTCACCAACCCGATCACGCGCGACCTGACCGTGACGGCCTCCAGCTTTGCGGCACTGCAGGAGGTCAGCGGGGGGCGGGCGATCCTGGGCCTTGGCAACGGCGCCACCTCGGTTGAGGCGGTGGGGCTCAAGGGGGCGAACCTGGCCGGAACGCGCGAGGCGATTCTGAAGCTGCGCGGCCTGCTGGACGGCCAGCGGGTGCAGCACAATGGCGTCGAGGTCCGGATGCCGGCCACGGCGGCCCGCGTCCCAATCCTGCTCTCGGCCAGCCGGCCCCGGATGCTGGGGCTGGCGGGGGAGGTGGCGGACGGCGCGATCGTGATGAGCTCCGCCAAGGCGCGACTGGTCCAAGAGCAGCTGGACCAGGTGGGCGGGGGTCTCGAGCGCTCCGGGCGCCCCCGCGCCGATTTCCGCCTCGACCTCTGGCAGACGATCTCGGTCCGCGAGGACCGCGCCCAGGCGGTGGAGGACGTGAAGTCCTGGGTGGCGAGCCAGCTGGTCTGGTGGCTCGCCCGGGCCGAGAGCGTCCCGCCCGAGATCGCGGCGGCGATCGACTGGGAGAAGGCGCGAGCCGCGACCGAGGCCTACGACATCACCGAGCACCTCTCCCTGCACGCGCGGCACCGCGAGCTGGTCACCGATGAGCTCGTCGACGTGCTCGCGATCGCGGGTGACGAGGAGCACGCGATCGGGCGGCTCAGCGAGCTGGCCGAGCTGGACGTCGACGGGATCACGCTGGCGCTGCTCTCCGGCGGCCGTGAGGAGCGCCTGGAGACGCTGGGCCGGATCATCGCCGAGGTCACGCGCCGGGCGCGACGGCCCGCCGGGACCCTGTGATCGCCCAGCCGGCCACGGGCCCGACCGTCAACGGCCAGGAGGTGAGCCTGGAGGGGTGGCGCGGTCGCCGGCTCCTCGACTACCTGCGTCAGGGGCTCGCTCTCACCGGCAGCAAGGAGGGCTGCGGCGAGGGGGAGTGTGGCGCCTGCACGGTCCTGGTGGATGGCGAGCCCGCCTGCTCCTGCCTCCTGCTCACGGACACCGTCGCCGGCTCCGAGGTGACCACCGTCGAGGGGGTGGAGGCCGAGCTCCGGGAGCTGCTGGTGAGCCGGGTCGAGGCAGCAGGCGGCGTGCAATGCGGGTTTTGTACCCCCGGCTTCATGGTCATGGCCCAGTGGCTGGCGCGGCACCCCGAGCTCGCCGTCTCCGCTCCGCTGGAGAAGCTCTTGGAGGGCAATCTCTGCCGCTGCACCGGCTACCGCCAGCTGCTCTCCGTGCTCTCCGGTCTGGGCGTGCCAGATACGGCGGGTCCGGATTGACGCAGCCCCTTCCCGCCGCCAGCGTCCGCGACAAGGTGCGAGGCGGGGCCCTCTACGCGCGGGATCTGCTCGACCGGCGTTTCGCGGAGGGCCCGCTGGCGCTGGCCGGGCTCGTGCGCAGCCCGCACTCGCACGCGCGTGTGCTGCGGGTGGAGACCGGCCGCGCCCTGGCCGTCCCCGGCGTGCTGGCCGTCCTCACCGGCGCCGACTTCTTGGGCCTCCGGCTCGGTTCCGAGATCGAGGACGAGCCCGTTCTGGCGGAGGACCGGGTGCGGTACGTCGGCGAACACGTGGCGGCGGTCGCGGCCGAGAGCCCGGAGGCACTCCGAGCCGGGCTCTCGGCGGTGGAGGTCGAGTACGAGCCTTTGCCCGCGGCTCTGACGGTGGAAACGGCAGAGACGGCGCCCGCGATCCACGGGGAGAGCACGGGCAACCTGGCCTACGCGGTCGAGGCGGTGCGGGGCGAGTGGAACGCCGCGGTGGCCGAGGTCGAGGCCTGGGCCGACGGCGAGTTCGAGATCAGGCCCGTGCAGCACGCCTACATGGAGCCCCACGCGATGCTGGCGCGCTACGAGCCGGGCCAGGTCACGCTCTGGGTGGCGACCCACACCCCCAGCAAGATCCGCGAGGAGTACGAGCGCTGGGTCGAGCGCGGTTCGGACCGCCTCGAACTGCTGACGCCCGCCTTCGGCGGGGCCTTCGGAGCGAAGTACGAGCATCCGCTGCACCTCATCTGCGCCGAGTTCGCGCGCCGGCTGCGCAGGGACGTCGGCCTCGTGCTCTCGCGCCGCGAGGACTTCCTTGCCGCGCGTCCGCGCGTGGACATGAGGCTCAGGGTCAGGGTGGGCGCCGACCGCGCCGGACGGCTGCTGGTAAAGGAGGCCGACGTCCTGGCCAACAACGGTGCCAGCAGCGGCCACGGACCGTCGGTCCTGCTGGCCGCCATGACGCGCATGGACAATCTCTATCGGTATCGCGCGGTGCGCGACTCCGGCCGGCTCGTCTACACGAACACCGCGCCCACCGAGTGCTACCGGGGCTTCGGCGACCCCGAGGCCGCCTTCGCGCAGGAGCAGCTGGTGGACGAGCTGGCGCGCCGCCTGGGACTTGATCCTTTCGAGATGAGGCGCCGCAACGCGGTCGCGGATGGCGAGACGACGGTGCACGGCTGGCGGGTCACCAGCAGCGGCTTCGACCAGTGCCTCACGTGGGTGAGCGGGGAGATCGCCGCCGACCGCGCCCTCCGGGTCCCGGTCGAGGATCCGGACCGGCACCGGACCGGCTATGGCGTGGCGCCGGGCATGCACGTGACGAGCAACCGCGGTCGCGTCCCCAAGGATTTCGCCGAGGTGACCCTGCGGGTGGCCCCGGATGGCCGGGTCACCCTCTTCTCCTCCGAGGTGGACGTCGGCACGGGGACCAACCGGATGCTGGCCGACCTGGCGGCGCGAGTCCTCGGCATCGAAGCCGCCCAGATCGAGGTCGTGCTCGGGGACACCGAGCACGGGCCGGACGGCCTGGGCTCCTACGCCTCCCGGACCACCTACTTCGCCGGCAACGCCTGCCTCCTCGCCGGGCGGGCGCTGCGGGAGCGCGCGGACCAGCTGGCCGCGGAGCTAGAGGTGCCCGAGGCCGGCCTGGCAGACCTTGCTCGCGAGCTTGAATCTCGGGGACGTCTCCACGAGCTGCGGGCGTCGGGCGAGTTCGTGCCGGAGGACGTCGAGATACCCGATGACAGCGGCTACGGCAACCGCTCCCCCGCCTACACCTTCGGGGTGCATGGCTGCAAGGTCCAGGTCGACACCTGGACCGGGCGTGTCCGCGTGCTGCGCTACTGGGCGGCGCACGACGCCGGCACGATTTTGGACCGCGTCGGAGCGGAGGGGCAGGTGGTGGGCGGGGTGCTGCAGGGCCTCGGCCACGCGCTCTTCGAGGAGAGCCTCCGAGGGGCTGACGGCCGCATGCTGAACCCGGGTTTCCTCGACTACCGCATCCCCACGACGCTGGACAGCGTGCCGGTGGACGTCTTCTTCAGCGAGACCTTTGACCCGGGCGGCCCGCTCGGCGCGAAGTCGCTCGCCGAGCCGCCGATCATTCCGGTCGCCGCCTGCGTCGCCAATGCCATCCACGACGCGACCGGGGCGCGGCTCCGCCGGCTGCCGATGACACCGGAGCCGGTCCTGGCGGCCCTCTCCGCGGCGGCAACAGGGGTCCGCTGACGTGCGGGCGCAGTCGGACTGGGCATTCTTCCAGCTGGAGCGGGCCGACGTGCTCTGCCCGGGCACGGTCGAAGAGCTCGCCGCCGCGGTTCAGGCCGGCCGGGTGCCGTACGCCGGCGGGACCGACCTCCTAATCCGGGCGCTCCAGGGGGACGGGCGGCTGCCCGCTCTCGCCTGGACGCCGGCCGTCAGGGCCCTACGCGATGTCCGCAGCTCGCGGCCGGCCCTGCAGATCGGCGGCGCGGCCTCGGCCCACCGGGTCGCCGCCGCTCCCGAGGTGAGGAGGGGCGCGCCCGCGGTGGCGGAGGCGGCGGAGCTGATCGGGTCGGTTCAAATCCGGACCCGGGCGACGCTCGCGGGCAACGTCTGCAACGCGTCACCCGCGGCCGACAGCCTGCCGGCCCTGGTCGTGCACGCCGCCGAGGCCGTGCTGCGCCGGGGCGTGACAACGCGGTCGCTTCCGCTCACAGACCTCCAGCTCGGCCCGGGCCACAACGCGCTCCTGCCGGGGGAGTTCCTGGAGTGGCTCGAGGTCAGGCGGCTCGGCGAGCGCGAGGGCAGCTGCTACCGCCGCTTCACCGTGCGCGCGAGCATGGACCTTGCCTTCGTGGGGGTGGCGGCCCTGGTCCGCCTCGCCCCCGACGGGCGCACCCTGGAGCGGGCCCGGCTTGCCCTGGGCGCGGTGGGCCCGACCGTGGAGACCGCGTCCGAGGCGGCTGCCCTGCTCGAAGGCCGGGAGCCCACGCCCGAGCTGCTCCGCGAGTGCGGCGAGGCGGCGGCCGCCGGCTGCCATCCGATCGACGACCTGCGCGCCTCGGCGGCCTACCGGCGGCGGGTGGTGGTGGCACTGGTGAGAGAGGCGGTGGGCGAGGCTGTGAGCCGGGCCCACCGGCATCTGGAAGGAGGGATCTGAAGATGGACCTTGGCCTCGAAGGGCGGACCGTGATCGTGACCGGCGGCGCATCGAACATCGGGCGCGAGATCGTGCTCGGCTTCGCCGGCGAGGGGGCGACCGTCTACCTCGCCGACATCGACGAGGCCCAGGCGGCTCGGGTCGCCAGTGAGGCGTCCGCGAACGTGCGCGTGCAGCGGACGGACGTGACGGACCCGGACGCAGTGAAGGCGCTGGTGGCCCGGGCGCAGGAGGAGAGCGGACGCGTCGATGTGCTGGTCAACAACGCGGGTTGGGCGGTCGACCGTCTCTTCATGGAGCAGTCACCGGCCGAGTGGGAGCGCATCCTCGCCACCGAGCTCTGGAGCTTCCTCCACTGCACCCGGGCGGTCCTGGAGCGGATGATCCCGCAGGGCTACGGGCGAATCGTCTCCATAGGCTCCGACGCCGGCCGCATCGGCGAGTGGCGCGAGGTGGTCCATTCAGGCGCCAAGGCCGCGGTCATGGCCATGACCAAGGCGCTCGCCCGCGAGGTGGGCAAGCACAACATCACCCTGAACGTGGTCTCGCCCGGGTTCACCCCCGGCCGGCCGGAGACTTCCGGCGAGCACTCGATCTGGGCCGGCGACCAGGGCAGCCAGTTCCCGCCCGAGGTGCTGGAGCGGGTGGCCAAGCGCTACCCGCTGCGCCGTCTCGGCACGCCGGACGACATCGTTCCCACGGTGCTGCTGCTCGCCTCCGACCGCGCCTCCTACATCACCGGCCAGACGCTCTCGGTGAGCGGCGGCTACACGATGGTCTAGGGCCCAGCCGGACGTGGCCACCTCGCGCTGGCCGCCGCGAGATTGGCCGGCCGGCGGCGTCGGCCCGCGGGAGGCGGAACGGCGCGAAGGGGGCAGCTACCGGAAGACGGCGCTGGCGGAACCGATACCGGAGAAGCCGGCCTCCCAGCGCCCAGACGCTGCCGGCAGCGGCAGGCCGAAGGTGCCCGACGAGACCAGCTCGCCGGCTCTGAGCGATCTTCCGCGGGCGGCGAGGGCGCGGGTTAGCCAGGCAACGGCAAGGATCGGGCTGCCAAGCACGACCGAGGAGAGGCCGTGCTGCACCTCGCGACCTTCGTGACGGAGCCGCATCTCGATACGGTCGAGGGCCAGGCCATCGGCGGGAACGGCGCCCCCGGCCACCACGAGCCGGCCCGCGGCGGTGTCGTCGCTGACCAAGTCGGGGATGGGCATGCGGCCGAACCAGTCCCGGTAGCGGGCGCTCGGGATCTCCAGGCCCGCCGCCACCCGGGCTGCGCGGACGATCTCGTCGGGGCCCGCTGCCGGCGGGAGGTCCGCGTCGATGAGGAAGACCAGCTCGGCCTCCAGGCGGGGTTGATAGAGGTCGCTGAGGGCGATTATGGCCGGGCTGGCCAGCACCATGGACCTGGTGAGGACCCCATAGGCGGGCTCCCGCGCGTTTGCCAGGGCCATGGTCTCGGGACTCGTCATCGCGATCTTGTAGCCAACCCGGCTATCCTTCCCGCCGGCGCAGAGGCCCTGCACCACCAGGTCCTGCACGGCATAGGCGAGCTCCTCACCGAAGGCTTCCGTCTCGGTCAGGAGCTCGATGGGCTCGCCGCTGGCGCGAGCAGCCAGCAGGCGGTTCGCCAGCGACTCCGGTCTGGGCTCAGCGATGCCCCAGTATTGCCGGTGCGTGGCAGCACTGCCGCAAATTCCGTGCAGGAGATGGGGATGGTCCCGTCCGGGGTGAACAGGGCGGCGGTCGTCGGGAACGGCCTGATCGGCCAGGGCAAGGCCCCGGTCTTCGCGGTGGCAGGCGTTCCCGCCACCATGATCGGCCGCTGGGGGGCGAGCCTTCAGCTCGCGGTGGAGCAGCCGGCCCTGAGCCTCCGGCTCTTCCAGCAACACGGCCTTATCAGCGAGGAGCAGGCGGAGGCGGCGCTCCCACGCGTCGACACCTTCCGGCGCCTGGACCAGCTTTGCCCCCCTGCGCCGTGCTCGCCTCGATCAACGGGCGCCCGGCCAGCAGCCTGGTGGAGAGGTCGCCCGTCGTGCCGCATGGGGCGACACACTTCTGGAATCCGCCCCAATTGATCCCGCTGGTGGGGGTGGCGGATCTCGCCGGGCACTCAGAATGAGGGCGGATGCCTATCAGCTAACAAGGGTGTGGTCTTATCAGTGTTCGTGACTCCTTAGTAGGCCGCGATGACCTGCCGCGACGTCGCTGGGGGTCATGGTCCTACGATGGTCGGCGCCCATGTCCGCTCGACGGGCTGATCAGGGAGGTCTCAAAATGTTCTCGTACCAAGGTAAGAAAGCCCTGGTCACCGGCGGTGGGCGGGGCATCGGCAGGGCCATCGCGTTGGCCTTCGCGCGGCAGGGCGCGGACGTCGCCATTGCCGCGCGCAGCCGGGACCAGCTGGAGTCGGTGGCGGGTGAGATCCGTGCCCTCGGACGCGAGGCGCACACCATCCCGACGGACATGGGGGACCTGCAGGCCGCTCAGGAGATGGTGGCCGTCGCCATCAAGACCATGGGCGCTCTGCACATCCTGGTCAACAATGCCGGAGGCTTCGTCGACCTGCCGGGCGCTGCCGGTCCGCTGGCCGAGGCGACGCCGCAGGCCTTCGACGCGATGTTCGCCCTCAACCTGCGGTCGCCGGCCTTCACAGCCATCGCGGCCGCCAAGCAGATGGCCGCACAGGGTTCGGGGGGTGCGATCCTCAACATCGTCTCCATTGACGCCGTTTTCCCTGCGCCCACAGAGGCCCTCTATGGGTCGGCAAAGGCGGCGCTGGTCAACATCACCCAGGTGCTCGGGTACGAGGTCGGCAAGGACCGAGTCCGCGTCAACGCAATCGCCCCCGGGGTCGTCGAGACCGCGCTCACCGCTCCCTGGCTGGCGTCACCCGAGCAGCGGCTGGATCGCGCCTCCTTCTATCCGATCAACCGCCTCGGCAAGCCCGATGACGTGGCCGCCGCCGCTGTCTACCTCTGCTCCGACGAAGCGGAGTGGGTTTCTGGCAACGTCCTCTATGTCACCGGCGGCCAACTGGCGACCAGCGATGTGTTCCGCTGGCCCAGGGCGCACAACGAGGTGCCCGATTCCAAGAAGATCTAGGCTTGCTGGTAGTCTCCGCCCACCGGCTCCAATGCCGTGGTTGAGGAGAAGCGAATCCATGGGCGCACCGCTGTCGCGACCCGACACTCAGCTGGTCAAGGAGAGCGAGGCCGCCTACTCCAAGATCACGACTGGCATGGGAGGGAGCTCGCGGGCTAACCGAGGCCGGGTTCACGACGCCGGGCGGTGGGTCACCGAAGACGGACACGAGCTGCTCGCGGACTTCCCCCGGCAGCTCTTCGTGAAGTAGCCACAGCGTTGTCGGTGGCCCCAGCACGACGGCTCCGGGTGGGGATCGACATCGGGGGGACCTTCACGGACCTGCTCGTCTCCGACCCCGCCACCGGCCAGGCCTGGTTCGGCAAGACGCTCTCCACCCCGGCGGAGCCGGCGGAGGGCGTCGAGCGCGGCCTCCGCGAGATCTTGGAGCAGGCTGGGGCGAGTGGCGCCGAGGTGGCGACGATGGTCCATGGGACGACCCTGGTCACCAACGCCATCCTCGAGCGCAAGGGAGACCCGACGGCACTCCTGACCACCCGGGGCTTTCGCGACGTGGTCGAGATCGCTCGCGAGCACCGTTACGACATGTACGACCTGTTCTTGGACCTGCCGCGGCCGATCGCCCCCCGGCGCCTGCGCTTCGAGGTGGACGAACGGCTGCTGGCCGACGGCAGTGTCCATGCCCCGCTTGACCAAGCCGGGGTCCGGGCGGCGGCGCGCCAGGCCGCGGCCGCCGGCGCCAAGGCGGTCGCGGTCTGCTTCCTCCACAGCTACCGCAACCCGGCCCACGAACAAGCCGCGCGGGAGATCCTGGAATCGGAGCTGCCGGGTGTCCCGGTCTCGATCTCAGCCGAGGTGGCCGGCGAGATCCGGGAGTACGAGCGGACCTCGACGACCCTGGTCAACGTCTATGTGAGGCGCCTGGTCGAGCGCTACCTCGACGTGATCGAGGAGCGGCTCCGGGCCTCCGGGTCCGCCGCCCGGCTGCTGGTGATGCTCTCCTCGGGCGCGGTGGCGTCGGTCGAGACGGCCCGGCTCAACCCGGTGCGGATGATCGAATCCGGTCCCGCCGCCGGGGCGCTGGCCGCGGCGGACCTCGGGGCGCGCTCGGGCCGCCTCGACCTGCTCTCCTTCGACATGGGCGGCACGACCGCCAAGGCCTGCGTCGTCGAGGGCGGGCGGCCCCTGATCACCACCGAGGCGGAAGTTGACCGCGTCTACCGCTTCAAAAAGGGAAGCGGGCTGCCGATCCGGGTGCCGACCGTGGAGATGGTCGAGATCGGAGCCGGCGGCGGGTCGATCGCCCGCCTCGATCGCTTCGGGCTGGTCAAGGTCGGCCCCGACAGCGCCGGGGCCGCCCCGGGCCCGGCCTGCTACGGGCTGGGCGGTAACGAGCCGACGGTCACCGACGCCGACCTCCTGCTCGGCTACCTGGACCCCGACTACTTCCTCGGTGGCCGGATGCGGCTCGACCGCGCAGCGGCCTCGACCGCGATCGAGTCCCGGCTGGCCGGCCCGCTGGGGCTCACTACGCTGGAGGCGGCCTGGGCGGTGCACCAGGTCGTCAACGAGAACATGGCGGGCGCTGCCCGCATCCACGCCGTCGAGCGCGGGAAGGACGCCCGGACGCTTCCTCTCGTCGCCTTCGGTGGAGCCGGCCCCGTGCACGCATTCCACGTCGCCCGGCTGCTGGGAACACCCGAGGTCCTGGTGCCGGCGGCCGCCGGCGTCGGGTCCACCATCGGCTTCCTCTTGGCGCCCCTGGCGGTGGAGTTGGTCCGGAGCGGGTTCAGCCGGCTTGGTGCGGTTGACTGGCGGGGCGTGGACCGCGCCTACTCCGAGATGGAGGAGGAGGGCCGCAAGGTTCTGGCCGCGGCGGGCGTGGCTGCCACCGAGGTCGGGTTCCGGCGCTCGGCCGACCTCCGCCTGGCTGGCCAGGCGCATCAGACCCGGGTGGAGCTGCCGCCCTGGCCGCCCGGGGAGTCACCTGCCGCCGCCGTCGCCGAGTCCTTCCGGGCGGCCTACGAGGGGCTTTACGGCCGGACGCCGCCGGGAGTGGAGGTCGAGGTCTTCGCCTGGCGGCTGGTCGCCTCGGGCCCGCGGCCGGAGTTGCGGCTGGAGCCGCCGCGCGGACCCGCCGGCGGCCCACCCACCCCCAGGGCCGAGCGGCGGGTGTACTGGCGCGACGACGGCGGGCTGGTGCCGACGCCGATCTACCGGCGCTCGTCGCTGGCGCCCGGGTGCCGTCTGGCCGGGCCGCTGGTGGTGGAGGAGAAGGAGTCCACCACCATCGTCGGCCCCGGCGGCGAGCTCGAGGTCGACGGCCTGCTCAACTTGGTGATCCGCCTTGGCGATTGACCCGCTCACCCTGGAGATCTTCTGGAGCCGGCTCATCGGCGTCGTCAACGAACAGGCGGCATCGCTGATCCGGACCGCCTTCAGTCCGTCCGTCGCCGAGGCCGGGGATATCTCGGCCTGCGCCTTCGACCCCCGCGGCTGGATGATCGCCCAGGCGGTGACCGGCACCCCCGGTCACATCAACTCGATGGCCCGCTGCGTCGAGTTCTGCCTCCAGTCCTACCCCGAGGAGGCCCTGGCGCCGGGTGACGTGCTGGTGACCAACGACCCCTGGCACACCTCGGGCCACCTCCACGACGTGACGGTGGTGACCCCGATCTTCCGCGAGGGCCGGCTGGTCGCCTTCTTCGGGAACATCTGCCACATGGCCGACATCGGCGGAAGGCCCTTCTCGGCCGACGCCCGCGAGGTCTTCGAGGAAGGCCTCTTCATCCCTCTCACCAAGCTCTTCGACTCCGGCCGGCCGAACCAGGAGCTCTTCAAGCTGCTGCGGGCCAACGTGCGCGCGCCCGAGGAGGTCACCGGCGACCTCTTCGCCATGACCGCCGCCAACGAGGTCGGCGGTCGCCGGCTGCTGGAGTTCATGGCCGAGTTCAGCCTGGAGAGCATCGTCCCCCTCGCCGACGAGGTGATCGGCCGTTCGGAGGCGGCCATGCGGGCGGCCATCGGCGCCCTGTCCGACGGCATCTACACCTACCGGATGACGGTTGACGGCTACGACCGGCCGGTGACGATCGCGGTCGCGGTGACGGTCGCCGGCGAGCAGATGACGATCGACTACGCGGGGACTTCGGCCGCCAGCGATCGCGGGATCAACGTGGTGATGAACTACACCGAGGCCTACACGACCTTCGGCGTCAAGTCCGCCCTGGTCCCCGACGTGCCCAACAACGAGGGCAGCTTCCGGCCGGTGAAGATCACCGCCCCCATCGGGTCGATCCTCAACTGCCAGCCGCCGGCCCCGGTCGCCGGGCGTCACATAATCGGCCAGTTCCTGCCCCTGGCGGTCCATGGCGCCCTCGCCGGCGCGGTGCCCGACCGCGTCCTCGCCGAGGGGTCCGCCAACCTCTGGAACGTCCAGTTCAACGGGACCTCGGGCGGCGGCAGGCCCTTCACGATGCTCTTCTTCAACTCCGGCGGGATGGGCGCCCGGCCGACCAAGGACGGGTTGTCGAGCACCGCCTTTCCGTCGGGCGTAAGCGGCACGCCGGTGGAGGTGGTGGAGGCGCGCTCTCCCCTCATGTTCGTCAAGCGCGAATTGCGCACCGATTCCGCCGGTCCAGGCCGGCAGCGCGGCGGTCTCGGCCACGAGCTGGTCATCCGCGGGATCGGCGCCGACCGGCCCTATCGGTTCTCGCCCTTCTTCGACCGGGTTCGTTACCCGGCTCGCGGTCTTCTCGGGGGCCGAGACGGCGCCCCGGGCTACTACCGGCTCGGCGCCGATCAGGTCCCCAATCCAAAGCAGACTGTGTGGGTCGAGCCCGGTGACGAGATCGTGATCGGCCTGCCGGGTGGAGGTGGGTACGGAGATCCGCTGGAACGGGAGGTGGAACGCGTGGAGGCCGACGTCGCCGGCGGCTATGTGTCCCGGGAGGGTGCTTTGCGCGACTACGGAGTCGTCCTCGACGCCGAGGACGGGGTGGACCGCGCGGCGACCAAGGCGCTGCGGGAGGGCCGCCGGCTTTCACGGCCGGGGAAGCTCGCCTAATCTCTGCGCATGATCATCAGATCGATCGGCGAAATCGAGGGGACCGAGCGCGACGTGCGGGGCGACGGTTGGCGGAGCCGGCGGCTCCTGCGGAAGGATGACGGCATGAGCTTCTCCTTCCACTGGACCGAGCTCTCTGCCGGCTCCGAGCTCCACCTCGAATACACCAACCACGTCGAGGGGAACCTCTGCGTCGGCGGTGAGGGCGAGGTCGTCGACCTAGCCACCAACGAGGTGCATCCGTTGCGGCCGGGCGTCATGTACGCCCTCGACAAGCACGATCGCCACCTCGTTCGAGCGCACACCGACCTGCAGCTGGTGTGTGTCTTCTGGCCGGCCCTCACCGGCACCGAGAGACACACCGCGACCGGCGGCTACGAAGCCTCGCCAGCCGATTGACGCCGGCGACCCCCGCCCGGTGATCTTCCTCGGACCATCCGCGGCGGAGTCGGCGCGGCTGCGCGAGGTGGCTGGCGGCCGGGCTCCGGCGGACCTCGTCATCGCCGGCGGCCGGGTGGTGGACGTCGAGGCGGAGCGGATCCTCGACGGTTGCTCGATCGCCATCGCCGGCGGTCGGATCGCCGCCGTCGGCCCCGCGCTGGAAGATCGAGCGGGTCCCCAGACCGAGGTCTTCGACGCCCGCGGCGGCCTTGTGACGCCGGGGCTGATCGAGCCCCACACCCACCTGGCCCGCCTCTTCATTCGGGAGACGGCCAGGCTCCAACTGGCGGCCGGCGTCACCACGACGATCCTCGAGACCGCCGAGGTGGGCTACATCGCCGGTGCCGCCGCCGTGCGCCTCATGCTGGCCGAGGCCCGGCGCGCGCCGGGAAGGATCTTGATGACCCTCTCACCGATGATCGGCTTCGACCCCGACCAGGAGGCCCGTCTGGGGCCTCCAGAGGAGTGGCTGCCCCTAATCGACGATCCGCTCGTGGTCGGGGTGGGCGAGGCCTATTGGGCTGAGCTGCTTCGGGGCCACAAGCGCTCTCATGCGCTGATTGCGGCGGCGGTCGCCCGTGGCCTCGCGGTGGAGGGCCACGGCGCCGGCGCCCGGCCCGAGCGGCTCCGCGAGCTTGTCGCCCTCGGCGTCGGCTCCGACCACGAACCGACAACGCCCGACGAGGTCCACCGCCGGCTCGAGCTCGGTCTCCACGTCTACTTGCGCAACGGGACGACCCGCCAGGACCTCGATGCGCTGGCCGACCTCTGGGCCGACGGTCCCGCTCCTGGCCGGGTCGCCCTCTGCACCGACGGGGTGGGCCCGGGCGACCTGGTCGCCGGGCGCTCGCTCAACCAGCTGGTGGCGATGGCCGCCGGCACCGGGCTCCCGGTGCCGAGCGCGCTGCGGATGGCCACCCTGGTCCCCGCCACCCGCTTCGGTCTCGCGCCCTGGCTGGGCACCCTCGCCCCGGGGTCGGTCGCCGACCTCGCCGTCTACCCCGACGAGACTTTCACTGCACCGTCGATGGTGCTCAGCTCCGGGACCCGGTCGGTGGCCGCGCCGGCCGGCGATCTCCACTCCCTCGACTGGATCCCGCCGGCGATTCCTCTTGGCCCGGGTCTGTTCCATCGACCCGCGGCCGGACGCCACCGGGCGATGGCCATCCTGCCGGAGTCGCCGCTGGTGACCCGGGAGGTGGAGACCGACGGGGAGGGCGCCCTCCTGGCTGTGGCGATCGACCGCATCGGTGGCCGGCGCGCGTTCAGAGGGCTCGTGCTCGGTCTCGGCTTCCAGGGTGGGCTCGCTGCGACCACCGGCTCGGAGAGCGTCGCCATGCTCGTCATCGGCGACAGCGCGGAGGACATGTCCTTTGCCGCGCACCGGGTGCTGGACATGCAGGGTGGCGTCACCGTCGTCAGCGGGGGGCGCGAGCGAGCCAGCTGGCGGGCGCCGGTGGCGGGCCTGCTGAGCGACTCCGGCGCCGATGGCGTCGCCCTGGACGTCGACGCGGTGAATGCCGCGCTTCGGAGCCTCGGCTGCCGGATGCCGGACCCCTTGACCACCATCGACTTTCTCACCTCGCCTGCGATCCCCCACCTGCGGATCGCGGCCGACGGCTATCACCGGCTCCGGGACGGGGCGGTGCTACCGCTCGAGATCCCCTAACGCCGGGCGGCCCGGACCAGGATCTCGGCCAGGGCTTGGGGGAGGATCACCATCGCATCGTGGCCGCAGCTGAGCTCGAGGTATTCCCAGCCAGGATCCTTGCGGGCCGCCTTCGCGAAGCGGACGTAGCTCTCGCGCCTCCGGTCGGCGCAGAAGATGTAGGTCCGCTCGGGTCCCGCCGGTGGCGGGACGCCGCCGGCCTCGGCCAGCGTCCGGAAGGGATGATCGGTGAGCCTGCGATCCACCCACTCGCAGTCGGCCGGCTCGCTGATGCCGAAGCTGGCCGCCGGCCAGGGCGGGATCCGCCAGCCTCCCGCTCCCTTGGCCGCATCCTCGAGGGTGGCCGCCACCTCCCGCGGGTACAGCTCGAGGGCGCTGTCGCCGCGGTTCGGCACCAGAGCGTCGAGGTAGACGAGCCCCTTCACCCGGTCTCCCAGCTGTTCTGCCACACCGCCGAGGAAGATGCCGGAATAGCTGTGGCCGACGATGACCACGCGCTCGAGCTCCTCAGACTCCACCAACCCGACGACATCATCGATATGCGTTTCCAAGCTGATTTCGGGCGAGATCAGATGGGCTCGCTCGCCCAGGCCCGTCAAGGTGACGGAGCGAGAGTCCGCACCAGAGGCGAAAATCCGGGCCTCAACACGGGACCAGCACCAACCGCCGTGCCAGGCGCCGTGGACCAGAACGAGAGTCGTGGCAGCGGTCACTCGAGGTGATTGTGCCACCGCGGGCGAAGGCCCTCCGTGGACGGGGGAGGAGTCTAGGGCTGGCAGTCGTCGGTGTACGAAATCGCATACCATCTGCTTGGTGCGGCGGGCAGCTGAACAGATCGCGGAGCTGGTTCGGACCCGGATCGAACGGGGTCTGATGGTCCCCGGGCAGCGAATCTCGCAGCGGGAGGTGGCCGAACTCTTCTCGATCAGCACCACCCCAGTCCGCGAGGCTTTCCAGGTCCTCGTCGCTCAGGGCTTCGTGCGAATCGACCCCAACCGCGGCGCGGTCGTGGCGCGGCCGTCGTCGGCCGAGATCCGTGAGATCTACGAGATTCGCAAGGCCCTCGAATCCGTCGCCGTGAGCGAGGCGATCGCCAACCTGACCGCGGCCGATTACGTCCATCTCCGCCGCCTCAATCGGCAGATGCTGGATGCACACAACAGCGCCGACCGGGTCGAGTTCAACCGCCAATTCCACGCACGGCTCTACCACGCCGCCCGGATGCCGCGACTCCTCGAGTTGATCGATCGGCTGCGATCCGCCGTCTCCTATTACGTCGAGCGGGCCTACCAGGTGGACGCCATCGCCGAGAGCGCGGTGGCTGATCATGACGCGATCCTCGCCGCCTGTCGCCGGGGCGACCCCGCCGCCGCCGCCGCCGCTCTGGTGGAGCATCTGGAGCGGAGCGCGGTGGCGGCCGTGGAGTCAGCGGAGAATCTGGTCCGGCTGTCGAAGGTGGCGCTTTGACCGCCGGGAAGCGCGCTCAGATCGCCGGCGCCGGCTACGCCGGCCTGATGATTGCCACCCTGCTCGCAAAGCGAGGCTGGGACGTCACCGTTCACGAGCGCTCAGAGGTACTGCGCGAGATAGGAGCGGGGATCTTCCTCCACAGCAATGGCCTGGTCGTGCTGGAGGAGGCTGGCCTGATGGAGGACCTGGCGCCCACTGGAGAGCGGCTGCTTCGAGACCGCATGGTCGACTACAAAGGCCGGGTGATGCAGGAGCGCGACCTGTCCGGACCCAACACGAGACGCTGGAGCTTCCCCCGGCAGGCCCCGATCGAGGTCCTCCAAAAGGCGGCTCGCCGGCTCGGCGTGGAGGTGCGGACGCAGTCGGCGATCAAGTCGGCAAGGCCCGAGGGTGTCCTCGTCGGTGAGGACGGGGCGGAATACGAGGGAGACCTCGTGATCGGTGCCGACGGCCACCGCTCCGCCGTCCGTGGCTCCCTCGGCCTGACCAAGGTCGAGCGCCGGCTACCCACCACCTCGATCCGGTTCCTTCTCCCCGGTCGGGACCTGGCACCGGACCCCATGTCGACCGAATACTGGTCGCGCCGGCGCCGGATCGCTCTCGCCGCCTGCGGGCCTGACCACACCTACTGTTACATGGCCTGTCCGCAAGGCGACCTGCCCGGGTCGGAGGTGCCCATCAACGTCGAGTCGTGGAGCGACCACTTTCCCCAACTGCATGACGTGTTCCAGCTGCTGCGCCGGTCGGAGCCGTTCAAGGCCTACTACAGCTGGGTGCGCGCACACGCCTGGTCGAAGGGCAAGGTCGCGCTCTTGGGCGATGCCGCCCACGCGCTGCCGCCGACGCTCGGCCAGGGAAGCAACCTCGCGATGTCAAACGCGCGCTCGCTGGTCACCTTCCTCGAGGAGGCGACAGACGTCCCGACCGCGCTGGCGGGATGGGAGCGCTCGGTGCGCGACACGACCGAGGCCACCCAGAAGTGGGCGCGGTACTACGACCAGATGACCAAGTACTGGCCGAATCCGCTCAGCGCCGTGCGGGCGCGGGTCATCTGGGCCTTCGGCGCCTCGCCGCAGCTGAGCGCCCGGATGCGCCGCGCCGACCGGACCCCACCCATCACCGATCCCCAAAAGGCGCAGGAGGCGATGCGATGAAACCGGCGTCCTTCGAGTACCATGCGCCGACCGAGCTAACTGAGGCACTCCAGCTGCTGGCCTCCATCGGTGAGGGCGCGCGGCCGCTCGCAGGCGGCCAGAGCTTGTTTCCGATGCTCAACCTCCGACTCGCGCGCCCGGAGGCCCTGGTCGATCTCAACCGCATCGAGGCTTTGGCCTATCACCGGCTGGAGGGCGACACGCTGGTGGTGGGGGCTCTTTGCCGCCAGCGCGACATCGAGCGGGATGTCGAGGTTCTGCGCCGCTGCGGCGCGCTGGCGGATGCGATGCCGCTCATCGGCCACGTCGGGATTCGCAACCGCGGCACCGTCTTGGGAAGCCTTGCCCATGCCGATCCCTCGGCGGAGTGGCCCACTCTGGCGGTGCTCCTTGATGCGACGATCGAGGTCGCCAGCCTCGAGGCAAGGCGGCAAATTCCCGCACGCGCCTTCTTCAAGGGCCTCTTCGCGACCGACCTCCGCCCCGGCGAGCTCGTGGTCGAGGCGCGGTTTCCGCTGCCATCCGCCGGCGCAGGCAGCGCCTTTGTCGAGGTCGCGCGGCGACACGGGGACTTCGCGATCGGTGCCGCTGCCGCGGTCGTCAGCATCGGGCCCGACGGGAAGGTGGCCGACGCCAGGCTGGCCCTGGGCGGATTCGACAGCGTTCCGATCCGAGCCACCCCCGACCCGGCCTCCGTGTCAGACCAGGTGCACCCGGTCGATGACATCCACGCTCCGGCGAGTTACCGAAGGAAGCTGGCGGAGACGCTGGCAGGGCGAGCGCTCGACCTCGCGGAAAGGCGCGCCAGGGAGGAGACGAGACGATGAATGAGCTGGAGGTGACGCTCCGAGTCAACGGCGAGAGCCGGGTCGCGCGCTGTGAACAGCGCACGACTCTGGCGGACTTCCTGCGCGGCAAGCTTGGGCTCACCGGCACCCACCTCGGCTGCGAGCATGGCGTCTGCGGCGCCTGCACGGTCCTGGTCGACGGGGCGAGTGCGCGATCGTGCCTGATGCTCGCGGTGCAGGCCCAGGGTCAGGAGATCACGACCATCGAGGGCCTCGGCACCCCCGAGAACCCGCATCTGCTGATGCGCGCCTTCAGCGAGATGCACGGCCTTCAGTGCGGCTTTTGCACGCCGGGCTTCATCCTCTCTGCCCACGAGTACCTGCGCGAACACCCCAGGCCCGACCGCGAGAGCATGCGCACCGAGCTCAGTGGCAACATCTGCCGCTGCACTGGCTACGTGAAGATCTTCGAGGCGGTGGAGCGGGCGGCGGAGATGATGGCGGAGACCGAGGGGGCGTCGTCGTGACCTGGGTCGGCCAGCGTGTCGCTCGGAAGGAGGACCTTCCGCTCGTCACCGGCACCGGCACCTACGTGCCTGACTTCGACCTCCCCGGCACGCTCGAGGTCGCTTTCGTGCGCAGCCCGCTGGCCCACGCGCGAATCACCGCCATCGACACCTCCGAGGCGCTTGCTGCGCCGGGCGTCGTCGCCGTCTTCACCGGCCCCGATATCCGCGGCAAGGTTCACTCGCTGGTCCTCGACCAGGAGGCCGCCCCCCCGGGGCTGGAGACGGCCGAGCCCGAGATCTACCCCGCGACGATCGAGATGCTCGCCGACGGCGAGGTTCGCCACGTGGGCCAGGCGGTCGCCGCCATCGTTGCCGACGACCGCTATCACGCGGAGGATGGCGCCGAGCTGGTGCGGGTGGACTACGAGGAGCTGCCGGCGGCCCTCGATCCCGAGGCGGCGCGGCTTCCTGGCGCCCCGGTCGTCTTCGACAACGTGCCCAACAACGTGCAGGCTCGATACCGGATCCGGGTCGGCGACACGGATCGAGCGCTGGCGGAGGCCGAGCACAAGCTCGCGATGACCGTTCGCAGCCAGCGCGTGATGGCTTCGCCGATGGAGACCCGGGGCGTGCTCGCCACCACGGTCGGAGAGGAGACGACGGTATGGAGCTCGACCCAGATCCCGTGGTGGGTGCGAAACTCGATCGCCGCTTCGATCGGCGTGCCCCAGCGCCTGATCCGGGTCAGGATCCCCCACATGGGCGGCGGGTTCGGGGTGAAGGTCAACGTCTATCCCGAGGAGGTCCTGGTCACCTATATCAGCCGGCTGCTGGAGCGCCCGGTCCGCTGGGTCGAGGACCGTGCCGAGCACATGGTCGCCAGCGGCCATGCCCGCGACCAGCTCCACCACGTGGAGGCCGCCTACGACGGCCTGGGCCGCATCACCGCCATCCGTGACCGCTTCGTCCTCGACTCGGGCGTGGCCTGCCCCTACCCGCTGAGCAGCGCCTACAACGTCGCCTCGCATTTCCGCAGCATGTACAAGATCCCCAACTTCGCGATCGACAGCGAGTGCGTCCTGACCCACAAGATGTTCAACCTGCCCTACCGCGGCGCCGGGCGCCCGGAGGCGGCCTTCGTGATGGACCGCGTCATCAACGCGGTCGCGCAGGACCTGGACCTGGACCCTGCCGACGTGATCCGCCGCAACCTAATCGGGGATGACGAGCAGCCCTTCCGGATGGGCATGCCCTACCGCGACGGCACGGAGGTGGTCTACGACGCGACCGGATTCCCGGCCGCCTTCGAGCGGCTCCTGGAACTCGTCGGTTACGACGAGCACCGACGCACCCAGTCGGAGCTGCGCACGCGGGGCGTGCACCGGGGGATCGGTCTCAGCACCTACGTGGAGGGAACCGGCGTCGGTCCCTTCGAGAGCGGTCAGCTGCAGATCGACGCCGACGGCCGGGTGGTCGTCTACTCCGGCTGCGCGCCCCACGGGCAGGGTCTGGAGACCACCATGTCCCAGGTCGTGGCCGACGCGTTCGGCATCGATCCGCAGGCTGTCATCTTCAAGGCGGGAGACACCGCGCTGATGCCCTACGGCGCGGGCACCTTCGCATCCCGATCGGCGGTCACCGCCAGCGCCGCGATCATCGAGAGCTCAAACCGGCTTCTAAAGCGCATCAAGGGCCTCGCCGGAGAGTTGCTGGAAGTGGCGTCCGACGATCTGGAGGTCGTCGGCGGCGAGGTCCGAGCCGTAGGCGTTCCCGGTCGCTCGGTGACCCTGAAGGAGATCTACCGCTCGGCGACCCCGGGTCCCGGCGCCCGGCTCCCGGAGGGGACGGACGCGGGCACCATCGACACCTTCTACTGGGTTCCGCCCACGGTGACCTGGGGCTTCGGCGTGGTCGGAGCCATTGTCGAGGTGGACGCCGAGACCGGCGTCGTTGACCTGAAGAAGATCGTGATGCTGCACGATTGCGGGCGCGTCATCAACCCACTGATCGTGGAGGGTCAGATCGAGGGCGGTCTGGTTCAGGGCATCGGTGCAACGCTGTACGAGCATGTCGTGTACGACGAGAGCGGACAGCCCCGGGCGACAACCTTCCTCGACTACCTGCTGCCGACCTCTGCCGAGGTCCCCGACATCGTCCAAGAACACCTGGAAGGCATCCCATCCGCACGCAATCCACTGGGCGTGAAGGGCGTCGGCGAGTCGGGCCCGATCTCGCCGCCGGCGGCGATCGCAAACGCCATCATCGACGCCCTCAAGCCTCTCAAGATCGAGCTCAACGAGTTGCCGCTCTCCCCGGCCACCGTCGCCGCGGCGATTGAGCGCGCGGGCGGCTGAACCGACCCCGGCGAGGTCGGAGCTTCGACGCTCCACCCTGACCTTTCTGGTGTTGGCGGTCACGCTGGCCGTCTTCACCAACCTGGCAATGTTCCAGGCCCTGCTGCCGGTGCAAGTGGCGCATTCGGGCGGGTCAAAGCTCGAGGTCGGTGAGGCGACCTCCTTCTTCTCCGCCGCGACCGTCGCCTGCGAGGTCCTGACCGTGTTCTTGGCCACGCGGATTGGCATGGCGTACCTGCTCGCCGCCGGGGCGCTGGTCATTGGCGTGGCAACGCTCGGCTACGCGATGGCGTCCGATTCGATCCCGGCGCTCTTGGCGCTGACCGCGGTGCGTGGGGGCGCGTTCGGTGTCGATGTGGTGACCACGAGCTACCTGGTCGCCGCCTATGCTGCACCGTCGGGCAGGGGACGCGCCCTGGGCGTCTATGGCCTCGCCGTCTCCTTACCGGCCACCTTCGGCATCTCGCTGGGTCTCATGATCCAGTCGACGCTGGGTCCGAATCTGGCCTTCCTGCTGGGTGCGATCCCGGCGGTGCTGGCCGGCGGCGGCTTCGCGTCGGTGATCCGTCGTTCGCCGCCACCTGCGGTGACGCCGCCTCGAATCCGTTTCGGCGCCCTGCCTCCGCTGCTGCCAGTCGCCGCGACGATCGTGCTCATGACCATGACCTACGGCGTGCTGCTCTCCTTCGGTCCGGCACTGGTCGCGGCCGACGGAGCTGCCGCGGCCCCGCTGCTCTTCTTGGTCTTCGGCATCGCCCGCGCGATCTCGCGCCCGGTGGCGGGGGTGCTTTGCGACCGGCTCGGTTCGGTGCCGGTCTCGGTGGCCTCGGCAGTGCTCCTGGCCGCGGGCTGTTTCGTCCTCGTCAGCTGGACGGGGAGCGCGGCGCTGGTGACGGCCGCCACCCTCTACGGGGTGGGGTTGGGAGGCATCTCCAACGCCGCCTACGTCGCGATGCTGGATCGCTCGGACGCCAGCAGCCAGGCTCTGGCCAGTGCCACCTGGTCGATCGCCTTCGACGGCGGGGTTGCCGTCGGCAGCGCCACCTTCGCGGCGATAGCAGAGGGCGTCGGCCTTGCCGGGGCGGCGGTGCTGCTCCCGGTGGTGGCGGGCGTTGCTTCGGCGGTCGCCCTTGGCGACTGGGCCTTCAGCAGGCCTCGCCCGACCGCGAACTGAAGGCCTGGCCCGCTGACCGAGGGCGGCCCGGGCCGGACCTGCTCCCGGCAATGCGGCCGAAGGCACCCGTCAGCGCCGATCGCCGGCATCGCTCATCGAGTTCTGGGCCTCGTTCAGGCACTCACCCCGGGGACGGCGGCAAGAAGCCCAAAGGCTGCCAGTCGTTCTTTGAGGCGCGCCTTCGATGCCTCGTCCAGCGGCGCGACGGGCGGCGCCGGCCAGGGGTCGCAGACACCCTGAAGGTGCAGGGCGGCCTTGAAGGCCGACGGGAAAACGCCCACGCCGACAGCCCGTCCCAATTCGATCAGCAGGTCCTGACCGCGGCGGGCGGCATCCAGGTCACCTCGCTTGACGGCGTCATACAGGCTCACCACCCACTGGGGTGCAATGTTCGCCGCAGCGCAGATCGTGCCCGCACCTCCCATCACCAGCGACGCGATCAGCATGGTGTCGCTCCCGGTGAAGATGCGGAAGGCGGGAAGATCGCGGGTCGCGAGGCAGACGCGCTCGAAGTACTCGAAGTCGCGGCTGGAGTCCTTGATGCCGGCGATCGCGCCCTCGCGCGCCAGCGCGGCGAGGGTCGCCGGTTCGATCACCACCTTGGTGAACTGGGGAATGTTGTAGACCAAGATCGGCAGGGGACTCTCGGCGGCGAGCCTGCGGTAGAAGGCGAGCACGGTCGCCTGGTCGATCGGGTAATAGAAGGGTGGCGTGACCAGGGCGGCGACCGCCCCCAACCCCGCTGCGGCCTTCACCTCAGCTGAGGCGGCTGCCAGGTGGCTCTGGGCGACGCCGCAGATCACCGGCACCCGGCCCGCGGCGGCCCCCACCACCCCGGCAAGCGTCTTGCGGCGGGTCGGCTCGTCGAGCGAAGCCCCCTCCCCGGTCGACCCCAGCGCCAACAATCCGTGGGCCCCGCCCGCAAGGGCCTGCTCGACGACCCGTCCGATGGCGAGCTCGTCCGGCGCCCCGTCCTCGGTCAACGGGGTCACCAGCGCCGGCAGGACGCCGTGCAACTCTTCGATCTTGAACATGCGCTTAGGTTAGATGGCGGGCCGCCGACGGCTCGCCGGGGGGACTCAGGCTTTCAGAGTCACGGGTTCGCTCGGAAAGCATGCCGGCGGGCGTACTGGTAGACAATGGGCATGGCCTGATTTGGACCTGATCGAGAGGATCCGAGCGTCGATGATCGGCGAGGACGAGGCGGTGATGGGCCCCTTCGGCCCGCGCCGTGTGACCTACGCCGACTACACGGCCTCCGGCCGATCGCTGAGCTTCATCGAGGACTTCATCCGTGAGGTCGTCCTGCCGCTCTATGCCAACACCCACACCGAGTCCTCGGGCACCGGGCTCCAGACGGGCCGCTTCCGGGAAGAGGCACGCGAGATCATCCGCGACGCCGTCGGGGCCGGTCCCGAGCATGCCATCGTCTTTGTCGGCTCCGGCTCGACGGCCGCCATCAACCGCCTGATCGACGACCTCAACCTTCGCCTGCCGGCGGACCTCGACGATCGCTACCGGCTCTCGTCGCTGATCCCGGAGGACGACCGCCCGGTCGTCTTCATCGGTCCCTACGAGCATCACTCCAACGAGCTGCCCTGGCGGGAGTCGATCGCCGACGTGGTGGTGATCCACGAGGATCACGACGGTCACATCGACCATGTTCAGCTGGCCGACGAGCTGGTCCACTACCAGGGCCGGCCACTCAAGATCGGCAGTTTCTCGGCCGCCTCGAACGTGACGGGCATCATCAGCGACTGGCGTTCGATCGCGGTGCTGCTGCACCGCCACGGAGCCCTCTCTTTCTGGGACTTCGCCGCCGCCGCCCCCTACACCGTGATCCGGATGGGTTCGGCGGCCCTGGGACCGGAGGAGCCATACCTCGACGCCGTCTTCATCTCGCCCCACAAGTTCATCGGCGGCCCGGGAACTCCGGGCGTGCTGGCTGCTCGGCGCGAGCTGTTCAAGAACCGGGTCCCGGGCATGCCCGGAGGAGGGACGGTCGAATTCGTCAATTCGACTGAGCACTGGTACCTGACCGACATCGAACATCGAGAGGAGGGTGGGACACCGGCGATCGTGGAGTCGATCCGCGCCGGGCTGGTCTTCCAGCTCAAAGAGGCGGTCGGCGCGCCCGAGATCCGGCGCCGCGAGGAGTCCTTCATCCGGCGGGCGATCGAACGCTGGCGCAGCCACCCAAACCTCGAGATCCTGGGCAATCCCGACCTGGATCGGCTCTCGATCGTCTCCTTCGTGGTCAGGCACCGGGGCCGCTACCTCCACCACAACTTCATCGTCGCGATCCTCAACGACCTCTTCGGTATTCAGTCACGCGGCGGCTGCTCCTGCGCCGGCCCCTACGGACTCCGCCTGCTGGACATTGATCTGGAGAGGTCGAACGAGCTTGAGCGAGAGGTAAGTCGCGGTTGCGAGGGGATCAAGCCAGGCTGGGTTCGGGTCAACTTCAACTATTTCATCTCGGAAGCCGTCTTCGATTTCATCCTTGACGCCGTCGACCTCGTCGCGGCAGAGGGTTGGCGGCTGCTGCCTGATTACCGATTCGACGCTGCCACCGGGATCTGGACGCACCGGGATGGGCCGCCAGAACCGCCGCTCAGCCTGCGTGATATCCGCTACCAGGATGAGAAATTGCCGCGAGCCGCCCACCGGCACCGGGAGCCGGAATCGGCCCTGGGCGGCTACCTCATCGAGGCGCGAAAGATCCTCGAAGCCCCTCGCCAATCCCCGGAGCCGATGGAGCTGAGCGCCGACTTCGAGCACCTGCGCTGGTTCTGGCTTCCGCACGAACTCAGCGGCGCCCGGATCGGGAACTGACGCCTAACTGGCCGCGCTGTCGCCACGGCGGGCGGAGGCGATGAACGTTTTGCCTGCCGGGCTGCGTCGGCGGCCCTCAATTCACGATCGCGCCCTGCGGGTTGTCGGTCAGTAAATTGGCTGATCGGCGGGCCTGGAGGTGGTTGTAGGCGGGTGCCTTCTCTGCCGTCTGGAACTGGATCAGCTCGGCTACCAGGCGGAGGGCGGAGTACAGGGCGGAGAAGAGCACAACCAGCGCCCGAGGCTAGCCCGTTCAGAAACCGGGCGTCGGCCCACGACGGCTGCGCCTCGAACTCGACGTCATATTCGCACACCCCTGAGCCTTGATCAAACCCAGGGCAGTTCAGGACAGGTGGCGGAGCTTGTGCAGCCTTTCCAGCTGGTCTGCCCCATTATTCGATCTCGGCGGCCATATCATGGAGCCTGGAGGACGCTGATAGCGTGGTGGGCAGCGAGCGATCGCGCGCCGTTTCTGATGTGAGCAATTGCCAATGACGCCTCGGCACGCGGACACGGCGATCGTGGGCGGGGGGATCGCAGGGGTTGCCCTCGCCTACTACCTGGCGGCCAGGGGCGCGACGGACATCGTGCTGCTCGAACGAGCGCAACTCGCGAGCGGCTCGACGGGCTCCTCATTCGGCGGCGTGCGGCAACAGTTCAGTTCCGCCCTGGAGATTGAGCTATCCAAGCGCGGCTTAAAGTTTTGGAAGTCGGTCGAGTCGAGATTCGATCACCCTTGCGGGTTTCAGCAGGATGGCTATCTGGTGGTGACGGCCCGTCCCGGAATCGCCGAGCGCTTGGCAGAGGCTGCTGAACTGCAAAGGCAACTGCACGCCGGGCCGGTCCATCTTCTCGATCCGGCTCAGCTGAGCGAGCTGGCGCCGTGGATGAAAACCGCTGATGTGGCCGGTGCTTCCTTTACGCCGGAGGATGGGCGCGTTATTCCGACCGACGGCGTGGCCGCGCTGGCCGGCGCAGCCCGGAAGCTGGGTGTGAACATCGTCGAGCAGTGGCCGGTCGAGGCGATCCGATCGCTGCCCTCGGAGGGGATGGAGGTCGTGGGGCCGACCACGCTCAGCGCCAAGCGGGTCGTGGTGGCGGCGGGCTGCTGGTCCCCCGAACTGGTGCGGCCATTCGGCGTGGACCTCGGCGTCTACCCTCAGACCGCCTACTACGCGCTCACGGGGCCCGTGGCCCATGGGCTGCGGCTCCCGGTCACCATCGACATGGATTCGGGGATGGTGTTGGAGCGCGAGGGCGAGGGCCTGTCTGTGATCGTGGATCGCGATCTGGCCAGCCTGCCCCCGGATTACGGCACCTCTGACTTCCTGCAGGACTTCATGGCAGCTGTTCAGCGCCGGGCGCCGACCTTTCAGGACCTGCCGATCACGAAGACGGCGTCTGCCGTGATCGACATGTCGACGGACGGCCATCCCTGGATCGGCCAGATCGAAGAGCGGCTCTGGGTCATGGCGGGCTTCGCCGGGCATGGAACCATGCACGGGCCGGCCGTCGCCGAGGTGCTGGCCGGGGTGATGGTCGGCGTTCCAGACCCCGACGTCGATCTGACCCCCCTGCACCCTGGCGACCGCAGTCATGTCGTGACCGAATGGATGGCCCACGGTGGCACCTCCACCCATGACGGGGCCGGTACCTGAGGTGAGACGCTTCCAAGCGTAGCCGAGGGAGTCGGAGTCTCCAAAGAGACGGCAGATCCATTGCGGTCGCGATCGATACTGCGCGGACCGTCGGCGACGGCGGACCCAGTTGCTGGTACCGGCTGAATGGTGAGCACGAATTCGGCGGGCCTGAAGGTGGTGGTAGGCGGCTGCCTTCTCTAGCCGTAAGGGAGATCGGACGGTCTAGGCGCCCGCCAACCTGCGCACGGCTTCGGCGATCTCAGCTGCTGCCGGGAGCCACGCCTCTTCCAGCTCATGCGCGTAGGGAACCGGGCTGAAGGGCGGCGCTACCCTCACCACCGGCGCGTCGAGATCCCAGAACATCTCGCCGGCGGCGCGCGCCGCGATCTCGGCGCCGATGCCCGAGGTCAGCACCGCCTCATGGGCGACGAGCAGGCGGCCGGTCTTGGCCACCGAGCGGGCGATGGTGGGCCAGTCAATCGGCGCCACGCTCCGCAGGTCGATGACCTCCACCCCGATGCCGTCGGCCTCGACCGACTCCGCTGCGGCCAGCGCCTCGTGAACCATCCGCGACCAGCTGACGACGGTCACGTGCCGTCCCTCCCGGCGCACCGCGGCCGAGCCGATGGGCACCATGTGGCCCGGCCTCGGCCGGGGCCCCTTGAGGCCGTAGAGCAACCGATTCTCGATGAAAACGACAGGGTTCGGATCCCGGATCGCAGCCCGCAGCAGCCCGTAGGCGTCCGCCGGCTCCGACGGCATCACCACCTTCAACCCTGGCACCTGGGCGAGCAGCGACTCGAGGCTCTGCGAGTGCTGCGGACCGGAGGAGCGGCCGGCGCCGAACTGGGTGCGAACCACCATCGGGACGCTGGCGGCCCCCCCGGTCATGAAGTGCAGCTTGGCCGCCTGGTTCAGCAGCTGGTCGAAGCACACCCCCAGGAAGTCCAGGTACATCAGCTCGACCACCGGACGGGTGCCCGCCAGGCCTCCCCCCACCCCGAGACCCATCACCGCCGTCTCGCTGATCGGCGTGTCGCGGACGCGGCTGGGGAAGCGATCGGCGAGTCCTTTGGTCACCGCGAAGACGCCGCCGCCGGCGGCGATGTCGACGCCGGCCAGCCAGACCTTAGGATCGGCTTCGAGCTCGTCGGCGAGCGCCTCGCGGAGGGCGTCCAGATAGCGAAAGGGTTCTCCCGAGGGTGATGGATCCTCTGCCTGCGGATCGATGACAAAGTCGCGCACCGTGTAGGACGTGACCGCGGCCGGGTCGGGCGCCGGCCCGCTCCGCGCCGTCGCGAGCGCCGCTTCGATCTCGGCCTCCACCTCCCTGGCGAGCCCAGCGAGCTCGCCTGCGCCCCCAGCCTGGTCGATGCTCGCCGCCGACCGGGCGATCGGGTCGCCCGCCTGCCAGGCGGCCCGCTCCTGCTCGCTGCGGTAGCGCTGCTGGTCTCCCTCGTAGTGGCCGCCAGCGCGGAGCGTGCGCGCCTCCAGGAAGCGCGGGCCGTTGCCGGCGCGCAGCTCCGGCAGGATGGCGGCGACCGCGGCCTCGACGGCGAGCACGTCGTTGCCATCGACGACCTGGCCGTCGAGGCCGTAGGCGGCGGCGCGGTCGGCGGGCGCCCTGGTCTGCTGCTGCTGGAGCCGTGAGAACTCCGCGAAACCGTTGTTCTCGCACAGGAAGAGGACCGGCAGCCGCCACAGCGTCGCCAGGTTGAGGGCCTCGTGGAAGGCGCCCTGGGCGACCGCTCCCTCACCGAAGAAGGCGACGACAACGCTGTCGGTTCCGGTTACCTGGAAGGCCGCGCCGGCACCGGTTGCGATCGGAAGGCCCGCTCCAACGATGCCGTTCGCCCCGTATACGCCGGCGCCCAGCTCGGCGATGTGCATCGAGCCACCGCGCCCATGGCAGGTACCGGACTCGCGGCCCATGAGCTCGGCGAACATACCCGCCATGTCAGCGCCCTTCGCCAGGCAGTGACCGTGCCCCCGGTGGGTCGAGACCACGGCGTCATCTGTTCGGAGTCTGCTGCAGACGCCGGCCGCCACCGCCTCCTGCCCGATCGACAGGTGCAGGAACCCCGGGATTTCGCCGTCACGGTAGAGCTCGGACGCCCGCTCCTCGAAGCGACGAATGCGGAGCATCGCCCGATGCAGGTCCAGCCGGTGGCGGGTCGCAGTAGGCATCACCGTGCCGTCCCCACCGTCCACATTGAGCCGTTTGGACGCCATCTAACAGCGATCCCTCACCGGCCACTCCAGCGCGGCGCCCTGCGCTCGAGAAAGGCGGTCAGCCCTTCGACCCTGTCCTCGGTGTCGAAGTTCTCCAGCCAGGCGGTAGCCTCAAGGGCCAGCCCGTCCTGCAGCGGCAGGCCCGCGCCGCCCTCGATGGCGCGTTTCGACGCGAGCACGGCAGACGGGCTCCGGGCGGCTATCTCGGCCGCCAGTTCGAGGGCCGTCGCCAGCACCTTCGCTCGCTCCACCACCATGTCCACCAGGCCGAGGCGGTGCGCCTCGACCATCGGGAGGCGGCGGCCGGTGAGAACCGCAAGCTTGGCCGCTGAAGGCCCGGCCAGGCGCAAGGCTCGCTGGGTGCCGCCCCAGCCGGGGATGAGGCCCACCCCGACCTCGGGGAAGCCAAAGGTCGCCTCTTCGGCGCCGACGCGCAGGTCACAGGCGAGGGCCAGCTCGGCGCCCCCGCCGAGGGCGTGCCCGTTGAGAGCCGCGATGCTCACCAGACGGCTTGAGGCCAGCCGGCCGAGGACCTCTTGGCCGCGGGCGACGAAGGCCGGGCCAGCGGATGCCGGCAGGTCGCGCATCTCGGCTATGTCGCCACCGGCCGAGAAGGCGCGGTCGCCCCCGCCGGTCACCACGACGCAGCGGCAGGTCGCATCGGCCTCCAGGTCCGCGAGCGCGGTTTCGATCAGGTCCAGGACCGCAAGATCCAGGGCGTTGGCGGCCTCCGGCCGGTCGACGACGAGCACCGGTACCGGCCCCTCCCGGTCCAGGCGGACCCCTCCAGTCTCGGTCATCGGATCCCGAGGCTGCGAGCGACCACGATCTGCTGGATCTCGTTCGTGCCCTCACCGATCTCGAGCACCTTGGAGTCCAGGTAAAGGCGGGCGACCTTGCTGTCGAGGATGTAGCCGTACCCGCCATGGATCTGCACCGCCTCGTTGGCGCAGAAGGTGGAGGCTTCCGAGGCGAGGAACTTGGCGATCGCGGCCTCCTTGGTGTATGGGCGGCCCGAGTCGTAGAGGAAGGCTGCCTGGTAGGTGAGGAGTCGCGCCGACTCGATCATCGAGGCCATCCGAGCCAGCTTGAACTGGATCGCCTGGAAGCCGGCGATGGGCTGGCCGAAGGCTCGCCTCTCCTTCGCGTAGGCGAGGGATTCGGCGAGGGCCGCGGTCGCCAGCGATACGGCCAGGGCCGCGATCGAGATCCGGCCCGCGTCGAGCGAGGCGAGGAAGGCGCGCAGACCCTTGTCGGGATCGCCGACGATGTGGTCGCGCGGCACCCGGACGCCGTCGAACACCTGCTCGCGGGTGTCCAGCGCGTGCCAGCCGATCTTCTGATATGGCTCGCCCTGGCTATAGCCGGGCGTTCCGGCCGGGATCGCAACGCTGACGTAGCGGCCCTCGAGGTCTCGGCCGAGGGTCACAACACCCCAGCTGAGCTCGGTGCCGGCGTTGCTGATGAAGGTCTTCCGGCCGTCGACCACGACGTCGTCCCCCTCGTAGCGGATGCGGGTCTCCATTCCTTTGAGATCGGATCCGCCGGCGGGCTCGGTGAGCGCGAAGGCGCCAAGGGCCTCCCCTTTCGCCATCGGCACCACCCAGCGACGCTTTTGCGCCTCGCTGCCGTGATGGAGCAGCGGCAGGGTGCCGATCGTGCAGTGGGCGTTCCAGCCCGCCGCCAGCGACTGGTCTCCCTGCCCCAGCTCCTCCATCGCGGCCACGTAGCCGGTCATGCCGATCGCCGAACCGCCGTACTCATCGGGAACCAGCGGGCCGCAGAGGCCCAGTTCCCCCATCTGGCGGAAGACCTCGGTCGGGAAGCGGTGGGCGCGATTCCATTCCTCGGCCCGGGGGGCGATCACCTCCAGCGCAAACTCGCGGCACATCGCCTTCAGTTCCCGCTGCTCAGTTGAGAGGTCGAAATCCATCGCCCAGCTTCCCCCTTCTCGGCGAGGCCGTCCTGGCGGCCCTCCTGTGGTTGGGGCTTGCTCGCGACCGACCGGTCGACCGATGCTATTGCGATGATCATGAAGGTGTCAAGCGAGCGAACCCGGCGCAAAGTGATCGTCCTGAGCGCCAGTGACCGGTTCGACCAGGCCCTCCGCCGGCCGGTCCCCGACCAGGCCGCCGCTAGCCCTGCGGGCCTGATCCTTCGCGGCGTCCAGCCTCGGGCCGCCGGATGAACGTCGAGGGGAAGGTGGCCGCCATCACGGGTGCGGCGGGCACGCTCGGAAGCGCCCTGGCAGTCGCCTTCGCCGAGGCGGGCGCGGCGGTGGTCGCGATCGGCGACCTCGACCTGGCGGGCCTGGCACCACTCGCGGCAGCCGTCGAGGCGGCGGGCGCGAAGGTGCTCCTCTTCCGGCTGGATGTGACCGACGGCTCCCAGATGGACGGCTTCGTGGACGCTGCGACCCAGTTGCTGGGCCGGCTTGACGTCATGATCAACAACGCCGGCGTGCTGAACGCGAACGGCCGCATTCACAACATCACGGAGACCGAGTGGCGGCGGGTCATCGACGTCAACCTGATGGGGACCGTGAACGGGATCCGCTCCGCGGTCGGGGCGATGCGCCGGCAGGAATCGGGCGGATCCATTGTCAACACCGCCTCGGCGGCTGGCATCTCGGCCTGGCCCTACGCGGCCCCCTACTCGGCCACCAAGGCCGCGGTCATCCAGCTGACCAGGGTGGCGGCGATCGAGTACGCACGCGATCGTGTGCGCGTTAACTGCGTCTGCCCGGGCACCTTCCTATCCAACATCCACGAGGGACTGCCGACCGAGGCCCTCGAGGCGATCGCCAAGCGGCACCCGCTCGGGCTGGGCACCGCGGCCGACGTGGTCGGCGCCTTCCTCTACCTCGCCGGTGACGCGTCGCGCTGGACGACCGGGAGCGCGGTGGTCGTTGACGGGGGCTATTCGGTGCCCTGACCTGGCGCCTCCCCGCGCCATCGGCAGGTGAGGCGGGCCGGCCCCCGCGGAGGAGGTGCTAGAGTCCGCTGGCGTCCGGGGGCTGGATTCCTCGCGGACTTGGGGTGCGCAGTCACCTTTCTGCAACACCACCGGGCATTTGGCGGCGCCATGAGGAGGACTTGACATGTCAGCGGTAGAGGATCGCCTGCGAGCACTCGGCCACGAGGTGCTGGACCCCGGCCCTCCAACTCCCCCGATCACACCCGCGGTGCGGACCGGCAACCTGGTGTTTCTCTCCGGCCACGGTGCGCGTAAGGACGGTCGCTACGTGCTGCAGGGCAAGGTGGGACGGGATCTCGACACCGCGGCGGCGCGAGAATCGGCGGAGATCACCGCACTCAATCTGCTGGGTGCGCTGCGCAACGAGGTCGGCGACCTCGACCGGGTCACCAGGGTCGTGAAGCTGCTCGGGATGGTCAATTGCACGCCCGACTACACAGAGCAGTCGCAGGTGATCAACGGGGCCTCCGACCTGTTGATCGCCGCCTTCGGAGAACGGGGCCGGCACGCGCGCTCAGCGGTGGGCATGGCATCGCTGCCCATCAACCTCAGCGTGGAGATCGAACTGGTGGTGGAGGTGGAGCCATAAGCCGTCAGCCTGGGCCGCGGCGGAAAGGCACTGGTTTCGTCAGGGTCGGGAGGTCAGAGTCATGCCGTCGATGGGGATATCGGTCTTGCGGCCCGCGACCAGGTCGGCGGTCAGCTTGCTGGTGCCACAGGCCATGGTAAAGCCCATGTGCCCGTGGCCGGTGTTGTAGTAGAGGTTGGCGTGGCGGGCGGTGCCGAGAATCGGCGGCCCGTCGGGGGTCATCGGCCGGTTGCAGGCGCGGAAGCTGCCGGCCTCGTAGTCAGCGGCGTCGGGGAACAGCTCCCGGGCCAGCTTCATGACCCCGTGGAAGTCCTTCTCTGAGTGCGTCGTCTGGTAGCCGGTGAACTCCGCACTGCCGGTCAGGCGGAGTCGGTCGCCCATCCGGCACCAGGCGACCAGCAACTGCTCATCGACGCCCCCCACGGTGGGCGCAGCGTCGCCGCCATTCTTGATCGGGAAGGTCGCCGAGTAACCCTTGGCGGGGGCGACCGGGATGCCGACGCCGACGGTCTTGCTCAGGGCTGCGCTCTGGACGCCGGCAGCGAGCACGAAGAGGTCGCCCTCCACCGTGCCCTGGTCGGTGACCGCCGCCCGCACCCGGTCGCGCTCGGCCGCCAGGCGATGAACGCCGGTCCCCAGCTCGATCTTGACGCCCATGGTGCGACAGCGATCGGCTAGTTCATTGGTCAGCTTGACGCTGTCGCCGCTGGCGTCCGTCGGTCCATAGATGGCGCCGACGATCTTGGCCTTGACCGGCTTGAAGACGGGCTCCACCTCCACCACTCCGTCGGGGTCGAGAACCGTCTGCTCCTGCCCCTGGTCGGTGATCAGCTTCATCTTCTTGATCCCCGCCTCGAACTTCGCCCGGTCGCGGTAGACGTAGATGCAGCCCTGGTGGACGTCGTGGTAGTCGATCTTCTCGCTGGCGGTCAATTCGTCGAGGCGTGCCTGGCTGTAGCGCGCCAGGCGCAGCTTCACCAGGGTGTTCTTGACGGAACGATCGGCCGTGCACTCGCGCAAGAAGCGCAGTCCCCAAAAGAACATGCCGGGGGCCTTGAGCGGGTTTACGCGGAGCGCTGTGTCCTCAGACGTCAGCGAACGCCAGAGTTCCTTCGGCGCCGCGGGCGACGCCCAGGCGAAGGAGTGGCCGGGAGCGATGAGGCCCGCGTTGCCTCCGCTGGCGAGGGTCGCCAGCTCGGTCTCCTTCTCGAGCAACGTGACTTCGTGCCCGTCCTTTGCAAGGTAGTACGCCGTGGTGATCCCAACCACACCGCCACCGATCACCACTGCTTTCATCCGCGCGCCTCCCAAGATCCTGTCGGAAGTCCGTCACGGGAGCCCCGGAGGGCCCCCTCGCAACCGCTGGTGGCAGTCACCACTAGTATCTCGCCACCGTCATCGCATCCATCTGCTCCCAGTCGATCTCGAGTCCCAGGCCAGGCCCACCGGGAACCGCGACCTCGCCATCGGCGCCAAGGGTGATCGCCTGGAGCATCCCCTGGTCGTAGCCGTTGAGCGGCATCGGGTACTCGAAGTAGCGGCAGTTCTTGACGGCGCCCATCACCTGCAGGTTGGCCGCTTGTGCGAGCGCGTAGCCGAAGCTGTGGATCTCGCAGCGCATGCCGAACGCCTCTGCCAGCACCGCCGTCTTGCGGGTGCCGGTGATCCCGCCCGAGATGCCCGCGTCGACGCGGAGGATATCCCAGGCCTTCCGCGAGATGTAGTTGGCGGACTCCTGGAAGGTATAGGTGTTCACCTCGCCCGAGGTGACCGGGATGTCGAGGGTCGAGGCCAGAATTTCGTAGCCCTGGATGTGCTGGTCGCGGATCGGCATCTCGAACCACTCGTAGCCGAGCTCTTCGAGGCGGCGGCCGACGCGGATCGCGGCCGGGACGTCATAGGATCCGACGGCGTCAATCATCAGCGCGATGTCAGGCCCGGCCAGCTTGCGGATCCGGCCCACCAGTTCGATGTCGCGATCCGGGTCGCCCCAGACGTGGAGCTTGACCGCCTTGAAGCCTCGCTCGAGGGCGGCCGCCACCTCCTTCTCGAAGGTGGCGAAGTCGGCGTAGGTCAGACTGCTCGCGTAGGCTCTGATGGAGTCGCGCTGAGCGCCGAGCAGCTGGTACACAGGCAAGCCGGCGGCCTTGCCGCCGAGGTCCCAGAGAGCACAGTCGATCACGGCCAGGGTGTGCGGCGGCAGGATGATCGTGCTGACCTCGTTGAGCCGGGTCCAGAGCCGCTCTCGATAGAGCGGGTCCTCACCGATCAGCAGCGGACGCAACTCCGCGACCGCGGATGCCACGGCCTGTCCTCCCAGGTAGGTCGTGCTACCCGCGATACCCTCCACGCCCTCATCGGTCTTGATTCGGACGACGACGTTCGAGAGGTTGAGGATCAGGCGCTCCGCCACCACTGTGTGCATCCCCGGCTCCACGACCTGCACCTCGACGGAGGTGATCTTCATGGTGGACCCGAGGCCATCAGGCCAGTTTGCCAGGGAGCGCGGCAGACGGCACTCCCGCCATCGGCAGACATGCCCAGATCATCTCGCATGGGGGCCCGGTTTGCCGCAGCGCCCAATTCGAGCGCGGACAAAGATGTGCCCTGTCGTGGGGGCGGGCTTTTGGAAGTTCTAGAAGCCCCAGCCACCGTAGGCGACCCAGCCCCCGTCAACGGTTATGGTGCCGCCGGTCATGAAGCTGGCCTCGTCCGACGCGAGGAAGACGGCAACGCGGGCAAGCTCCAGAGGGCGGCCGAGGCGATGCATCGGGGTGCGGCGCTCGATCTCCTCCGCCGTGAACGCTCCCAGCTCCTGGCCTTTGAGGCCCAGGCCCGCGGCGATGTAGCCGGGCTCCAGGCACACCACCCGCACATTATCGCCGGCCCATTCGGCCGCAAGTGCCTTCGTCATGCCCACCAATCCGTGCTTGGCCGTGGTGTAAGGCGCGCGAGTCGGCAATCCCACCTGCCCGAAGATCGATCCGATCTGGATGATCACCCCGCTCTTGTGCGGCAGCATCACGCGCGCGGCGGCCTGGCTTCCGAAAAAGCACCCGCTCAGGTTGGTGTCGATGACTCGGCGCCAGTCGTCCGCCTTCATCTCGACCGACGGGCCGATCACGTTTACGCCCGCATTGTTGACCCAGACGTCAAGGCGCCCAAACTGCCGCACCGCCGCCTGTGCCATCGCGTCTGCCTGGTCGGGATCCTGCACGTCGGCCTCGAATGCCAGGACACGCCGGCCGGCTCGTGCAAGCTCCTCGGCCACGGCCGTCGCGCGCGCGGCGCTCCTTGAGTTGATCACGATCGCGGCGCCCTCGGCGGCGAACGCTTCCGCGATGGACCGCCCTATTCCGCCGCTGGAGCCGGTGACCACGGCGACCTTGGATTCCAGTCGGCCGGTCATTCGGAGACACCCACGGCCCGGTTCCGCCAGCGTGCGACAACCATCTCGGTCAGCCTCCCCTGGCGGTGAACCCCAAATCGGCCCGGGCAGTCACACGCCCACACCTGAGCCGTACCCTCCACGTGGGACACATTACCGGCGCCGGAGTACGGCCGTGCGACCGCCACCCGCGCAGCCCACTGCCATGGGGAGGCAGAAGGTAGGCTTCGAGTGAGAATAGCCGGCCATCAGCGGGCGGCCCATGCGGTCCCGACGCAGATGCGATTCCGACGGGAGGTCGAGCGGAGTGGAGGCGAAGGACTACCTGGAGTTCAGGAAAAGGCTATTCGACGCCCTCTGGCACGACGTCGAGCCGCTGGTGAACGAGATCGAGGACCGGGAGCACATCCCCTTCGACAAGATCTGGCCTCTCTTCCGCGGCATGAGCGCGCTCGGCCTCCTGATCCCAACCGAGTTCGGTGGCGAGGGTCTGTCGGTCGCCCAGTACCTGCCGATCATTTCCGAGATCTCGAAGGTCCACGGCGGGGTCAGAGCCGTCGTGCACGTGCACAACTCGTTTGGGCACGCCGTCGCCGAGCATGGCACTGACGACCAGCGGCTTGAGTTGCTCCCGGGTGTTTCGCGAGGCGACAAGTCCGTAGCCTTCGCACTCACCGAGCCGGACCACGGAACCGGGATCGACACGGGGACGACCGCCCGACGCAAGGGGGGCGACTACATCATCGACGGTCGGAAGTGGCTGATCACCAACTCCAACTTCGCCAGTCACTTCCTGGTCGTAGCCAGGACCGGCGAAGACCGTGCGAGAGCGTTGTCGATATTCATCGTCGGCCGGGACACCCCTGGACTTCAGATCGAGGCTCTCCCGGAGACAATGGGCGCCAAGGGCGGCGAGCACGGGCACCTGACCTTCCGCGGTGTAAGGGTGCCGGCTGATCGAGTCCTCGGCGGGCAGGAGGGACGGGGCGAGGAGCAGCTCGAGGCGGCGCTCGAGATCAGCCGCCTTCTCGTTGCCGCCAGTTCGCTGGGAACCGCGGAGCACGCTTTCGAGCTCTCGGTGGCGCGCTCCAAAGAGAGGATCACCTTCGGACGTCCGATCGGGGAGCGGCAGGCCATCCAGCGATACCTGGCCGAGATGGCAACCGACCTGTATGGGCTTCGGACGATGCTCTCAGACGCCGCCGCAAAGTACGATGCCGGTCAGCGGATTGCCGCCGAGGCGTCAATGGCGAAGCTGTTCGGACTGGAGGCTGTCGGCCGCGTAACCGATCGCGCCCTGCTCATCTTTGGTGGCATCGGGTACACACGCCGGCATCCCATCGAACGGTTATACCGCGACGCCCGGCTCAACTGGCTTGAGGAGGGGACGCCCACCATCATGTATATGACAATCGCCCGGGAGTTTGCGAACGGTCACCGGTGGGCCGAGGGCGGTGGTCGCAGGGCGGAACCCAAGGATCGCTCCGTGACCCCGTCTATGAATCGTCCGGCAGGAGACGAGATCACCAAGGAGGTCAAGTGAAGCCTGTTTACTTAGTGGCCGACATCGACGTGAGCGATGCCAAGACCTACGACCAGTACAGCGAAGCCGCCCAAAAGACATTCGCCGGCTATGGCGAGGTCACCTACATGGTGCGAGGTGGAGAGGTGACCCCACTGGAAGGTAACTGGAAGCCGAAGCGGTTCTTCATCATCCGATTCGAGGATCGCGAGAAGGCGATGGCCTGGTATAACTCGTCCGGATACCGGGCGGCGATGAAGATCCGCGAGGCTTCCTCGACGTCCGAGCTATTCATGGTCGAAGGCGTCGACTGGGTCGTGCCGGGCACCGAGAAGACCTGACAGACGCTGAACGATGCCGCCTGGACTTGGCGGGTGGCTCGCTACCGCGCGCACCTGGGCGATCAGCGAGTCGACTCTTCAGAGCGCCCCCGCAATGCATCCTTGCTTTTGCTCGTGTCATGCCGAGCCTGCGATGGGCAGGCGGGAGCCGGCGGGGAAGATCGCCGGGTGAGCCATGGGGGCCTCCCGCAGTTGGCCGAGCTCAGCTCAGGAGCTCGTCGATGCCTGCGATGACCGGCGTGCGCACCAGGGCCTCCGCGATCCGGCGCAGAGTCCTCGGCGTCACCCGCCGGCCTCTGCGGGCGCCACTGATCGTCGCCGGGCTCACGCCCGAAACGCGCACCAGGTCCTGGGCCGTCCAGCCTCGGACAGCCAGCTGGCGGTCGAGGCGGTCGGTATCGAGCCTCGCGCTCACCCCGGCGTTCTGCCGCCGGAGGCCGCGGCGGGTCACCGCCCCAAGCCGCGCGCGAACCTGGTGGCGGTCGCTTGCGGGCTTGAGGCGCATCAGACCATCCACCTCGTCGGTGCGATCGAGCGGATCCAGGCGGCGGGCATGGAGCCAGCGGAGGCGGTGGCGCTTCGCCCTCTCAGTTGGCATCGTCTTTCACCTTCGCCGGTTCCGGCCGGGTCCTGGCCAGGGCGGGAACCACCTGCGCGGCCCGGGCGCGCGCCCTGCCGACGAGAGAACGGGCGGGTCCTGACGCCCGCGAGAGCACCGACCTCCCGACCCCGGCTCCGGCGCCGCTCCAGCTCCTCACCAGTGGCGCCGCGGCCACCTGGCCGAAGCTCAGGCACTGGAGCAGGATCACCACCACCTCCGACTAGACTTGATCTCCCGGATCAGCGCCCGTAGCTCACCGGACAGAGCGTGCGGCTCCGGACCGCAAGGCAGCAGGTTCGATTCCTGCCGGGCGCACCA
>DATLQT010000106.1:0-10975 GCA_035535055.1 Candidatus Dormiibacterota bacterium | reverse complement strand
GCCCTCGGGCACGTGGATGTGGAAGGACTTGTTGGCGTCGGCATCGTCGATCTTCAGCTCGTGCGCGTGTGAGCGGACGAATGACAGGGCGATCTGCGCCGACTCCTTCATCACGTCCCCCAGCTGCCCGGTCAGGATCAGTGAGCTGGCGTGACCATTGCCCTCGGTCGCGCTCGCCTCGACGAACAGCACGTCGCCGCCCGTGCCGGTCACTGCCAGGCCGGTCGCCACGCCTGCCACCGCGGTGCGCTCCGCGACCTCGTTGTCGAACTTCGGTTTGCCGAGGAACTCTCGGACGCGGTCGGGTGTGATCGCCACGGGCGGAGCGAGCTCGGCCTTGGCGATCTTGGTCGCCACCTTGCGCGTGATCTTGCCCAGCTCGCGCTCGAGGTTGCGCACGCCCGCCTCGCGGGTGTGGTCGGTGATGACCTTCATGATCGCGTCGTCGTCCACCGTGACCTCTTCGGGCTTGAGCCCGACCTGCTTAACCTGGCGCGGCAGCAGGTGGTCGCGAGCAATCGCGACCTTCTCCTCCTCGGTGTACCCGTCGAGGCGAATCAGCTCCATGCGGTCGAGCAGCGGTGCGGGGATCGTCTCCGACACGTTGGCCGTCGGGATGAAGAGCACCTCGGAGAGGTCGAGGTCGACCTCTAGGTAGTGGTCGCGGAAACTGTGGTTCTGGGCGGGGTCCAGCACCTCCAGCAGCGCCGAGGACGGGTCGCCGCGCCAGTCGGCGCCGACCTTGTCGATCTCGTCCAGCATGATCACGGGGTTCTTGGTGCCGGCCTCTTTCAGGGCGCGAACGATCCGGCCCGGGAGGGCGCCGATGTAGGTCCGCCGGTGACCGCGGATCTCAGCCTCGTCGTGGATGCCGCCCAGCGAGACGCGGGCGAACTTGCGCCCGAGGGCGCGGGCGACCGACTCGCCGAGCGAGGTCTTGCCGACGCCGGGAGGGCCGACCAGAGTGATGATCGCGCCCGAGCCCCTGCCGCCGACCTGCTGCTGGCCGCGCTCCGACCGCCGCTTGCGGACGGCAAGGAACTCGATGATGCGGTCCTTGACGTCGTCGAGGCCGGTGTGGTCCTCGTCCAGGATCCGGCGCGCCTCGACCAGGTCGAAGTTGTCCTCCGACCGCTTGTCCCAGGGCAGCTCCAGCATCCAGTCGAGGTAGTTGCGGATCCAGCCGTACTCGGGGCTCTGCTCGCTGGTCCTCTCCAAGCGGTCGAGCTCGCGCACGACCTCCTTTTTGACGGCCTCGGGCATGCCGGCCTTCTCGACCCGGTCCCGGTACTCGGTGGAGGTGTCGCCCTCCTCGCCCAGCTGCTTTTTGATCGCCGACATCTGCTGGCGGAGCAAGAACTCGCGCTGCTGCTTTTCCATCCCCTCTCGGACGTCGTTGCGGATGGTCTCCTTGAGGGTCATCTCGGAGAGCGTGTCGCGGGTCCAGGGCACCAGCTTCTCGAGGCGCTTCTCGACGTCCAGCTCCTCCAGGAGCTCGACCTTGTGCTCGATCGAAAGATCCGGCGAGTAGCCGGCCATGTCGGCCAGGTGCCCGGGGTTCTCGATGCCGCGCAGCATCTGCGCGATCGGCCGCGCGTCGCGCAGCTCGAGGATGTTCTCGATGATGGCGCGGTACTCGCGCATGAGCTCGCGTGCGCGCTCGCTCGGCGCAGTGGGGTCGAAGACAGGCCGGAACTCGGCCACCAGGGCGCCGTTGAGGTCCGCTTCAACCTGGCCGATGACAGCCCGGTGGCGGCCCTGGACGACGACGATCTCCTCGCCGCCGGGGAGGTTGCCGGTGTCCTCCAGCTTGGCCACCGTGCCGACCGCGGCGTAGCGTCCCCCCACCTTGGGCAGCAGCACGACCAGACGCTGGTCGAGGTTGGCGGCCACTACGGCGGCCTTGGCCTCGGGCGAGTCCAGCTGGATGGTGACGTTCATGTGCGGCAGGACGACGCCTGCGGACAGCGGCAGGACGGGCAGCTTCTCTTTCAGTTCAGACATTTCGGTTGCTTCTTCTCTTTCTTGGTCATTCAGCGACATTGGGTCGGTGCCTCTCGCGGTGGCAGTGGGGGAATTCTCCCCGGCGGTCAAAGGCTGAAACCTCGCTTCCGAAGGCGGCTATTTCGCGGTACGCAATTACCCTTGCGACCACCCTTAGAATGTGCCCCATCCGCAGTTGCTTCGAACGCGGCTCACGATCCACCGGAACTTCAACTGAGGAGGTAGCGACAGAGCACATGGGCAAGAACAAGAAGGCCCCGGCCAAGAGCCTCAAGGAAAAGCGCGCCGCCAAGGCCGCAAAGGAAGCGGAGAAGCCGTCCTCCAAGACCATCTCCAAGACCGCCCGGGCCAGCGGCGCCAAGGGCTAGCCGAACCTCGACCCCGTTTTTACCGCCGGGCCCCTGAGGCCCGGCGGTCTTTCTATGCCGGCCTTTCGGCGAGCCGCAGAAGCCTCACCGCCGGCCGCACGCCGGCACCCTGGATGAGGAGCGAGAGGGCGACGATCCCGTAGGCGACGACCGCGACCGAGGGGTCGACCCCCGGGTGACCGAACGAGGCCAGCGCCAGGGCGACTGACAGTGCACCCCTCACCCCGCCCCACCAGAGAAGTTGGCGCCACCGCCCCCGGACTCCCAGGCCCGGGATATGGACCAGCAGGAGCCGGACCGCGAGCAGGATCGCGAAGCCACCCAGCACGGGCGCGATGGAGGCGAGCACCCGGGCGCCCGGGAGCCCGATCCCGATCAGGGTGAAGAGGACGACGTTCAGCAGGATCGCCAAGCGCGCCCACCAGCGCTCGGTGTCGGGCCCCCAGGTCCCGACCTGCGCCAGCGCGAGCCCGGCCACCACCACCGAGATCACCCCCGAAGCCCCGGCGAGGGTGGCCAGGGCGTAGCTGACGTAGGCGACGACCATCGTCACGACCACCTCCAACGGCGCCCACCGGGTCCGCCGGACCAGCGCGGCCCCGGCCAGGCCAACGAGACCGCCAACCACAGCTCCGCCACCCGCGATGAGCAGGAATCCGAGCGCCAGGGAGCCCGCCGTGAACCCGGCGCCGGCCGCCGCTGCCAGCACGACGGTGTACGCGGCCACTCCCGTGCCGTCGTTGAACAGGCTCTCCGCCTCCAGGAGCGCCGCCAGCTCCGCCGGCGCCCCACTGCGCCGGACCACCGCCACCACGGCGATGGGGTCGGTCGGGCTCAGAATCGCCCCCAACACCAGGGCGCTGGGCCAGGCGAGGCCGAGCAGGAGGTGGACGAGCACCCCGACCAGGCCGATCGAGATGCCGACGCCGGCGGTCGCCAGCAGCCCCACCGGTCGCGCCAGCTTCCGGACCGCCCCGAGGTCGAGGTTGAGGGCGGCCTCGAAGACCAGCGCCGGCACGAAGACGGCGAGGATCAGGTCGGAGCTGAGCCTCAGCCGCGGCAGGCCGGGCAGGAAGCCGATCGCGATCCCCAGCGCGGCGAGGAGGACCTGGTAGGGGGGCGCCCAGGCGACGGCGCGCCGGATCAGGGTCTCAACCAGCGGTGGACCTGCTCCTCGGTCAGGTTGCCGCCGCAGAGCGGCGTCGCCACCCGACGCCCGGCGAACTCTTCCCGACGCGCCTGAATGGCCGCCAGCCCGGCGGCTCCGGCCGGCTCAACCACCAGTCCCGCGTCGAGGAGGAGCAGCCTCATGGCATCGAGGATCTGCTCGTCGCTGACCAGCATCACCTCGTCGATGGTGCCTCTCATCAGGTCCAGCGCCTCGGCGATAGGCACCCGGACCGCGATGCCATCGGCGATGGTGTCGATGGCCGCGGTCGACACCGGACGCCCCTCTCGCCAGGACATCTCCATCGCCGGCGCTCCCTCCGCGCAGACGGCGATAACGCGCGTCGCGGGCGAGGCGTGACGCAGCCAAGTCCCGATGCCGTTGACGAGGGAGCCGTTTCCGAGCGGCACGAAGACCGCGGCCAGCCGCTCCTCCGAACGCGCGAGCTCGACCGCCATCGTTGCCGCCCCCTCCGCGATCGGACCCCAGAGACCGTCCTCGATGTAGAGATCGCCGGTCGCTTGCGCGCGGCGCGTCGCCGCCTCCTTGGCGCCGTCGAAGTCCACGCCCTCCAGCACCACCGCGGCGCCGAGCGCCCGCATCCTCTCCACCTTGAGCGGGTTGGCGGACTCGGCGGCGAAGACGGTAAGCCGGACCCCTCGCTTGCGAGCCGCGTAGGCCATGCCCTGTCCGAAGTTGCCGGCCGAGGCGCACACCAGCGAGCCGGCGCCCTCGCCGAGCCGGTGCAGCAGGTAATCGGTGCCGCGGCCCTTGAAGGAGCGGATGGGGTTGGCCGTCTCAACCTTGAGCACGGTCTCGACGCCGAGCCGGGCGCTGAGCTGCTCGGAGAGGAACTGGGGCGAATCGCGGAAGACCGGGTCGACAACCCGCGCCGCCTCCTGGATCCCGAGCAGGTTGATGGCGGGATCGGCGCGCAGCACGAGGTGAAAGGGTAGGGCGAGGAGCGCACCGGATTCACCGGCGATAGGATTCTGCCTCTTGCAGCAGGACTCCTCCGGGAACTGGACGTCCGTCGATGGGCGCTGGCGCTGGGACGGCCAGTCCTGGGTCCCCAACCCGGCGGGTCGCTGGCCGGCGGTCCCCCTGAGCTTCGTCGAGGTGTTCTCGCTCCCCTTCTCAGACCCGGGATGGCTTGGCAAGTGCGGCGTCGAGGGACTCATCGCCCTCATCCCTGTCTACGGCAGCTTCGAGATCCTGGGCTGGACGCTGACCTACCTCGACCATCTGCGGGCGGGCCGCCCCGACCTGCCTCCGGCCCGGTTCGGCTACGCGGGTCGCGGCGCCGCGCCGGCCCTGGTGGCGCTGATCTGGGGACTCGGCGTCCTTGCGGTCGTCTTGGCGGTGGTGGGTGGGCTGGTGGCCGCCATGGCCGCCGGCTCGGCGCAGTGCCCGGCGGGGGGCTCCTGCGCGAGCGGTTCATCGGCTGCCGGGCTCGTCCTCCTACCGCTCAGCTTCGCTCTGCCCGGCCTGGCACTCCTGGTAGCGGTTGGCGAGTACTTCCTGGCGCTGCCGGTGATCCTCCGGAGTGAGAGGCTCGGAGTGGGGCAGGGCCTCGACCTGCTCGCCGCGGCCAGGATGGCGCGAAGCCGGTTCGCCATCGCCGCGGCCGGCGCCGGGATGCTCTTCCTCATCGCCTTCATCGCCGGATTCGGTGTCTACGCCTGCTTCGTCGGAGTCGTTTTCACCTACGGTCTCGGAGCGGCGATGCTCGGCGCCGCATTGCGCTGGTACGAGGAGCGCATCCCCGTCCTGCCCGGGACTTAGGCGCCGAGGTCCTTCTCCAGGGCCCCGTACGGGTCGGAGGCCGGGTGCCGCCTCGAGTCGACCAGCCGCCAGAGGGTGGCGACCTCGGGGACCTGCTGCATCTCGCCGATGCTCTCGAGCTGCTCGCCGGTGGCGTTGCGCAGCTCGAGCTGGTGGGTCGAGTACTGGCGGCGGACGACCAGCGACCCGGCGCCGTCGGGCAGCGGATGGACGAAGGCGCTGTCGCCCTCGGTCGGAAGCGGTGCCCAGTCCAGCTTGCCGCTCCGGGTGCGCTGGATCAGCCTTGGAAGCAGCTCGTGGAGCCGCGGCTCGGCCATGGAACTCAACGCTACTCCGAGCGTCGACTTATGCCGTTCGAACTATCCGACCTTCAGCAGACGACGGCGGCGGATCGTGGCCCTAGCTTTGGAACGTGCGCATTAATACGGCACGGCCCGAGCCGACCTGGCCGTGCCGATGAGCGAAGTGGGCATGGTTCGCGCGCCTGCCATCCAAGGGCCCCTCGAGCCCGGGAAGCCCCCTCGAATCGCAGCCGATGACGGTGTGACGGCTCACGTGGTCATCGAGCGACCGCCGGCAATGCTGGCTGCCACCGGTGCCGAGGTGACCGCCGAATCCCGCCGGCGGACGCGGCCGAACCCACCGCTGAGAATTCAGCGACGCTCTGAGCGGGCTTTCAGCACGGCGCGCGAACCCAGGGGCGGTGGCTGGAGCCTGCGCCCCGGAGTTGGGGCTGACGAGTTCCTCAGCCGACGGCGGTCAGCCCGGCCTGGGCGACCTGCATGTCCTGCGAGTAGTGACCGCCGCTGACGCCGATGGCGCCAACGATCCTGTCGCCAACCTTGATCGGGTAGCCGCCGCCGAAGATCACCAGCCGGTCGATCCCACCGACCGCGCCGGCGGCCAGGGGCGGGTCATTCTTGATGAACTCGTGCCAACCGTCGCTGGGCATGCTGAAGCCGACAGCGGTATAGGCCTTATCCTGGGCAACCTGTACCGACAGCAGAGCCGCGCCGTCCATCCGGCTGAAGGCCTTGAGGACACCCGACTCGTCGCAGACCGCGATCACCATCGGCGTCCCCATCTGCTGGGCCTTGGCCTCGGCGGCCGCGATCACCTTGTGGGCCAGCTCGGTGCTGACGCTCGCCTTGTCGAATACCTGGCTCATCCTTTTCCTCCTGACTGAACATGGCCGAAGCGCTGCTCGAGCTCGGTTATCTCGGGCAGGCCGATGAACGACGTGAACTCGGCAAACTTGGGAAGATCCGCGAGGGCCGACTGGGGAGTGCCCTCCTCGCGAATCCTCGCAAGCACCTCCCGCATCGCTCGGGTGGCGGCGAGCAAGGTACTGATAGGGAAGATAACGATCCGGAAGCCGAGTTCCCGGAGCCGTTGGTTGGAAACCATGGGGGTCTTGCCTCCCTCGGCGTAGTTGAAGAGCAACGGGACGTCCGGGAAGGCCGCGGCCACCGCAGCGATCTCCTCGTCCGACTGGGGCGCCTCGATGAAGAGCACGTCGGCACCGGCCGCGCGGTACCGCCGGCCGCGCTCGAGCGCCGCATCCAGACCCTCCACGGCCCGGGCGTCGGTGCGCGCGATGAGCAGGAAGTTTGGGTCGCGTCGGGCGGCCACGGCCGCCTGGATCTTTTCGACCATCTCTGCGGCCGGGATGACCTGCTTGCCTTCCATGTGACCGCACTTTTTGGGTGAGACCTGGTCCTCGATGTGGATGGCGGCCACGCCCGCCTGCTCGTACTCGCGGACGGTCCGGATCACGTTGATGGGGTTGCCGTAGCCGGTGTCCGCGTCGGCGATAACCGGAAGATCCACGGCCTCGACGATCCGCCGGGCGTTGTCGACCATCTCCGACATCGTGAGGAGGCCGACGTCGGGCCGGCCCAGACGCCCGGCGGAAGTGCCGAAGCCAGTCATGTAGACGGCCTCAAAGCCAGCCTCCTCGACCAGCCGAGCGCCGAGGGCGTCGTAGCAGCCGGGCGCCAGCACCGGTCCCGGTTTCGCGAGCCGCTCGCGCAGCCGGGCCCTGGAATTCAGCTCGCCACGCAGGAAGTGGGACGTGAGAAGAACATACTCCGGCGGGAGTAAGGGCCCTCGGGCGTGCTGGAGCCTACGCCGAGATTCGAACTCGGGACCTCTTCCTTACCAACCCGGGGCCGAGGCTTGGCGAATTCGAACTGATCTTAGCTCCGAGGCGCCCCTTTAGGCGGGACTTCTTGACTACGCACCCTTGGCTAGTGTCTATCATGTAGACAGATGATCGCGCGGTGACCGGCGCTGAAGTGTTTCGCCGGCTCCGTCGACTCGGGTGCGATCCAGGAGAAGTGAGGAGGCGTGGTAGCCACGTGATCGTTCGATGTTCGGACTGCCAGACCACGGTGCCGGTGCACCGCGGTCAGGATCTGCCGACGGGGACGCTTGACGCCATCGAAAAACAACTCGAACCATGCTTGGGAGCGAAATGGCTAACGAGGCGATGACGATTCAAAGAGGCCCGCAGACGATCACTTTGCGATATCGCCGAGACAGCGAGGGCAACTGGCTGGTCGACATCGCCGAACAGCCGGGCGCCCACACGTACGGACGGTCACTGCAACAGGCTCGCACCCGAATGGACGAGGTTCTCAAACTCTGGGCCTTTCCTGATGACGTTGAAGTTGTCGAGGACATTCAGCTGCCTCACATCGTCCAGGACCTGATCGCGAACACTCGCCAGGCGCGGGCCGAGCTGGACCGGCAGCTGGAGCGGTGGCGTCGAGACGTGGAAAGGACGGCCAATCGCTTGCATCGAGAAGGACTGAGCGTGCGGGATGCCGGTGAGCTGCTCGATCTATCCCATCAGCGCATCCAGCAGCTGAGGGGAGCGCCGGGCCGTATCACGAAGCGGCCCAACCCGGCCGTCCGCAAACCACGCCCAAGACTGCGGGTGCGAACGTCTACTCCGAAGGAGTTTTAACTTGCTCCGGCTAAAAGCCGGCATCCGATATCGGATCGTAATCGGATGTTATCGGAACCGATTACGGTCGCACCGAGGCCCATTTTCGATGGTCGCTAGCGGTCTTGAGGTCACGACGGCGGCGAGGACCGGACCATGCTGAGTATCAGTTCGTCAGGCGCCGCCGACGGCGCCCACCGAATGTGAGCCATGGGGAATGCCGCCGGCCCATGGACGACGTCACCGTCCAGTCCAAAGACTGACCTGCCTCCGGTCGCGCAGGCGGCCTCAAACGTCGAGCCATGGCAGGGGCATTCGAACCTGCTCCGTGCGGTCTCGTAGTTGAGAGTGCAGCCGAGGTGCGGACAAGTGGCTGCAAGGACCTCGGTTCTGCCGCAGCTACGCACAACGAATCCCGCGCCAACGGATCCACCAGCCCTATTGGCTCCGCCTCCATCGGCGGTGACCAAATCCCAGCCCGGAGGCGCCTGGACAGGGACGACATCTCCGTCGATAAGGTCCCCTAGACGCTTCGGTATCCGGACAGCGGGAGCCTCGGTTCCTGAAGGTGCCAAGAAGACACCGACGACGGTCGCAACCGCGGCAACGCAGGCGGCTATCGCACCGCCGATCGCCCACGTCAGGAAGGTTCGTCTGCGAACAGGACCCACCGCAGAATGAGGTTACTTCCTGGCGGCGCGAAGTTCAGCGGCGGCCGGTCCGTCCCCCGATCACCTAGCGCTGACGGCCGACTCCTGGTGCCATCGCCGAGGGCGTGAGGATGAAGTCCTCCCAGTCGCGCTCCCGGCCCAGGTCACGCTCCGTCGCCAGCCGGACGTACCGCTGGAGGACCTGGTAGTCGGCGTGGCCCATCGCCGCCCGGAGGCGCTCGAAGTTCCAGCCCAGCTGGGTCGCCACGGTCGCGAAGGTGTGGCGGAAGGCGTGCGCGTGGACGTGGAAGCCCACTCGGCTGCTGATGCGCTCCATGGCCTGCTGGACGCCCGAGCGGGTGAACGGCCGGCCATGCTCGTTGACCAGGAAGGCGTCGCAGTGCGACGGCTCGCGATGCCTTGCCTCGTACCGCTTCATAGCCGCCGCGAGACGCGAAGAGATGGGTACCCGCCTGGACTTCCGACCCTTGGCGCCGCCATCCCAGCGGACCCGCAGCTCGACGCGTCCGCGGTCCATAGAGTCGAGCATCAGGTCCGGCAGCCCGTCCGGCCCCACCAGCGCCAGGCCGGTCAGCTCGGCGCACCGCACCCCACTCCCCGCCAGGATCCGGACGGCGATGTCCTCCCGGGGGTGCTGGCAGGCGGCGAGGATCTTCCGCAGCTGGTTGACGTGGAAGACGGTCGGTTCCTTCAACGGCACCCGTATCCCCTTGAGCCGTAGCGTCCGGGGGTCGACCGCATAGCCCTCCCCCTCCGCCCAGCTCAGGAAGGTCTTGAGGCTCCGGTGGAAGTCATGGAGGCTGGCGGCCTCGTAGGGCTTCCCATGCCGCGTCAGGCGCTGTGAGCAGGCCACGCGCCACTCCCGGACGACCTGCACGTCGAGCTGCTCGAAGGCTCGCACGCCCGGGTGCTCGGCCTCGAGCCAGGCCAGGAAGGGCAGCATCGTCCAGTCGTAATGGTCGAGGGTGGAGCGGGCGACCAGGCTGCTCTGGCGGTCGAGCCGGAAATGCTGGTAGGCGGCCTCCACCGCCGAGGGCCTGCGCCGGCCGTCGCCGGTGGGGGTGCCAAGAAGGTCGGCGGAGCCGTCGATGACCCTCAAGTTGCGCTTCATTCTGGGTGCCTCCAGCCGCCAAACCGGCTTTCGGCACCTCTTAACTTGGCAAGTTCCGGGGTCTTTCCAGCCCGATTCCCGACGACCGCCCAGGGCCCTCCAACAGGCCTCCCGCGTATTCAAAACGGGGTCCTCAGGGGGTGCTGGAGCCTACGCCGAGATTCGAACTCGGGACCTCTTCCTTACCAAGACTCCGCTCTGCCAGAGGCTCAACGTGAGGCCAGATCTGAATTCAACAGTAGCTCTTCCCACTCAGATACCTCGCATAGCACCTGTACCTTACCGCACCAACCTTATTTCCGAAAACGACTCATTTTGACGATCTCTGCTCCCCTCTTGCTCGCTCAATGAAGGCGGGGATCTCTCCCCGGCGATGGTGGAACGTCTGGCATTGACACGACCTCGTTTCAATTGCGCTCAATGAAGGCCGGGGATCTCTCCCCGGCGATGGCGGCGATGACTCCCGAGGTAATGCCGCTGATGAAGTCCGCTCAATGAAGGCCGGGGATCTCTCCCCGGCGATGGCCGCCGTCGTCGTCAGCTCCTAAAAGAGCAGCCCAACGCTCAATGATGGCCGGGGATCTCTCCCCGGCGATGGCCTCGACAATTATGGCGATGGCATCGGCTTCGGATAGCGCTCGATGAAGGCCGGGGATCTCTCCCCGGCGATGGCAGATAAATCCCCCATCAGTGGCCGGTGTGGCACGCGCTCAATGAAGGCCGGGGATCTCTCCCCGGCGATGGTTAGGACCTGTAAGGAAACAACTTAGGCAATAGTTAGTGGCTTGAGGTATCCTGAGCCCCAATGGCTGGGGTCGAACAGGACGTCGAGCAGCGCATTGCTCTCCTGAGTCCCCATCTGACTGAGCGCCAGCGCCGGTTGCTCTTGGGCAGCGAGGCCAAGGTCCTCGGCCGCGG
>DATLQT010000105.1:0-53742 GCA_035535055.1 Candidatus Dormiibacterota bacterium | reverse complement strand
TCGATTCCGGGGCGCGGCCATACCCTCGCCGTGGGAGTCGGGTAGCCCAGGAGTCAGCCGATGAACGTCGGCACGGTCACGTGGAGAGCCCGATGCGATGAAAGTCGCACGTCGGGTTCGGAGGGCGGGCCGGGGAGACGGGCGAGTCGAAAGGCACGTACCGCGCCCTGGTTCCGACCCTACTATGGCGACGCTCTATGGAAGGGCGCTGCTGCCTCGCTCATTGGCGTCGAGGATCTGCGCCGCCTCCGTCCTCGGATCCTCCACGCACTGGACCGCGGCTTCTTCGAAGCTCGCTATGCACGCGGATCGGCCAGGGAACGCGAGCTCCTTCGCCTGATCGCGCGCCACGGGGAGTCGGCCACGCTGCGCCAACTCTCTGCTGACAGCGGCCTGATGAACAACCAACTACAACCGGTGATCAGCAACATGCTCCGCAAGGGCTTGATCTACCGGCCCTCGCGCGCCACTCTCGCTTTCACCGCCCCAATGTTCGGAGCCCACATAAGAAGGCGGGGGAAATGATAAGGGTCGATAAGGCTGAGAACCTATCTGGTCCTGGTCCTGGTCCTGGTCGGCCGGAGACCAACGAAGCCCTCGTAGATCTCACGTTGGAGGTCTGGCAACCTCTGTACCAGCGTCAGCTGTCACGAGAGGACGCCCGCCAGATTGCGGAGAACCTGACCGGCTTCTTCCGGGTCCTCCTTCGCTGGAAGGCGATGAATGCGGCGAGGCGGGCGGAGGAGGACTCTTCTGGTGACCTGGTCGCTGCTTGAACAACCCAGCCTGAAGGCGTTTACGCTGGATCCATGACTGACGTTGAGTTCCTCGAACATGTCTAGGGCGCGGCCGCGCGGCGGCGCCGTGCCAACCGGGGCAGAGGCGATCCGGCCATGCGTTCTCTACGCTCGCGTGTCCTCGCGCGAGCAGGAGCTGGAGGGCTTCTCGGTTCCCTCGCAGTCGAGGCTGCTCCACGGCTACTGCCAGGCGCACCAACTCGACCCCGTTAAGGAGTTCGTCGACGTCGAATCAGCCAAGAACCCGGGTGCTCGCGACGCCTTTGGCGAGATGCTCACCTTCCTCAGGCGGAACAGAACCGTGCGTGACGCAGTCTGCGAGAAGACCGATCGCTTCTATCGGAACTTCCGCGACTACGTGAGTGTCGACGAGCTGCAGGTCTCCCTGCACTTTCCCAAGGAGAACGTCGTCCTCTCCCACGACTCAACCTCGCACGAAAAGTTCATGCACGGCATCAAGGTACTGATGGCCAAGAACTACATCGACAACCTCAGCGAAGAAGTCCGAAAGGGGATGCTCGAGAAGTGCGAGCAGGGCGGCTGGCCCGCACAGGCTCCGCTCGGTTACGTGAACATCATCCGCGAGGACAAGAAGCGAGTTGTCGTCGTGGATGCCGAGCGCGCGCCACTCATCCGGAAGCTCTACGAGACTTATGCGCGCGGGGCCCACTCAGTGAAGCAGGTGGCAAAGCTGGCGCGAGGTTGGGGCTTGACCTTCCGCAAGAGCGGTGCACCCGTGAGCACGGCGACGGTCCACAACATCTTGCGAAACCGGTTCTACTGCGGCGACTTCGTCTGGGACGGACGCACGTACCGCGGTGCACATCAGGCACTTCTCACCCGAGACCTCTGGCACCGCGTCCAGGACGTGCTCGACGGGCGCAACGCTATTCACCCAAAGCGGCGAAAGCATCAGTTCCTGTTCGCCGGCCTGATCCGCTGCGGCCATTGCGGATGCGCGATGGTCACCGAGCGCCACAAGGGTCGCTATCACTACCTGCGCTGCACCGGCAACCGCGGCAAATGTCCGACGGGCTACACGAGGCAGGAGGTCATCGAGAGTCACGTCGCGACATTGCTCGACCGCATGACCTTCCCGGAGCCGGCGCTGAAATACCTGACCACCGCTCTGCGCGAGAGCGATGTCGACGAGAAGAAGTTCCACGATGAAGCCATCGCGCGGCTTGAGGCGGAGTACGACGTCATCCAGAAGCGCCTCGACGCCATGTATCTCGACAAGTTGGACGGGCGGATCACCGCCGCCTACTTCGACCGCATGGCGGCGGACTGGAGAGACGAGCAGGACCGTATAGCCGAGGCCATCCATGAGCACCGGCAGGCCGACCGTGGCCAGATCGCCGACGGAGCCCGAATTCTGGAGATGGCAAGCGAGGCAGGCGCTGTGTTCCGAGGGCAAGAGGACGACTCGGAGAAGCGCGAGCTCCTGCGGTTCTTCCTCGCGGAGTCGTCCTGGACTGAGAACGGGCTCGCGGCGAGTCTTCGGCAGCCGTTCGACGTCCTCGCCGGCGAAGCCGAGAAGCTGCGACGAATCGAGGGTTCGAACGGCGGGGACAAAGTGGACGGTCCGGCAGGAGGGCGTTTGAACTCCTCTGGTGACCGCGATTCGAACTCAAGAGCGGTCGCGCAGGGCTCGGATCGGGCCAAAATCGAGATTTGGTCGGGGAGGCGGGATTTGAACCCGCGACCACGCGCTCCCAAAGCGCGTGCGCTACCGGGCTGCGCTACTCCCCGCCGGCCCCATAGTCTCGCAAACCACGTAACGAGGACGGCTGATCGAGACACCAAACCCAATTGAAAAGGGATTCGTGATCACCATCTTTGATTTCCGCCCCGCCTATCCTTGGCCGGGCGTGGAGAGAATGGTGGCGGATCCCGACCTGGAGGCGGTGAGGTCGGGCGACGAGGCCGCCTTTGAGGCGCTCGTCGGGCGCTACCATGGGCCGCTCCTCCAGCTCGCCACCCAGCACGTCCGGGACCGCGGGGTAGCCGAGGACGTGGTCCAGGAGACCTGGCTCCAGGTGCTCGCCTCCCTCGAGCGCTTCCAGGGCAGATCGACGTTCAGGACCTGGGTCTACGGGATCCTGATCAACGTCGCCAGGGCCCGCCGGCGCCGCGAGTCGCGCCTGCTCCCTTTCACCTCCCTCTTTCGCCGCGAGGGCGGAAACGGGCCCGCGGAGGACCCCGACCGGTTCAACCGCGACGGGGCATGGACGACGCTGCCGGCTCGCTGGGATGGCCTCCCCGAATCCCGGCTACTGAGCCAGGAGGCGCTGGCCAAGGTCTCGGATGCGATCGCGGCGCTGCCGGAGAAGCAGCGAGAGGTCATCCTGCTTCGCGACGTCGCCGGCCTCAGTTCGGAGGAGGTCGCCGGCCTGCTCGGGATCACCCCGGCCAACCAGAGGGTGCGGCTGCACAGGGCTCGGGCAGCGGTCCGCCTGGCGTTGGAGGACTACCTGGAATGAGGTGCCGCGAGGTCGTCGAGCTGATGACTGACTATCTGGAGGGCGCTCTGTCTGCCGCCGACCGTGCCCGCTTCGAAGAGCACCTCGCCGGTTGCCCCGGCTGCACCGCCTACCTCGAGCAGTTGCGGGTGTCGCTTCGGGTACTGGGCGCCTTGGCGGCCGTCCCGGTTCCCGAGGCGCAGCGCCGGGAGCTACTAGCGGCCTTCCGGGAGTGGCGGACGAGGGTGTAACGCGCGCCTGAAAACGGGCACAGTAAGGGCATGGAAAGAGAAAGGGCAATCTTCGCAGCCGGCTGCTTCTGGCAGGTCGAGATCGACTTCGCCAACGTCGCGGGCGTCACCGCGACCTCGGTCGGCTACTCGGGTGGCCAGGTCGCCTCGCCGAGCTACCAGCAGGTGTGCTCGGGGAGGACCGGGCATGCCGAGGTCGTCGAGGTCAAATTCGACCCGGCCAAGGTCAGCTACGAACAGCTGCTGGAGCTGTTCTGGGAGAGCCACGATCCGACCCAGGTCAATCGACAGGGTCCCGACATCGGCCACCAGTACCGGAGCGCGATCTTCTACACCACGCCGGGACAGCACGAGGTTGCGCTGGCGTCCAGGGCGCACGCCCAGCAGCGCTTAAGCCGCCCGATCGCCACTGAGGTGACCGCCGCGACCGCGTTCTGGCCAGCCGAGGAGTATCACCAGCGCTACCTCGTCAAGCACGGCATGGCCAGCTGCCGGATCCCGGAGACGGTGCGGTGACCGCCAACATCCAGAAGACCGACGCCCAGTGGCGCGCCGAACTGACCCCGACCCAGTACCACGTGCTGCGCGAGAAGGGCACCGAGCGCCCCTTCACGGGAGAATACGAGCACGTCACCACCCCGGGCGACTACCTCTGCGCCGGCTGCGGCGAGAAGCTCTTCGAGTCTGGCACCAAGTTCGACGCCCACTGCGGCTGGCCGAGCTTCACCGCCCCGGCTCCCGGGGCGCCGATCGAGGAGCAGAGCGACCGCACTTTCGGCATGACGCGCACCGAGGTCACCTGCGCCAGCTGCGGCGGCCACCTCGGCCACGTCTTCGCCGACGGCCCCCCGCCGACCGGGCTGCGCTACTGCATCAACTCGGCCTCCATAAAACTCCTGCCCAACAGCTGACCCGCAGGCGGTAGCCTTCCGCCTCGTGAAGGTGACCACCGTTGACTACCACGCCGGCGGCGAGCCCTTCCGGATCGTCACCGGCGGGGCCCCGGCACTGAAGGGCAAGACGGTCCTCGAGCGACGCCGCTGGGCGCTGGAGAACGCCGACGCGGTGCGCCAGCTGCTGGTGAACGAGCCCCGCGGCCACGCCGACATGTACGGCGGCTTCGTCACCCCGCCCGATGACGGCGGCGCCGACCTCGGCGTCGTTTTCTTCCACAACGCCGGCTATTCGACCGCCTGTGGTCACGGCACCATTGCGCTCGTGACCTGGGCGGTCGAGACCGGAAAGGTGAAGGAGAGCGATCCCCAGACCCGGGTCACCGTGGACGTGCCCAGCGGCCGGCTAACCGCGGTGGCCAAGGTTCTCGACGGTCGCGTCAGGAGCGTCCGCTTCCGCAACGTGCCCAGCTACGTGTTCAAGCGGAACCTGAAGATCGGCCGCTTCACCGTTGACGTCGCCTACGGGGGCGCCTTCTACGCGATCCTCCCGGCCGCCCAGGCCGGGCTGAAGGTCGAGCCCCGCCACCTTCCGCAGCTGATCGAGCTCGGGCGCGGGCTGAAGCACCACATCGAGGCCGAGCACCAGATCCGCAACCCCGACCGGCCGGAGATCGAAGGGATCTACGGCGTCATCTTCACCGAGGGCGATCGCAACGTCACGGTCTTCGCCGACGGTGAGGTCGACCGCTCACCCTGCGGCAGCGGCACCTCGGCGCGGCTGGCCCTGATGTACGCGACCGGCGAGCTGAGGAAGGGCGAGACCTTCAACCACCGCAGCATCGTTGACACCGTCTTCAAGGGACGGGTGGTCGCGGAGGAGGACTGGGGGGTGATCACTGAGATCGAGGGCAGCGCCCACCGGACCGGCAAGCACCAGTTCGTCCTCCAGGAGGGAGATGAACTGGGGACCGGCTTTTTACTGAGGTAGCTCCGCGAAGCGAACCGCCAGCCGGGCAAGGTGCTGGGCGGCGCGCTCGAAGTCCTTCAGGCGCATGAACTCGTTGGGGCTGTGGGCGCGGTTCATGGCGCCCCAGCCGACCCCGGGCGCCACGACCGGTACACCGCGCTCGGTGAACAGGTACATCGGCGTCGTCCCGCCCACGAGCGGGGCGACGCGCGCGGGCCGGCCGTAGACCTCGGCGCCGATCTCGCCGTTCAGCTTCACGACCGGGGCGTCGGGGTCGGTAAGGCCGGGCCGCTCGGCGCCGAGGACCTCGATCGCGATGTCCTCGAAGCCGTGCCCGTCCAGGTGCCGGCGGAGCTTGGCATGGATGTCGAGAGGATCCTGATCGGGCACCAGGCGGAAATCGAGCTTGGCCATCGCCCGCGCCGGGATCACCGTCTTGGAACCCTCGCCCTGGTAGCCCGCGCCGATCCCGGCGAGGTTGGCGGTGGGGGAGAAGTAGGCGCGGTTGATGTCAGTCACCCCGCCCAGCAGCCTCTTCAGGCCGAATTCCGCCCCGACGTCGTCCGCACCCGCTGGCAACCGCTTCAAAAGCTCCTCTTCCCTGGCCGTGGGCTGGCGGACCGCGTCGTAGTAGCCGGGAATGAGGATGCGCTCGTCGGGGCCCTTGAGGCTCGCGAGAGCCCAGACCAGTCGCCAGGCCGCGTTGGGGAGCAGGTTGGCCTGGCCGGAATGGGCGTCGCGGGAGATCACCTTCAGGGTCAGCTCGACGTAGAGCAGACCGCGGGCGCCGAGGTGGACGGTCGGCGTCTCGTCGAGCTCGATGCCGCCTTCCTCCCAGATCGCGGCGCCGGCGCGAAGCTGCTCCTCGTGCGCCTCCACCCAGGCCGGCAGGTGGGGGCTGCCGACCTCCTCCTCGCCCTCGGCCAGCCAGGTGATGTCGCAGGGGTAGGAGCCGTTGACGGCCTTGACGGCGTCGAGCGCCGCCAGCCGGCAGACGAACTCGCCCTTGTCGTCCTTGGAACCCCGCGCGTAGACCGCGCCGTCCCGCTCGGTGAGCTCGAAAGGCGGGCTGTCCCAGAGCTCCAGCGGCTCCGGCGGCTGGACGTCGTAGTGGTTGTAGAAGAGCAGCGTCCGGCTGCGATCGGCGCCGCCCGCGTGGGCGAGGACGATCGGGTGGCCGCCGGTCTCGGAGACGGTAGCCGCGAAGCCACGCCTCTCCAGCATCCGCGCGACCAGTGCTGCGCACTCGTTGATCCCTTCGTGCCGGGCGGAGACGCTGGGGATCGCGCAGAGCTCACGCAGCTCCTCCATCCAGGCCGAGCGGTGCTCCAAGATGTAGCGGTCGACCGCAGCCCAATCGGTCATCTGCGGAAGAGCGTAGCGGAGGAAGCAGGGTGGCTTCGATTAGCATCAGTTCCGAGCCGAAGGTGCCCGACAACTCAGAGGAGGACGAGGTGGCCGCGCTGCACGGCATCGGCCGGCAGGACTCCGAGCACTGGCAGCGAAGCCGTCCTCGGCAGATCAGGGCGGAGCAGTGGGCCCGCTTCGAGGGCAACATCCGGGAGATCTTCGAGGCGCTCGGTATGGAGATGGACACCCCCGGCACCGACCGGACGCCCTCCCGCTTCCTGAAGGCTCTCTTCGACGCGACGGAGGGATACGAGGGCGACCCCAAGCTGGTGACAGCCTTCCCGACCGAGTGTCGCGACGGTCCCGACTTCCAGCTGAGCCAGGTGATCGAAGGGCCGATCCCTTACTACTCGCTCTGCGAGCACCACGCCTTCCCCTTCTACGGGACCGCCTTCGTGGGCTACATCGCTCACGAGAACATCATCGGGATCTCCAAGCTGACCCGGCTGGTGCGGCTCTTCGCACGCCGCTTCTCGGTCCAAGAGCGCCTCGGGGCCCAGATAACCGAGACGCTGGAGGGAATCCTGTCGGCCCACGGTGTGGCCGTCTACCTCGACGGCACCCACCTCTGCACTCAGATGCGCGGAGTCCGGGAGACCGACTCGGTCACCCGGACTTGCTTTTGGCGGGGCCACTATGCAGACGACGCGCAGCTGCGGGGGGAGTTCCTGCGGATGTGCGAGATGCGGTCGAGCCGCAACTGACCACGCTCCTGGAGCCGCTCTTCGAGCAGGCGGAGATCGGCGCCGGTCCGCTGCCGCCGGCGCTCGCGGAGCTCTATGGCGGCCAGCTCGACCTCCGGCGGCCGCTCCTCTTCGCCAACTTCGTCACCTCGCTGGACGGGATCACCGCGGTGGACCCGACGGCCGAGGGCCAGGGCGGCCTCATCAGCGGCGGCGCGCTAGCAGACCGCTTCCTGATGGGACTCCTGCGCTCCTTCTCCGACGCGGTCCTGGTCGGCGCCGGCACTCTCCGTGCGGAATCGCGCCATCGCTGGACGCCGGCCCGGGTTTATCCGCCGGCGGCCGAGGGCTACGCCCAGCTCCGGAACGCGCTGGGCCTGTCGCGGGAGCCTCCGCTGGTGGTCGTCACCGGCAGCGGCCGGATCGACCCGCGGGTCCCGGGCCTCGCCGGCGGGCTCATCCTGACCACCCCGGCCGGTGCCGCGCTGCTGGACAACTCGGTGCCTGAGGGCGTCCGGGTGCAGGTGGTGGGGGAGGGGCCGCGGCTGCCGGCCGCGGCCGTGGTTGGAGCGCTGCGCGCGGCCGGTTTCAGGTCGATCCTGACCGAGGGCGGTCCGCACCTCTTCGGCGAGTTGGTCGGGGCCCGCCTTGTCGAAGAGCTCTTCCTCACAGTGTCGCCGGTGCTGGCCGGCCGCGTTCCAGGTGGCGCGCAGCTGGGGCTGGTCGAGGGCGGTCCGCTGCTCCCGGGGCTCGACAGCCGGGCGCGTCTCCTCAGCGCCCGCCGAGGCGGTTCGCACCTCTATCTCCGCTACCGGCTCGGCTAGCGCGAGCCGTCCAACCTCTAGGAGGCCTTCTGGTCCTCGTGGCCGGTGAGAAGCCGGCCCAGCTCCAGCGCCCGGTTCGACCTCGAGGGGTCGTTGCCGGGGTCGGCGCAGTAGAGCGCCAGCGCCGCCATGGTGCCGCCCCTGACGGCCAGCTCGGCTGCTGCGGCGCCGGTCACGCGGACGTCCTCGGTCCGGCCCTGACGGCGCGCTTCGAGGCAGAGAGCGATCAGGGGCAGCGCCACCCGGCTCCGCCACCGCGCGCGGCGGAGCTGCGGGAGCGCGCGGCTGAGGGCGTCGCGCGCCGAGTCCTTCCAACCTTGTTGGTAGGCCAGGAGGCAGCGCGCCAGCTGGAGCCCGGCCTCGAGGTCGGGATCGCCGGCGGGGTCGGGCACTGCCGCCAGGGCGGACTCGGCGGCCGCCAGGTCGCCGGTTGCCATCCCGAGGTAGCCCGCGAGCAGTGTCGTGTTCGCCACGAACTGGCCACGAGGATCGATCCGGCCGGCAGCGAGGTCGGCCCAGGCGAGGCAGGTTCCGGCGAGCTCGGCGTCGCCGCCCAGGTAGGCGATCCAGGCCAGCTCGGCGAAGACGGCGGCCAGGTGGGGACGGTCCAGCTGCTCTTGGGCGAGCGTGGCAGCCTCCGCCAGGTGGCGGCGGGCCATCGCCAAGCGGTCGAGGTCGGAATCCATCACCGCCGCCCGCAGGAGCGCGTTCCAGGCAAGCTCCGGGTTCTCCAGGGAGCGGGCGCAGGCGAGGGCGTCGTGGAGGCTGAGGGCCGCGCCGCGGAGATCGGCCGCCGCGACAAGGGCGTCGGCCTGCTCGAGGCGGGCATCCAGCTCCCGGCTCCACCGCCTCCCCGCCGCCAGCGGCCCGACCGCGCGTCCGTAGGCATCAGCGGCCTCTTTCGGCCGCCCGCCGTCGCGGGCGACCCTGGCCTCGGCAAGGGCGCCGCGGGCGGGCCAGGCAAGCAACCCCAGCCGGACGCCGAGTCCGACCTCGACGAGGTCGGCGCCCGCCACCAGGCTCGCTGCGAGGAGGACGCCTAGAGCCGACAGGTCGGGCGAGAAAACGTTGGCCCCGAGCGTGGCCGGCGCCACCCCAAGCCCGGTGGCGACCACCCCGGCGACGGCGCCGCCGGCCAGCAGCGCGGGCCTCGGCCGGCGGTCGACCTGGGTCAGCGCCCGGACCGCGGCTGCAAAGCCGGCCAGCAGCGCGGCGAAGACGAGGAGCGCCAGCGCCGGCGGCAGCTGCGGCGACATTGACTAACTAACGTCCGCGGGACCCTCATTACTTGCGCCCCGGCGAGTCCGGCTAGACGAGCAGCTTGCCGTTCTCCATCAGGAGGTCGCCGTCGACGCTGATCCGGCCGCCCTGCCGGAGGTCGCAGACCATGTCCCAGTGGATCGCCGACTGGTTGCGGCCCCCCGTCTCGGGGTATGACGCGCCCAGCGCGAGGTGGATGGTGCCGCCCATCTTCTCGTCCAGCAGGATGGTGCCACTGAACTGCGCGATGCCGTAGTTGGTGCCGATGCCGAGCTCGCCGAGGATCGACGCACCTTCGTCGGTGGAGAGCATCTCGCGGAGGAAGTCTTGGTTGGTCCGGGAGGTGGCCGAGACGACCTTGCCCTCCTCGAACACGAGCTGGATTCCCTCGACCGACTTGCCCTGCCAGATCGCTGGGTAGCTGAAGCTGACGACGCCGTGGGTCCGGTCCTCGATCGGGCCGGTGAAGAACTCCCCGTCGGGGAAGTTGAAGTTCCCGTTGGCCGCCTCGAAAGTCCGGCCGCCGACGTCGAGCCAGAGGTCGGTGCCCTCGCCCTCGATGTGGACCTGGCTGCGCCCCTTCATCCACCGCACCGCGCGCTCCTGCCGCTCTTTCAGGGCGACCCACTCCGCGATCGGCTCCTCGCGGTCGACCAAGCAGGCGCCGTAGTAGAAGTCCTCGTAGTCGGCCAGGCTCATCCCGGCGTCGATCGCCAGGCCCTCGGTGGGGAAGAGGGTTACGTTCCAGCGCATCGAACCCTCGTTGGTCCGGCGCATCATGGCGTCCATCAGCGGCTTGCGGGCTCGCGAGACCTTCGAGATCAGGGAAGGCTCGACCCGCGCCAGCTGCTTGGTGTTGGCGTCAGAGATCACGTAGAAGCGAGCGTCGACGTTCTCGTAGACCCACCGGTCTACCTCCCACAGGTGGTCGAGCTGGTGATCCCGGGCGTTGGCGTAGAAGAGAGGGGCGGCGTGCGGGAAGGTCGGCTGAAGCAGGACCTGGACGCCCCGCCGCAGGAGCCGCTCGTAGAGCGCCAGCATCAGCGGCTCGCCGAGCGTCGTGCCCTGGATCACGGCGGTCTGCCCCGACTCCAGCGGGATCGAATAATCGGTCAGCACGTCGGCCAGCCTGTCGATTCGTTGATCGCCCATCGGCTGACTACGATAGCCCGGTGCCGCTGCCCGTCGTGCCGGATATGGAGCCGATGCTGGCCGCCGTGCAGCCCGCGGTGCCCGAGGGCGAGGGATGGTCCTACGAGCCGAAGTGGGACGGCTTCCGGACCCTCGTGTTCCGGGACGGTGAGAAGGTCGAGCTCGTGAGTCGCGGCGCCCGGCCCATGACGCGCTACTTCCCGGAGCTGCTGGACCCGATCCGAGCCCTCCCCGACGAGCGGCTGGTGCTCGACGGCGAGATCATCATCGTCGGCGAGGACGGGCTCGAGTTCGATTCTCTCCAGCTCCGCCTCCACCCGGCTGAGTCACGGGTCCGGATGCTTGCCGCCAAGATCCCGGCCGAGCTGGTGGCCTTCGACCTGCTGGCCATCGGCGACGAGGACCTCCGGCCGCAGCCCCTGTCGGCGCGGCGCGCCCGGCTTGAGAAGCTGCTGAGCGGCGTGCCACCGCCCATCCACCTGACGCCCTACACGCGCGACGCCGAGGTCGGCCGGGAGTGGCTGCGCGTCTTCGAGGGCGCCGGCCTGGATGGGATCATCGCCAAGGCCTGGGAGCAGCCCTACCTGCCCGGCAAGCGGGGGTGGGTGAAGGTCAAGCACGAGCGCACCGCCGACTGCGTCGTGATCGGCTACCGCACCCGGAGCGACGACGGGTATCTGGGCTCGCTGCTGCTGGGCCTCTACGACGACCGTGGCGAGCTCCACTACGTCGGCCACACCTCCTCCTTCGACGCCGCCACCCGCCGCAAGCTGCAGGAGTCGCTGCAGCCGCTTCGAGAGGGCGCCGAAAGGTTCTGGGATCGCTCGCAGTCGGAGAACTGGGCGCGCATACCGGGCGGGCAGTCACGCTGGTCGCGGGGCAAGGAGGGCGAGTGGATCGGGGTGCGGCCGGAGCTGGTCTGTGAGGTGGCTTACGACAAGCTGCAGAGCGGGCGGCGCTTCCGCCACGCAACGGGCTTTCGCCGCTGGCGCCCAGACAAGCCGCCCGAGCTGTGCCGCTTTGACCAGATCGAGTCAGTTGCCAAGTTCGACGTTTCGTCCATTCTCGGACGCTAGCCGGGGAGCGCGGGCGGCCGGCCCACCCGGTCCGTAGTAGCCGATCGCCGCCCGGCCGAGGGCCCCGACGGCGATCCAGTCGAAGCCCGCGCCGACCGCCATTCCGATCGCGAGCGGCGCGACCCGGCCGAGGGTCGAGAGCACGCGGGAGCCGGCGACCCGGGCCAGGATCCGCCCCACCACGTGGCCGCCGGCGCGGCTCAGCCACTCCTTCGGCAGCGCCCGGAAGGCGGCGACCGTGATCCGCTCGCCCCCCGCCACCAGCACGTTCTCGCGCAGCTTCACCGATCCGCCGGCGATGCCGACCACGACCAGCGCCTCCAGCACGCGTTCGTCCGACTCGCTGAGCTCGTGGCCGTAGATCATCGCGATGGCGAGGACCAATTCCGTCTCCTGCTCCAAGGCGTAGAGCGCCTGGCTGGTGGCCGCTCCGAGCGCCAGCAACGTGCCAAGGCCGGGGGCGATGGCGGCCGCGCCGCTGGCGGCTCCGGTCGCGGCGACCCGGATCCGGGTGTCGCGGATCAGCTTTTGCGCCAACCGGTCGTTGTCGAAGCCAGGATTGGCAGCCCGGATAGCCTCGACCTTGGCCCTGATCGCGGGCTCGCGCGTACGGATGGCGCCCGCCAGGGCGTTCAGCACCTCCCGCAGCTGGAGCGGGAGCCAGTCAAGGTCCATTTACTCTCCCCTCGACCTTAGAGGGCGACGCTCTGGCTGACCCAGGCGGGGAGTAGCTGGGTGACCTGGAGTGTCAGCCACCAAAGATGGTTGGTTAGGAGCAGCACGCCCATCACGGTGAGGACTCCGGCGGAGGCGACGTCGATGACCCGTCGCCGCTGGTTGAGCGCTCTCACCGCGGGCGCGGCCCATTCGAAGGCGACCGCCAGGGCCAGGAAGGGAAGCCCCAGTCCCAGGCTGTAGGAGACGATGAGGAGCAGGCCCTGGAAAGTGGCGCCCTGCATCAGCCCGCTGCTCAGGATGGCGCCCAGCGTGGGTCCGACGCAGGGCGTCCAGCCGATGGCGAAACCGAGGCCGAGCAGGAGTCCGCCGGCGGCGCCTCCGCTCTTGGGGGCGGTCGTCATGAAGCGCACCTCGCGCTGCAAGAAGCCCAGCCGGAGCGCCCCGAGCAGTTGGAGGGCCAGGAGGATGACGAGGATGCCGGCGATCGGCGCAAGGATTGGGACCAGCGGCGTCAGCACCGCGTTGAAGGCGTAGAAGAGGAGCACGAAGACGGCCAGGAGGCCGGCCACGAAGGAGGCGCCGGCGAGCAGGAGCCGCGAGCGGGAGGGCGCGTCGGCATCGCCGGCCCGTCCGCCGAGGTAGGCGACGTAGGCCGGCACCAGCGGCAGCACGCAGGGGCTGAGAAACGAGACCAGCCCGGCGAGGAAGGCGAGAGGAGGGCTGACGTGGTCGAGCACTTCAGCTCAGCAGAATAGAGCCCATCGATTCTCCTGCCAGCATCCGCGGCGCTGCCGAGGCGGTGCTGCGCCGCAACGACACCGGCCGCTGGACCAAGCCCTCGCCAGCCCAGTACCCGCACCAGTGGAATTGGGACAGCGGGTTCATCAGCCTCGGCTGGGCAACCTTCGACCGGGCGCGAGCGATGCTCGAGGTGGAAAGCATGCTGGCCGCCCAATGGCGTTCGGGGATGGTGCCGCACGTCCATTACGACCCCGCCTTCCTGACTGACTACTTCCCGGGGCCCGACCGCTGGCCGGGCGCCGAGCGCCAGGTTCGCCATCCCGGTGAGCTGACAAGTGGCATCTCCAATCCTCCGGTGCTGGCGATCGCAGCCTGCCGCCTCGCTGCGGCCGGCGATGAGGCGGCCACCTCCTTCGCCGAGCGCGTCTGCGGTGCCCTCTGCGACTGGCTCGGCTACCTCTTCCGCGAGCGGCGGCTGCCGGGCAGCCCGCTGGTGGCGGTGGTCCACCCCTGGGAGACGGGCTGGGACAACTCGCCCCGCTGGGATCTTCTCTCGGCGGCCGGCCTCAGGCCGCGGCGGCCGTACCAGCGCCTCGACACCCGCGCCGTCGCGGACGGCGAGCGGCCTTCCGGCCGCGACTACGACGGCTACATCGCTCTCGCCGAGATCATCTCCGACGGCGGTTTCGACCTCGCCGCCTACCGAACCCGCACGCCCTTCGTCGTCCACGACGTCCTCTTCGACGCCCTGACGCACCGAGCCGCGGTTGAGCTCAACGCGCTCTGCCGCCGGCTGGGGCGGACAGAGGCCTTCGCATCGGCCGCGCTGGCCGAGTTCGCCCGCGCCTTCGACGAGATGCATTGGAACCCCGGGGCGCAGACCTACTTCGACTACGACGCCCAGGCGGGCCGACAGATCGAGGTCGCCAGCGCGGCCGCGCTGGCTGCCCTGGGAGGGGATCTGGTGCCGGCGGAGAGGGCGACCGCGCTGCTGGAGCGCTATCACGACGCCTGTGGCGACCTGCTCCCGGTCCCGACCGTGCCGCCCGGGAACCCTTCCTTCGACCCCGACCTCTACTGGCGCGGGCCGGTTTGGCTCAGCGTCAACTGGCTGGTGGTCGACGGGCTCCGGCGGCTGGGGCTCTCACCGGCCGCGGAGCGGCTCGCGAGGCAGACGCTGGAAGCCTTTGCCGGCAGCGACTACGCCGAGTACCTGAACCCGGTCACCCGCCAGCCTCGGGGGATCCGAGCCTTCTCCTGGACGGCAGCGCTGACCCTCGACCTCCTGGCCGGAGCCCACTAAAAAGGAAAGCTCCCTTGCGGGAGCCTTCCGGGGCTGGGGTGGGGCGTGAAATTCTTGGTGGAGCGCTGGTGGGCGCGGACATATGGTAGCACCAATACATCCACCGCACAAGATATCGATGTATAGAGGAAAAGCAAGGCTTCAGAAGCGGGGCTGGGGCTCGGTCAGGGCCAGCAGACGCTCGGCCAGCTGGTCGCTCAGCTCAGCGCCAATGCCTCCGAAAAGGCGAGACCGCAGGCTCCGCCGGACCCGGTACCAGCGGGCGCGCCTGGGCACCCCGGCGGCTGCGGCGGCGGCCTCGACGGCATCGTCCAAGGTCCCCACCCGATCGGCGAGCCCCACCGCCACCGCCTGCCGGCCGCTGAAGACCTCGCCGGTGGCGAGCTCGCGCAGCCGGGCAGGGTCGATCTTGCGCCCGGCCTCGATCCGCTCGAGGAAGAGGGCGAAGTACTCGTCCACCAGCGCCTGCTCCTTCTCCCGCTCCTTCTCGGTGGGCTTGCGCCAGAAGGCGCCGGTGTCCTTCAGCTCGCCGCTCTTGGTGACGCCGACCGCCAACCCGTAGCGGCGGAGGAAGTCCTCGGCCAGCGGCCGGATCGAGATGACGCCGATCGACCCGACCACCGCCGCCGGCTGGACGATCAGCTCTCGCGCCGCTGCGGCGACCAGGTATCCACCCGAAGCGCAGAGATTGCCGCTGAAGGCGAACACCGGCTTGACCTCGGCCAACCGGGCCAGCGCACCGTAGATGTAGTCGGAGGCGGCGACCGTGCCGCCCGGGGAGTCGACCTCGATCACCAGTGCCCGCACCGAGCGCCGCCGGCGAAGGCTGTCCAGCAGCGGCACCCACTGCTCGGCTCGCACGGCCATGCCGATGGTGCCCCGGAGGGCGACGACGGCGACCGGTCGCGACCAGGGCCAGAGCGGCACTAAGGAAGCTTGCTCCGGCTGTCGAACTGGCGAGGAAGGTCCGGCGGCGTGAAGTCGACGAACTGGGCGGGCACGCTGATCGGCGCGGCCGAGCCCGGTAGCCGGCGGCCGTTGTAGGCAGCGCCCAGGGCGGCCGCGCGGCTGTTCATGCCTTCGGCACCGGTCGGGTCCCAGGCGCCCGTCTGCAGGCGGTCGAAGAGGACCTGGAAGGCCGCGATCTGCTCGGCAGGGGTGAAGATGCAGTGATTGGCCCGGTGGACGAACAGCTGCCGGAGCTGGCCGGAGTCGCCGGCAGAGCTCACAACGTCGGCGTACGCCGCCTCGTTGGCGGCCGCAACCAGGCCGTCCCCGGTCGTGTGGATGGTCACCTCCGGCACCTTGAGAACTCCGTCGAAGGTGACGTTGGCGTCGAGATAGGCGGCGGCCAACGGGTCGGCGCTGATCCGGGGGGCACCTTGGAGGCGGTCCAGATCGGCGGCCAGGTCCAGGCCCGCCTGCCGGTAGAGCGCCTCGGTCTCGGCCCGTCCGGGGGAGGCGGCGAACGCCTGCCGGTAGTCGACGCCCGTGTTCCAGGACGGGTTGCCCCCGGCGCGCTGTTCGAGCTCGGCGCGGTAGGCGAAGATGTAAGTGAAGTCGAAGGTCTCCCAGGTGGCCTGGTTGGCGACCTGGGCCGCGAAGTCGGTTGGCGCGGGCTCGGGCCCGAGAGGGTTGAACCAACCGGGGATGTAGCCGATGGCGGCGATCAGGGCCAGCCGGGCCAGTCCTTGGGGGGTCGCGCGGGCGGCGCTGACGGCGGCCCGCGCCCGGTCCAGGTTGGCGCCGGGATCGCTGATTCGGACCACCTGCAGCTGGGGATCGAGGAGCACCTGGGTGGCGAAGCCGATGTCGAGGGCGCCATTCCAATTGGCGATGCCACCGCCGAGCACGCCGCACATCGCGAGCGCACCCGCGAAGAGGTCAGGATGGAGCTGGACCAGGCCGGCCGTGATCATTCCGCCCAGCGAGCCCCCCCAGGCGATCGTTCGCGACGGCTTGGCGAACCGCCTGGCAAAGGCGTCGAGGAGGGCCACCTGGTCCCTGAAGGCGTCCGCCAGTGCCCATCCGGTGCTGCTGTAGGAGGAGCCAGCCAGCGCGTAGCCCTGGCCTAGTAGCCAGTTCCGAGTGGTGTCGTCGCCCGCGTCGGCGGCCGGGTTGCCCGAGCCGGGAGCCACATAGCCGTGGCTGTAGAGGAGCAGTGTCCCGTTCCAGTGGGCGGGAATATCGACCAGGTAGGCGGCCCTACCGACCACTCCGGTATAGCTGCCCGGCCTCGGCGCCGACGGAGCGGCTGGCCCAGACTGGCTGCAGGCCCCCAGGAGGAGGGTCGCCAGCAGCCACGCCGTGGACCGCCGGGTCAAGCGAGGGAGACCATCCCGAGGAAGTCGTCGTCCCAGAAGTCGTTGATGCCCTCCGGCATGAGCAGGATCTTCTGGGGGCTTAGGCGGTCGACAAACTCCGCGTCGTGGCTCACCACCACCAGCGAACCCGGCCAGGCGTTGAGGGCCTCGGCGAAGGCGTCTCGGGAAGGCGGGTCGAGGTTGTTGGTCGGCTCGTCGAGCACCAGCAGGTTGTGGCGGCCGGCGCCCAATTGGGCGAGTGCCAGTTTGGTCTTCTCTCCGCCCGAGAGTGTGCCGGCGGGCTGGAAGGCCTTGTCTCCGGTGAGGCCGAACATCCCCACGATCTGGCGGAGCACCGGATCGTCGGCGTCGGAGGCGTCGCGCATGTGGTCGAGCACGGTCCTTTTGGGGTCGAGGCCCTCGTGCTCTTGGGCGTAGTAGCCGAGGGAAACGCCGACGCCGGTCCGAAAGCTGCCCGAATCAGCCTTGGAGGTGCCGGCCAGGATCCGCAGAAGGCTTGACTTGCCGGCGCCGTTGTAGCCCATGATCAGAAGCCGCTGGCCCTTCTCCAACTGGAAGCCGACGTCGGTGAAGACGGCCGGGCCGCCGTAGCCCTTGCTGAGCCCGGTGGCCTGGAGGACGATCCGCCCCGAGTGGGGAGGAGGCGGAAAGCGGAAGCGGACCTTGCGGCCGCGCCGCTCGACGGTCACCGCGCTCGACCGCAGGCGCTCGACCCGCTTGTCGAGCGACTTGGCGGTCTTCGCCCGCTTGGCCGTCTGCCGCCGCATGACGTCGGCCAGCGTCTGCAGCCGGTTGATCTCGGCCTGCTGGCGATCGGCGGTCGCCGAGAGGCGCTTCTCGTCCGCCCGCCGGGCGGCCTGGTACTGGGTGTAAGTGCCGCGGTACTCGGTCAGCTTGGCGTTCTCCAGGTGGAGGACGCGCGTGATGGCGGTGTCGAGCAGGTCGAGGTCGTGGCTCACCACCAGCAGCGCGCCGCGGTGCCCGCGGAGAAAGCCCATCAACCACTCCTTGGCGTCCTTGTCCAGGTGGTTGGTGGGCTCGTCGAGGAGCAGCACCGAAGCCTCGGCGAAGAGCGCGCGGCCGAGCTCGATCCGCCTCCGCTCACCTCCCGAGAGGACGCGGAGCGGCAGGTCGACGCGGTCGGGAAGCACGCCCAGGCCGGCCGCGATCCGGCGGGCGTCGGACTCTCCGGAGTAGCCACCGGCGTCGCGGAATACCTCCTCGGCGTGCGAGAAGCGGTGGAGCGACGTCTCCGAATGGTCGGTCTCGAGTGCCAACCGGGCGGCCTCCAGCTCGCCGGCGAGGATATCCAGGTCGCGGCCGCCGAGAAGCCGGGTGAGCGCGGTCGCGTCAACGGCGCGGGGATCCGGCCGCGGGTCCTGGGGCACGTAGCCGAGGGACCCGCGGGTCAGGACCACGCCGGAGGCAGGCGCGACCTCGCCGCCGAGGACCTTCAGGAGGCTGGTCTTGCCGGCGCCGTTGCGGCCGACCAGGCCCACCTTGTCCCCGTCGCGAAGCAGGAAGCTGCCGTCCCGGACGACGGCCCGGGCGGCCACCTCGACCGTGAGTTCGGTTGCCTGGAGCATGGCATCGTCATTCTCCCCGCTAAGATCGAATTCATGTGTCACCCTGAGGTCCCGGTCGGCGCGCCTGTCCCCGACGTCGAACGCATCGAAGTCGAGATCCCGCTGGTCGGCCGGCAGGAGAGGATGCCGGCCCTGATGGCCAGGCCGAAGACCGGCGCCGGAGCCGGGGTGCTGGTCGTCTGCGACGTGTATGGCCGCAGCCCCTTCTACGAGGATCTCGCCGGGCGGCTGGCGCTGGCCGGTTTCACCGCGCTGGTTCCGGAGTACTTCTTCCGCCAGGAACCCCTGGCGGAGAGGACCCGGGAGCTGGCGATGGCGCGCCGCGAGCAGCTGGACCAGAACCAGACCCTCGTCGACCTCGAGCAGTCGATCGACTGGCTGAAGCTGCAGCCCTTCGCCGACGGGCGCGTCGGCACCATCGGTTTCTGCATGGGTGGCACGCTGGTGCTCGACCTGGCCGCTCTTCGCGACGACCTCGCCACCGTTTGCTTCTACGGCTTCCCGGCCGGCGGCGACGCCGTCAAGGGCCCACCCACCCCGCTTACGCTGACCGAGCGGATGTCGGGGCCGATACTCGGTTTCTGGGGCGATCAGGACGCCGGCGTCGGGATGGAGAACGTCGAGAAGCTGGCGAGCGCCCTCAGGTCACGGGGCGCCGACTTCGAATACAGGATCCACCCCGGTCTCGGCCACGGCTTCATGGCCCAGTCCCAGCTCGACCCTGCCCACGAGGCCTACCAGGCCGCCTGTGAGTCGTGGACGCGGACCGTCGACTTCTACCGCGGCCACCTCGCGTCGAGGCCGGTGACGGCGTGAGCGAGAGCACCGAACGCTGGCGGAAGGCGGCGAGGGCAGCCGTCAAGGACGCCCGGCGGGTGGCGGACAAGCACCTGCCCGTCCTCCGGGAGTCGACCAAGAACGTGCTCGACAGCGAGCTGCCGAGGGTCGCGAAGGCGGTCCGGAAGGAGCTGCCGAAGTTCGCCGACGCGATCCGCCGCGAGTTCAGGAGCCGCCGCGGAGGCTAGCGCTCCTCCGAGGTCACCGGCGGGGCGGCCTCACCTTCTTGGGGAGGACCACGCTCAGAGCTCCCAACTCGGCGGTGATGATCGCCGGGGTGCGGCCGACCTTCTGGTTGTCGGCGAAGATCTCGATCGACGGCTTGGTGGTGATCGTGATCTTTCTGAACTTGAACCCCATCTCCAACGGCTCTTCTCGTGGCGTCATCATCCGGCCCGAGAGCAACCGCCCGATGATGTCCCGCCGCGAGGCGCCGGCGTGGACCGAGAGCTCGAGGTGGTGGTCGATCGGGGTCGCGTTGGCGACCGGCATCGCGGCGCCGATGGAAGGAGTGTTGGCGAAAACCAGCGAGAGCGCGCGGCCGTGGCCGTGGATGTCCCCCTCGATCTCGTAACGGAAGGGCTTGGCGCCGGTGACCACGCCGAGCTTGCGCCCGAGCTCACCGTAGGTCCGGTCCTTTACAGCCTCGCCGAGTTCGATGGCGGCGCCGAACATTCCTATCGCGGCGGCCTCCAGGAAGGCGGTTCCGTTGACCCGCCCTACGGTGATCTTGTGGGGAACCCCGGTCTTGACGATCCTGATTGCCGGCCCGAGGGCGGTCGGCAGGCCGAGGGACTTGGCGAAGTTGTTGTAGGTGCCGAGCGAGATGATCCCGAGGGTGTGGTTGCTGTCGATTAGGGCCCGCGATACGAAGCCGATGGTGCCGTCGCCTCCCGCCACCACCACCCGCGCGTCAGACGAGATCAGCTCGCGGAAGTCCTCCTTCGGATTGAAGTCGAGGATCAGGTCGCCATAGAAGGCCTTGCGAAGCTCCTGTTCGACCTCGGGGGTCACCGAGCCCGCGCCGGTGCTGATGATGAGGACGCTCTTCGCCAGCGTGCTCCTGACGCCGGTCCGCCGGTCCGCCCTGGCCTGTCCAGCGCTCCGGACAGTTGGGGATGCCACTTCCTCGATGCTAGTCGTCAGGCGCGGGTTTCAGCGCCGGAGGCCCGGGGTAGAACAGACTTCGACAGCCTGGCATGGGCTCGGTTTCCGCGCGGGCACCCCCGCGCGGGAGAGACAATAGTCCTCTTGGGGAGTGGAATGCCAACTGTAAACCGCGGCGCCCCGGGCGCCGTTCCAAAGCCTGTTCAGGAGATTCGAATCAAAACCAGCGTGGCACTGAGGATCGAGGAGTACGACGGACGGGACGCTGACGAGAAGCTGATGGCGCGTGCCGAGACGCTGATCCTCGCCGGCATGGAGGAGGGGCGCCTCGACCCGGCCGACATTCTGGTCGCCTTTCCCGAGATCGACCCGGCGACGATGGAGCCGGTACTGGACGCCTTCCGGGCGATCGGCATCGTCATCGGCGCCGAGGAGGAGGACGACGACGAGACCACCTCGGTCGCGACCGAAACCGCCGAACTGGAGGACGGCCGGGCGCTCGACGATCCGGTCCGGATGTACCTGAAGGAGATCGGCCACGTCGCGCTGCTGACCGCGCCCCAGGAGGTCGAGCTGGCTAAGGGCATCGAGATGGGCTCGATGGCAGCCAAGAGCCACATGATCGAGGCCAACCTCCGGCTGGTCGTCTCCATCGCCAAGAAGTACCTCGGCAGCGGGATGCCGCTGCTTGACCTCATCCAGGAGGGGAACCTGGGCCTGATCCGCGCAGTGGAGAAGTTCGACTACCGGCGCGGCTACAAGTTCTCGACCTACGCCACCTGGTGGATCCGGCAGGCGATCACCCGGGGCATCGCAGATAAGTCGCGGACCATCCGGGTACCGGTGCACGTGGTTGACAACCTCAACAAGCTGAGTCGGTCGACCGCCCGCCTCAACCAGGCCCTGGGGCGCAAGCCCGCCCCGGCGGAGATCGCTGATGAGATGGGTATCTCGGTCGAGATGGTCGCGGCATTCACCCGCGCCGCCCAGCAGCCGGTGTCGCTGGAGACGCCGATCGGCGACGACGAGGAGAACGAGCTCGGCGAACTGATCGCCGACCCCGACGCGCTGGTCCCGGTCGACGAGGCGGCGCGTTCGATGATGAAGGACGACCTCGACGACCTGCTGAGCGAGCTGACTCCCCGCGAGCGCCGGATCATCCAGCTTCGCTTCGGGCTCTCCGACGGCCACCAGCGGACGCTGGAGGAGATCGGCAAGCGCCTCGGTATCTCGCGCGAGCGGGTGCGCGAGGTGGAGCGATCGGCGCTCATCCGACTGCGGAGGGGCCGGCTCGCCGACCGCCTCCGCGCCTATCTCGACTAAAGGGCAGGAGGGGGGCAGGGCCCTCCAACCGAACTAGTCCTTCAGCAGCTCCGCGTGGAGCGTGATATCGACGTTGCCCTTGAGCGCTCCTGAGATCGGACAGCCGGCCTTGGCCGCCTCCGCCAGCTCCTTGAACTGAGCAGCTGTCAGGCCGTCGGCGGCGCCGCGGACGGTGAGCGCGGACTTCGTTACTCCGGTGCCGGGCACGAAGGTGACTTCGGCTGACGCCTCCAGGCTGATGTGCTCCAGTCCCGCCTTGCCCATCCCGTTCGACAGCGCCATGCAGAAGCAGCTGGCGTGGGCGGCGGCCAGCAGCTCCTCGGGGCTAGTGTGCGCCTTGGAGCGCTCGGCGCGGTGAACCCAGCTCACCGGCAGCTCGTCGAAGGTCTCGCTCTCCGGTCGCACCTTGCCTCCGCCGTGGATGAGGTCGCCCTGCCAGGTCGCGCTCGCCTTGCTGATCGCCGCCATTGCTACTTACCTCCAGTTTTCAGTTGGTTGACTCGAGCTGGCGCTGCATCTTTCGCATGCCGCCCAGCCAGCGGCCGTGGTTCTCGCCCTTGTGGCGGAAATACTCGGCGACCTCGGGGTGGGGGAGGATCAGGAAACGCTCGTCGGCGAGGCCCTCCACCACCGTCGCGGCCACCTTCTCGGGTTCGATCAGGCCCATCCGGATCACCTGCTCGGTGCCCACCGCGCCGGCCGCCGCCGGGTTCATCACCATGTTGGTCCGGACGCCCTGCGGGCAGAGGCAGGAGACCTTCACACCGCGATCGCTGTAGGTGATCCAGATCCACTCCGCCAGGCCGACGGCGGCATGCTTGGTCGCCGTGTAGGCGGCGTCGCCGAGCGTCGACAGCAGTCCCGCCGCCGAGGCGGTCACCAGCAGGTAGCCGCGCCCGCGCTCGAGCCAGCGGGGCAGGAGGTGGCGGGCGGCGACGACGGTTCCCATCAGGTTCACGTGCCAGGCCGCCTCCCATTCCGCGTCCTCCGAGAGCGGGGTGGTGCCGAGCGCGATCCCGGCGTTGGCGCAGTAGAGGTCGATGGGGCCATCGTGGCTCTCGACCTCCTCGATGAGCGCCTTTACCTGGACGTCGTCGCCCGTGTCGCAGGCGACTCCGCGGACGCCGGGCCCGATCGAAGCTGCCACCTCTTCGGCCCGGGAGCCGTCCCGGTCGGCGAGGACCACCATGCGGGCGCCCTCGGCGCTGAAGCGGCGCCCGAGGGCCGAGCCGATGCCGCCCGCGCCGCCCGTGATAACGACAACCTTGTCTTTGAGCTCCATTACCTCATAAGCAACCCTAGCGCTCCGGGGGTACCGTATTGGAGCCGGCAGATAGGATTCCTTGTTCGGAGGGCTATTCGTGGACAGCATCAGGCAGGTTCGGTCCGAGCTCACCGTCACCGACCCGGCCGAGGCCGGCTTCGACCCCGCCCGCCTTGGGCGCGTCGATTCGCTCCTCCGCCGCTACGTCGACGACGGCCGGCTGGCCGGGTGCCAGGTGCTGGTGAGCCGTCGCGGCAAGCCGGTACTCTTCTCAAACTTCGGCCAGCGCGACAAGGAGGCCGGGCTGCCGGTCGAGCCAGACACCCTCTTCCGGGTCTACTCGATGACCAAGCCGATCACCTCGGTGGCGGCGATGATGCTGTTCGAGGAGGGCGCCTTCGAGCTGACGACGCCCGTCCACCGCTTCATCCCGTCCTTCAAGGACGCCCGCGTCTACGTCCGCGGGAACGCGGCGGCGCCGATGACGGTCCCGGCCACCGAGCCGGTGCGGATCTGGCACCTGCTGACCCACACCTCGGGCCTGACCTACGGCTTCTTCCACTCGATGGCCACCGACGAGGCATACCGCTCCGCCGGTTACGAGTGGGCTTGGCCGGACGGCGTCGACCTGGCAGGCGCCTGTGACACCTGGGCGTCGCTCCCCCTCGCCTTCCAGCCCGGGTCGGAGTGGAATTACGGCGTCTCCACCGACGTCCTCGGGCGGGTGGTCGAGGTGGCGTCCGGCCAGTCGCTGGACCAGTTCTTCGCCGAGCGGATCTTCGGTCCCCTCGGGATGAGCGACACCGCCTTCTGGGCCTCAGAGGAGGATCAGCAGCGGCTTGCCGTCCTCTACGCCATGGCTCCGGGCCGTCCCGGCCCGGTTCGCTACGACCCTCTCGGCAAGTACGCGCTCAGTCATCCCTCGCTTTTCTCCGGCGGTGCGGGACTGGTCTCCACGGCCGCCGACTACCACCGCTTCTGCCGCATGGTCCTGAACCGGGGCGAGCTCGACGGGGTGCGGCTCTTGGCACCGCGGACGGTTGGGGCGATGTCGCAAAACCACCTGCCCGGCGGCGCCGACCTGGAGGACTTCGGCCGTCCCATCTACTCCGAGGTCACCTACTCCGGGACTGGGTTCGGGCTCGGCTTCGCGGTCGTGGACGACCCTGTCAAGGCCAAAAGCTCCAGCAACCGCGGCGAGCTGAGCTGGGGCGGTGCGGCGAGCACGGCATTCTGGATCGACCCGGTGGACGAGGTCATCTGCGTCTTCATGACCCAGCTGCTGCCCTCCAGCACCTACCCGGTGCGCAGCGAGCTGCGCCAGCTCGTCTACCAGGCGCTGATCGACTGACCCCAGCGGGCCCGCGACCGCGATGAAGCCGGGCGTGCCTCGTCAGCGGTGGCCGCGGCCTCGAGCGCGACGTCCGCTGGGTCCACGTGGTCGAGATTCCCGAGCTCGCTCGCTGGCTGGGACGGGCCAGGTCCTGTTCACCACCGGGTACGCCTGGCCCTCGGACGCCGCCCAGCTGCGCGCACTGATCCGCAGCCTCGCCCAGCGGGGGCTGCTGGCGATCGGGCTGGCCGTGCCCAAGTACCTCGAGCACTTCCCGCCGGTTGCCGTGGAGGAGGCGCGCCGGACGGGACTGGTGCTCTTCGAGTTGCCGTGGGAGATCCCCTTCGCGGAGATCACCGAGGCGGTCAACGGCGTCATCATCGCCGAGCAGTTCCGCCTCATCGAGCAGTCGGCCGTCATCCACCGCGAGATGACCGGCGCGGCCCTCGAGGCGAAGAGCCTGCAGGACCTCGCGCGGAACCTCGGCAACCTCATCCAGCGGTCGGCCACCTTCGAGGACGCCGACGCTACCCTTCTCGGTTTCTGCGAGGTTGGCGAGCCGGCGATCAACGAGTCGAGGAAGGTGGCTCTGAGGCTGCGCTGCGGCCAAGGCCTTCAGCGGTCGGGCCAGCGCAGCAATGCCGACGGCCGTCCCGGTCAGCTGGAAGACGTGCCAACGGGTCCAGCCCTGGAGCCGGCGATCCTCCTGGACCGCCTCGACGGATCGGCCCGATCGGTCGGCTCATCGAATTCCTCGAAGAGCTGTTGGAGCCTGCGCAGCAGCGGCGTGCGAGCCATTGCTGTTCCTTTCCCCGTCTTCCGAAATGGAATTATCCGGCCAGACCGCTCAGCCTAAGACTTCGGCGGCTGCCTGCGGCGAGAGACCCGGGGCTTGGCGGACTCAGGTTCCGCTCGGCGCCCCTGGTAGCGGCGCTCCAGCTCGGTCAGGACGGCGTCCATCTTCTGCTCCGGCTCCGTCGGCGCTGCGGCGACGGCTTCGACCACGTCCGGCGATCGCGGTGCTGCCGGACGGCGTCCCAGCCAGGAGCGGAGGAGCCAGCCGGCGACTCCCCCCACCAGTAGCACGACGACCAGCGACCAGGCGGGGACCATGACCACCCATCCAAGCACGCCTGCCACCCGCGAGGCAATGGGCGTCGGCGGTATGGCGCTAGGCCGTCGTTGACAGGGGCCCGCGATTCTCCGCAACCTTCTGGGGAGATGCCCTCCACTGCCAACCGCCCCACCGGCGGCCGTCCCGCCGCGACCCGCCGGACGGGCAGCGTGATCGTGTTCACGCTCCTGCTTGCGGCCGGTCTCGGCCTGGTATTCGGGCTGAGCCCGAGTGTCGACGTCGCGCTCGCGGCGGGCGCCGCTTGGATAGTCACTCTGCTCCTGGTGGTCGCGGGCTGGGACCTCCTCGCCATGGCCACTCGGAGCTCGCGCTACATGGACTGGCTGCCCCAATGGCCGCTCCCGCGCTGGCTTGACCAAGTGGGGTCGAGCTTCGTGATGGTCGCCTTTTTCTACGGCATCGTGGTCGGCCACTTCTTCTGGCGATGAGCGCGGCGCGTCGGACCCGGATCGCCGTCCTCAGCTCATCGCTCCTGGTGGTCGTGGGGCTGATCGGCGGGGCAGTCTTCGGGCTCCAGGTTCACCAGCTGTGCAGCTATGACCCAATCGGCGGCTTCACATCCTTCGCCCTGATCTCGGTCTCGATCGGAGGGTTCGTCGGTGGCCACCTCCTCACCGGTTGGCTGGAGGCGACCGCTGGGCCCCGCGACGCCGACGATCGGTCGCCGCAGGGGCATGGGATTCGTGCCCGGCTCGACGGCGCCGCCGGCAGCAGCCAGGCAAGACTGGCGGTACAGCTTGCGCTGGTGCTCTTTCTGGGCCTCTCGGTGTGGCTCCTCGCCTACGAGGCGCTGGCCCTGGCCGACACCAGCGCCAACTGGCCGATCACCTACTACGTGCGCTGCTTCACCCACGCCAACGCCTGGGCGGCCGGGATCGGCGCCCTCGCCATCTGCACGCTGCTCGGCCAGTGGGTCTGGTACCCCGGGGGGTGAACGTCCCGCCTCTCAATCCGCTCGGCATCGAGCTGACCTGCGTTCTCGCCCTGCTCCTGGTCGCGGGCGGAGTCGGCCTCGACCTCTACCTGGAGCTGACCAACCGGGAACCGCTCGGACGGCGGGTAACTCGCTGGGCGCGCCGCTTCCCGCTCTTCATGGCCGCCCTATCCCTCGTCTTCGGGATGATGGTCGGGCACTTCTTCTTCTCACTACCCGCCGGCTAGGCCCCCGAGAAGCTGGAGTGCCCGATCGATCTCCTCTCGGGTGTTATAGAAGCCACACGAGATCCGCATCGCCTGGTTGTCGGGAATCGAGCGGATGGCGACACCCTCCGCCGAGAGGTGCTCGACCGCCTCGGTGACGTCGAGCCCGGGGAGGCGAAACGCGACCAGGCCGGAGAGCTCGTCCTGGTTGGGCGTCAGGAGCTCGACGCCGGGCAACTCGCCGACGCGTTCGATGCAGTAGCCCGCGAGGTCGCGGATCGCCGCGAAGGACGCCTCTCCGAGGGCCCGGCGCCACTCGACCGACGCCTGCAGCGCATTGATGCCGGGCCGGTAGACCGAGCCGACCTCGAAGCGCTGTGCCCCGGCGGCGGGGGCCCAGGCCTCGACGTCGTTGGGCTGGTAACGGTCGTGGTCGCTCCCGAACCCGCCCACGAAGGCGGGGTGGAAGCGCTCGAGGCTCTCGGCGCGGACATAGATGCCGCCCGTCCCCTCGGGACCGCAGAGCCATTTCTGGCCCGAGAAGGCGTAGAAGTCGGCGCCGCTCGCGTGCATGTCGACGGGGATCGAGCCGACCGATTGAGCGCCGTCGACGAGGACCAACGCGCCCACGCGGCGGGCGAGCTCGGAGATTTCGGCCAATGGCAGAACGGCGCCGGTGCCCCAGGTGACGTGCGACAGGACGACGAGCTTGATGCCCGGCCGGATGGCGGCCTCCATCGCCCGCAGCGTCTCCTCCCGGCCACCGGCTCCGATGTCGGCGAATTCGATCTCGACCCCGAAGCGCCGGTGGATCACGTAGAGCGGCAGGAGTGCGCCTGGGTGTTCGAGGGTGGTGGTGACGACTCTGTCGCCGGCCTTCCAGTCGAGTCCCAGGGTGCCGATGTTCATGCCGTCGGTCGTGCAGTGCGAGATCCCGATCTCGAGCGGGTCGGCGCCGACCAACGCCGCCACGCCGGTTCTCAGGTCGGCCAGCCGCTCGAAGAGCCGCTCGAAGCCCGCGTGGTCGATCCGGCCGCCCTCGGCCTCTCCTCTTGCGGCAGCGGCCATCGCGTCGATTGCCGGCTGGGGAAGCGGGCCGGCGGTTCCGGTGTTGAGATAGGCGATCCGCCCCGTCACCGGGAGGTCGCGCCGAACGCCTTCGAGGTCGAGGTTGGTGAGCACTTCCGGTGCTAAAGACTACGCCGCCTGATTTCGGTAACCGACAGCACGGTCCCGCACGGACCAGACCGGACTTAGAATTCCCTGCCGGTGCGAAGAGGCTGGGCCCGAGTCGCGGCGATCATCGGCATGGGTCTTCTCTCCGGGCTGGCGGCGGGCCTTCTGGGTGGAATTCCGCTCCATCCCGAGGATGGGTTTCTCTACGGCGGGAAGCCGGATCCGCGGATCGTCATCGTTGGAGTGGACGACAAGTCGCTCGGGGAGCTCGGCGCCTATCCCTTCTCGCGCCGGGTATACGGCGACGCGATCACGAAACTGAACCAGGATGGCGCGGCGGCGATCGGAATCGATACCGGCTTCGTCGGGCCCTCCTCAATTCCTGGCGACGCGGAGTTGCACCAGGCGCACGTCGATTCCAGGATTCCCGTCGTTCTCGCGTACGGCGAGTCCGACCTTCACTTCGCCGCCAATTCCTTCCGCATGGCGGGCGAGGACCTCGCTCCCTTCTGGCAGGAGCGCTGCCTGGACGAGTCCTGCTCCCAGCCGATCCCCTCCGTCACCCTGGGCGCGACCGCCGTTATCTTCAGCTCCGATGGGAGAGCCCGCGAGGCGCCGCTCGTGGCCATGCCAGAGTGCTACCCGGCCTCCTGCTCCACCCAATACATCGCGGCATTCGGCTTCAGCGTCTACCGGGCCCTCGCCGGCGGCAGCCAGAGCACGCTCCGGCAGATCCCGGGCGGCTTCTCCATGCCGGAGTGGACACGGCCCTTACCGACTGGGCCCAGCAGTCAGTTTGAGATCCGCTACCAGGTCCACCCGGGAGCCTGGAGGCAGGCCGGGAGATACTTCAGCCTCTCCGACCTCGTTCTCGGGCGCGTCAATCCCGCGGCATTCGCAGGAAAGCTGGTCCTGATCGGCGCCGATGGGGCCACCGGTCTCCACGACGAGGTGTCGGTCCCCGGCGACTCGAGCCTTATGCCGGGCGTGGAGGTGCACGCCAACATCGTCTCGATGTTCCTGCAGGACCAGTTCCTCTTGACCGAGAATCCCCTCAGCACCGCCCTCGCCGGCCTGCTGCTGGGGATGCTCCTCGTAGTCGCGGTGCTCGGGCTTCCGATCTTAGCGACGCTGCCCGTCCGGGTGGTCACTGCGGGAGCCTATTGCGCGCTGGTGATGGTTTCCACGCGGGTCGGTGTCGAGCTGAACCTGGTCGGCGTGGTGGGCGCCGTCCCGCTCGCCTGGGCGGCGACGGTGGCCTACAAGCTCTTCCTTCTCGAGGGTGGCCGGCATTCTTGAAGGGAGCTCGTCGGGCTCTGGCAGGGTGGGAGGCCTAGAGGCCTACCCCGCCGACCAGCCGACCGATCCCCGCCGTGACCAGCATTGCGAACCCGCCCCCAACGCTCACCCTCAGCGCCGCGGGCCACATCGGCGCTCCACCAACCCGGGCGCCGGCCAAGCCGAGCACCACCAGGGCGATGATCGCGCTGGCCACCACGGCCTCGGTCCTGATAGCGGCAGGGACGAGGAAAAACGCCAGGATCGGCAGCACGCCTCCCGCAGTGAAGCTGGCGGCCGAAGAGAGCGCGGCCTGGACCGGCCGGGCCAGCGCGTCGGGATCGATGTTGAGCTCGTCGCGCGCGTGGGCCTCCAGTGCCTTGGAGGACATCAATGCGCCGGCCACTTGCGCGGCCAGTTTGGCTGAGAGTCCGCGCTTCTCGTAGATTCCGGCCAGCTCGCGTTTCTCGGCCTCAGGACTGGCCTCCAGTTCCCCCCGTTCCCGCTCGATGTCGGCGCGCTCGGTATCCCGCTGCGAGCTGACTGACACGTATTCCCCTGCCGCCATCGACATCGCGCCGGCGACTAGGGCCGCGACCCCCGCCGTGATGATGGCCCGGGTCGAGGCACCAGCGGCGATGACGCCGATGGCTACGCTCGCAACCGACACGATGCCGTCGTCGGCGCCGAGGACGGATGCGCGGAGCCATCCCGCTCGCTGCCCCCGGTGTCGCTCCCGCGTGATGGTCCCCACTGATCGAGTCTAGAGACCGATGCCCGAAGCCGCGGTACCTGCGTGCAAGGTCAGCAGGAGACGCTGTCACGGGTCGAGGCCCCGGAGGCTGCCGAGCGGTTCCAGAAATGGCGTCGCTGGCAGGCGCTGGGTGAGCAACCCGCCGGTCTCGACGACTGGACCGCTACCCACCTCGATGTCCTCTGCAGACTCGAGGCGGAAGCACCGGCGGCAGTCGCAGGACGGACTCTGCTGCACATGGATTTGCGCGCCGACAACATCTTGCTCACCAGCGAGGGGGCTCGCTTCTTCGACTGGCCGTGGTCGGTCGGGGCCGCCTGGGTCGATCTGCTCCTCGTCGCGCCCAGCGTCGAGATGCAGGGCGGACCCGCCGCCCCGGAGGTCTTCGGTGCAACGGCGGCGGGAGTGAAGGCGCCGCCCGAAGCGGTCGCAGCCGCTCTCGCGTCCTTTACGGGGATGCTGACCTACAGCTCCCTGCAGCAGCCACCACCGCCCGGACTACCAACGCCCCGCGCATCCAGGCCGCACAGGCGGCTCCATCGCTAGCTTGGCTCAAGCTGCTCGTCTCATGGTGATCATCGCTTCCTAGATCGGTTGAAGGGCCGGCAACCCGGAGCTGCCGGCCCTCCCTGACCTCCCGAGGACATCAAATTGGGCTAATCGCTGACAGACCCTGAAATTCCCGCTGACAAAGAAGCGAACTTAAGCATCTATCTAGCTGCAGCCGGTCGTCGCTCCGCAGTTCATGCATTTGTAGCAGGCACCGCTCCGCACCGTGATCGCGCCGCAGTCGGGGCAGGCGGGTGCGTCGCGGTCCACCACGAAGGTAAGGCGCTGGCTACCGTCGGAGATCGGATTCTTGACAACCAGCTTGATCTCCTCGTGGTCGTGGCCATTCGTCTTCGCCGGGGCCGAAGGCGCGGCCGGCGCCGCCTCCGCCTCGGGCGTGGGCGCCACGGCAGCCGGCGCTTCGCGCTTGATGATGCCCACAGCCTCCTGCTCGTCGAGGTCGAGGAACTTCGAAGCCAGCCAGCGGAAGAGGTAGTCGACCAGTGACTTGGCGATCGGGATCTCCTGGTTGCGGGTGAACCCGGAGGGCTCGAAGCGCATGTGGCTGAACTTGTTGACCATCGCCCGCAGCGGCACCCCGTACTGGAGCGCGAGCGAGGTCTGGGTGGCGAAGGCGTCCATCAGGCCGCTGATGGTCGAGCCCTCCTTGGCCATGGTGAGGAAGATCTCACCCGGCTGGCCATCGTCGTAGAGGCCGACCGTGATGTATCCCTCGTGGCCCTGGATGTCGAACTTGTGGGTGATCGATCGTCGCTCGTCCGGCAGGCGCCGGCGGACTGCGCCGGCGGGCGCCACCGCGGCCAGCGCGGCCAGGGCATCGGCGGCGGCCTTCTCGTCCTTCTTGGCGTCCGAGGAGCTGCTGAGCGGCTGCGACCGCTTGCAGCCATCGCGGTAGATGGCGATGCACTTGAGGCCCAGCTTCCAGGACTCGATGTAGACGTTCTCGATCTCCTCGACGGTCGCCTCGGTCGGGAGGTTCACGGTCTTGGACTGGGACCCGCTGATGAAGGGCTGCACGGCGGCCATCATCCGGACGTGGCCCATTGGTGCGATCGTGCGGGAGCCGCTGATCGGCTTGAAGGCGCAGTCGAAGACCTTCAGGTGCTCGTCGGCGAGGCCGGGCGCACCCTCGATCGTCTCGTGCTCGTCGATGTAGTCGACGATCTCTCTCACCTGATCCTCGGCATAGCCGAGCTTGCGGAGCGCCGCCGGCACGGTGCCGTTCACGATCTTGAGGAGACCGCCGCCAACCAGTTTCTTGTACTTCACCAGCGCCAGGTCGGGTTCGATGCCGGTGGTGTCGCAGTCCATCATCAGCCCGATGGTCCCCGTCGGCGCCAGCACCGTCGCCTGCGCGTTCCGGTAGCCGTGCGCCTCGCCGAGCCGGACGGCCTCGTCCCAGGTCTCGCGGGCGGCCTTGACCACCGGTCCGGCCTCACCCGAGACGGGCAGCTCGTAGGCGGTCTGGCGGTGCTTGTTCATCACCCGGAGCATCGGCTCCCGGTTCTTGGCGAACTCGGTGAAGGGGCCCTTGACCTCGGCCATCCGTGCCGACTGGGCGTAGCCCTCGCCGGTCAGGATGCCGGTCAGGGCGCCGGCGAGTCGTCGGCCCTCGTCGCTGTCGTAGGCGAGGCCCATCGACATCAGCAGAGCGCCAAGGTTGGCGTAGCCGAGGCCGAGCGGTCGCAGCGCCTCCGAGTTCCTGCCGATCGCGGCGGTCGGGTAGCTGGCGTTGGAGACGATCAGCTCCTGGCCGGTGATGCAGACGGCGATCGCCCTGCGGTAGCGCTCGACGTTGAAGACGCCGTCCGTGTCCTGGAACTTGAGCAGGTTGAGGCTGAGCAGGTTGCAGGCCGTGTCGTCGAGGAAGACGAACTCGCTGCAGGGGTTGGTGGCGTTGATTCGCCCGCTGTTGGGCACGCAGTTCCAGTCCTGGATGATGGTGTCGAACTGCATCCCCGGGTCGCCGCAGATCCAGGCCGAGTCGGAGATCTTGCGCATCAGGTCGCGCGCCTTGTAGGTGTCCATGACGCGGCCGTCGGTGACCGCCTTGGTGGTCCACTCGCGGTCCTCGACCACCGCCTTCATGAAGTCGTCGGTGGCGCGCACCGAGTGGTTGGCGTTCTGGAATTGGACCGAGTCGTAGGCTCCGCCGATGATGTTGAAGCCGGCGTCGTAGCCGGCGTCGATCAGCGCCCAGGCCTTGCGCTCCTCGTCGGACTTGCAGGTGATGAAGTCGGCGATGTCCGGGTGATCGGCGTTGAGGATGACCATCTTGGCCGCGCGCCGGGTGGTGCCGCCGGACTTGATTGAACCGGCGAAGGAGTCGTACCCGCGCATGAAGGAAACCGGCCCCGAGGCGGTGCCGCCTCCCGACAGCTGCTCGCGCTTGGAGCGCAGCACCGAGAGGTTGGTGCCCGTGCCCGAGCCGAACTTGAAGAGCATGCCCTCGGTCTTGGCCAGGTCGAGGATCGACTCCATCGAGTCCTCGACCGAGTTGATGAAACAGGCGCTACCCTGCTGGGCGCGCCCGGGCACGCCGAGGTTGAACCAGACCGGGCTGTTGAAGGAAGCGTGCTGGGTGACTAGCAACCAGCGGAGCTCCTCCTCCCAGTTGATCGCGTCGTCCTCGGTCGCGAAGTAGCCGCCCTCGCGACCCCAGCGGCCGAGGGTGGTGACCACCCGGTCCACCATCTGGCGGACGCTGGTCTCGCGGTCGGGCGTGCCCTGCTGGCCGCGGAAGTACTTCTGGGCCACGATGTTGATGGCCAACTGCGACCAGAAGCGCGGGACCTCGACGTCCTTCTGCTCGAAGATGACCTTGCCGCCCTCGCCGATGATGGCGGCGGTGCGGCGCTCCCACTCGACCAGGTCGTGGGCGTGGCTGCCGGTGGTGGTGAAGTAGCGATCGAACCGGAGTCCGCGGGTGGCCCGAGTTGAGCTGCGGCGACCTGTCTCTGCTGCGACGTCCGCTACGTTCTTGGCCATCTTCTACGAAACTCCTTTTGCTGCGGCGCCACGCCTGCGCTTCCTGGGCGCCGGATTCCTCCTGGTCGGGGTGTCGATCGCGTTGGTCGGATAGAGACGGAAGAGGCCCCAGAGCATGCCCGCCACATATGCCCCAGGGCCTCGACCTTGGTTACCAAGTCTAGAGGCGGTCACGGCGGTTGTCAAGGCCTTGAGCACAATATGTTTGGTCTTAAGCTTGTCCGAGGCACCATATGTTGGTGCATAACCCTGTGGAGAACCATATCTTGAACTGGGGAACGGCTGGGAATCAAGGGGTAAATTCTGGGCATAACTCAAACCATGGCTGAGCTGGACCGGATCCCACTCGAAGAGGTCTACATGCGGATGGCGGAGGAGCTGGCCAAGCGCTCGACCTGCGCGCGCAACCAGGTGGGCACGGTCATCGCTAGCCCCGATCTGAGCCAGGTGCTCGGAGTCGGCTACAACGGCAACGCCAGGGGCCTGCCCAATCGCTGCGACGGCACCGAGCCGGGGCGGTGCGGCTGCATCCACAGCGAGCAGAACGCCCTCATCAAGGCGGGGGCCCAGCTGCCGGGCAAGCTGATGTTCGTCACCACCTCACCTTGCGTCATGTGCGCCAAGATGACGATCAACACCAACGTGACCAAAGTTTTCTACCGCAACGCCTACCGGGACGGGGCTGGCCTTGAGGTGCTGCGGCAGGGCGGGGTCGAGGTCATCGAGTACAAGAGCCTCCGCGACCGCTGGCGGTGAGCGACCCGTTAGGCGACCGCGCGCGGCTGGGTCCCCTTCTCCGCCAGGTAGCCGAGGCCGCCGAGCGATACCTGGCGGCGATCGACTCGGAGCCTGTTCACAGCGGCCGGGTCGAAGGCGCCGCGGCGGCCCTCCAGGAGCCACTGCCGGAGGTTGGTCTGGGCTCCGCCGCGATGCTGGAGAAGCTGATCACCGACGGCGCCGACGCGGCAACCCGCTCAGCCGGTCCTCGCTTCTTCCACTTCGTGACCGGCGGCTCGACGCCGGCGGCTCTCGCCGCCGACTGGTTCGCCTCCGCGCTCGACCAGAACGCGTTCAGCTGGGTCTCGTCACCACTCGGGTCGCGACTGGAGAAGGTGACCGTCGGCTGGTTGAAGGACCTCTTCGAGTTGCCGCCGGACTGGGGCGGCGTGCTCACGACCGGCGCCACGACCGCCAACTTCGTCGGGCTCGCCTCCGCCCGGCGCTGGTGGGGCCTCGAGCACGGGATGGATATCGACAGCGACGGGTTCGCGGGCCTGCCGCCCATCCCTGTCCTGACCAGCGGCTACCTGCACGGCTCAGCCGTCAAGGCGCTGGCGATGGCGGGCATCGGCCGAGCCAGCGCCCGGCGGTTGGTCGCCGACAGCGTGGGGCGGCTCGACATGGACGCGTTTCGGAGCGCGCTCGACGAGCTCAAGGGAGCGCCCGCGATCGTCATCGCCAACGCCGGCGAGGTCAACGCTGGTGACTTCGATCCGATCGAGGAGATGGTCGAGGTCGCCCACCGGCGCAATGCCTGGGTGCATGTCGACGGCGCCTTCGGGCTCTTCGCGCGGGTCTCCACGCTGGCGCGCCACCTAGCGGTGGGCGTGGAAGGCGCCGACTCGGTGATCGCCGACGGCCACAAGTGGCTGAACGTCCCCTACGACTGTGGCTTCGCCTTCGTCCGCGACCCGGCGCTGATGACGGGGGCGTTCTCCATCACCGGGCCGTATCTGCCGCTGGGGACCGACGAGCGGCCGAGCTTCGGCGATTTCGGCCCTGAAGCTTCCCGGCGGGCCCGGGCGCTGGCCGTTTGGGCCACGCTTCATGCCTACGGCCGGGAGGGCTACCGGGAGATGGTGGACCGTCACATCTCGCTGGCGAGGCGGGTCGCGATGCAGGTGACCGCAGCGCCCGACTTCGAGCTGTTGGCGCCCGCGCCGCTCAACGTCGTCTGCTTCCGGTACCGTCCTCCGGGTTACCCGGAGGACGGACTGGACGACCTCAATCGCCGTCTCGGCGCCGTCATTCTGGAGGACGGCAGAGTCTTCTTCGGAACGACCTTCTACCAGGACGTGGTGGCTTTCCGTCCGGCGATCGCCAACTGGAGGTCCACCGAGAGCGATGTCGACCTCATCGTGTCCGTCGCCCGTGAGCTCGGGGAATCGCTGGCAGCGTCTCGGTGACAACCTCGAAGCGGCCGTCGACGATCCTGACCTCCGGCCGCACCGTCCTGACCCGCCGGCGGACTCGGTAGCACTCCAGGAGCGCCTCCGCGGAGTCCTCGACCGACACCATCTCGAGGACCCGACGGGTGACGAAGACCATGGTGAATGCCGGGTCGCCGAGCGCGTCGGCAGCCGAGACCCAGCGCCACGCTTCGACCTCGCCCGGCTGGGGGTGGACCTCTTGGTCGGCGGGCAGGTTGGCCAGGTAGAACCGAGTGTCGAAGCGGCGCCGCAGCTGCGCCGGGGTGACCCAGCGGGCGAAATAGGCGAGTTCGTCGACCACCGGGGTCAGCCGGGCCTCCTTCAGGGCGAGCGGGAAGCTGACGCCGTGGGCGAGCCGCAGCCGGAGGCGCTCGGCGTCCTTCTCGGTGGCGAAGCCCGCCGGCCCCCGGGCGAGCAGGATGCCGACCTCCTCGAACAGCTCGCGGATGGCCGCGCCGGCGCAGGGATCGCCGAGCAGGCGGTCCTCGGGGTGGACCGAGCCGCCGGGGAAGACGTGCGCGCCGGGCGCGAAGTCGGCCCCGCCGGGCCGGAGCATCATCAGGACCTCCCATGGTTTGGCATCCCGGAGCAGCAGCACCGTCGCGGCCGGTCGCGGCTTCACCGGAGGGCCGTCGTGGAGGACGCCGGCTAGACCGGGGGGTATCTGGGTCAAGACAGGGCCCAGTTTACGATTGGGTTGCTTTGGACCTGGGCTTGAAAGACCGTCGCGCTCTCGTCACCGGCGGCAGCCGGGGCATCGGCCGTGAGATCGCCCGGACACTAGTGGCCGAGGGAGCCCGGGTCGCGGTGGTGGCCCGCGGCGAAGAGGGCCTGCGGGCCGTGGAGGCCGAGCTGGGCGTAGTCACGATCACCGCCGACCTCGCCGGCGATGACGGCTGCGAGCGAGCTTTCGGCGCGGCCGAGGAGGCTCTGGGCGGGATCGATATCTTGGTCAACAACCTCGGCGGGCGGGCCGGAAGCAGCTGGCAGGACACCGGCGTCCCCGAGCTCGAGACGGCGATGAAGGTCAACCTCTACGCGGCGGTCCGGATGAGCCGCCTTGCGCTGCCGGGAATGACCGGCCGGGGTTGGGGCCGGGTGGTCGTGGTGAGCTCGATCTACGGCCGCGAGACCGGCGGCGCGCCCTCCTACAACGCCGCCAAGGCGGCCGAGATCAGTTTCGCCGCATCACTTGCCCGAGAGGTCGCCTCCGATGGCGTGCTGGTCAATTCGGTGGCCCCCGGGTCGATCCTCTTCGAGGGCGGCTCCTGGGACCGCCGCCAGAAGGCCGACCCCGCCGCGATGGCGGTCTTCGTCGACCACGACCTCCCGCTCGGGCGCTTCGGTCGGCCGGAGGAGGTGGCGGCGGTGGTCGCGTTCCTCTGCAGCGAGCGGGCGAGCCTGGTCACCGGCGCCAGCTGGACGGTCGACGGCGGCCAGAGCCGCTCGAATATATAGCGCCCGGATTCGTTCAGCGGCCGGCGGCGAGTGCGATCGGGGCGGCGCCCAGGTGCGCCAGGCCGAGCACGAGCGAGGGCAGGATCCCGAGCACGATGACGAACGCTACCGAGACCGCGATCGCGACCCGCGGGCCGAGGCCGACAGGAACTCGCTCCTCGACCGGGCCCGGGCTCCAGATATGGACGATCACCCGGAAGTAGTAGTAGACCGAGACGACGCTCATCAGGACCGCCAGCACCACCAGCCAGGTGTAGCCGCCCGCCACCGCGGCGGAGAAGAGGAAGAACTTGCCGATGAAGCCGGCGGTGGGGGGGAAGCCGGCCAGGGAGAGCATGAAGACCGTCATCACCACCGCCAGGGCGGGGTTGCGGCGGCCGAGGCCATCGAGGTCCTCGAAGCGATCGCTGTCGGCGGCCGGCCCGGCCAACAGGATCAGGACCGCGAAGGCGCCAAGGTTCATGAAGAGGTATGCCACCAGGTAGAAGAGCACCGAGTCCTGCCCGGCCGGGCGGGCTCCGAGCAGCCCGACCAGGATGTAGCCGGCCTGGGCGATGCCCGAGTAGGCGAGGAGCCGCTTGAGGCTGGTCTGGACGATTGCCCCCAAGTTGCCGACGACCATGCTGGCGGCGGCGACGAAGGCGAGGAAGGCGCCCCAGTCCGTGCTGACGCCGGGGAGGCCCTGCAGGAAGACGCGGATGATGATCGCGAAGGCGGCGGCCTTGGTCCCCACCGACATGAAGGCGGTGACCGCAACCGGCGCTCCCTCGTAGACGTCAGGCGTCCACATCTGGAAGGGCGCGGCCGAGACCTTGAAGGCGAAACCGACGCCCATAAGGAGGATCCCCAGCAGCAGCAGGTTGCTGCCGCTGTTGCTGCCGGCCTCTTTCGCGATGGTGCTCAGCACCGTGCTGCCGGTAGCGCCATAGATGAGCGCCATCCCGTAGAGCACGAAGGCGCTGGCGAAGCCACCCATCAAGAGGTACTTGGCGCCGGCCTCCTGGGAGCGGGTGTCTTTCCGTGCGAAGCCGGTCATCACGTAGAGCGCGATGGAGAGCAACTCGAGGCCCAGGAAGACGGTGACGAGGGAGGTGGCCGAGCCCATCACCATCATCCCGGCCGTCGCGGCCAGGAGGAGAACGTAGAACTCGGGCGCTAGGAACCCGCGCCGGGCCAGGTAGGGGTGGGTGACAAGCACCGTCAGGATGCCGAGCACGGCGAAGAAGACATCGAAGAAAACCGCGAAGTCGTCGCCGGTGGCGAACCCCGAATAGGCGGCGTGGCCACCGGCGGCGTGGAGCAGCAGGGCCGCGGCGATGGCGCCCAGGAAGCCGGCCACCGCGATCCCGGCGACGGCGAGCGCGCGGGCGGCCGCCGGCAGCAGAAGGTCGACGATGATCGCCACCAGAAGTGTGATGGTGACGACCAGGAAAGGAGAGACCTGAGCGAGGTCGCCCTGTGCCTGGGACCAGCTGTAGTTGACGGCTGCGGCGAGGATCACGGGCTCATCAGGTGGGTGAGAAGAAAGGGGTAGAGCCCGATCACGAACATCAGCGCCACCAGTGGCGCCAACAGCGCCAGCTGGGCCGCGCCGAGGTCGTTGTGCGGCGCCGCCAGGGCGTGGCCGGCGGCCTCGAGGCCGGCGTGTCCGTGGGGCAGGTCCTCACCGGTCGCCGGCGCGTACATGGCCCCCTGGAACAGGCGGAGCATGTAGATCGGGGCGAGGACCAGGCCGCTGCAGGCGAGCACGGCGAGCACCGGGCTGTAGGACCAGGCGCCGAGCAGGACCATGAACTCGCCGACGAAGCTGTTGAGCCCCGGAAGCCCGAGGGCGGCCAAGCTGACGACCAGGAACACGCCCGCCAGCACTGGCATCCTGGGCGCCAGCCCGAAGAAGGCGGAGCGATCGCGGGTGCCGGTCCGGTCCACCAGCCAGGCGACCAGCAAGAAGAGCGCGGGCACGATGAGGCCGTGGTTGACCATCTGGACGATGGCGCCCTGCTGGCCGAGCTGGTTGAAGCTGAAGATGCCGAGGACGATGAAGCCCATGTGGCTGAGGCTGGAGTAGGCGACTAGGGCCTTGAGATCGGTCTGGGCCAGCGCCATCAGGGCACCCCAGAAGATCCCCGCGACCGCCAGCCACGGCATCACCTGGTTCCAGTTCCACCAGAGGGATGGGTTGTGGAAGAGGGGGATCAGGATCCGCAGCATCGCGTAGGCGCCGGTCTTGCCCATAACGCCCGAGAAGGCCAGCAGCATCGGCGTCGGCGCCGCAACATAAGCATCGCGCAGCCAGCCGTGGAAGGGAAAGACCGGGACCTTGATGACGAAGGCGATGGCAAAGAGGAAGAAGAGCCCGAATTGGATGTCGGGCGACGCCTGGTGGGCGGCGATGTCGGGCAGGTTGAAGGAGCGGGCGCCGGTGAAGAAGAAGACGCCGATGATCCCGACCAGCATCAGGAGCGACCCGGCGAGCGTGTAGAGCACGAACTTCAAGCTGGCGAAGAGAGGCCTCTCGCCCTCACCCCAGAGCCAGAGCATGAAGTAGGCGGGGATCAGCATCGCCTCCCAGAAGACGTAGAAGAGGAGCAGGTCGACGCTCAGGAAGACGCCGGCCATGCCGCCCTCCATCAGCAGCAGGAGGCCGAGGAAACGGCCGGTGCGCGGGCCGCCTCCGACCGGGGTGGCGAGGACCGCGATCAGTCCGATCAGGGCGTTCAGCACGACGAGCCAGACGCTGATGTAGTCAACGCCGAGGAAGTAGTCGGCGTGCAGCTGCGGGATCCAGGTGACCTGCTCGGTGAACTGGTAGCCGTGAACGAGCGGGTTGAAGGCGTAAGCGCCCAGGGCCGCCAGTGCCAGCGTCACCACGGCCACCAGCACCGAGAGCCACTTCGCCAAGTGCGGCGGCAGTAGAGCCACGGCCGCGCCGCCGACCACCGGCAGCAGCCATATCAATGTCAGGCCGAAGGGCGTCAAGTGGTTGACGCCCGCCAGAGAACCAGCAGGCCGGCGACGACCGCGCCGCCGACGAAGACCAGGATGTAGGAGCGGAAATAGCCGCTCTCCAGCAGGCCGAGCTCACGGCCGCCGCCACGGACCCAACCCGCCACCCCAGCCAGCGAGCCATCGATGACGCGGCGGTCGCCCCGGTCGCCCCAGCGAGCGAGCCGGTCCAGGGGTCGGACGAACGCCCAGTCGTAGAGCTCGTCGAAGTAGTACTTGTGCTCGAGCAGAGTCTGCGCCCAGGGAAGCCGCGAGTTCCAGGGGTGCGGGCTTGCCATCGCGACCTCGGCCACGCCGTCGAGGAAGGCCGCCCGCCGCTCGACGCGGGGCACGTACATCAGGTAGGCCCAGCCGAAGGCGACCAGTGCCAGCACCATCGTCGCGAGGGCGAGCAGAACGTCGAGGGAGTTGGCTGGCCAGGCGATGGCTCCGACGACCGGCCTCAGGTAATCCTCGACCAGGGTGGTACCGAAGCCGATCGCCGTTTTCGACTGTAGGGCCCCGCCGAAGATGGTCAGCGCCGCCAGCACCAGCACCGGCCAGAGCATCACCGCGGGCGCCTCCTGCGGCGCGGCCACCGGGCGGGATGAAGACGGCTTGCCCCAGAAGGCGATCCACCACATCCGACCGGTGTAGAAGCCGGTCAGGATCGCGGTCCCGAAGCCGACGACCCAGAGCCAGATCGAGAGCGGGTCGGGGTTGGAGAAGACGGCGCCGAGGATGAACTCCTTGGAGAAGAAGCCGACCAGCGGGATGACGCCGACCAGCGCCAGCGAGCCGATGAGGAAGGAGATCGAGGTGCCGCGCAGCTGCCGCCAGAGGCCACCGAAGCGGCGCATGTCCTGCTCGTCGTCCATGGCGTGGATGACGTTGCCCGCGCTCATGAAGAGGAGGGCCTTGAAGAAGGCGTGGCTCAGGAGATGGAAGAAGGCTGCGGCATAGGCGCCGACTCCGACGGCCAGGAACATGTAGCCGATCTGGCTCATGGTCGAGTAGGCCAGCACCCGCTTGATGTCGGTCTGGACGATGGCGATCGTCGCCGCCACCAGCGCCGAGAGCGCGCCGATGATCGCGACCGTGTGGTGGGCGTACGGCGCCACGTCGTACAGCGGGTGCAGGCGGCCGATGAGGTAGACGCCGGCGGTGACCATGGTCGCGGCGTGGATCAGGGCGCTGACCGGCGTCGGGCCCTCCATCGCGTCGGGCAGCCAGGTGTGTAGCGGCAGCTGCGCGCTCTTGGCGACAGCGCCGACCAGGAAAAGGAAGGCAGCCAGCTCGAGGGTTCCGGAGTCACTCTTCGGCATCGCCGCGAAGACGGCGTGGTAGGTGACCGCGTGGAACTGGAAGAAGATGACGAAGGTGCCGAGGATCATCCCGATGTCGCCGATGACGTTCATGACGAACGCCTTCCGTGCCGCCACCACCGCCGAGTGCCGCCAGTAGTAGAAGCCGATCAGCAGGTAGCTGCTCAGCCCGACCATCGCCCAGCCGACGATCAGGAAGACAAAGCTGCCGGCCAGGACCAGCAGCAGCATCGAGAAGACGAAGACGTCCATGTAGCAGAAGAAGCGCGCGTAGCTGGGGTCGTCCTCGTGGCCCATGTAACCGACCGCGTAGGTGACGATCAGACCGCCCACGCCGGTGATCACGAGGCACATGAAGAGCGAGAGGTGGTCGAGGATCAGGTTGAAGGGCAGCGTGAAGTCGCCGACCTTGATCCAGGTCCAGTAGGACTGGTCGACATTGACATCTGTGAAGTAGCCGTAGAGCACGGCCAGAAAGGAGAGCCAGACCACACCCGGTCCGACGATCACCGTCAGCATCCGCGGCCAGCGCCAACCGCGGCCGGCGAGCAGCGCGCCGCCGACGGCGGGGAGGAGGAGGATCGTCAGGGGCAGCCAGTTCATCCGCGCAGCTCGCTCAGCTCATCCACGTCCTCGACCTCGCGGAGCCGGAAGATGTCGACCAGGATGCCGAGGCCGACCACCGCCTCGGCGGCGGCCACCGTCAGCGCCATGAGCGCGAAGAGCTGGCCGTCGAGGTTCTGCAGCTGGCGGCTGAAGGTGACCAGGGTCAGGTTGACCGCGTTCAGCATCAGCTCGATGCAGATGAGGATCACCAGCGGGTTTCGCCGGACCAGCACGCCGACCGCGCCGATTACGAACAGGATCGCCGCCAGGTAGAGGAACCAGCCGGTGTCGAGCGACTCTCCGGCGATCTGCAGCGTGCCAGCGTCGAGGAACATCAGGAGCGGTGCTCCCGGCTGAGGTAGATGGCGCCGACCGCCGCCACCAGGAGGATCAGCGAGGTCAGCTCGAAGGGGTAGAGGTAGGTGGTGAAGAGCCCGATCGCCACCTGCTCGACGGTGCCGAACAGGTCCAGGTTGGTCGACGCCGGCTGGTGATAGGTCAGGTTGCCGAGCAGCGAGACGAGCAGGACGGCGAAGCCCGCCGCGAAGACCACGGCCAGCCAGCCCTGGCGGGGCAGCCGGCTGGTGGCCAGCTCGCGGCCAGGGCCGAGGAGGGCGATCACAAAGAGGAAAAGGACCATCACCGCGCCTGCGTAGACGATGATCTGGACCGCGAAGAGGAACTGGGCGCTCAGCAGCAGGAAGTGCACCGAGAGCGCGAACATCACCAGCACCAGGCTGAGCACGCTCGCGATGGGGTTGCGGAAAAGGACGACGCCCACCGCGCCGAGCAGCGCGAGCAGGGACGCGATGAAGAAAATGGCGGTGATCAACTCGTCTTCGGGCCGGTGCCGTTCACCTCGCGGTCGACGACACGCGGGTCCGGTTCCAGCAGCATCGACTTGGTGTAGATGAACTTCTCGCGGCTGTCGTCGGCCAGCTCGTACTCCGGGCCGAGGACGATCGCCTGCACCGGGCAGGCGTCCTCGCAGTAGCCGCAGAAGATGCAGCGGAGCATGTTGATCTCGTAGACCTTGGCGTGCCGCTCGCCGGGCGAGACTCGGTGCTCGGGCGTGTTCTCGGAGGCGATGACGAGGATGCAGCCAACCGGGCAGGCGGCGGCGCAGAGCTCGCAGCCGATGCAGCGCTCGAGCCCGTTGTCGTACCGGCGCAGATAGTGGCGGCCGCGGTAGCGCTCCGAGCGCGGCGACTTGTCCTCGGGGTACTGCACGGTGATGCTGGGTTTCATCGCCTCGGAGAGCGTCGTCCCGAGGCCCTTGGCAAGCCCGAGCAGCTCCTTGCCGAAGCTCAGCTGAGCCGTCCGTCGAGGCGGTCGCGGTTCGTCGGGCATGCGCCTTCTCCTAGCCCACCGCTACCGAGATGACGGCGGTGACGATGACGTTCGCGATGGCCAGGGGGAGCAGGACCTTCCAGCCCAGCTTCATGAGGCTGTCGTAACGGAGGCGCGGGAAGGTCGAGCGGATCCAGATGTAGAAGAAGAGAAAGATCGAGATCTTGATGATCAGCCACAGGATCGGCGGCAGCAGCGGGCCCGCACCGCCGCCCAGGAAGAGGACCGAGGCGATGGTCGAGACGGCGAAGATGTTCATGTACTCGGCGATGTAGAACATCGCGAACTTGAACCCCGAGTACTCGGTGTGGAAGCCGCCGACAAGCTCCTGCTCCGCCTCCGGCAGGTCGAAGGGTGCGCGGTTGGTCTCTGCCACCGCCGAGATAAGGTAGATCACAAAACCCACCGGCGTCACGACGATCGGCCACAGCGCGAGCGGGCCGACGTGCACCGCGTAGTTGGCGATGTCCTGCAGGCGGAGCGAGCCGACCAGGATGAAGGTCGGAACGAGCGAGAGGCCGAGCGACATCTCGTAGCTGATCAGCTGCGCGGCGCTGCGGAGCCCGCCGAGCAGCGAGTACTTGTTGTTCGAGGAGTAGCCGCCGAGCATGATCGCGTAGACGTTCATGGCGCTGATCGCGAAGATGACCAGGATCCCGATGTTGACGTTCGCGATCCAGTAGCTGAACCCGTACCAGAGCCCGAAGGGCACCACCGACCAGGTGAGCAGCGCCGCCAGCACCGCGATCGCCGGCGCCAGCAGGTAGGTGAAGCGGTCCACCCCGGTCGGCATGAAGCTCTCCTTGGTGAGCAGCTTCACGCCGTCCACCGCGGACTGCAGGAGGCCGAAGGGACCGACCCGGTTGGGCCCCGGGCGGCGCTGGAAACGGCCGATCAGGACCCGCTCGGCGAAGACCACGTAGGCGGTGACGGTGATGAGGATGAAGAACGTCACCAGCATGGCCACGACCACCACCACCCAGTGGCCGACCGGGTCGGTGTAGAACCCGCCTGGGTTGGGCCCGTTGTAGGCGGCGATCATGGCCGCGCGGCCCCCAACAGCACGGGCTGGGCGCCGGCAGCCGGCGGGGGTGGGACCATGGCAGCCAGCTCCGGGTGGGCCGCGGCCGCGGCCCGCTGGACTGCCACGATGCCGGCGTAGTCGAGCTCCAGGCCGAGGTAGGCGGCCAGCTCGACCAGGACCTCCCAGCCGTCTCGGCGAGGCGGCTCGACGTCGAGCGGCGGTACGAGGAACTGGACCCGGCCCTCGAGGTTGGTGTAGCTCCCCTGGCGCTCGGCGAAGGTGGTGGCGGGCAGGACGACCTGCGCGCCGCCGTGCTCCTCGCGCGGCAGGTGGTCCCAGGCGGCGTGGAAGCGCACGCTCGCGGGAACGCCGGCGCTCGGCGGCGGCCCCCAGCTGAGGAGGGCTTCGACCCCGTCCAGCGAGTCCCAGCCGGCGACGCCCGCGGCCAGCGCGCCGCGCTCGTTGGTCGCCCGGTAGAGGGGCATCGACTTGGCGCCCAGTGCGGAGGCCAGCTCGGCGACCGCGGCGGCGACGTCCTCGGAGCCGCGGCCGTCGCCGTAGAGGATCCCGACCGGGCCCTCCTTCAGCACGGGGTGGTTCTTCAGCTTGGCGACCGCCTGGTGGGCCTTGCCCGGCTGGGTGGCTACGTGGGTGACGCCTGAACCGCGGTCGAAGTCGGTCTCGGCCGGGTTGAGGGTCAGCAGCTTCGCGCCGCGCCGAACCGCCTTTTTCACCCGGAGGTTGACGATCGGCGTGTCCTCCCTGAGGTCGGAGGCGACCAGCACGATCGCCTTCAGGCTTTCGATCTCCCGGATCAGCAGCTGGTCGGTCTGCGGCGGGGCTAGCGCCGTCCGGCCGTGCATCTTGACCCTGGCGCCCTTGAGGGGCCCGTCGAGGAGGCGGCGGAAGAGGAAGGCCTCCTCGTTGGTGAGGTCCTGTGGCAGCGACACGCCGAGCCTGGCGCCCTTGCCGCGGATGCCCTCGGCGACCGCGCCGATCGCCCTCTCCCAGCTGGCGTCCTCGCCCGAGACCCGGGGGACCTGAAGCCGTTCGGGGTCGTTGACGTCGACGTAGTCGAAGCGGCCGCGGTCGCAGATCCAGCCATCGTCGATCTCGTCGTTCTCGCGGCTGGTGACGCGCATCAGCTCGCCGCGGCGTTCCCAGAGGTTGATGTTGCAGCCGACCGAGCACTTGGAGCAGACGCTGGCGGTGTGGTGCATGTCCCAGGGTCGGGACTGGAATCGCCAGACCCGGGAGGTGAGTGCGCCGACGGGGCAGAGGTCGATGATGTTGCCGCTGAAGACGCTGGTCAGCGGCTCGTCGAACTGGGTGGCGATGAAGGACTCGACGCCACGGTGAGCGCTCGTCAGCTCCTGCTCCCACACGATCTCGTCGTAGTAGCGGGTACAGCGATAGCAGAGCACGCAGCGCTCTCGGTCGAGGGCGATCGAGGGGCTGATCGGCAGCGGCTTGGTGAAGTGCAGCCTGGAGTCCACGACGCGGCTCACCGGGTAGCCGTGTCGGTAGGTGAAGTCCTGCAGCGGGCATTCGCCGCCCTTGTCGCAGACCGGGCAGTCGAGCGGATGGTTGGCGAGCTCGAACTCCAGGATGTCGGCGCGGGCCTTCACGGCCATCTGGCTGGTGACGCGGACGGTCATGCCGTCCGCGACGGGCGTCGTGCACGCGGTCTGGGCCCGCGGCGGCCCTGGACTGATCTCGACCAGGCAGAGGCGGCAGGCTCCGACCGGGTCAAGCTTATGGTGGTAGCAGAAGACGGGGATCTCGATGCCGACCTTCTTCGCCGCCTCGACGATCAGGGTGCCCTTGGGCACCACGACCTGCTGGCCATCGATGGTCAGGTAGGCGAGGTTTGGATCCTTTTCTTCCGGAGGGGTCGGGTTCTCAGGCATGCGCCAGCTTCCTGTGCTCGACCGAGCATTCGTTGCGCAGGCAGTGCTCCTCGTATTCGTCGCGGAAGCGCGCCATCGTCCACTGGATGACCCAGCCGGCGGCGTCGCCGAGGCCGCAGAGGCAGCGTCCGCCGGCAAGGCCGGCCTGGACCCGGTCGAAGAGGGCGAGGTCGTTGACGCTGCCCTCGCCGGCGAGGACCCGCTCGAAGGTGCGCACCGCCCAGTTCCCGCCAACGCGGCAGGGGGTGCACTTCCCGCACGACTCGTGGGCGTAGAACTGCATCAGCCGGTAGGCCATCCGCACGACGCAGCGGGTGTCGTCGGCGACGATCACGCCGCCCGAGCCGCCCATCGAGCCGACCGCGGCCAGTGCCTCGAGGTCGGTGCCGGTGTCGAGCATGTCACCGGTCAGCACCGGCGCCGAGGAGCCGCCCGGCCACCAGACCTTGATCTTGCGGCCCGGCCGGGGACCACCGGCGAGGCCGAGGATCAGGTCGCTGAAGGGCTTGCCGAGCTCCATCTCGTAGTTGCCCGGCCGCTGGATGTCCCCGCTGACCGTGAACATGCGGGTGCCGTGGGACTTCTCGGTCCCGAACTTGGCGTACTCGGCGCCCCCCTTCTCGATGATCCAGGGCAGCGTCGACAGCGTCTCGACGTTGTTGAGGAGGGTCGGCCGCCCCCAGGCGCCCTTGACGGCTGGGAAGGGAGGACGCGAGCGCGGCTGTGCGCGCTTGCCCTCCAGCGACTCCAGCAGCGCGGTCTCCTCTCCGCAGATGTAGGCGCCGTGGCCGCGGAACATCTGGATGTCCACCGCGCAGTCGACGCCGAACGGCTTGGCGCCGATGTAGCCCTTGGCGCGGGCCTGGTCGATCGCCGCCTGGACCATCGCGTGCTGGACGTCGTACTCGCCCCGGATGTAGATCCAGGCCTGCTGGGCGCTGACGGCGCGGCAGGCGATCAGGATGCCCTCGACCAGCTGGTGGGGGTTGTTCTCCATCAGGTAGCGGTCCTTGGCCGTGCCCGGCTCCGACTCGTCGGCGTTGACTACCACGAAGCGAGGGCCGCCGTCGGGCGGCGGCAAAAAGCCCCACTTGATGCCGGTGGGGAAGCCGGCGCCTCCGCGGCCGCGGAGGCCCGACACCTTGACCTCGTTGGTGAGGTCGGCGGGCTCCATCTCGGTCAGCGCCTTCTTCCAGCTGGAGTAGCCGCCCTGCTTCTCGTAGACGGTGATGTCGGCCAGGTTCTGGATCCCGATCCAGCGGGTGACTACGTGGTCGGGCGCCGGTCCATGCGAGCCGCGCAGCTCAGCCATGCGGCTTCTCCTTCGACTTCGGGGCCGGCTTCGGCTTCCGCGCGGCCTCGATCAGCTGGTCGATCTTGGCCGGGGTCAGGTCGTAGTGGAAGCGGTGCTGGTAGCGCATCACCGGCGCGTACTCGCAGGCGCCCAGGCACTCGACGGGCTCGCAACTGAAGCGCCCGTCGGAGCTCATCTCGCCGTACTCGCGGACACCGATCTTGTCCTTGAGGTGGGTGAGGATCTCCTCGGCGCCGCCCAGCTGGCAGCTGAGGTTGTTGCAGACGTAGAAGTGGTGCTCTCCCACCGGCTGCAGGTGGAACAGGGTGTAGAACGTCGCCACGCCCTCGACGTAGCCGGGGTCGATCTCCAACGCCTCGGCGACCTGGGCCATAGCCGCCGGGGTCAGGTGGCCGAGCTCCTCCTGGACCAGGTCGAGGGCCGGCATCACCGCCGACCGCGAGCCTGGCTGGAATCGCTTGGGCAGCTCCCGGATCTCGTCCAGGACGTGCTCGGAGACGGTGGCGCCCTCCCGCTCCATCCCCTCGTGGTAGGGGTTGGTCGGTCCGGTCTGCGGGCCCGTGGTGGGCAGCTGACGCCGGTCGAGGCTCATCGGTCCACGTCTCCCATCACGGCGTCGATGGTGCCGATGATCGCGATCATGTCGGCCACCATCCCGCCCAGCGCCATCCTCTCAGTGGACTGGAGGTTGACAAAGCTCGCGCTCCGGAACTTCACCCGCCGTGGCTTGTGGGTGCCGTCGGAGACGATGTAGCAGCCGTTCTCGCCATGCCCGGACTCGACAGCGGCGTAGCTGTCGCCGACCGGCGGCGAATAGCCCTCGGTGAACAGCTTGAAGTGGTGGATCAGCGCCTCCATCGAGGTGTCGAGCTCCTCCCGCGGCGGCGGCAGCATCTTGCGGTCGTCGACGTTGACCGGGCCGTCGGGCAGGGTGTCGAGCGCCTGCCGGATGATCCTGGTTGCCTCCCGCAGCTCTTTGATCCGGACCCGGTAGCGGGCGTAGCAGTCGCCTGCGTCCTCCACCGCGGTCTCGAAGTCGTACTTCTCGTAGCCGGAGTAGGGCGCGTTCTTGCGCAGGTCCCAATCCACCCCTGAGCCGCGGAGCATCGGGCCGGTCTGGCCGAGCCGGAGCGCGTCCTCCTGGGAGAGGTAGCCGATGCCCTGGGTGCGGAGCTTGAAGATCGGGTTCTCGGAGAGCAGATCCTCGTACTCGTCGATGCTCTTCGGGTACTCGTCCACGAAGCGGCTGCACATCTCCAGGAAGCGGGGCGTCGCGTCGGCCGAGACGCCGCCCGGCCGGATGTAGGAGGTGTGCATCCGGAAGCCCGAGATCTCCTCGTTCAGGTCGAGCACCTTGTCGCGCTCGCGCAGGCAGTACCAGAGCATCGAGATGGCTCCCATCTCGAGCCCGCTGGTGCCGAGCCAGATCATGTGGGAGGAGATTCGGCAGAGCTCGTTCATGATCACCCGGAGGGCCTGGGCCCGCGGCGGGACCTCGACTCCGATCAGCTTCTCGATCGCCAGCGCGTAGCTCAGGTTGTTGAAGAGCGGGGAGAGGTAATCGTGGCGGTCGGTGACGGTGACGACCTGCTGCCAGCGCAGGGCCTCTGCGGTCTTCTCGATTCCGGTGTGCAGGTAGCCGATGACCGGCTTCACCCTCGTCACCACCTCGCCGTCGAGGTCCACGACCAGCCGCAGCACCCCGTGCGTCGATGGGTGGTGCGGCCCGAAGTTGATGGTCAGGATGGTGTCGCCGCCCTCGTGCGCGGGGTCGCGGGAGATGGTCATCCCGCTCGGCTGCGGAGAAGCCGGCTCGGCCGCCGGCTCGCTCAGGCGCGTCTTGGTGCCGTCTGCCATTCTTCGTGTTCCTGGGAGAAGTCGACGGGATCGCCGCCGACCGGGAAGTCGCGCCGCAGGGGGTGGCCGACCCAGTCGTCGGGCAGCAGGATCCGGGTCAGTTCGGGGTGGCCTTGGAAGCGGACGCCGAACAGGTCCCAGACTTCGCGCTCGTCCCAGTTGGCTGGCCCGTAGAAGTCGTGGACCGAGTCGATCACCGGGTCCTGTGGGGGCAGGAAGGCGCGGATTCGCAGCTGGCGCCGCCGCGAGAGGTCGCGCAGCTGGTAGACGATCTCAAACCGCGGGGACTCGGCCTCGCCCGCTCCGCTGTAGGGTGGGCGGCCGCCGTCGTCCCGGCCGAGGTGGTCTACGCAGGTGATGAACCCGAAGAAGTCGTAGCCCTCCGCCCGGGCGGCGGTGATCGCCTCGCGGATCTGCGCTGCCGGCACCGTGACCCATTGATCCCCGGCGCTGACGCCCGTCTCCGTCGCGATGCTCGCGAGGGTCACAGCTTCGGGGTGATTCCCGCCGTCTTGATCTTCTCCTGGAGGATCTGGACGGCGTTGATGAGATCCTCGGGTCGCGGCGGGCAGCCGGGCACGTAGACGTCCACGGGGACGACCTTGTCGACTCCCTGGAGCAGCGCGTAGTTGTTGAAGACGCCGCCGGTCGAGGCGCAGGCGCCCATCGAGATCACCCACTTGGGGTCGGGCATCTGGTCGTAGACCTGGCGGAGGACCGGAGCCATCTTCTGGCTGACCCGTCCGCTGACGATCATCAGGTCCGACTGCCGCGGGCTGGCCCGGAAGGCCTCCGACCCGAAGCGGGCGATGTCGAGGCGCGAGCCCGCGATGTGCATCATCTCGATCGCGCAGCAGGCGAGGCCGAACTGCGCCGGCCAGACCGAGTTGCCTCGTCCCCAGCCGATCACCTTGCCGAGGGTGGTCGTGATGATGTTGTCGCCCAGCGCTTCCGCCAGGTCTTCTACTCCCAATCCAGGCCTCCCTTGCGCCAGATGTGCGCGAGCGCGACGAGGAGGATGAGCATGAAGACCAGCATCTCGATCAGGCCGTACCAGCGAAGCTGATGGAGAACCACCGCCCACGGATAGAAGAACACGGCTTCGATGTCGAAGATGATGAAGAGCATCGCGGTGAGGTAGAAGCGCACCGACATCCGGTGCCGGGCGCGCGCGGTGGGGACGATGCCGGACTCGTAGGCCATGAGCTTGCGACGGTTGGGCCGCGCCGGGCCGATCACGAAGGAGATGCCCACCAGCAGCGCCACCACGGCGACGCAGATGACGAAGAAGATCAGCAGCGGGCCGTAATCGGACAGCAGAGCCTGGGTTTCTCCCTTCGTTGAAGATGGCCGGCCGGGAATGAAAGGTCCGGTTGGATTTTATCGACTGGCCCCGAGCGGAGTTGCCGCCCCCGATTTCAGCCCAGCCTGTACTTGACCCGCGTGCCGTGGCTCAGGGTGGCGTCCACCGGGCAGTACTTGTTGACCGCCATGTCGAGGGCGCTCTCGACCAGCTGCTTGTCGTGCTTGCCGTCCCAGCCGACCTTGAAGGCGATCCTGATCTCGGTGAAGGCGTGGGGCCATTCCTTTTCCTGGTCGCCCTCGACCTCGACCTCGAGCGATTTGAACGGCTGCCGGAACTTCTTCAGGAGGAGGACCGCGTTGATCCCGGTGCAGGCGCCCAGGGCGCCGAGCAGCATCTCGGTCGGACGCATCCCCTCGTCGGCGCCGAAGGCCGGTGGCTCGTCCGCCACCACGCTGTGGCCGGAGTTGGAGTGGATGTCGAACCTGACCTTGTCGCCCGCCCAGCGCGCCACAGCTTTCTGCATGATTCTTGTTTCCCCACAAATATGAGCAAAGAGAAACCCGACGTCCGCCGTTCGTTCGCCCCGGTCGCGGCAAATTATGTGACCTCGCCCTACCACGCGGGCCGGGAGTGGCTTGACGAGGCGCTGGAGCTGGCCCAGCCCCGGCCGAGCGACCGGGTCCTCGACGTCGCCACCGGCACCGGCAACACCGCGCTCGCCCTGGCGCCGCACGTGGCCCACGTCACCGGGCTCGACCTGACCGAGGAGATGATCGTCCAGGCTCGGCGGGTCGCGGCGGAGCGGGCGATCGGCAATGTCGATTGGGTATTGGGCGACGCCGAGGAACTGCCCTTCCCGGACGCCTCCCTCGACGTCTGGATCGCCCGCGCGGCGCCTCACCACTTCCACCGCCTCGACCTCGCGCTGGCCGAGGCCGTCCGGGTGCTGAGGCCCGGCGGCAGGGCGGTGGTCATCGACAGCTCCGGGCCCCGAGAGGCGCGCGACCTCCTCCACCGGGTGGAGCTGCTCCGGGACCCGAGCCACGTCCGGATGCTGACGCTGGACGAGTGGATCGACCGCCTGGAGGCCGCCGGCCTGGTTGTCGAGGAGGCCCGGCTGCGCCAGCTGGAGTGGGACTTCGAGCCCTGGATCACCCGGGTCGGGGTGCCGGCCGAGAAGGTGGAGGGCCTGGCCGCGATCGTGGAGGGCGCCACCGGCGCTGCCCGGGAGCAGCTGAGGCCTGAACGCCGGGAGGGCAAGCTCTGGCACCTCTACTGGCACGCGCTGCTTCGGGCCCGCAAGCCCTGAGCGGCAAGCTCGGTGCGGGCGACCTCGTCTTCCTCCACGACAAGGCCGGGCGGGTCTACCAGCTCACCCTCCAGGAGGGAGGCAAGCTGAGCCTCCATTCCGGTGCCGTGAGCCACGACGACCTGATCGGGAAGCCAGACGGGTCGCTGGTGTCCACCCACACCGGGGCCCGGCTGCTGGCGCTGCGGCCCACCTTCGCCGAGCGTGTGACCGGACGGCGACGGCAGGCGCAGCCGATCTACCCGAAGGACCTGGGCGCGATCCTCATGTACGCCGACATCCATCCGGCCGCCACCGTCCTGGAGGCCGGCTCGGGGACCGGCGCGCTGACGGCCGCGCTGGTTCGCGCCGTGGGTCCGAGCGGCCGGGTGGTCAGCTACGAGATCCGGGAGGACTTCCAGCAGCTGGCCCGGGAGGCGGTCATCGCCGCGCTGGACGGCTTCCCCGACAACCTCGAGATGAAGCTAGGCGACGTCTACGAGGGCGTTTCCGAATCGGGCTTCGATCGCGGCTTGCTGGACCTCCCCGAGCCCTGGCAGGCGATCCCCGCCTTTGCCGGGGCCATTGTCCCGGGGGGCCTTGTCTTCGCCCACTGCCCCAACGTCAGCCAGGTGGCCCGCTTTTGCGACGGGCTCCGCGAACACGGCGGCTTCGGCCTCATCGAGACGATGGAGGTTCTCCAGCGGGGATGGACGGTGCGCGGCCGGAGCATGCGGCCCGACCACCGGATGGTCGCCCACACCGGCTTTCTCACCTTCGCTCGCCGGCTGGCCGGCCCGGAGGTCTTCGAGACCGAATCCTTCTGAGTCCTGAATTCGACTACAAATGAGGTTCGTCAGCAGCGAACCAACGCCAGGAGATGAGCACTTGAAGCAGCCCCTCACCGTCACCGTCACCGGCGCCGCCGGCCAGATCGGCTATTCGATCCTCTTCCGGATCGCCGCCGGCGCGATGCTCGGCCACGACCAGCCGGTCAAGCTCCGCCTCCTCGAGATTGAGCCGGCGCTGAAGGCGCTGCACGGCGTGGTGATGGAACTCGAGGACTGCGCCTTCCCGCTCCTGGCCGGCGTCGAGACGACTTCCAACACCGAGGCCGCCTTCGAGGGCGCCAACTGGGCTCTGTTGATCGGCTCGGTTCCCCGCAAGGCTGGCATGGAACGGGGCGACCTGCTCTCCGTCAACGGCGGCATCTTCGGGCCCCAGGGCCGGGCGATCGCGGCTCGCGCCGCCGACGACGTCCGCATCCTGGTCGTTGGCAATCCCTGTAACACCAACTGCCTCATCGCCCGCAGCAACGCCCCCGAGGTGCCCGCCGAGCGCTGGTTCGCGATGACCCGGCTGGACGAGAACCGGGCCAAGACACAGCTGGCCGGGAAGGCGGGCGTGCCGGTTGCCGAGGTGACCAACTTGGCCATCTGGGGCAACCACTCGGCCACTCAGTTCCCGGACTTCGCCAACGCCCGAATCGGCGGTCGGCCGGCGCCGGAGGTGATCTCCGACCACGACTGGCTGCGGGGTAACTTCATCACCACCGTCCAAAAGCGGGGCGCGGCGGTGATCGAGGCCCGGGGCCTTTCCTCGGCCGCCTCGGCCGCGAACGCGGCGATCGAGTCGGTGCGCAGCGTCCACTCCGGCACCGGAGCCGGGGACTGGACCTCGCTGGCGGTGGTGAGCCGCGGCGAGTACGGCGTTCCCGAGGGTCTCCAGTTCGGCTTTCCGGTGGCGACGGACGGCAAGGGCTGGAAGATCGTCGAGGGCCTCAACCACGACGA
>DATLQT010000104.1:0-4851 GCA_035535055.1 Candidatus Dormiibacterota bacterium | reverse complement strand
CGTACTCGGGCTCGGGGCCGGCTTCGTCGCGATCTTCGCGATCGACTCCCTCCGCGGCCTTCAGCACGCGCACTGGTGGCCGCTGCTGCCGGGCGCAATCCTCCTGCTGGCGGGTTTCGACATCGCCACCGGCAACCTCGTCACCCTTCAATGGCTGGCCGGCTGGTGGCCGGTGGTGGTGGTCGCGATCGGGGTCCTGATAGTGGTCCGCGGCATGGCCCATCCGCGGCCCCACGCCTGAGCGGCCCCGCCGTCTAGGTCACCAGGACCGCCGAACCCCTCACGTCACCCGAGCGAAGCCGGTCCAGCGCACGGTTCGCCTCGGCCAGCGGGAAGGTCTCGACCGCCGTCTCGACGGGGATGCGGGGTGCCAGGGCGAGGAACTCCTCCCCATCCCGCCGGGTCAGGTTGGCGACCGAGCGGACGACCCGCTCGCCCCAGAGGATCGAGTAGGGGAAGCTCGGGATTTCGCTCATGTGGATGCCTGCGCAGACGACGACGCCGCCCGGCCGGACAGCCCGGAGCGCCGCCGGGACCAGCTCGCCGGCGGAGGCGAAGATGATCGCAGCGTCGAGTTCTTCGGGCGCGGGCCGCATCGAGTCGCCGGCCCAGCCGGCCCCCAGTCCGAGCGCGAACCGCTCCGCTTCGCCGTCGCCGGCCCGGACGAAGGCGTAGACGCGCTGGCCGGCGTGGCGCGCGACCTGCAGGATCATCGACGCAGCCGAGCCGAAGCCATAGAGTCCGATCCTCTCGGCGTCGCCACACATCCGCCAGGCGCGGTAGCCGATCAGACCACCGCAGAGGAGCGGCGCCGCGGCCAGGTCTCGGTAGTCCTCGGGGATAAAGAAGCAGTAGCGCTCATCGGCGGTCAGCAGCTCGGCGTAGCCCCCGTCGCGGTCGTACCCCGTGAATCGTGCCAGCGGGCAGAGGTTCTCCTGCCCACTCCGGCAGTGGCGGCAGTCGCCGCAGGTCCAGGCCAACCACGCCACACCGACCCGATCGCCGACCCGGAAGCGGCCCGCTCGAGGCCCGAGCCGTTCGACGGTCCCGACCGCCTGGTGACCGGGCACCACCGGCATCCGATGAGGGGGCAGCTCGCCGTCGGCGATGTGGAGGTCGGTGCGGCAGACGCCGCAGGCCTGGACCCGCACCAGCACCTCGCCGGCGCCCGGCTCCGGCTCAGGCAGATCCCTTGCCGCCAGCGGGCGGCCGGGCGCCTCGACGACCATCGCGCGCATTCAGCTGTCTTCTTACCTGATCGGCGGCGGCCGGTGCGGAAAACGCGACCCGACCCGCCGCCGCCGACTTCTGCCCGGCTAGCTGGCCGGCTTGACCTTGATCTCGATCTCCTTCGGCTTGGCGGCCGGAGCCGGCTTGCCGCCTCCCTTGACCAGGACCTCGAGGATGCCGTTTTTGTAGGACGCCGTGACCTTGCCGGGGTCGGTCGACTCGGGAACGGCGATGTGCCGCTCGAAGCTCCCGTAGGTCCGCTCCTGGCGGAAGTACTCCTTCTCGACGACCTCGGCCTCCTGCTTCCTCTCGCCGCAGATGCAGAGGTCGCCCTCGGCCAGGGTGACCTTGACGTCCGTCAGCGGGTCGATGCCGGGCAGCTCCGCCCTCACCACCAGGTCGCCGCCGCGGTGGAAGACGTCCGCGGCCGGCAGGAATCCGTCCAGGGACCCGACCGCCCGTCCGCGCAGAGTCTTCGGCCAGCTGACCTCCTTGAAGAACTCGTCCATCCGCCGCTCCACGTCCGCAAGCTCGTTCCAGATTGTGATCGCCATCGATCGCACCTCCGTCGAATACCTCGCGCCGGGAACCAAGCTCCCAGCCTGCGCCCTCACCCTGGGGGCGCCGGCGGCGCATGTCCTGAGGCGATGGACCCAGCGTTTTCGGGCCGCCGAGAGGCATGTACTTTCGGCCCCCTCCCCCACCGCCGATCGACCCTGTTTGGCCGGCGGTCCGGCTGCCACGGTCGGAGCATGGCAGGCACGATCATGGCTCCTGGCGGTCGGCGCGCGCCCTCGCGCGGAGCGCATCCCGCCTCACCGTCATGACCGGCGGGTCCGGCCTCCTCAACCGGCCCACGGTGATGAACGGGTCGGGCCGCGGCACTGCCCCGGTGACGCTCTTGGTCGGAGTCCCGGCGCCGCTCCGGCCGGACGCCTACGCCTTCTTCCCCTTCCCGGGGTCGAAGACGGCCTAGCCTGCACCCAGCGTGGCCACGATCCCGGCCGTCCCCGCCGGGTCAGCGACCACCGGCCCACCCGGGCTGGTCGAGGCGGCGCGGCTCTCGGGAGCCGCAGTGCTGGAGCGCCTGCAGAGCTCGCCCCGTGGCCTGAGCGGAGAGGAGGCGCAGCGCCGGCTCGGCCACTACGGCCCCAACGCGATCCGGAGTCACGGGGTCCTGCCGCTGGCCATCCTCGGGCGGCAGCTCCGCAACCCGCTACTGATTCTGCTCGGCGCGGCGACGCTGACCTCCCTATTGGTGGGAGAGCGGACCGGCGCCCTGATCATCCTCGGCATCGTCGCCCTCAGCGTCGGGCTCGGCTTCTTCAACGAGTACCGCTCCGAGCGAGTCGTCGACGCCCTCCATTCCAGCATTCGGCACCTGACGCTGGCGCTGCGCGACGGCCGCCCGCTGGCGATCGACGTCACCGAGGTCGCCCCCGGCGACGTCGTGCTGCTGCGGACCGGCGACCTGGTGCCGGCCGACCTGCGGCTCCTCGAGGCCCGCGAGCTGGAATGCGACGAGGCCGTCCTCACCGGGGAGGCGATGCCCAAGACCAAGCGGGCCGATCCCGAGGCGGGCGCCGACCTGGTCGAGCTCGGCCTCCGCTCGGTCGCCTACATGGGCACGACGGTCCGCGGCGGCTCGGGCAGCGGGCTGGTGCTGCAGACAGGGTCCCGCACCGTCTTCGGGAAGATCGCGCTCCGGCTCGGCGAGCGGCAGCCGGAGACGACCTTCCAGCGCGGCCTCCGCAGCTTCTCGATCCTGCTCGTGCGGGTCACCGCGGTCCTTGCCGGTGGCATCTTCATCGCCAACGCCCTGCTCGGCCGGTCGATCCTCGAGTCGGCCCTCTTCTCACTCGCCATCGCGGTCGGGCTGACGCCGCAGCTGCTGCCGGCGATCGTCACCGTGAGCCTCGCCTCGGGGGCCCGTAACCTCGCCCGCCACCGGGTCGTGGTCAAGCGGCTGATCAGCATCGAGGACCTCGGCAACATCGAGATCCTCTTCACCGACAAGACCGGGACCCTGACCGAGGGACGGATCACCTACGCCGAATCCTTGGACCCGGCCGGTGGTCCGTCGGAGGAGGCGTTCCGGATGGGCCTGCTCTGCGCGGCTGGTGCCAGCACCGACCTCGCCTCCTCGGGCAACGCGCTGGATGCCGCTCTGCTCGAGGCGGGGATCGCGCCTCCCGGCTACAGGGCGCTCGACCAACTTCCCTTCGACCACCAGCGGCGGCTGATGTCGGCGCTGGTCGAAGCGCCGGGCGGTGAGAAGCTGCTGATCACCAAGGGCGCTCCGGAGTCGCTTCTCGAGCGCTGCCGCAGCGTGCCGGCGGCGGCCCAGGCCACATTGGACAAGCAGTTCGCGGCCGGCGCCCGCGTCATCGCCGTCGGCTCCCGGCCCTGGTCGGGCGGCCCCCGCTGCAGTCAGGCCGACGAGAGGGACCTCGACCTGGCCGGTTTCCTGACCTTCATCGATGCGCCCAAGGCCGACGCCGCCGCCTCGCTTGAGCAGCTGAAGAAGCTCGGCGTCGAGGTGAAGCTGGTCACCGGCGACAACCCCCTGGTGGCCGAGACCGTCTGCCGCTCGCTCGGTCTCGAGTTCGGCGAGTCGATCACCGGGCAGGAGCTGGACGCGCTCTCGGACGCCGAGCTGATCGAACGGCTGCCGCGGACGGGCATCTTCGCACGCGTGTCTCCGGAGCAGAAGTCACGCATCATCCAGGCCCAGCGGAGCCTCCACAAGGACGTCGGCTTCCTCGGCGACGGCGTGAACGACGCGGTCGCCCTCCGCGACGCCGACGTTGGCATCTCGGTGGACACCGGCAGCGAGGTGGCAAAGGATGCCGCCGACATCGTCCTGCTCGGCAAAGACCTCGGCATCCTCGCCAGAGGCGTCCTCGAAGGCCGGCGGATCTTCGCCAACACGATGAAGTACGTCCTGATGGGAACCTCGTCGAACTTCGGCAACATGTTCAGCGCCGCCGGCGGGTCGCTGCTCTTGAACTTCCTGCCGATGACGCCGACCCAGATCCTGCTCAACAACCTGCTCTACGACGGCGGCGAGATGACGATCCCGTCCGACAACGTCGACACCGAGTTGCTTGAGCGCCCGGCGCAGTGGGACATCCGATTGATCCGTCGCTTCATGATCTTCTTCGGCCCCATCAGCTCGATCTTCGACTTCGCGACGTTCGGCGTCATGCTCTGGGTATTCCACGCGCACGGGAGCCTCTTCCAGACGGCCTGGTTCACCGAGTCGCTGTGCACCCAGAGCCTGGTGATCTTCGCCATCCGAACCCGGCGGGTCCCCTTCTTCCGGAGCCGGCCCGGCGCCGCCCTCACGCTGGGAACTTTGGCGACGGTACTCGTCGGGCTGCTGCTGCCCTACACCCCGTTGGCAGGCCTCTTCGGCCTCACCGCCCTTCCGCCGGCTTTCCTGGCGATCCTGGTCCTGATGGTGGTCGTCTACCTTGCGCTGGTCGAGATCGGGAAATCCTTCTTCTTCGTCATCCCCTCGCCGCGGCCTGCCCTTCCGATCGGCACCTGGGAGCATCCACCGGCACTGGAGAGGATCGAGCGCCTCGCCTCCCGCTGGACCGTCAGGCCGCCGCGCCG
>DATLQT010000103.1:0-23160 GCA_035535055.1 Candidatus Dormiibacterota bacterium | reverse complement strand
CGGTCGCTGACCCGCAACCGCGTCCTCCCAAAAGGCGCCCCCGACGCCGCCGCCTTCGAGATGGTGGCGACCCCTACGCCTCTACAGGCCAAGGCGCTCGCGCTCATCGCCGCCTTCAAGCTGTAGCCAGAAAGCACCCTCACCGGTCGAGTTCAAATTGAACTTGCTGAACCCCTCGAACTTCCGGCTAGACGCGCTTTAGGACGACGACCGGGATCTTCCGGGTGGTGCGCTGCTGGTATTCGTTGAAGGCCGGCATCAACGCCGCGTGCGCGGCATAGAGGCGATCGTGCTCTTCGCCCTGCGCCACCCGGGCCTCGGCCTCGAATGCCTCGCCGTCCACCTCCACCTTCACCCGGGGCGTCGCGACCAGGTTGTGGAACCAGGCCGGGTGGTTCGGCGCGCCGCCCTTGGAAGCGATGACGACGAGGTCGTCACCAGAGCGGGAGAAGACCAGCGGGTTCTCGCGAGGTTCGCGCGATTTCGCACCGGTGGTCGTCACGATGGCGAGCGCGCGACCCTGGAAGGGTCCCGACGAGGCCTTGCCCTGGTTGGCGCGGAGGTCGGCGATTAGGTCTTGGTTGAAGCTGCTCACGAGGTGGAAAACCCGTGCGCGTTGAAGGAGATTCCCTCTCTCCCTCGTCCCGCCGGAATGCTTCAGCCGCCAGTCGGGTGCTGCTCGTCCTTGGTCGGCTCGGTGGGTGGCGGACCGCCGCCGTCGTAGGCGTCGTTGACCTGGACCACCTCCTCGCCGGGGCGCTGGTCGCTGCCGGCAGGGCCGGCGGGCTTGGGGCGGCGGCGGGGCTTCGGGTCGCCCTGGGTCCTCATCTCCATTCCACTTTCAGTATATGAAGCCGACCAGTGGCACCTGGCCGGGCCGGATGGTCCGGCGGTCGACCTGGTCCCAGCCCGTGAAGTTCATCTCGGAGACCGTCCAGGAGCCGTCGGCGTTGACCGACTCGACGTAGGCCACGTGTCCGTAACCACTCTCGCGGGTGACCATGATCGCGCCTACCCGCGGCGTCGGTCCCTCCGCGTAGCCGAAAGGCCGGGCGTTGGGCCACCAGTCGATCGCGTTTCCGAACCAGGGCACGTAACGGCGGTTGGCCACGTACCAGGTGCAGTAGCCGTAGGTGAAGTGATTCGGGTAGGGACCGGCGCCGGACCACTTGGCGGACACCACCGTCGGAGCGACCGCGGACTGGGCGACGGCCAAAGCTCGCGCTTGGTAGGCCGCGTCGGCCACCGCCTGGTCAGCCAGCTGCTTGGCGGCGTCGCGGGCGGACTGGGCGGCGGTCACGCTCGTCTGAGCCTGCTCTGAAGCCGCCTGGTCCTGGCGGCGCAGGGCGCGCGCCTGAAGCAGGAGCTTGCTCTCCTTGGTCGCCATCAGCTGCTGGGTGGAGATGTCACCCAGGACCTGGCTCAGGCTCCCGGCGCTGAAGAGCTGCACGATCAGGGCGGGCTGCTGGTACTGGACCCTGGCCAGGGCTGAGATCTCCGTGTCGAGCTTCGTCTCGGCCTGCTGGTCCTGGGCCAGCTTGCGGTTGGCTGCGTCGAAGCTGGCATTGGCCTGATCGAGCTGGTTGTTCAGCTGGTCCAGGCGGGCAATGGCGGAAGCCACGCCGTTTGGGCCCGCGGCGGAGGCCGTGATGGGCGACGCGACAGGGCTGACGAGGAGGCCGGCGGCCACCACGGCAACGACGAAAGCAGCGATTCTGTTCATTGGCACGGACCTCGTTCCTGTGGCACCCGATGCCACCGGCCTGGCTGCGTGGCTTGGTTCTCGAATGGACACACCCGGCCGAATTCCCCCGGCCGGCGCATACGCCGAGGCGACAAGGTAACCCACCGGGGCCCCTCGGGGCAACCCCGACGCACGTAGCAACGGAGGACGCCGACTAACCTTGCGCCGCGATGCGCTGCTGGGCTAGGCGGCCGCAGAGCGGCGCCGGAAGGCTGCGCTCGAGCCTCGCCAGGTGACCACGGCCCCGGCCACGAGGAGAACCAAGAGCAGCGCGAGCCCGAATGCGAGGGCGATCGGACCCGGGTGCCCGGCGGTGATGGAGGTGGTGAGGATGCTCCAGTCCACCGTCGCCGCCCCGTTAAGCCACCCGATGATTCCCACCGCGAAGAGGAAGAGCCCTGCGCTCCAGCGCCTCTCAGAAGGGCTCATAGCCTTGAAGTCGAGGCGGCGGGGCCGCGGCGTCACCGGGTAGCCGCCGAGGCGGGTGAGCAGAACCAGCCAGCCGGCGAGCACCACCAACCCGACTCCGAAGGCGACCCAGGGACCGGGGCCCGGCTGGAGGTCGACCGAGCCGGCCCAGGCCGCCATCGGCAGTGCCCACGCCAGGCTCGTGATCGCGGCGAACTTGGTCCGGCCCCAGCGGTCGACAAGTCGCGACATCGGGGCGCAAGCTACTCCAAGTCACTCGAGTCCGTGAGCTTTAGAAGGAGAAGCCCCACCTTGACCAGTCCCAGCGACCGCAGCACCGCCCGCCAGCAGCTCCTCGAGACGATCGACGGGATCCTCCGCAGCGGGGTCCTGTCGATGTCGGGACACGGCAACGTCAGCCTCCGGATCGCTGGTAGCGACGAGATCCTCTACACCGCCGCCGGCAGCCTCGCTAGCTTTCCCGAGAGTGCAATCGCGCGCCTCGATCTGGACGGTCGGGTGCTGGAGGGCGAGGTGCCGCCGGTCGCCGCGGCCGTGATCGCGATGCATACGACGATCTACCACTCCCGTCCCGAGACCGGATGCGTCATCCACACCCACTCGCCCTACGCCACCGCCTTCGCGGTCGCGGGTCGTTCGATCGAGGGGTGGACCGAGGGCTTCGGCGTCTTCGGGATCGAGGGCGGCGTGCCGGTCGCGGACTATGGGCCCCGCGGTTCGGAGCGCGCGATCGAGAACATCCGGGCGGCGATGACGCCGAAGAGCAAGGCGGTGCTGCTGGCCAATCACGGGGTCCTCAGCTGGGCACCGGAGGCGGCCGCCGCGGTGATGGTCGGCGTAGTCGTCGAGGAGGCGGCGCAGGCGGCGATCTACGCCTCCGCGATCGGCGGTCCCAAGGTGGTACCCCACGAGCTTCTCCACGCTTCGCTCGAACGCCACCAGCACTTCGCGGAGGCGGGGGCCAAGAAGCCCGACTAGGACTGCTAGGGCTGGGACCCGAACAGCTCCACCAGCTCGCGCGGTACCCGTGCCGGCCTGCCGTCAGCGATCCGGACCCAGGCCCATTCGACCAGCAGCTCGCAGAGTAGCTCCTGGTCGACGGCCCGGCGGATCCACGTCCGCCGGATGCCGCGGGCGCCGCGGATCGACTCGACCCGGACGGACACCTCCACCTCGTCGCCTGCCAGTGCGGGACGCCGCCAGGTGACGTCGGCGTGGTGGACGACCCAGGTGCCCCCACTAGCGATCGCCCACGCCCGGCCGTAGCCGGCCGCTTCGGCATGGAGGCCGGCGATCTCCTCCGCCCAGTTCAGGTAGACGGCGTTGTTGACGTGCCCGTTGGAGTCGAGCTCATAGCCGCGAACGCGCCAGCGGGAGCTGAAGAAGAGGGGATCGGCTATATCTGGCCGGCCATGGTGCGGCAGAGGGCCTCGATATCGGACTCGATGGCGTCGCCCGACCGGATGCTCCCGTAGGCGCCGACCACGGCCATGGTCGAACCCTTGGCGAAGGCCACCGTGGCGCCATTGGCCTCGACGTTCTTGAGCGCCTGGTCTCCGAGCCCCGAGACGGGCTGATCCTGGCCGCCGGCCGAGTGAGAAGCGGAGGCTATCGCCGCCTGCATGATCGCGGCGGCCCCGATCCCGGCGATCTGCTCGATGACCGCCACCAGCCCGGCCCCACTCGAGGTGTCCGCATAGACGCACTCGCTGACCCCGCCGGCGCTGGTGTTCGTCTCCTGGGTCAGGGCAGAGGTGCCGGTGAGCTGCTCCGCCGTCGCGACGGGCACCGCGGTGCAGGCGACGAGGGCGTCTCCGCCTCCCGAGGGCGGTGACGCGCTGAGAAACGGAACCCCGGCCGGTGTGGGAGTGCGCTGGGCAACGGTCCCGCCGGTGCCGCTGCCAGCACCCGTGGTCCCGCAGCCGGCCAACGCCAGGGCCGCGAGGACGGCGAGCAGGGTGGCAATCCGTCTCATGAGAAAGCGGCGCCAAATATAGGGCGTCGCTAGGGCGTGCGCTCGGCCGCTCTCCAGTTTCGTTCCAGGTTGCTGATGAGGGCCGGGGCATACAGGCAACGGGCCTGCTCGCGCGCGTAGACGGCCATGTAGCGACGGAACTGGTCGATCGGTTCCTGGCCGAGCCGGAGAAGCTTCCGATTGGCGGCTACCGCCGCCAAGCCCGAGCTGGTCAGCTGCTCGGCGTCCTCGGCGATCGCGGCGTCCATCGCGGACTCCTCGACCACCCGGTCGCAGAGGCCGATGCTGGCGGGGTCGTCAACCGGGAAGCTGCGCTCGAAGAGGATCGCCTGGCGGGCCACTCGTTCGCCCACGAAACGAGCCAGCCGCTGGTTGGCGTTGCCCGGGACGATGCCCTCCTTGCGCGCCGGCAGACTGAAGTAGGCGCCCCGCGCGGCGATGACCCGGTCCATCACCAGCAGCAGCTGGCAGCCGCCGCCGATCGCGAACGACTCGACGGCCGCAATCCAGGGCTTCTCGGCGGTGTCCTCGAGCCCACTGTCCCAGTCGTCCGAGAGCCAGAGGCCGCGCTGGACCTTGCCCAGGAGGCCCATCTCGCGGGCGATCATGAAATTCACCAGCGAGATCCGGCCGTGATAGAGGTGGGTCAGGTTGATGCCGGCGTTGAAGACCCGGCGGCCGGCGTGGCGGGGGTGGTCGACCACCGCGCCCCTCAGCACCCCCACCTCGCAGGCGGGGTCCAAGAGCACCAGGTCGACCGCGATCTCCAGGGCGGCGGTGGCGCCGTCATCCTCGGCGTTGAGAAAACGCGGGTTCGCGAGCTCCACCTGGCCGTTGCGTCCGGCCCGCTCGACCCGTGCCAGGCCGAGGTCGGCACGGCCGGTCGAACAGAACTCCTCCAGCCGCTCTCGCGCCTCCGGCCGCGGTCGGAGCATGACGTGGGCGAGGTGGGTGCCGGGCCGCGGCCGAGCCAAAAGGTGGGCGAGCAGGTTCCCCTGGTCGAGCTCGTGGCCGGCCTTCTCCGCTTGCCTGAGCTGCCGCTCGGCCTCCATTTCGGCGCGGGTCGGGACGAGGCCGGGGAAACGCTCGGCGGCCAGGAAGACCAGCTGCTCGACGCGGACCTCCTTCCGGTAGCCGTCGGTCAGCGCCTCGTAGACGGCTTCGGCATGGCGACCCAGGAACGCCTCCCGGAGCGCGCGCCGCTGGTCTGAGTCACCCTGGGGGCGGGTCAGCCGGGACGCGTCATCGTCGAGGGTTCCGCTGAAATCGGCGGTTGGGGCGCCCATCGCAGCCAATCATGCTTGCACCTGTCAACCCGCTACGTGCGCGAAGCGGGGGAATCGCAGCCTGCCCGCCCCTTCCTAACTCGGGCCACCTGCGGAAGGCGGGTCGGCTCCGGCAAACTGGGCGATCTTGTTGGACAGCACCCGCGTCCGGCTCCTTCTGGCGGCGGTCGCCGCCGCAGCAATGACCGCCGGGCTGGTCGGCGTCCAGCAACTCCTGCCCCGGCCGGCAGCGCCTGCTGCCGCGACCCCGCCGCCGGTCGCGATCGCGTCGCCATCGCCGGCTGCGGTGGCGGCGCCCCGGCCGTCACCGACGCCCTCGCAGTACGACCACGTGGTCGTCATCGTGCTCGAGAACCATTCCCTCGACACCGTGATCGGCAGTGCCCAGGCGCCCTACCTGAACTCGCTGGCGCAGCGGTGGAGTCTGGCCACCAACTACTCCGGCGTCTCCCATCCAAGCCTTCCCAATTACCTGGCGCTGGTCGGCGGCGACACCTTCGGCGTCAGCAGTGACTGCACCGCCTGTTTTGTCTCCGCGCCCTCCCTGCCGGATCGCCTGGACGCCGCCGGCAGGACCTGGAAGGCCTACATGGAGGGGATGCCTCGGCCGTGTTACGCGGGCTCGGCGGGCCTCTACGCCCAGAGGCACGACCCGTTCTTCTACTTCGATGCCATCCGCAATGACCCCGCGCGCTGCGGACGTATCGTCCCCTACTCCTCGCTGGCCGCCGACTTCTCATCGCCGTCGACCGCGCCGAACTTCTCCTTCATCACGCCCAACCTGTGCAACGACGGCCACGACTGCCCGCTCTCGACGACGGATGCCTGGCTCTCCCGCGAGGTGCCGACGCTGCTCGCCTCTCCCGCCTTCAGCGGCTCGCGTTCGCTGCTCGCGATCACCTATGACGAGGGCGAGGGTGGGGATGACCGGGTCGCCACCGTGCTGGTCGGCAGCGGCGTCCGCCAGGGCTACCGCTCGGCGGCGGCCTACGACCACTACTCGCTGCTGCGGACGATCGAGACGCTCTGGAACCTGCCGCCCCTGGCGGCCGGCGACCGCGGCGCGACCCCGATGGCGGAGTTCTTGGCCGGCTGAGCCGCGGCAGGCCTACGCCAGCAGGTCCAGCTGGTATTCGGCCGGCGCCTCGAGCAGCTCGGGGCCGTCGTTGCGGACGTCGTTGACGAGCCGCGAGGCCGGCCGGATCAGCAGCTCAGCCTCCTCCAGCAGCACCGGCATCCGGTGGTGCAGCGGCACCATCACGCCGGTCGCCGCGGTGGTGACGACAGCCACCGCCGGCTGCCCCTCCCACTCGCCCCGGAGCCCGGCCAGCAGCAGCGGCCGGCCATCGCAACGGGCGATCAGCATCGGCTGCCGGCCGCTCCATTCGTAGAAGTGGCTGACGGGCACTGCGACCGGCGCCAGCCGTGAGTAGCGGGCGTTGGCTGAGACGGTCTCCTGGCGGAGGTTGAAATGACCGGTGCGGCTTCGCCCGTCGATACCCCAACGCATCAGCGACGCCCTCCGGTTGGGCTCATCGACGACGAACAGCGGCTGGGTCGGCGCCACGTTATAGCGGGGCGGCAGGTCCTCGGGGATACGCAGCCAGGGAAAGCGCTCGGCCAGCTGGCCGGGATGGATGTCGAACCCTATCCGGCCGCACACAGCCTGCTCACCAGTTCCCGCTGGTCCAAGTCGAAGATCCCCTCCTCGCCGCCGCGCGCGTTCTCGGCCGGGCGGCCCGGCCGCTGGGTTGCGGTGAGGACCGTGCTGACCCGCGGATCGCTAGCGATCCATTTCAGGATTGCCTGCGGCCAGGTCTCGACGCCCAGCCGCTCCAGGTCGGCGGCCGTGTGCGGGCGGTCGAGGATCCCGCCCTGCAGAGGGCTCATGACGAAGACGCCGAGGCCCAGCTCCTCGGCCAGCGGCAGAAGCAGCTTCTCGGCCTCGCGCCGGAGCGGGTTGTAGGGGATCTGGACCATGTCCAGCCGCCCGCTGCGCATCACCGCGGCCAGTTCTGAGAACGCCTCCTCCCGGTAGTGGGTGGCGCCGATGGCGCGCACCCGACCGGCAGCCTTCAGGCTCTCCAGGAGGGCAAGCTGGTCGGGCAGATTGACCAGGTTGTGCACCTGGTAGACGTCGACGGTTTCGTAGAGTTCGAGCGCTTTAGCGGCCTGGGCTTCGCCCTCGGCGCTGTCCTCGGTCCAGACCTTGGTCGCGACCAGCACCCTGTTCCGACGACCGGTGAGTGCCCTGGCGAGGGTCGCCTCGGCCTTGCCGTACATCGGTGAGGAGTCGAAGAGGTCGATACCGGCGGCAAGGGCCTCGTCGACGATGGCCGACCGGTCCTCGTCGGTGTCGAAGGTGCGCCAGGTGCCCATCCCGATCGCCGGGACCTCGATCCCGGTCTGGCCCAGCCGGCGCCGCTCCACTCCCCAAACGTACACAGGCCGAGGCAGTGGCCACGCTCGAGCGGCTGCCGCCCTCTCGCCGCCAGCTAGGCTGGATATGAGTGCCTTGCTATCACGTTTGGCGCGCCCCGGAGGTTGTCTGAGTGCTTCAGGAGCTTCTCCTCCTTCGCGGCGCTCGCCGCCGCCCTCTCCACCGTGGCCGTCGTCCTCCCGGGCGTCAGCCGGGCCCGGCTGACGCTTGGCGTGGTGGTCGCGGCGGCCTCCCTGGCCGGCGCCGGCTGGCTGGTCGGCTTCATCGCGGGCGACCCGGTGGCGAGCGTCCTGCTGCCGGTGGCGGCCCTGGTGCTGATCCTCGCCGCCCGGCTGATCCTCCTTCGCCACTGGTCGCTGCCGGCCGTTCAGCTGTTCACATTGCTGATCGCGGGGACGGGCCTCTACCTGGTCTACGTGGCCGTCCTGACCGTCCAGGCCAACGGCCCGGTGGTCTGGGCGGCCTCCATCGTCCTCCTGCTGCTCGAGCTCTGCGCCCTCTTCCTTTCGGTCTCCTATGCCTTCGAGCTTCTCGACGTCCTCGGTCGCAGGGACCGCCTCGAGCACCGATCGGATCCGACCCACCGGCCGCCGGTGGCGATCCAGGTCCCCTGCTACAACGAGCCGCTGGAGGTCTTGGAGCGCACGCTCCGCTCCCTCGCCGAGCTGCGCTACCCGCACCTAGTGGTCCAGGTTGTGGACAACAACACGCCCGACGAGGAAGCGTGGCGCCCCCTTGAGGCGCTCTGCGTGGAGCTGGGCCCGCGCTTCCAGTTCATGCACCTGGCCGATTGGCCCGGCTTCAAGGCCGGCGCCCTCAACGAGGCCACCCGGCGGCCACCGGCCGAGTACCAGGTGATCTCCATCGTGGACGCCGACTACGTCGTCCAGCCCGGCTTCCTGGAGGACCTCGTCGGCCACTTCGCCGACGGGTACGTCGCCTTCGTGCAGAGCCCCCAGCGCTATCTCGACTGGGAGGACGACCAGTACCTGCGGAGCCTCTTTTACAGCTACCGCTACTTCTTCGACGTCAGCATGCCGTCGCGGGCCAACCGCAACGCCATCATCTTCGGGGGCACCATGGGCCTCATCCGGCACGGCGCGCTGGAGGAGGTGGGCGGCTGGAACGAGGACTGCGTCACCGAGGACTCGGAGATGAGCCTCCGGCTTCTGGGCCGCGGCTACGAGGGCGTCTACGACCCCCGCCCGCGCGGCGCCGGGCTGATGCCGCTCTCCTTCGACGGGCTCAAAAAGCAGCGCTTCCGCTGGGCGCTCGGCGGCATCCAGATCCTGCGTCTCCACTGGCGCGAGCTGGTGCCCTTCGCCCGCCCAGCGGGTGCACTACCTGCTCGGCTGCGGCCAGTGGTTCGGCGAGATGCTGACGCTGGCCTTCACTCTGCTCCTGGTTCTTACCGCCGGCTTCCTCGCGCTGCACCACCGGCTGCCCCTGCGCCAGCTGGTCGGCGCCGTCGTGGTGGTGCCGCTCCTCTTTTTGGTAACCGGCCTGCTGCGGGCTTTCTGGGGCCTTCGCCGGACCACCGGCTGCGGCTGGCGCAACGCCCTCGGCGCGCTCGGAATCTGGTTCGCGCTCAGCTGGGTGGTCACGCTCGCCTGCCTCCGCGGGCTGGTTCACCCGCGAGCGGCCTTCCTCCGCACGCCGAAGGTCGAGGAGGGGGAGAGCTCGATCCGGGTCGCGCTCAGCAGCTGCAAGGCGGAGACGGCCCTGGCCGCCCTGAGCCTTCTGGGCGCGATCGTGATTGCCTTCAGCATTGTCTCGCCGGCGACCATCGTGCTGGCCGTTTTGCTGCTTTACCAGGCGGCCTTCTATGCCAGCGCGCCCTGGGTCAGCCTCGCCTCGGCCGGGGTCAAGCTGACCGACTTCCGGCGCTCCTACATGCGCTCGGCGCAGAACACCGGCGAGAGGCCGCCCGGTGCGCCCGGGCGGATCGCCGAGGCCTCGGCCTGGGCTCTGGTGAGCGTTGCCTTCGCCGCCCTGGTGCTGCTCTTCGCGACCGCCAAGCCGGCTCCTCCCACGCAGCCCGATCTGCCCGAGTTCGGCCAGTTCGCGGGCGCGACCGCCCGCAGGCCCGCGCCGTCGGCGCCCGGGGCCCAGCCGGCGACCACGGCCGTCCCGACCACCACCCCGAGCGCGGGCCCGGGCGCGGCCCCGAGCCCAGCCCCTTCACCGGTTCCGACGACCTCGCCGCATCCTTAACGCCATATTTGGCGTTCAGTAGAATATTGCCCTCATGGCAAGTAATCCTGAGACGGGCTCTCCAGCGGAGCTGCTGCGCGCCTACCTCGACGCGGTGGTGCTCAGCGAGCCGCTCCAGGCCCGGATCTGGGAGACGGCCGCGCTCACCCTCACCCAGGTCCGCGCCCTCCGCCGGCTTCGCGCCGCGCCGATGCCGCTGGGCAGGCTGGGCGCCGAGCTGGCGCTCGCCCCGCCCTCGATCACGCGGCTTGCCGACCGGCTCGAGGAGAGGGGCCTGATCGAGCGGACCCGCGACGGCGAGGACCGGCGTCGGGTGGTGGCGAGCCTGACCCCCGAGGGCAGGCGCCTGGTCGGCTCCCTCCCGATGCTGGAGGGGAGCGCCATCCGGGCGGCCGCCGAGGCGATGAGCCCGGCTGACCGCGACCGCCTCGCGGTCGCTTTCCGGGAGTTCGCACAGGCCGTCCATCGGTTTGACGAGGAGCCGCAGGCGGCAGGGGCGCGCGTATGAAGATCGACTACAAGTGGGTCGTCCTCGTCAACACGACCCTCGGCATGCTGATGGCCGCGATCAACCAGACGATCGTGCTCATCTCCCTGCCGGCGATCTTCTCGGGCCTCCACGTCGACCCGTTGGCGCCCGGCCAGTCGAGCCTGCTGCTCTGGATGCTGATGGGCTACTCGGCCATGACCACCGTCCTCCTGGTCACCTTCGGCCGGATCGCCGACATGTTCGGCCGGGTCCGCGTCTACACCATCGGCTTCATCGTCTTCACGATCGGGTCGCTGCTCTGCGCGGTCACGCCCTCGACCGGCTCGGCGGGCGCGGTTGAGCTGATCGGCTTCCGGATGGTGCAGGGCCTGGGCGGCGCCTGCCTCTTCGCCAACAGCATCGCGATCCTGACCGACGCCTTCCCGGCCAGCCAGAGGGGATTCGCGCTGGGGATCAACCAGATCGCCTTCATCGCCGGCAACCTGGTCGGTGTCGTGCTCGGCGGGGCGCTGGCGGCCATCAACTGGAGGCTCGACTTCCTGGTCAGCGTGCCGGTCGGTGTGCTCGGGACCGTCTGGGCCTTCTTCGCCCTCCACGAGGTCGGCGAACGCCGTCGGCAGCCGCTCGACTGGATTGGCAACCTGACCTTCGCCTTCGGGCTCCTGGCCCTCATGTATGCGCTGACCGAGGCGCTCAGCCCCTACGGCAACCAGTCGATGGGCTGGTCTAACCCGGTCGTTGAAGCCGGGTTGATCGCCGGCGTCGTGCTGCTCGGCCTCTTCGCCTACTTCGAGAAGCGGACTGCCTACCCGATGTTCGAGTTGAGCCTCTTCCGGATTCGCGCCTTCCTCTTCGGCAACGTGGCCGCCTTCCTCTTCTCGCTTGCCCGGGGCGGCCTCCAGTTCATGTTCATCATCTGGCTGCAGGGGATCTGGCTGCCGCTGCACGGGGTCTCATATGCGAACACCCCCCTCCAGGCGGGCCTCGACACCATGCCCCTCATGATCGGCTTCGTCCTCTGCGGTCCGTTCGGGGGCTGGCTCAGCGACCGCTACGGGGCGCGCGGGCTGGCGACCTCCGGCATTCTCATCGTCGCCCTCGCGGCCGGCCTGCTGTCCACCCTCCCTGCCGACTTCAGCCTCTGGCAGTTCGGCGCCTACCTCTTCCTGATGGGGGCCGGGATGGGGTTATTCAGCGCGCCCAACACCTCCCAGATCATGGGCGCGGTGCCGGCCGAGCACCGCGGCTCCGCGTCGGGCATGCGGGCGACGGTGCTGAACGCCGGGATGACCGCCAGCCAGGCGATCTTCTTCACCATCGTCATCGGCGGCCTGGCGGGCAGCTTCGGGCCGGCGCTGGAAAGCGGCGCCAGGGCGGCCGGGCTGCCGGCGCCGATCGCCCATGGGCTCTCCGCCCTCCCGCCGGGGGCGGCGATCTTCTCGGCCATGCTCGGCTACGACCCGATCGCGCACCTGGTCTCGGCCTCCGCCCTTTCCAGCCTCGGCCCGGCGGTGGCGGCGCGACTGGTCGATCCCCACTTCTTCGCTGGGATCCTGGCGCAGCCCTTCGTGGTCGGGATCCGGGCCGCGCTGGTTGCCTGCATCGCGATGTGCGTCCTGGCCGCGGCGGTCTCCGCCCTGCGTGGATCGAGCCGCGCCGACCTGCCGGTGGGAAAGCCCGCGGCCAACGCCGCCGAGGGACGACCGGAGGAGCTGCTGGAAGCCACCTAGCCTTCTGGCCGGCCAGTGACCGAGGCGCGGCCGGATCAGCTGGTTGGCGTCTCGCCCTCCAATTCGCTGAGCCGTGCCCGCCAGAAGCCGCGGCGGGTCTCGAGCCGATCGATCTGCATCTGGAGCATCTGAACGTCGGCGCGCTGAAGCTCGTCACGCACATCCTTCGGCTGCGAGACCATCATCTCCAAAAGCTTCTCAACCAAATTAGGCTTGGTCTTCAAAAGCTCGGCGTAAACCGCTATCCAGTGCGTTACGTGTCAGTGCTTCGGCTGTCCGTCTCCTCCCCGGCAGGAGGCGTTCCGAATCGATCGACATCCGTCGAACCTCGTATTCGTCCGCCATGGTGGTGCGTTCTTTGCCCTCTCCTATCGGTTCCGCCTCGATTTCGGGCAGCTGAACCGGACAAACCACTGAGGAGGCTGGGCAGCCGTGCGGGGCAGCGGTCCACATGAGCGTACTCTCGGCGGCCAATCGGAAGCATCCGCCCGGCCGGCAAGCGCGCCCGCCTGTGGACTGGTTTAAAACGTCGCCCCGCCGACGGCCCTTCGCACGGGTCGCCAGCTGACGCCTATTCCGGGTCCAGAGACCCGACGCCCGCCTCGTCGACCTGGCCTGCGGCCAGCATGTCGACGGCATTCGAGAACCCGGCCAGAAGCCGGCGGACCAACCTCCCCAACGCTGTGGTCGCGTCGCGAAGCACTCGCTCTTCCGAACGCATGGCATGAACCCCCAGGAACCCGCGAAGCCAACAGGTTCCCCCCAACCCGCTCGGAGACTAAACCCGGCAGCTGGCTTTGACCATGTGGCCAGACCACAAAAAACTAGCGGCGTCTTTATGAGCGGCCGAAATCATCTGCGTGCTCGGCCGCGATAGCTGGCGAGCGCGCGGTCACCAGCACGCTGGCGCCGGCCTCGATCAGTCATGAACCTGACCCGGCAGCCGGCCGCCCACCGGGGGGGTCGCGGCGTGCGCGTCAGCGCCCTGGCGGCCCGGCCACCTTTCTTCGGAGATGACGGCCTCTTGGCCGATGAGTACTTCGGCGCGACTAGGCCCCGGGCCAGATGCCGGGGCCCTACGTCATACGGTCTCGGTTGGCTCAGCTTCCGCACTCGGGTTGGTTGTGCCCGCCGTCAGGCCCGACCTGCTGGTAGCTTCACCTCGTCAAGCCGTCCCGTCCGGACGTCGTAGATGAAGCCCCGAATCGATTTCTTGGGAACGAACGGGCTCGCCTGGATCCGGGCCGCGCTCTGCCGCACGTCCTCCTCGAGGTCGTCGAACGCCTCCATCGCAAAGGGGGGTCGGATTCCGGTCTCGAGTTGGATCTGCTTTTTCAGGTCATGGTCGGTGAAGGTCAGCATGCCGCAGACGGTGTGATGGACGAGGACGATCTCGTCCGTGCCCAGGAGGCGCTGGGAGATCACGATGGAGCGGATCGCGTCGTCGGTGGCGACCCCTCCCGCGTTGCGAATGACGTGGGCGTCGCCCTCTTCGAGGCCGAGGATCTTGTGGACGTCGAGCCGCGCGTCCATGCAGGCCAGCACCGCGAGCTTCCTGCCCGGGGGCATCGGGAGGTCGCCCTTGCTGAAGGAGCCGGCGTAGCGCTGCTTGCTATCGATGACGGCGTCGTTGATGCTCATTCTTGACTCTCCTCGAATGCGTGAGGGTTGCGGCGCGCTGGCGTGCGCCAAGACTCAAGGGGGTCAAGCGCTAGAGAGGACGTTGTGCCAGCGCCCGAAGTCGAGGGCCATGCGGCGGGTCAGAAGAAGCCCCGACACGGTCAGCTCAAGCTTAGCCCCGGACCTGCCCTGGGACAAACTCTCCGGCCGTGGGACGGCTGACGGGCATCAGTTGAGTGGAATTCGCCATAGTGTCGACTGGTTCCAAAATGCGTGAGCAGGGGCCACCTCAAGGGTATCGAGCCGGGTCGGATCGGCGTCTTCAGCGGCAGCCTTGCCGCCCAGCCGGCTGCCGTACAACGTGAGGTGGTGGCTGAGATTGAACGGCTTGGTTTTGGGACCCTCTGGTATGGCGAGGCGTTCGCCCGCGAGGTGTTCGTGCAGGGCGCGATATTCCTCGCGGCGACCTCGCAACTGGTAGTCGCCAGCGGCATCGCCAACATCTGGGCGCGCGATCCCGCCGCGATGGTGGCGGGCGGGCGCTCACTGGCGGAAGCCTGGGGCAACCGGTTCCTCCTCGGCATCGGCGTCAGCCACGCACCGATGGTCGAGCGGCGAGGCCACAACTACCAGCGGCCGGTTACCAACATGCGCGAGTACCTGGATGCCATGGACAAGGTGACCGGGGGGCCGAAGGGCGTCGAGACCCCGCCTGTCGTGCTGGCTGCCCTGGGGCCGAAGATGACCGAGCTGGCGGGTGCTCGCACCGCGGGCGTCTACCCCTATTTCACGACCGATCAGCACGTGCGAGAGCAGCGCGAGGCGATGGGACCGGAGCCCTTCATCGCCGCCGACCTGGTCGTGGCACTGGCAGACGACCGTCTCGCAGCGCGCGCCGTCGGCGACCGGCACATGCGGGTCTACCTGGGCGCCGCCAACTACGTCAATAACCTGCTCCGGCTGGGCTGGCCCGCGGGCGATCTGGAACCACCCGGCTCGGACCCACTGTTCGACGCGATCGTCGCCTGGGGAGATTTGGAAGCCATCTCGGAACGGGTGGCGGGCAGGTTCGAGGCGGGCGCCGACCAGGTGGTCCTGAACCTGCTGGCGCCCGACCCGACGGTCCCTTACCTCGAGGAGCTGCGGCGCCTGGCGCCCCTCAACGCGTCTGGCCGCCCGGCTCGCGACCCGACCGACAAGAAAGAGCTGCAGTAAATCGTCGCCGCCATGGCGTCGAGCCTGGCGGACGGGCCTCAGTTGAGCGGTCCATGCAGGGGACGTACAGGCGGGCGCCTAGCCCCCGCGGGCGTCGTGCATGCGCCGCATGTGGCCGTGCTCTTCTCCCTCCTCTGGGCTTCAGCTTCCGACTTCGTGAAGATCGCCCAGCGCGGGTTGCCGCCACTGTTCCTGATGCGATCGCGCTTCCTCGTCGCCGGCGGGTTGCTGATCCTGATCGCCCTCGCGAGGGGAGCGCGCCTTTCCCTCCTCGCGCATCGGCTGGATGTGCTTGGCCGTGCTCGGCCTGCTCAACTACGGGCTCTACCTGGGCCTCACCAGCATCGCCCTCGAGCAGGTTTCGGGTGGTTTGGGCGCGGTCCTCGCCAGCACCAACCCCTGATGCTGGCTGCCATCGCGTCTTTCGTCCTCCTGGAGCGGGTCAGCCGCCTGCGGCTGGCCGGGATGCTGGTCGCCCTTATAAGCGTCATCGCGATCATGGCCAGTCGCATCGGAGCCCATGACACGCCACTCGGCATGGCCCTGATTCTGGTGGCCAACGTCTTCCTCACCGTGAGCACAGTCCTCTTCAAGCGTTGGGCTCCCGAGCAGCATCTGACCGTCGTCAACGGCATCCAGCTGCTGGCCACGGCCGCGGTGGTGCTCATTCCGAGCCTGGCCTTCGAGCGGCTTGGAGCCATCAAGGTGACGAGCGATGTCCTTTTCGCCTTCCTCTACCTGACCCTCGTGGTGTCACTGCGAGCGATGACGATCTGGTTCTTCATGCTTCGGAGCGGCGACGCCGCGCGTGCCACCTCCTATTTCTTCCTGACCCGGTCTTCGGGCTGTTCTTGGGGGCGCTGCTCCTTAGCGAGCCTCTTCGGCCCCTCGACTTTGTCGGCGCGGCCGGAGTCGAGGGGGGCCGGTACTTGGTCCAGCGAGGAGGGTGAAGATAGGTCTGGCGGCCGGGATACATCCGCCGCAGAGCTTCCGCGCCGGCGGTGGCGGGTCTAGTCTCCCGAACAAGGCTCGTAAGACTCGCAGGGCTGGAGGGATTATGGCTCTTGCTGTGCGTCCCGCAGGAGACTGAGGCGTTCGGTGCCCGTCATTCCGAACGGGCTACCATCCATTCTGGAGATTGCTCCCGACATAGGGATTGTTGTCTGCACGTCAAGAACCCAAGGCGACTTTCACGTCCTCGTGCAACTGCCAGTCGCGTTACCGCGGCCCCGGCCCCAACCGCCTGGTGCCGCCCAGTGGGCGGCATGGTTGCTGCTTTTGTTTCGGAGGTGAAGCCAGCGTTAGCCGCGGGGGATCTAATGCGAGCAGCAAGGGCGGCGACCATCTCCGAGTTCTGATCGCGAACGAGAGGCTAGACCGACTGGATCTTCTCGCGACCGTGGTGGAAGGACTCGGGCACACCGTCGTGGAGCGCTCGATCCACGTGAATGAGGTGGCCGAGGCAACCGCCACGCAGCGCCCCGACGTGGCCCTCGTGGGACTTGGCGAGAGCGCTGAGCACGCACTCAACATGGTCACCGAGATCGTCAAGTTGGCCTACTGCCCGGTGATCGCCATCCTCGGCACCTACGATGCGCCCTGGGTCAAGGAGGCCGCCGAGCGAGGGGCCTTCGCGTATATCGTCGACGACAAGCCCGCCGAGCTTCAAAGCGCGATCGAGTTCACGCTCCGGCGCTTCGCCGAGGCGCACAGCCTTCACGCCGCCGTCGAAAGGCGGACTGAGGAATCCCGGGTCGAGGCGGAGGCGAACCGCCGCCGTCAACGAAGCGCCCTTGAACTCCATGACGGCGTCGTGCAGAGCCTCGCTACCGCTCAACTCGCTCACGAGATGGGGCTCGAGGGGCCCTCTGCCGAGGCCTTGAACAGGGCGTTGGTTCTGGCCAAGGACGTGGTCAGCCGGTCTCTCAAGGATCTGCAGAAGTCAGGCTTAACGACAGCCCAGTTGATTCGCGATTCCTCCACGCCCGATAAGGAGTGATGGCAAAGGCGAGCTCGGACGCCAAATCGGCGGAGTCGATCAGCGTCCTCATCTGTGACGACTCGGCGGAGATGAGGCAGCTGTTGGTTCAGATTGTCGAGCTACGTAACGGACTCCACGTCGCGGGCGAGGCGGCCGACGGGCTGGAGGCAATCGCCCAGGCGGTGCGGCTGCAACCTGCCGTCATCGTTCTGGACCTTTCAATGCCTCACATGACCGGACTCGAAGCGCTGCCAGAGATAAAGAGGGTGGCGCCCTCCGCCATGGTGGTTGTTCTCTCTGGATTCTCGGCTTCGATCGTCGCGGCCGACGTTCTCGCGGCGGGAGCTGACCGGTATTTGGAGAAGGGCGCGCCCCCCTCGCTCATAGCGAAAACGATTGAGGAGCTGGCCAGTGCTAAGCCGCGCGCCCTCGTGACTCCCCATGCCTTATAGGAAGACGGATTCAAAACCATCTCGGTGCGCGGCCGCGTCGACTTTAGGGCCATCGAGCCTTCCGCTAGGAACGGCGTCACACGGGACAGTGCTGACGCCATGGAGGAGGTGAAGTTGACCTATCCCAACCCGCAGCTGGACATGGGGTCGCTTAAACAGAGTGACCGGCTTGCCAGGGTGGCCTTAGGTGGCGACTCTCCCTGCTGGAAACATCGCCTCAAACGAGTTGCCAGCAACCCCCTCCTGGAACTGCTGGAGCGCTTGGGATAGGTGGTGCGTGGCGCCCTCTACGTGATGATGGGACTGCTCGCCTTGGGCGTGGCGGTGAGAATCGGAGGGGGCCAGACCACCGACCTGACGGGATGCCTCGTGCTCATGGTCGGCAACCCGTACGGGAAGCTGGTGCTGACGGCCTTCGCGATCGGACTGGCGGCGTACTCGCTGTGGAGATTCGTCAGGGCGGTATATGACCCACTCCACCGTGGAAGCGACACCTCCGGTTACGCGGCGAGACTCGGCTTTGTCACCAGCGCAGTCTCCTACGCCGCAATCGTGATCTTCGCGCTCCAGCTCCTGACAGGCTCGGGTGGCGCTGCCGACAGCACCCAGAAATGGATCGCATCAATTCTCACCCACCCCGCCGGCGGCCCGCTAACCCCTCTCATCGGTCTCATCGCGCTGGTGATCGGGATCGCGCAATTCGTCGAGGCGTATCGCGCCACCTTCAAAGCCGACCTGAAGGCAGCCGAGATGAGCGACTCCGAAAAGCAGATGGCGGTCGGGTTCGGCCGTTTTGGGATGGCCGCCGGGGTGTGAGCTTCCTCGTCATCGGCTGGTTTGTCATCCAGGCCGGCATCCACCATGACGCGGCCCAGGCGCAGGACTTGGGAGGTGCCTTCGTGTTCTTGCTGAATCAGCCCTTTGGGCGCTGGCTGCTGGGCATCGTCCCCCTGGGATTCGTGGCCTTAAGGCTCCACTCCTTCGCCTGCGCCAGCTGGATCCGTCTGCTCGGGAGCCCGGCTTGAAGGCAATCGCACCCGCCAATCTGGGCAATGTGTTCAAGGCTGAGCACTACCGGCTCTGGAGGGCGTTTCAGGAGCAGTTTCCATTGACCGCCGCCGTGGCCCGCCAGGCAGCCATCACCGACTGGCTGAGCGCGACCGAATGACCACGAAACGGCGCGTCCGCCCTGGGCTGACGAAGATGACCACCACTAGGGCAACGCTCGCCAAGCGAGTCTTGATCATGAGTTCGAAGGCCGGGTCCATGACTCCGGAGATCGAGGCCAAGCTGCGAAAAGCCTTCGCCGATTGCCTCGTCCTCGAATTCGATCCAACCGAAGACTTCGAAAAGCTGATCACCCCCACCGCACGGGTGGTGGTCGCCGGCGGCGACGGCACCATCGGATTCGTGGTCCGCAAGCTGGCCGATAGCAACCACCCTGTGGGCCTCATCTCGATGGGGACCTACAACAACTTCGCGGCGGCCCTGAAATTGCCCAAATCGATCGACAGCGCCATCGAGGTGGCCCGGGATGGGACGGCGCGGGCGATCACCCTCGGCAGGGTGAATGGAACGGTGTTCCTCGAGGCGGCGGCCATCGGACTCTTCGGAGAGACAATCGCCGCGGGCGACTCAGCCAAGGAGCGAATGTACGGTGACCTTGCGCATGACATGAAGCACGTCCTTGAGGCCAGGCCCTTCGAGTACAAACTGTCCGGTGACATCGTCGGAAGCGGTTCCTGCATGTCTCTCGTGTTCACCAACACGTCGTCGATCGGAACCCAGATGCCGATCAGCGATAGCACGCCTCTCAATCCGTACCTGCAGTTGTCGGTCCACGCGGGAAAGTCGAGGACCGACATCCTGCGGCGGATGCTGGCGTCAGCCGTCTTGTGGAGACACCAGGAGAGTGGAAAGGGTCAGGTCTTTCACTTTCGCAAGCTCCAGGTGACAACCAAGCCCAAGGTGCGGATCTACGCCGACAACGTTCAAGTGGGGCGGACGCCCGCGAGCCTGACCGCCGAGATCAGCGCCCTCAAAGTGTTGCTTTCGCATTGACCGCGGAGTCGGTTAATCCAAAACAGGCGGCAGTTGAGGTCGGTAAGGGCCAGCCACAGGCTCAAGCCCGACGATTCCTGGGGCCGATTGCCCTGGCCGGCTTGATCCTGTTCATAGCCGACGCCTGGGTCGTTCAGACCCAGGGATTCAACACCTTCGATCGCGCCAACGAACTCTTCGTACAGGGCTTCCCGTGGGGACCGCTGGTCTACGTGTTCGCTGCGGTCAACTGGTCAGGCCAACCGCAGCCGCGCCGCGCCGCGCTCATACCAGCCGCCAAGCCAAAAGTTCGTGCCACGACCTGTGGGTCTTGGCGCGGGAGCTCCCGCCACCAGGCGGCCACCCGCCGAAAGAAGGGAGCCTCGACGGTACGGACGACGAAGCCGTAGCCGCTGGCATCGCCGAGAACACTCGCCGTGGCGTCGACCTTCACCAGCGCCCGGCCCTGTGCTCGCAAGATCAACCGGCCACCAAGCCCCGAGGCCCTCGCCGCCGCCGCACGTGGTGGCGTGACGAAAGGCACCGATCATTGGAAGACACGGAGGCGGCTCCACAACCGGTCCAGTGAGAACTTCGGACCCCGGCATACGGCGAGCGGTGCGCCGTATTCCTCGTTGCGAAGTCCGTACGCATTGGAGATGGTGCCGACCTGGTCGCAGTTCGCGAAGAGGGTCCGGAGGAAGGGCGGATCGAAGCCGATGGCGATCACTGGGCCCTGCAGGGAGGCCGGCCTCCAGTAGTAATAGCTCAGCTCGCCGCTGTAGGCAGTGGGCAGGCCCTTCGCCGGACCATAGGTGTTGATGGCGCCAGCCTCGCCGTAGTTGTTGGCCAGGATCACCGCCTGCGCACGCTCCCCCGGGCCGAGGGACTTATAGACCTCCGCCACCTGGCCGACCAGGTCGTGCCAGCCGACGGTGTCGGCGAAGTCCTTGCGAATCGAGGGCAATTGCGATCGAGCCATCGACGCCTCTGGCAGGACCGGCAGCGCCAGCGGCAGCAGGATCAGGGCCTGGGCGGTCAGTGCGAGAGCCACCACCGGCCGCAGCCATCGGCGTCGCTCCCCGGTCCACTCTTCGATCGCGCATGCGCCGGCGCCGATGAGGAACGGATGCAGAGGACCGACGTAGTAGCTCTTACCCGCGAACAGAAAGATCACTAATGGGACCGCCGCAGCGATCCCAAGGGTTCGCCGCCCGGGATCTCTAAGCAGCCAGTAGAGACCTGCGATCCAGACCGGGATCGCCAACGGGCCGATGAGCGGGATCTGCTGGACCAGGAAGGTGACGGGCGAGAAGTCCACCGACTGGGCCGCCTTGTGGTTGAAGGTGTACTGAACCGATGGCCAGTCGTTCTGAGCCTGCCAGATCAGGTTCGGCAGGAAGATCAAGAGCGCCAGGCCGGCACCCAACCATGGCCACGGCGTAAGCAGATGGCGACGCAGCCGGGTAAGAAGCACGCCGGCGACCAGTCCGGCGATCAGCCCGATGACCGTGTACTTCGTCTCGAGCCCGATTCCGATCACGAGGCCGAGGGCAAGCCAGAGTCTCCGGTCGCCCGTCCGCAGTAGCCGGGCGACGATCCATAGGGACGAGAGCCAGACGACCTGGTCGAAGGTCACTGTCTGAAAGAGCCAGTTCGCGCCCAGCAGCACGAGGCTGGTCGCCGCACCCAGCCCAGCCAGGAGGCGCGCCGCTCGGCCTCCCCCGAGCTCTCGGGCGATCATCGCCGTCAGAACGACCATCAGGGCTCCGGCGATGGACGGCCAAAGCCTCAAACCCCAGACCGAGGGTCCGAAGAGCGCCAGGCTCAGGCGGGCGATGGTCGGTGTGACCGGCGGGTAATCGACGTAGCCCCAGGCCGGGTGGCGGGCGCTGTCCAGGTAGTACAGGGAGTCGCGGTGGAAGTCATAGAGCCCGTTGGTGGCCAGATGGAGGGCCAGCACAGCAGCAGCCATCGCGGCTACGAGCACCGGCTCTGACCGCACCCAGGGCCTCGAGGTCATTCGAGTCAACCCGACTAATTGTGGTGCGCTCCACTCCAGCTTTGTGCGCGATTCGTCAGCTCGATGCCGCGGGTGGTCGTTTCGACCCGGACAACCGCGGGCGTCATTGGCTCAGGTGGCTGACGGTCGTCTTAAGGCTTGTCAGACGCTTGGCCTGGGTCTCCGGGCTGGCCGACTGTCGCACGGAGACAGGCATTGCCCTGGAAGCCTCCGTGTTGGCATGCGATTCCGCGAGGTACTCGCCGACCGTCGAGATCGCCGGGTCCCAGTGACGCCTGAACGGAACGAGTCCCCCGTGGTGAAGAGCCCGGCCCAGCCAACCGGTCCGAATTCGGCACTCAACCGAGGTTCAGACGGTCGCCCTCGAACTCGAGTCTGGCGTTCGGAGTGTGGACGCCCGGGTCCACCAAACTCGCACTTCTGAGGTCGCCACGCCAGGAACTGAGTTCAGGTGGACCCCTTGGGCGCGGCCGGACAGGGTCCGGGGCACCCTCTGGGAAGTCTAGAGGAAAAGCCTCTATCCGTAGTTCACCGTGGGCGCATTCGCCTCCTCCGACAGCGGAGTGTGGCTCCGAGGCGGACGACATAAGCGTTCTCCAAGGCTCGAATCGTAGGATTCGAATCAGTGCCCGATCGCCTCCACCCCGTGCGTGCCTACTACGACGCGCGCGGAGAGAGCGAATGGCACCGGCTCGACAACCCGTACGAGGGCGTCATCGAGCAGGAGCTCCACCGCCGCGCCTTCGAGGAACTGCTGCCGCCGGGTGGCCGCGTCCTCGACCTCGGCGGCGGGCCGGGCCGGTGGACGATCTGGCTCGCACGGCGCGGTCACCAGGTGGTCCTCGCCGACCTCTCACCGCGGATGCTGGAGATCGCCCGGCGCGAGCTGGCCGCGGCCGGGGTCGAGCCGGAGGCGGTGCTGGAGGTCGACGCTCGCGACCTCAGCCGCTTCTCCGCCGACGAGTTCGCCGCCGTCCTCTCCCTCGGTCCCTTCTACCACCTGGTTTCGGAAGCCGACCGATTGTTGGCCGCGCGTGAGGTGCACCGGGTGCTGCAACCGGGTGGCCTTCTCTTGGCCACGGTCATGACGCGCCACACCTGGGTCCTGGGCGTGCTCCTCGAATCTGGCTCGCTTCGCCTTCCCGACGTGGAGCGCGCGCTCGAGGAAGGCGTCTATCGCAACGATGAGCCCGGCCGATTCACCGAGGCATACCTCTACCGAACGGCCGAAGTGGCGCCCTTCTTCGAGGCGAGTGGCTTCGAGACAGTGCGGTTGATGGCCTCGCAGAGCTTCCTTCATCTGGTGCAGGAGCAGGTCGCCGACCTCCACGAACGCGATGCGCAGGCTTACGAGGCCCTGCTCGACATCGCCCACGCGGCGGCGACCGACCAGTCGATCTTGGGCATCTCCGGCCACCTCCTCTACGCCGGACGGGCCCGACCGGTCAACTTGGAGTCCGTCGCCCCTCGGTCTTGACATCACGGAGGTCCCAGATTTCAGCTGAAGGCTCGACGTCATGG
>DATLQT010000102.1:0-23071 GCA_035535055.1 Candidatus Dormiibacterota bacterium | reverse complement strand
TTGGGCGAGAGCTGCTGGCCGTGCTTGCCCGGCCGCTCCGAGACCCAGACCCGGAAGCGCCGCACGACGTTGACGTCCAGCGAGGCGAAGTCGAGGCAGCCCTCCTCGCGGAGGAAGCCGAAGAAGGGCCGCGTCATGTGCTCGTAAAACTCGAGGGTGGCCGGCGACACCAGGTTGGACTTGCGGTCGATCCGGAAGTGGTCGTAGGCGCCCTCGATCTGCGAGCGGCGGCCACTTGACGAGGCCTGCAGGGAACCCCGGACAAGGGTCAAAGAGGTCATTCTGGGCGCCATTTTGGGTCCTCCAGGCCGGAAAACCGCTCCCGAAGGCCACTTGACACGGCCTTTTCCAGCAGGGTTCCCAGGCCCTTCCAATGGCCCAAACTTTGATACCCACGCTGTGCCAACCGTATTCAAATGCGGGGGTTTGGTCGGGGAGACAGGATTTGAACCTGCGACCACTTGACCCCCAGTCAAGTGCGCTACCGGGCTGCGCTACTCCCCGAACCCACGGCCCATGTTACCCGGAGGGCACAGGGCCGACCGAAGCGGGGAATGGCTCCTAGGCGGGCAGCCAGCCGGCCGCGTTCCGCTGGCTATCGATCGCCCAGCGGAGGGTGTCGAGCACCTCGACCAGGTGAGCCCGCATCACCGCCTCGGCGGCTTCGGGATCTTGGGCGACCAGGGCGGCGTAAATGATCTCGTGCTCCCGGACGAGCGCTCCGTCCGGCCTGGCGAAGGATCGTCTGGAACTGGAACCGGATGCTCTGTGACTTCAGGCCCCCCAGCAGCCGGGTGGCGATGCGGTGGTCGGCCGCCGACCAGATGAGGTTGTGAAAACCGGCTGTTGAGATTCCGGTCAAATGGCGGAGCGAGGCTGGGGGCGATGCGCCCGGGCAGCGACGAGGTGGTCGAGCTGTCCAGCTTCGCCGACATGCTGGCGCTGATCGACGCCGGCGAGCGGGGCCTCGCCGCCGCGCGTTCAGCCTTCGACTCGGGCGGCGGCCGGGCCCACCAGCTGAGCGGGCTGGAGCTGCTCGCCCCGCTCGACCCGCCCTGGGGCAACGTGGTCGCGATCGGCCGCAACTACCATAAGCACGCCGAGGAGACGGCGCAGAAGGAGAACCGGGAGCCGGGCCCCCCGACCATCTTCACCAAGGCGATCACCTCGCTCACCGAGCCCTTCGCCGACATCACCGTCGACCCGGCGATCAGCGACAAGATCGACTGGGAGGTCGAGATCGCCGTCGTCATCGGTCGGGCGGGCGCCAACATCCGGCGCGAGGGGCCGCTCGCCCACGTCTTCGGCTACACGGTCCTCAACGACGTCAGCGCGCGCGACATCCAGAACGGCTGGGGCGGCCAGTTCTTCAAGGGTAAGAGCCTCGATCGGTCCTGCCCGGCCGGTCCCTGGATCGTCACGCCCGACGAGCTCGGCGACCCGCAGTCGCTGAACCTTCAGCTTCGGGTCGACGGTGCCGTCAAGCAGGATGGAAACACGCGCGACATGATCTACCGCGTCGATGCGGTCATCGAGTGGGCCTCGAAGGGGATGACCCTGCCGGCGGGACGCTGATCGCGACCGGGACGCCCGACGGCGTCGGCCAGGCTCGCACCCCGGCCGAGTTCCTCCGGCCTGGTGAGGTGATGGAGACCGAGGTCGAGAAGATCGGGGTCCTGCGCAACCGGATCGTCGCGCCGGTGGGCTAGCCGGGCGCGAAGCGGACGAGGTGGTCGCCGGCCGGCACGAAGAGCGCCCCGTATCCGGGCGTGGAGGTCGCGAAGCTCGCCACGCCCGGAAGCGGGTAGGTGGCGTGGACGGCGCCGGTGTCGAGGGCGACCTGGACCAGCTGTGAGGGACCGATGGTCCAGAGCCAGCCGCCAGCCACCACCGGCGTGTAGCCCCCTCCCGAGGCCTTCCAGGCGATCGAGAACGACGATCCCGAGACCCGCAGCGCGGTGATCCCGATGCCGCGACAGGGAACGTAGAGCATCGGAGGCGAATAGGCAGTCGCCCCGTAGTCGAGGCCGTCGCAGACGCGCGCCGAGTAGAGCTCGCCGCCCACCCCGCCCAGGTGGTCGGAGTTGACCAGATACCCCACCCCCTCCTTGCCCGCCTGGAAGAGCAGGCCGTCCTCGAGCAGCGCCGGCGTGATCGAGCCGACGTCGGTGTCCGACGCGTTGAGAGCCGCCCAGTTGGTGGGCGCCCAGTGGTCCACCTCGGTCAGGTCCGGACGCAGGCGGATCACCGAGTTGCCGTAGTTGAACCCCTGACCCTCGGCGTTGCCGGCCGCGACGAAGAGGTCACCGGTGGGACCGACCACCGCGCCACCGGGCGCCCAGATGCCGGCCTCTCGCGCGGCCTTGACCTCGTAGGAGAGAAGGCCGCCGGTTCCGTCGAGCGACGAAGCGACCATCCAGCCGCGGTAGTCGCCGCAGTCCCCGTAGAGCCCACCGTAGGGCACGTAGACGCGGCCGTCGGCGATCGTCAGCGCCCCCCGCTGCTGGTGGACCAGCGGCGAGAGCGACGGCGGGTCGATCGTCCGCTGCCAGCGGATCGAGCCGTTCGCCAGGTCGAGCGCGAAGAGGACGTGGCGGCCGGGTTGCAAAAAACCGACGGCGTAGAGGGTCGAGGTGATGGGGTCGATGGCGGGGGTGGAGGTGATGCCGGAGGGGTCGATGTCCCCGCAGGGGAGCTGCGAAGCCCGCATCGGCGAGCCGAGGTTGACGTGCCAGGCCAGCGAACCCGAGGCCACATCGATGGCGTAGACGGAGTCGTCCTCGGTGGCGGCGAAGACGCGGCCCTGGGCCAGCAGGGGCTCCGCATATTCGAGACCGTCGAGGGGTGCGCTCCAGGTGGCCTTGACCGAGTCGAGCGCCGGCGAGGCGGGGCCCACCCCGAAGCGGGCCAGGCTGCCCAGATACTGGGGCCAGGGGAAGTCAGGGTTGTGCGTCGAGGTCGGGGCCGGCGACGGAGGAGGTGAGACGGCGATGGCCGACGGCGTCGTCGAAAGGGAGGGCTTGGCGGGTGGGCTGCCGCAGGCGGCGAGGGCGAGGACGAGCACGGCGAGGAGGCCGGCTGCCCTCAGCTGCAGTTCGGGGCGAACCTCGTCCAGAAGACGGCCAGCTGGCCAATCTCGGCCTCGTCGAAGTGGGCGAGGAAGCGCCGCCGGATGCCCTCGAAATGGGTCTCCCGCGACTCCTCCAGCTTGCGGCGTCCCGCCTCGGTGATGGTCGCGTTGACCGCGCGGCCGTCCTCGGGGCAGGCCACCCGGTCGATCATCCCCTCCGATCCCAGGCGGTCGACCAGCCGGGAGAGGCCGCTGGGACTGAGCATCACCAGGCCCGCCAGGTCGGTCATCCGCAGCCTTCCGTGGTCTGCCCCGGCCAGCCGCCAGAGCACCTCGAAACCGGAGAGCGAGAGGCCGTGGGCGGCGGTCAGCTCGGCATCGAGCTGCTTGACCAGGGTCGCGTGGGCATGGAGCAGCCCAACCCAGGCCTGGGTCTCCGATTCATTGAGGGCCGCCGAGGCGGCCGGCGAATTCACGGCCACAGCATAGATAGAGAATCCCCGATTTCAATCACCTGTTCCCACCGCCGCCCGCAAGCGGTCGAATTCGGACGCCAGCTCCGGTAGCTGGTAGTGCGCGTTGAGGCCGCTTGGATTGGGCAGCAGCCAGACCCGGGCGGGGCCCAGCCGGTCGGTCTGCGGTCCCACCGAGCTGGCCTGGAGGCCGAACGCCGCCCGGTAGGCCGTCACCCCGAGAACCGCCAGCCAGCGCGGGCGGAAGCGGTTGACGCGCTCGGTCAGTTCCCGGCCGCCGGCGCGGAGCTCCTCGTCCGACAGCTCGGACGCCCGGGCGGTCGTCCGCATCACCAGGTTGGTGATCCCGAGGCCCAGACGGAGCAACTGGCGCTCCTCCCACGGCGCCAGCTGGCGGGGCGTGAAGCCGGAGCGATGGAGCGCCGGCCAAAAGCGGTTGCCCGGGCGCGCGAAGTGATGGCCGGTCGCCCCCGAGTAAAGGCCGGGGTTGATCCCGCAGAAGAGAACCCGCAGGCCGGGCCCGATGACGTCCTCGACGACCAGGCCGCGGGCGGCCTCTAGCTCGGCTCGGGTGGGGCGATAAGGCTGTCTCGAGGTTGGCACCGGGTCTCCGCTACCGGATGATGAGGCACGTGCATTTCGGAGTGGCGACCGCCGACCACCAGTGCGAGGCATTCGACCCGCGCTATCCGGACATCCGGGATACCTGGGAGCGGGGGCCCGGCCAGACCCCGCGCGGGCGGGCGACCGATTTCTGGAACCGCTTCGAGGAGGATGTCCAGCTGGCGGCCGGCCTCGGCTGCACCATGTTCCGCTTCAGCGTCAGCTGGGCCCGGGTCGAGCCCGAGCCGGGCGTATTCAACCAGGAGGCGCTCGATCACTACCGCGACCTCGCCTCCGCGGTGAGGGGCGCCGGGATGGAGCCGATGGTGACCCTCCTCCATTACGTCTGGCCACTCCACGTCGACCCGCTGGCGGAGGACTTCCCCCACCGCTTTGCCGCCTACACCGACAAGGTGGTCAAGGCGATGGGCCAAAGGGTGCGGTGGTGGATCACGATCAACGAGCCCAGCGAGCTGGTCTTCGGCTACCTCAAACCCTGGTGGCAGCATGGCTACCGGATGCCCCCCGGGCTTCCCCTGACGGCGACCAGCCACCAGCAGATGGAGTCCTGCGCCCGTCTCATGCGGAACCTCTTCCGCGGCCACCGCGACGTCCGGCGCGTCATCAAGCATCACCAACCGGCGGCGATGGTCGGAGCCAACCCGCTGCTGCTCGGCGTGCCGGCCTGGCTGCAGCGGCTGGTCGATTGGCGGGCCGGCAGGATCAACACCTTCGAGCAGATGACCGGCCACGGCAAGCAGGCCGCCAGGAGGACTCGCGCCAAGCGCGCGATGGAGCGGATGCTCGGCCCGCTGCCGCGGATCCTCACCTTCCTGCCGACCATCCTGGCGGCCGACTGGTGGAACCTGGGGATGGCCGGCAGGCTCGCCCACTTCCTCTGCCCGGCCGACTGCGCCGGACAGATGGACTTCGTCGGCTTCGACTACTACTGGGGCATCCGGACCTTCGAGCTCCGGGGTTTCCAGCGGCTCCTGGACGCCGGCATGGGCCGCTTCGAGCGGGCGCCCGTCTGGCCGGCCGCCCTGGGCGACATGCTCCGCCGCTACGCCAAGCTCTTCCCGCGGCTGCCGATCGTCGTGGTGGAGAACGGCTGCGTCAGCGTCGCCGATGGCGTCGAGCGGGCCGAGTACTTAGAGCGCCACGTGCGCGAGGTCGAGGAGGCGCGGGCATCGGGCATCCCGATCGCCGCCTATCTGGTCTGGAGCATCACCTCCAACCGCGAATGGGGCCTGCCCTTTTCACCCCACACCGACTTCGGGCTCTACCACGTCGACCTCGACGGCGACTCCGAGCTGAAGCGCCGGCCGACGCGCGCCGCCGAGGTCTACCGGCGCCTCATCGCATCGTCGGACGCCCGGGGGGAGCCGGCGGAGGTCACTCCCGCCGGTGGGCCCTGATCCCCGCCGGGTTTCAGCCGGCGCTGGGCGACGGACCCAGCGGATCGGCGACGGGCGCCAGCTCGATCCTGGCGCGGTCGTCCCCGTGACGGGCGACCAGGCGGGCCGGCCGGCCACGCACCCAGATCCGCTCGACCTCGATCGCTTCCCACCCCTCCGGCAGAACCACCGGCCGGGGACTGAATGGTGTGCTCAATGTGTGGATAACCTGATCATCTCAATATCAGGAAGGGAACGGGGCCGGTGGAAATCGCCACCCTGCGCGTTACCTCAAGGCATGAAGCGGACGCTGATCGTGTTCCTCGTCCTGGTCGCGCTCTTCTTCACGTTCGACCAGGTCGCCCGCCGGTTTCTCGGTCTCGACTGCATCGGACCGGTCCTCCCGGTCTGGGGTTGCCTCGCCCAGCCCTACCCGACGACGCTCGGGTCGATCGGTGACTTCAGCGGCAGCATCCTGACCTACACGGGCCTACTGGCCGGGGTCCTGGTCGCGGCCTGGCTGCTTCGCAACCTCGTCTTCACGGTGGGCGGTTACCTCCTCGGCCGCTACCGGCCCGAGATGGCAACCAAGCTTGCCGGCCAGGACGAGCCGAAGGGCTACCCGGTCAGGTAGGGGCTAGACGGCCACCTCCCGAGCCTCTTCTCGGCGAGTCCGGGCGGCGACGACGATGATGCCGACGGCGCCGGCAAGGACGGCCGCGCCAAGCCAGACGAGGCTCCAGAAGACGGGCTCGATCGCCGCCTGGACGCGCGCTCCCGGCACCAGCGGCCCCTGGCCCAGGCGCGCCTCGACCAGGATCCCCATCAGGGAGACGCCGATCGCGCCGCCGATGGTGCGGGAGAACTGGTTCAGCGCCGTGATCGACCCTCGCCGCTGCCAGGGAACCGCGTTCTGGACGACGATCAGGATTGGCGTCAGGACCCCGCCGAGGCCCATCCCGATAACTAGCGTCGCAGCTCCCACGGCAACCGGCCCCTCGCTCGCGATGAGCAGCAGGAGCACCGCGCCGGCGAAGAGCAGCAGGGCTCCGGCGGCGACCACGGCTCGGTAGCCGACCCGGAGCAGCAGGCGGCCGCCGACGACGGACGCGATCGGCCAGCCGACCGAGAGCGGCGCCACCGACCAACCCGCTTCGAGCGCCGTCCGGCCGAGCCCCGTCTGCACGTAGAGCGGCAGGTAGGCGTTGACGCCGAACATCAGCGTCCCCGCCAGCATCGAGATCGCTATCGCCGGCCCGATCAGCGCGTCACCCAGGAGGCGGACCGGGATCGTCGGCGACTCGGTCCGAAACTCCCGGACGAAGTAGAACACCAGCAGCAGTCCGCCCACGACGGCGACCGGCCAGGTCGCCTTACCGCTGGGGTTGCCCGTGCCGAGGCCGTAGAGAAGCACTGCCACCCCCCCGGTCAGGATCACCGCTCCGAGGTAGTCGAGGCGCTGCCGCCCGCCGTGCTCGCGCTGCTCCCGGTAGCGAAGGAAGAGGACCGCGCAGACGAGTCCGATCGGCAGGTTGATGAGGAAGACCCACCGCCAGCCGATGGTGACGACGAAGACACCGCCGATCAGGGGCCCGATCGCGGCCGCGATCGCCCACATGGCGCTGAAAAGGCCCTGGAGCCGCGCCCGCTGGGCGACCGGGAAGATGTCGCCGACGACGGTCAGCGTCACCGGCTGGAGGCAGCCCGCCCCGATGCCCTGCAAAGCGCGAAAGATGATGAGGGCGGGCATGTTGGGGCTGGCGCCGCAGAGCAGCGACCCGCCGACGAAGGCGGCCAGGCCCGCCAGCAGCACCGGCTTGCGGCCGCGCAGGTCGGCCATCCGGCCCCAGAGGGGAACGCTGGTGGTGGAGGTCAAAAGGTAGCCGGCGAAGATCCACGGATAGAGCTCGACCTGGCCCAGCTGGCGGGCGATCGTCGGCAGCGCCGTGCCGACTACGGTCGCGTCCATGGCCGCCACGAACATGGCCAGCATCAGGCCGCCGGTGACCATCAGGCGCTCTCGCGTCCAGGGCAGGGAGTCGGGCATCCGAGTCAACCAGTATCCCGGCTTGCGGCAGCGAGAATAATTGACCTCAGATGCCCCAAGGAACCGCTGCCCTGACCGCCCGCGCCGACGTCGTCGGCAGCCTGCTCCGGCCACCGGGGCTGGCCTCGGCGCGAAAGCAGTTCGAACACGGCGAGATCAACCCGGTCGAGCTGAAGCGGGTCGAGGACCGGGCCATCGACGCCGCCGTGAAAATGGAGGAGGAGGCCGGGCTCGACGTCGTCACCGACGGGGAGTTCCGCCGCTACGCCTTCTTCGGGCACCTGGTCGAGGCGCTCGACGGGTTCGACAAGCTGGGCGGCTGGGCGATCCCCTTCCACGACGAGTCGGGCGAGGAGCTGGTCTTCCAGCGCCCGGTGGTGGTCGAGAAGCTGCGCTGGCGGCGAAGCCTGTGTGGCGAGGAATGGGCCTACCTGCGGGCCCGCACCGACCGGATCGGCAAGGTCACCCTGGTCAGCGCCCAGCAGGCGGCCGCCTACTACGACCCCGAGAAGTCGAAGGGGGCCTACAAGACCCTGGACGCCTACCTCGCGGACATCGTCGACATCAGCCGCCGCGAGGTCGAGGAGCTGGTCAGGCTCGGCTGCACCTACATCCAGGTTGACGCGCCCCAGTACGCGGCCCTGCTCGACGAGAAGATGCGCGACGGCTACCGCAAGCGGGGCAGCGACCCTGAGGCGCTGATCGACCGCTGCATCGAGCTCGACAACGCGATCATCGCGGGGCATCCCGGCGTGGTGTTCGGCATCCATGTCTGCCGGGGCAACAACCAGAGCAAGTTCTACGCCGAGGGCGACTACCAGCCCATCTCCCGGATCTTCCAGAAGACGCTCTTCCAGCGCTTCCTGCTCGAGTACGACGACGATCGCTCGGGCGGCTTCGAGCCGCTCCGCCAGGTGCCCGAGGACCGCACCGTGGTGCTGGGGCTCGTCACCACCAAGAAGGGCCGGCTGGAAAAGGCCGAGGAACTGAAGCGGCGGATCGAGGAGGCTTCCCAGTTCGTGGACCTCGGACGGCTGGCGCTGAGCCCGCAGTGCGGCTTCGCCTCGACGATCGAGGGCAACCGGATCACGCCGGAGGAGCAGCAGCGCAAGCTGGAGCTGGTCGGATCAGTCGCCCGCTCCGTATGGGGCGAGGCCTGATCCGGTTCTTCCTCACCTACTCTTAAGGTAGGCCCGCAAAGCTAGTCTGGAGGGGCCGGGCGCCCGCGCCCGTACGCAACCAGTCCCCCGCCGGAACAAATTTGCAATGGTGATGAAGCGACCCACCGTGGCGGCGGCCCTGATGGCCGCATTCAATGGAATCCTCATCCTCTACGCGTTCGCATGGATCGCGGGCGTCCCCGAAGTCCGGCGGCTGTCGGACTGGCGAGGACCGCTGCTGGCGCTCTTCCTGGCCATCGCGATCACCGCCCTCACGGTCATCCGGCAGATCCAGGCCCTGGGGAAGGCCCCGCCGGCCTCACTTCGCTAGGCGGGGCAGGAGCGCCGAGGAGACGGCGATCCCGGCCAGGCAGGCGACCGTCAGCACCAGGAGGTCGACCCCGACGTTGCCCGGCGTGCCGATCAGAAGCGCCCGGAGCGCGTCGACCTCGTAGCTGAGCGGGTTGACGGCGCTCAGCACCTGCAGCCAGCCCGGCATCAGGTGGACTGGGTAAAGGGCATTGGAGGCGAAGAAGAGCGGCATCGTGATCGCCTGTCCGATGCCCATCACGCGCTCGCGGCTGAGAACGATGCCCGCGATCGTCAGCGACAGCATCGAGAAGAAGCCGGCCCCGAGGACGATCACAAGAACGGCGCCCAGGTAGTCGAGCGGGTTGCGGGAGAGCCCGACGCCGAGCAGCAGGGACAGGACGAGGACGACCAGCGCCTGGACGAGGCTCCGCACCGAGGCGCCGAAGGCCTTGCCGGCGATCAGGGCGGCGGCCGGAGTGGGGGTCGCCATCAGCTTGGTCAGGATCCCGGCATCGCGCTCCCAGATGATCTGGATGCCGTAGAAGATGGACACGAACAGGGCCGACTGGGCGATCACCCCGGGCGCCATGAAGTCGAGGTAGGGCCGTCCGCCAGTGGGGATGACACGCAGGCGCGAGAAGGTCTCACCGAAGATCAGGAGCCAGAGAACGGGCTGGATGGCGCGCGTGTAGAGCTCGGTCCGGTCGTGGCGGATCTTGGCCACCTCGACCCAGCAGAAGGTGACGATCCGGCTGCCCAGGACCCACCACCAGCGGTGGGCCGGGGAAGCGCTAACCCAGGCGGCGGGCGGTGCGGCGGACTGACCTGACATCGCGAAGGCTCCCTTGTTCGTTGAGGCGGGCGCCGGCGCCGGCGTGGTGTCGGAAGACGTCCTCCAGGGTGGCGTCGGGTCCCAGCCTTTCCTTGAGCTCGTCGGGGCTGCCGATGGCGCCCAGCCGGCCCTCGTGCATCAGCCCCACCCGGTCGCAGAGCTGGTCGGCCTCCTCCATGTAGTGGGTCGTGAGGACGACGGTGGTCCCGGCCTCGGCGCGGAGCGCCTCGACGCGATCCCAGACGTCGCCCCGGGCGACCGGGTCGAGGCCGATGGTCGGCTCGTCGAGGACCAGCAGCCGGGGCCGGTTTACGAGGGCCTGGGCCAGCTCGAGCCGCCGGATCATGCCCCCGGAGTAGGTCGAGGCGAGGCGGTCCTGGGCGTCGGCGAGGCCCATCAGCCGGAGCGCGGCGTCGATCCGCTCGCGCCGGTCCACCCGCGGCAGGTCGTAGAGCCGCGCGTAGAGCATCAGGTTCTCCCAGCCGGTGAGACCCCCGTCGGCCGACAGCTGCTGGGGCACGTAGCCTATCTGCCGGCGGACGGCCATCACCTCCCGGCTGACGTCGAGGTCGAAGATCCGGGCGCTGCCCGCATCCGGGCTCAGCAGCGTGACCAGCACCCGGATGGTGGTGGTCTTGCCGGCGCCGTTGGGGCCGAGGAGCCCGAAGATCTCGCCCGGAGCGACCTCGAAGCTGACATCGTCGACAGCCTTCACCGGTCCGAACGACTTGGTGAGGCCGGCGACGGAGATGGCGGGACTCAGGGGATCGGCTCCTCGGTCGGGCCGGCCGCCACCAAGAGCTCGCGGAGGCGGCCGGTGAGCTCGATTCGCGCCTGCGGATCCAGCCGCCGCACAGCGTCCACCAGGCCGGCCTCGCGGAAGACGCGGTGGCCGGCCAGCACCTGCTCCCCCCGCTCGGTGAGGGCGATGGTGATCCGGCGCCGGTCGGAGGCGTCGAGCTCGCGGCGGAGGTAGCCCGGCTGCTCCAGCCGCGCCACCATGCGCGTCAAAGAAGGAGCCGAAAGCCCGGCGGCAGCCGCCAGGTCGCCAGCGCCCCGCGGCCCGTTGCGCAGCTGCCGCAACAGCCGGCGCTGGGAGAAGGTGAGCCCGGCCGAGCGCCAGAGACGCAGGATCGCCGGCTCCGCCCGGGCGATCAGGTCGCCGAGGGCAGAAACCAGCTCGCGCACGGAGACCTCGGTCGCGGGCGGGCTGGTTGACATCCAGGCAATTATTGCATCTCCGACAACCATCTCGGCCGGCCGGGATGACGCCGAGATGATCGCGGGCGGTTAGCAAACCTCCGGCGAGGCGTCCAGCTGGCGCTCCGGCGAGGACCGGGCGGCCCCCGAACCTTGGGTCCATGAAGTGCAGGGTTGCGATCGGCAGGTTGACCGCCGTCGTGGCGGGGCTGGCGGCGGCGGTGATCGCCGTCAACGCCCAGGCTGCCTTCACCGCCGGCGTCCCCACCCTCACCCAGACCGGGCCCGGTTGCACGGCCGTCAGGGGCGGGCAGACCTGCGGAGACCTGTTCGCCGGCGCCGGCGTGATGGCTCCCGGCGGCCCGGCCGAGGTTCGCCAGGCGGTGCTGACCTACAACGGCTCAGCCCCGAGCACGGCGACCGGCCTCTACCTCGAGCACTTCGCCTCCCGCGGCGCCGCCAGCGCGCCGGTCTGCACCGCTGCCGACCCCGCCTCGAAGTTCGACTTCACGGTCAGCGCGGACGGCCAGGTCCTCTACCAGGGCAACCTGGCTAGCTTCGCGGCTGCGCACTCCGACCCCTCCACCCGGCTGTCGCTGCCCGGCGGCTCCGGCCGCCTCGATCACTGGGCGCCGGGCGACACGGTGGCGGTGACCCTCGCGGTCTCCCTCGACCGCAGCGCCGACAACGCTTACATGGGCTGCAGCACCGACACCCAGTTCACCTGGTTCGCCGAGTGAGCTTCACGGGGTCACATCAGGTGGCCGCCGGGAGCGTGAAAGCGCAGGTTTTCGTCCCTGCCCAAGCTCGCGGCGGTGCCGGCCGGGCGAAGCCGCGTGGTTGTCCTCGACGACCTAAGAGGCGCGAGCGACGGCCTGGTCGCGATGCTCTCCGAGGTCGGATTCCGGCCGCTGGTCGAGCATCAGCTGGAACTCGCTGCTCAGCGCCTCGCCGGTCGGAACGGCGGCGACGATCCTGGTCGGCCACTCCGTCAACAGCACCATCGCGGCCCGTCTGCACCGAGCTCCGGCGCCGGGAGCCGGGCGTGCCCCTGATCTGTGTGCTGGGGTCCTTCCCGCCGGCCGACGTGGTGCGTCTCCTGGAGTGCGGCGCCGACGACGTCCTGGTGCGCGACACCGATCGCGGCGAGTTGCGGCCGCGCATTGACGCCCACATCCGAAGGGCCGAGGCGGGGCGGGACGCGGCCCAGCCGGCCGCGTTCGCCGGTCCTCGCCAGAAGCGTGAGCCTGAGGGCTTCGGCGGTGTGATCGTGGACTCGATGGCGCGGGAGGTGAAGGTGAATGGCCGGCCGGTTCGACTCGGTCGCCTCGAATTCGAACCGGTCGAGTACCTCAGTCGGAACGCCGGCGTCGCCGTTTCCTGGGACCAGGTCTGCTCCCAGCTCTACGGGCCCGACGCCGAGGTGCCGCTCGAACGGCTGGAGATCCTGGTCCGTCGAGGCCGAGCCAAGCTGGCCGCGGGCGGCGACCCGACCAACCTGGTCGCGGTACCGGGCTGGGGTTACCGCTGGGATCGGCGGCGCCGACCGTGCATCCGACGAGAGAGCGTCCTAGCCGACCGGTCGAAGATGCTAGGAGCCGCGGCGCTCCCACCGGAACCCGTAACCGGGAACCGAGGTCAGCCGCTCGTCGGCTTTGAGCTTGCCGCGGACGCGGCGGACGAGCATGTCGATCCGCTCGGTCGAGTTGCCCGACCCGTAGCCATAGACGTGCTCTAGGATCTGCTCGCGGGAGATCGCCACGCCGGCGTTCTGGACCAGGTACTCGACCAGCTTGAACTCGTGCGCTCCCAGCTGGGCGGGCACGCCGGAGACGGTCACCTCGCGCGCGCGCAGGTCCACCCTGATGTGGCCGAAGCTCAGCACGTCGGCTGTGCGGGCCGGCTCCGGCGGTGGGGCCGCCGCCTGCGGCGCGGCGCGACGGATCTGCGCCTCCATCCGGGCGATGAACTCCACCGGGCGGAAGGGTTTGATGATGAAGTCGTTGGCGCCGGCATCGAGCGCGCGGGCGACCGAGGCCTCGTCGTTGCGCCCGCTGACGAAGAGGATCGGAACTCGGTCGTCCTCGGCTCGGATGTCCCGGCAGACCTCCAGGCCAGGCCGGTCCGGCAGTCCCCAGTCGAGGAGGATCGCCACCGGCGCCCGGTGAATCTGCTGCAGCCCTTCGGCGGCCGTCCGGCAGAGGATGGGCTCGTAGGACTCGCCCAGCAGCAGGTCGATCATCAGGTCAGCGGATTCGCCGTCCTCGATGACCAGGATCGTGCCCCGGGTCGGCGGCTCCGACTCGACCCGACCCGATACCTCCGCGATCGGGCGCGCCTTCTCGCCGCTGGCCCCCATCCCGGCGCCTTCCAGGATGGCCTCGATCTGGGCGCGCAACTGCGACGGGCTGAAGGGCTTGGTCAGGATCGCTCGCGCGACACGGGTCTGGGCCGAGCTGATGAGGCTGCGCTGGGTCGAGGCGGTGAGGAACGCGATCGGGATCTCGGCCAGGCCCGGGTCCGCGCGCATCTGGTCGTAGAGCTCGATGCCGTTCATCTCGGGCATCGAGAGGTCCGTGACCACGAGGTCGGGCTTGTGCTCGCGCACCATCTCCAGACCCACCTGGCCGTTCTCGGCGATCAGCACGTGGTGGATCGTCCGTCGCATGGCGAGTAGGATCAGCTTGCTGATGGTCGGGTCGTCCTCGCAGAAGAGGATGGTGCTCATACCTCGCCTTCGACCCGGGCCAGCGGCAGGGTGAAGGAGAAGGTCGAGCCCTTGCCCTCGACGCTCTGCACCTCCATCTTGCCGCCGTGCATCTCCACGATCTGCCGGGCGATCGGCAGTCCGAGGCCGGCTCCTATGATCTGGTCGGTGGCGGTGTCCGAGAAGCGCTCATAGCGCTCGAACAGCTTGCCAATGAAGCTCGCCGGCACGCCGAGTCCATGGTCCTCGACGCTGATTTTCGCCATCGACTGGTCGTGCCGGGTGCTGACCATGATCACCCCACCCTTGGGCGAATACTTGACCGCGTTGGTCAGCAGGTTGGAGATGACCTGCTGGACCCGGTCGCCGTCGCAGCTGATCGGCGGCAGGCTGAGGTCGAGGTCGGTGACCAGGTCATGCTTGCTGGCGCTGGTGATGGCTCGCTCGACGGCCTGCTGGATGATCGCGTTGACGTCGTGCACGGCGAGGTTGAGCCTCATCCTCCCCGCCTCGATCCGGTCTAGGTCGAGCATCTCGGTGATCATCCGGTTGAGCCGGAGCGCATCGTTGTTGATGTCGGCGGCGAAGTCCTTCACCTCGCTCGGGCTCAGATCCTCGTCGCGCATGATCTCGGAGAAGCCCTGAATTCCCGTCAGGGCGGTGCGGAACTCGTGGCTGACGACAGATACGAACTCGCTCTTGAGGTTGTTGAGACGCTCGAGCGCAGCCAAGCTGTTCTGGGCGGCGATCTCCATCTCCCGCTTGGAGGTGATGTCCTCGAACATCGCCAGGAAGTACTCGACCCGACCCGAGCCGGTGCGGACGGCCGTGGCGTTCCACTGCAGCCAGACCTTGACCCCGTCGGCTCGGATCGCGTTGGAGGCCGATTCGATCCGCTCCACCTTGCCCTGCCAGAGCGGCTGGAACTCAGACATTACCTGGGCCATCCCTTCCGACTCGAGGAAGTCGGCCACCGGCCGGTCGACCAGCTCGCCGTCCTTCACCTGAAGGATCTCGTGGAGCCGTGCGTTGGCTTCGATGACGCGGATCCTGGCGTCTACCTTGGCCACTCCGAGGGGGGCATTCTCGAAGACGCTGTCGTAGAACTTGGTCGTCGCCTGGCTGGCCGTCTCCGCCCGGTCGAGGGCCTCCGCTAGGGCTCGCTCGTCGGTGACGTCGAGCGTCACGCCGAGGAACCGGAGCGGCGAGCTGTCGGCCGCGCGCTCGACCTGGGCGCGCTCCCGGATCCAGCGGACGGCTCCGTCCGGGCGGATGATGCGGTGGACGATGTCGTAGAACTCATCCTCCGCTAGGGCGCGGTCCTGGGCGGCGTGCACCATCTGGAGGTCATCGGGGTGAACCCGCGTCCAGAAGGACTCGTTGGTGCCGGCGTGCGTCGCCTCGTCGTAGCCGAAGATCGCCAGGCAGCTCTTCGACCACACGTCCTGGCCGGCCTTTTCGGGCGTCAGCCAGGCGATGAAAGTGCCGATCCTTCCCGCCTCCTGAGCCGACTCCAGGAGGGCGATGCTGAGAGCCAGCTTCTCCTCCGCCTCTTGCTCGGCCTGGACCTGATCGGTGATGTCGAGGACGACACCCTGGACCACCCTCCGGCCGCGGGGATCGATCGCCTTCGCCGCGTGGTCGCGGACCCAGCGGGTCGTTCCCCACTTCGTGATCAGGCGGTACTCGGCCTGGAACTCCTTGCCGCCCTGCGATGCCTCGGCGAAGGTGGCCGCGACGCGCTCACGATCGTCGGGGTGGAGGATCTCGCTCCAGAGCCCGGGGTTGGCCTCCCACTCGGCCATCGAGTAGCCCAGCATCGCCTCCGTCTGGGGGCTTTGGTAAAGGGTGGTGGAGTCCGCCGCGTCGGCGACGTAGAAGTAGGCGGGGGCGGACTCGACCATCGAGCGGAAGTCGATCTCGTCGCCCCGCCGTCGATCTCGGGGAAATTCAGCCGCTGGTTCCTGCGCTCCCATTCCCGCTCTTCAAATGCCTCTTCGAGCCATCAGAGTCCCCTCGAGAGGAGGGCCAGGAAGGACGGACCGAGGAGTACCAGCCAGAGCGTCGGGAAGATCAGCAGCACCATTGGGAACGTCATCCGTACCGCCGCCCGCGAGGCTCGTTCGCGAGCCCACTCGCCGCGGCGCCAGCGCAGGTCGGTTGACTGGATCCGCAGCGTGAGGGCGATCGAGACGCCCATCCGCTCCGAGGTGACCACCGTCTGTATGAAGGCGGCCACCTCGGGGACGTTGCTCCGACGGGCGAAGTCCTCCAGCGCGTCCAGCCGGTAGCGGCCGAGCTGGACCTCCGAGAGGGCCAGCGCGATGCCGTCGGTGAGAGGGTTGTGAAACTTCTCCACCACGCGCCTTAAGGCCAGATCGAAATTGAGCCCGGCGTCCACTGCGACGACGAGAAAGTCGACCACGTCGGGCAGCGCGGAGAGCGTCCTCCGCTGCCTCGCTCGTACCTCGCTGGTGAGCCAATAGCCCAGGCCAAACCAAGCCGCCAGGCCTCCGATCACCGCGCCCAGGACACCGATCAGGACGCTCCCCGCGAAGACCCCGATGGCGACGCCCAGCGCTACGCCCAGGACGCAGAAAAGGAGGCGGAGGGTGACGAAGGAGGACACGTTCAGCCCGTACGGATTTCCCGCTGCCGCGAGCTCGCTGCCCGCGCCCTCGACCAGCCGTCCCGGGGTCAGCCGTGCGACACGCTGGGTGAGCTGGTCCAGGAGTGGCTGGATGATCCTCTCGCGGAAGCTGAGGAGGTCGATGTCGTCTTCGCGCGGGACCTCCCTCGGGTTGCCGTAGAAGGACATCCGGTCCTCGAGGGCCGTCAGCTGGGGCGGCGCGCGGCGGACCGGGGCGACCGCCATCCAGACGGCCCCCAGGCCGATGGCTGTGGCCAGCGCGGCCACCCAGATCATGACGTTGGCACCAGCCCCGGCCAGTGGTTCTTGATGTCCGTTTCGGTGACCCCGGTGGAGGTGTTGGCCGGGCAGGCGGTGTCCGAAGGGGCCTGGGCTGCCGCGGCGTAGTCGCTGGCCGCGAGCAGCGAGTACTTGAGGCTCGCGTTGGCGACAAACCAGCTGATGTACTCGTACTGGCATTCCGAGACCTGGAGGGTGAGGCTGGTCGCCGTGGCGGCGGCGTCGCTGCCGGCCGCCCCGGTCCGGATCACGCGAACGCCGGAGTAGATGGTCCGGACGTTGGCGAAGCCGCCGGTTCTCGAGGGGACGACCGCGACCAGGTCGATGTAGTCGCCGGGCTTGATGTAACCCCCGACGCCGACCAGCTCACTGGTTGGAACGGTGGCTGCGACCTGGCCCGGGGTCAGCGGTAGGTAGCCGTTGACCGGGCCGGCGACCGCGCCCGCCGCGCCGAGCTCGTTTGCCAGCACCGGCTGCCCGGCCGTGATGCCGACCTGCGCAACCTTCCCCACGACCTCCGACGCTCGCGTGAACGCGCCCGGTGGAACGTCGGGTGCGGCATAGGCGGCAACGGTGACGTCGGCGGCCGAGAGGGTCGCCCGCGCTGCGAGGTCGTGGGAGGCGACCAGGACCTGCTTGGTGGGGGTCGCCGCCCCGGGGTGTCCCTGGGTCCCGAGGTAGATCGAGGCCGCGAAGCCGAGCACGGCGACGATCACGCCGGCGATGACGACTGGCACGTTCAGGCTGCGTTCCGAACGTGGCTGCTCGGACATCGGGCAATCTTATGGCTAAAGCGTCCGCAAAACCGGTTGGCCGGCGCGGCGCGAACTCCGCAGCGGAGCAGAACTGCGAAATCTAACGCAAAATGGGCGGGCGGCATGGAACCTCATCTGGCCGCCGGCCCGCGCGAGAGGGGCTCGCCGGGCCAGGCGCTGGTCGAGTTCGCCCTGGTTTCGATGCTCCTCGTCCTGCTCCTCGGCGCCGTGGTCGAATTCGGCTTCCTCTTCGACCACAAGCTCGAGCTGGCCAACGCCGCACGAGCCGGAGCGCGCTGGGGAGCCACCCACTCCACCGCCTGGAGCGCCGCGGCCACGCCTCCCTCCAACACGATCGAGGGCCAGGTGCAGGCGGCGGGCGGCACCAGCACCCTTGCCAACGACGACAGCCACCTGCTGGTCGAGTACCTCGCTGTCAGCGGTTCGAGCCTAGTCCAGTGCGGGCACTACAGCGCCGGCAGCGGTGCCTTCGTGGCCCAGGCGGGCTACACCCAGTCCACCTGCGTCGCCCCCGGCAACCTGGTCCGGGTGACGCTCACCAACCCGTATTCGTTGGTGACGGGACTCCTGGGCGGGGTCATCGGGGCCCGCGTGACCGTCCAGGCGCTGGCCACGATGCCGGTGATGTCATGAGGGGCCGCCGCCGCCAGGACGGGCAGTCGCTGGTCCTGGCCGCGATCATGATGGCGGTGCTGGTCGGGTTCACCGGCCTCGCCATCGACGGTGGTGAGACGACTGCCCGGCAGCAGCTGGCCCGCGCTGCCGCCGACGGAGCTTCGCTCGCCGCCGCCTACGCGATCGCGGTCGGTGGCGAGACGGAGGCCGGCGCCACCACCGACGGCCAGGAGGTCCTGAGCGCGGACGGGCTGCCGACGGCCGACCTCACCCTCAGCTTCCTCGACTCGACCGGCGCCGTGACCACGACGCCGAGCCTGGTGGCGACGGTACGGGCCGTCGTCGCGGATTCCTCCGGCACCTACTTCCTGGGCGCGGTCGGAATCAGGACCATCCGGGTGACCGCATCCGCCGACGCCTCGACCACGACCACCAGCAGCGGCGGTGGCAACACCGGCGGCACCGCGAGCATCTGCTCGATCTGTCTTATGAAGAACTCGGGGACCGACCTCACGACGGGGTCCGGCACGGACCTGACCCTCACCGGTCCGCTGCAGGTGAACTCGAGCAGCGCGCCGGCAGTCACACTCGGCAACAACACGGCGATCGCCGCCAGCCAGACCGTCATCGCGACCGGCGGGACCGTCAGCTATGGGCCAAACGCCACGATAACGCCTGGCGCAACCCCCGGCGCCGCCGTCGCCGACCCCTACGCAGCCCTGGCGGTGCCATCTCTCTCCGGAGCCTCCTCGAGCTATACGGCCCCTGCAGGCGTCTCCTCGAGGTCAGCCGGGATCTACTCGACGATCTCAGTTCCCTCCGGCGCGACGCTCAGGCTCAACCCGGGCACCTACGTCGTGACCGGGTCGCTCACCGTCGGCGGGGGCACCCTCAACGGCAGCGGGGTCACGATCTACCTGGCCTGTTCCGCCTACCCCACGCCCTGCCCGAGCGGTGGAACAGGGGCCTTGGTGAGCGTGAGCTCTGGGTCCAGCGTCAATCTCAGTGCACCGACATCGGGCACCTATGCCGGCATGACCGTGTTCGCCGACAGGAACAACACCGCGACCTCCCAGATGAGTGGCAGCAAGGGCACGACGCTCTCTGTGAGCGGCACCTGGTACTCGCTGGCGATGCCCTTCCTCGACACTCACGCGTCGGACACGATGACATTCGGGCAGTTCGTCGTTGCCACGCTGAGTCTCGCCAACAACGACGTGGTCAACTTTGCCGGTCCGACCGCCTCCGGGAACGCGGTCGTGGGACTCAGCTCGTGAGCCGGAGGGGGCAGGCGCTGGTCGAGTTCGCCCTGGTCTCGATGATCATGTTCGTCGTCGTCTTCGCGATCGTCGACTTCGGCTACCTCTTCGCAAGCCGCGTCAACGCCTACGCCGCGACCCGGATCGCGGTCCGCTACGCCGCGACCCACCCGACCGCCTGGACCCCCTCGGCTACGCCGGCGGCCGACACCATCGAGGGCCACCTCAACCTCACCAACCTCCAGCCGAAGGTGCCGAACGACGACGCCCACATCACCATCGGCTACTACGTGGCCGGCAGCGGCGGCGAGACGCTCTGCGGCACCTACAGCGTCAGCTCGGCCTCCTTCGTCGCCCAGACCGGCTACACCCAGGCCACCTGCGTCATCCCCGGCGACCTGATCCGCGTCCGCGCGACCTACCTCTACGGCTGGATCACGCCGCTGCTCCACTCCACCTTCCCCTCGGTGCCCATCTCCACCGACGCGTCAGCGCTGGAAGAGATCTAGATTCCCAAGCTCGAATCGATCATCTGGGCGAGCTTTCGGATGTCGCTCGCCGCGGAGCTGCTGGGATTGCCGAGGATGACCGGCCGACCGGCGTCCGCCGCCGGGTCGAAGAGCTCGCTGTAACCGACGACCGCGTCCGGCGGTCGCCGGAAGAAGGAGCCCACCTGCTCGACGGTGAGGCCTCCGGGAGTCGCCTGGTTGAGGACGATCCTGACCTTCTCGGGGGCGAAGTTGATCTTGGTCAGGACGCTCAGGCAATCTCGTGCCCCCTTCATCGAGGGCAGGTGGTTGGTGGTGACGATGCAGAGCAACCTCGCCACGTCGATCGCCGCCAGCGTCTGCTCGGTGAAGTTGGCCGGCAGATCCACGACCACGTAGTCGCTGCGCTTGCGGAGCCGGTCGATCGCCAGCTGGGCGGCCGGCACGCTGACCCATTCCGCCTCTTCGGGGACGATGTTGGCTACCACCACCCGGACCCCGCTCGAGTGGACGGTCACGAACCGGTCGAAGGTCTCGTCGTCGATATCGCCATGCAGCTCGGCCAGTCGGGTCAAGGGGTGCAGGCTCCGGAGGTCGAGCAGGAGCGGGCTGTCGCTGAAGGTGGTGTTGAGGTCGAGGAGGCCGACCCGGTCCGGGGAGCGGACCATCATCGCCAGGGCGGTGTTGACCGCCAGGGTGGTGGCTCCGACGCCGCCCTTGCCGTGGAGGAAGCCGATCACCTCGCCGACCGCGCCGCCCACAGCCGGCTGGCTGAGCTGGCTGCGGCGCAGGAGAAGATCGATCTTCGCCCGGAGGATGGTGAGCTCGACCGGCTTGCCGACATAATCGTCGGCGCCCTGGGCGTACCCCTCGAGGACATCGTGCTCCTGTTTCAGAGCCGAGAGCATGAGGATCGGAACCCGGGCGGTCTTGTGGCTGGTCCGGAGCCGGCGGGTGAGCTCCAGGCCGTTGAGATTGGGCATGGTGACGTCGGTGATGATGAGGTCGGGCACCTCCTCGCGCAGCTGCTCCAGCGCGTCCAACCCATCGACCGCCGTCCGGACCGTGAACCCCGACCGGCCGAGGTAGGTCTCCAGCAGCTTGCGAACCTGCGGCTCGTCGTCGACGACGAGGATGCGGCCTTCAGCCACTAGCCTGCTAGCTCAACCGCCACTCAGCTGGCGGCCAACCCTTCGTTCTCGAGCCCTTCAGGTGAGGTGAGCGCGAGCCGGTATCCGTGGCGGCGGCGGCTCTCGATCCGGCAGTTGGCGCCCGCCCGCTCGAGCAGGCGGCGGAGACGGACGACATAGCTGCGGACCTGCTCGGCGCTGAGGGCCGGCTCGTTCCAGGCCTGCCCGGCAAGCGATGCCGGCGTGAAGTAGCGGTCCGGGTGGTGAAGCAGCCAGAGCAACAGCTGCCTTTCACGCAGGCTCAGCCGCAGTGGGATCGCGGCTCCGTAGAGGATGCCCTGCTCCTCGTCGATGTCGATCGCGGCCGACAGCTCTCGATAGCGGTTCTCCCAGAAGGCGACCCGCTCCCGAAGCCGGCCAAGCTCGGACTCCAGCCGGGCCAGGTCCGCGCTCCTATTGCCGTCCGGTTGCGCCGACTCGTGCCCGAGCCTCGCGCGCAGCTGCTCGTTGAAGGCGAGCAGACGGCGGTAGATCGAGAGCCATTCGCGGGCGTCCGCCGCCCAGCGGGTGGTCGGGTCCTCGCCGGTAAGCAGTGCGAGGGTCGGCCGGATCATCTGCACCAATTCAAGTTGCTCCTGAGGTGGCGCGCGCCTAAATTCCAAATCTCGGCCGCAGCCGCCTGTCGCAATGATATGGGCGAACGCAAGAGATCGCCGTAGTGGGTCCGGCCAGCCTGGAGTTCAGGCTGCCCTGGCGGCGAGGATCTGGATGCCGAGCGACCGGGCCAGCTGGACCGGATAGGTGCTGGCCGGGGAAGCAGCCGCGAGCGCCGGTAGGTTGCCGATCTGGCTCCAGCGCGAGGAGCGGTCGACAACGACCGGGGTGCTGGCCGTCGAGAAAAGGGTCCAGACCGGGGTCAGGTGAGGCCGGGGGCTGAGTTCCATTGGCGTGATCCAAAGAATGGAGACCTCTTCCTCCGGATCGGCCACCCCGCCATCGCCCTTCCCGGTCGCAATCAGCGCTCTTCGGCGTCATCTCTCGGTCATGGCCGGTTTGCGCCTGACCCGCGGGATGAGAGAGCACCGGGCAGGATTTCCTGAGACGATGCCCCTGCCGTGACGTTCATTCCCATCGTGATCGGACTCATGCTGCTGACGAGCGGTCTCGTCGTTCTCTTCGACTTCGGCGGGGCCGCCGGCGCCCTGATCCGCGGCGTCAGCTCCCGCAACCTCGGGAGCCTGGCGCCGGGCTACGCCGCCGACCCCGACGGGATGCGGGTCTACGCCCTGCTGCTCGCCGGGCTGGGGCTGGCGGTCACCGGCGTCGGCGTCGCGCCCTGGAACCTGCTGGTCGGTGCGGCCACGATGGCCCTCGGCATCACGGACTTCGTGATCGCGTCGGTGGTCGTCATCACCGGCGAGGTGCGCACCTACCGGGCCCTGCCCCGGTCGTCGGGCCGGTAGCCTCGGTCGGCCTCAGCCTCCGAGCCGGTCGTCGAAAGATGTCGTGCCGGAAACCTGCGCCGCTGTTTTGAGATCGGCGAGCCCCTTCGGGTCGCCGTCCAGCGCCCAGGGGAGGAAGTCGGTGGTAACCGCAGCCGCGATCGCGAAAGAGGGATCCGACTCCTTTAGATAGGGATCGGTGTGCCCCTCGCCCCTGAGGGTCAGGAAAGCCTTCGGCCAGGGAGCGGCGTCGAAGGTGCGGCGATCGAAGGCGGTCGGGAGCAGGTGGTCCTGGTCGCCGTGGTTGAAGAGCAGCGGCGCGGGCGGGCCTGACACCCCGGACTCGAACCCGACCGAGTCCCCCGACAGGATCACACCCGCCTTCAGACGGTCGTCCCGGCAGTAGGTCGAAAAGAGCCCGACCGTCGTCAGGGCGCCCCCTCCGAGTGGCCAGCGGCTGCCAGCTTGCCACCGTCGAGATGTCCGGCCTGCGGTCCGTCGGTCGCCAGCACCTGGCTGAGGACGTAACGAGGCGTCCGCCGGCTGGTTCTTCAGGTCGCCGGGAACGATGGTCGTGGCGTCGCCGTTGGTGAGTGGCTAGGCGGGCGCCGCGACGACGTAGCCGAAGGCC
>DATLQT010000101.1:0-3121 GCA_035535055.1 Candidatus Dormiibacterota bacterium | reverse complement strand
AGCCGGCCTTGCAGGCGCCTCCGACTTCACTCGCGATAACTGGTCTTTCATCAACCACCGGTGTGACCTGCCAGCGGGCTGGCGGCCATGTGCGACAGTCCCTCTACTTCGGGGCCTCTTGGGCCGGGCCCCCGGCCGAGACCTGGCGAGCGCCGGCTCTCTGGGACCGATCCGGCGGCCGCTCCCACCGAGAGGGCCAGCTGAGCGACTCCTTCGAGGTCGCTGACGTCACGATCCGCGAGAGGGATCCTCGCGATCATCGCCATCACCATACGGGCCTGGCGCTCGACAAGCGCCAGCTGGGAGGACTCGCGCTCCGCCAGCCTGTGAAGGGTCAGGAAGGCTTCGCCCAAGGCCAGAGGTGTCCCCGGCGGCACTGATTCGCCCAGTTGGGCCGACAGCCAGCCCGGCACGCCCGGATCGGCAGTCAGGGTGGTGGCGGCTCTAACCGCGGAAGGGTCTCGGAGGGAATTCGGAAGCTCTCGGTTGACGATCAGCGCCCGCAAGGACATCGACCGCTCGCGCAGCTCTGCGCAGAGGAACCTGGTCTCGGCAACCGCTTCCGGTTCCAGGCTGGTCACCACCGCGAACGCCGTACGCTCATCGCGCAGCAGTTCGTAGACGGCGAGGGCTCGCTCCCGGACCCCGCCGTAGAGGCTCTGCAGGTCGCCGACGAACGCCGCCACCTCCTCGAGCAGCGCGCTGCCGAGCAGCCTGTCGATGATCCGCAGGAACGGAAGAGCGGTGATGTTGTATGCGCGCCTGCCAAGTGACTTCGGCCCGGCCATCCAGGCCAGGAAGCGAGCCGCGACGAAGTCGGAGACCCGGTCGGGTGCGTCGAGGAAGTCGAGGGCGTCACGGGAGGGCGGGGTATCGACGACGATGCAGTCGTACGCCCCGGTCGCGTTCAGGTTGTAGAGGGCCTCCAGGGCCATGTACTCCTGTGATCCGATGAACGCTCCGCTGATCTCCTTGTAGAAGCGGTTGGCCAGGATCCGATCGCGAACCTGCCGGTTTGATGCATAGCGTTCGACCATCCGGTCCCATTCCGACTTCATGTCCAGCATCGCCGCCGACAGCTCGCCTCGCGACCGGAGGCCCGCTCGGCGCAGCTTCGCAGCCGGGATGGGAACCGGGCGGGTTCCGATGGCGCCGACTCCGAGCGCGGTTTCCAGGCGCCGAGCGGGGTCGATGGTGATGACCAGCACCTTCTTCTCCCAGTTGGAGGCGATGGCCATTCCGATCGCGGCGCTCACCGTCGTCTTGCCTACGCCGCCGGCGCCGCAGCAGATGACCACCCTGCTGTTGGCGAGCCGGTCGATGAGGCCGGTGGTGGGTTGCCGCGGCGACGAGCTCACCGGGTCACCCCTCCGAGCGCCGTCGCCACCGCCCGAGCAAGGGAGAGTCCGGGCTGCGCATCGGCGTCGAGCGGGATCTCAACCAGCGGAACGTTCATCCGCGCCCGCAAGATGCGCGCGTAGTTCACGCTCGCCCGGTGCAGCCGCTCGGCGATCCGGGCCGCCTCCACGATGGGCACGATCTCTCCTCCCAGTCGAGCCGTCGCCGCCGTGGCATCGCCGGCCGCCAGCTGCGCCATCACAGCCGTCTGGGGCCGAGTCACGGCGACCGGGAAGGTTCGGTTGAGAAAACAGGCTCCGAGCGTGACCCTGGTTTCCGCGCGGACGCGCTCGTGGAGCTCGATCGCCTCCGCCACCGGCATCTCCTGTGGCAGGGCGCAGATCGTGAGGGCGGTCCGCCGGGGATCGATCAGCGTCTTGTCGACCCACTCGGCCTGGGACTGGATCATCCCGCCCCGGCTCAGGTCCATGATCGAACGAGCGGCACTGAGCTGGGGAACGACGCCGCCCGTCGCCGAGCCGTCCACGATGATGAGGTCCCATGCCGGCCGGCCCGATTCCGCGCGCCTCTCTTCGTAGGCGATCTTTCCGATGATGAGCAGCTCCCTCGTCCCCGGCACGCCGGCCGCCACGAAGTCGAACAGCCGTGCCAGGGGCGTCAGCCGGACGAACCGTGGAATCTTGAAGTAGATCGCCATGTACTCCTGGAGCGATTCTTCGGGGGTGAGGGTCAGCAGACTGACCCCGGGCTGGACCTCCCGCGGCTTGAACCCCACGGCAGCGCTCCCGAGCAGGCGGGGCAGATCGCCCTTGACGTTGGCGTCGATGCAGAGGACCCGCTTTCCGGCCCAGGCGCCGAGCAGCGCCAGGGCGGCGGTGATGGTGGTCTTGCCGGTGCCTCCCTTGCCGGTGACGAATACGATCCGCCGCGAGAGCAGGCCCGCGATGACGTCCGACGACCGGAGGCGCCCTCCTGTTTTGGACAACCAGGCCGCCTGAGACTTCAGCCGGCCTTGGCGCTGTGGACGATGGGCACGTGGACGGGCTTCTCGGTGGCCTCGGAGACGAACTCGAGAAGCGTTCCGTCGGCGACCAGGCCGAGGACGTCGTGCTTGGCGTTCTTCAGGACCACGATTCCGCTCGGCTCGACGTCCCAGCTCGTGACCCCGTCCATAGCGTGTGTCTCGCGCCAGACCCTGACCTTCATGACAACCTTCAGTAAAAATCCCGGCGGAGCCGAAGGGAGCAGCCGGTCGGCCCGCGGTATGCGGGACCAGCAGGCCCGGGTCGTGGTCAGCGCTGGCCGCCCTGCAACGCTGACCAAGGACTCCTCCAGCAACCCGCTCGCACAGGCGGTGCGGGCGCAGCAGACCTATGCCAGATAGACGCACCGCGGACCTGGAAGAGGCGGCCGGCTGACCTCGGCGGTCATCGTCAGCACGCCGTCGAGGCCGAACAGGCAGGCTCTCACCGGGTCGGGGGAGACCGCGCCAGCGTAGGCTCTGGAGGAAGCAGCCGGTCTGGGTCCCGCCCGGCAGGGGTCGTTAGGCTCTGGGCCCTCCTCCGGCGAGAGCGGAGTCTGGCCCTGGGAATGGCCGCCAAGTCACCCCCGCGTCGAAAGCTGCGGATCGCCCAGTTGGCGCCACTCTGGGTGCGCGTTCCGCCCCAGAGGTATGGCGGGACCGAGAGGGTCGTCCACGTCCTGACCGAGGAGCTGGTGAGGCGCGGCCACGACGTCACCCTCTTCGCTACCGGGGACTCGC
>DATLQT010000100.1:0-82469 GCA_035535055.1 Candidatus Dormiibacterota bacterium | reverse complement strand
GTGCTTGACCTTGCCGCCTTCCCGATAGCTTTGGCGGACCAGGACCGAGCTGTATTCGCCACTCTGCTGCCTGCTCGGCACAACGGCTACATGCATAGCTCCGCTGGCTTGCTTCGACACATACGAATAGTAGCCGATCAGGGCGAGCCTGTCAATGCTCTTAATGGCTACATCTGCAGCCCATTCTCAAATACGGGTTGAGTTCGAATCAGCTCAGGAACTTCGGACTAGGGCGAAGCGCTCGGTGAGGGGCTCGGCGTCGGCGCCGTGCTCAGCAGCTCGATCTCGAAGACTAGGGTCGCGTTGGCCGGGATGGCGGGTGGCTGCCCCGCGCTGCCGTAGCCGAGTTCGGGCGGGATGATCAGCTTCCGCTTGCCCCCGACGCGCATGGTGATCACCGCCTCGTCCCAGCCGGGGATCACGGCGCCGGTGCCGATCTGAAAGCTGGCCGGCTGGCCGCGATCGCGGCTGGAGTCGAACTTGGTCCCGTTGGCGAGCCAACCGGTGTACTGGACCGTGATGGTGTCGCCCGTGTTCGGCTTCGGGCCGGTGCCGACGACCAGGTCGATGTACTTGAGCCCGTCGGGGAGGGTGATCACCGGTAAGCCCTTGCCCGCGTTGAAGTCGTCGCCGCCGGGGCTGGGGCTGGGACTGGGCGAGGGGGTGGGGGTGGGGAGGTCGGTGCCGGCGACGCCGCCGGTGGAGGCGGTCGTCCCGGGGTCGGGGTAGCCGCAGGCGGCGACCAGAAGGCAGACGGTCACGGCCAGCAGGAGGGGACGCCGCACCGTCACTGCTCCGAGATGACGAGCGAGGAGATGGTGTCGCCCTGCTGCAGCTTCAGCACCACGTCGAAGCCGTCGGTGACCTTGCCGAACTGGTTGTAGACGCCGCTCGTCGCCAGCGACTGGGCGTCGGGGCCGTCGGCCAGGACAATGAAGAACTGCGATCCGCTCACCCCGGCCTGGCTCGAGGCCATCGCCACCGAGCCGGCGCCCCAGGGTGTCGGGTTGGTCTCGTTGGGGAGCTTGTACTTTGGCCCGCCATAGCCGGTGCCGAGTGGGTCGCCGCCCTGGGCGACGAAGCCGGGCACGATCCGGTGGAAGGTCAGCCCGTCGTAATAGTGGGCCTGGCCGAGGCAGACGAAGTTGTTGACGGTGACAGGGGCGACCTTCGGGTTCAGCGCGATCGTGAAGGCACCCTTGCTGGTGGTCATTCGGGCTGTGTAGGACCGGTTGACGTCGATCGTCATCACCGGCGGGGAGCTGAGCTGGTCCAAGGAGTTCCGGTTGAGATTCTGGCAGCTTGTGGCGGCCGGCGCCGTCGTGGCTGGGGGCGGGCTGGAGGTCGAGGCGCCACCGGAGCCGGTGTCGGTGGACCCGCAGGCGAACAGGAGAAGCGCCGCCGGGAGCATCGCGAGGAGCCGCCTCATCGGGCAGGTTCCCTGGCGGTGGTGCTGACGAGCACGGCCAGGAGCAACGCCACCGCCGCCATCACGTAGAGGCCGATGGTGATCGAGAGCACACCGGCAATGGTGCCAGCCAGAAGCGGTCCGAGGCCGAAGCCGAGGGCGGAGGCGCTTGCGCTGAATCCGAAGACGCGACCCTGGACCTCCCTCGGGGTCTCCAGGCCGAGCATGGCCGTGATCGCCGGCAGCGCCGCTCCAACGCAGAGGCCCGCCAGGAAGCTGGCGGCCACCACAAGCACCACGCTCGGCGCTAGCCCCATCGCCAGCAGGGAGACCGCAGCCAGGAGCGAGGCGACCGCCGCCAGCCAGCGGTAGCCCCAGCCCTGGGCCACCCGGGAGTAGCCGATGCCGGAGATTGCCGACGCCACTCCCGACGCGGCGAAGGCGAGGCCGGTGGCGGCGGCGGCCGAGCCGGGTGCCAGCTGGAGCAGGCGGAGCGAGATCAGCGGCTGGCCGCCACTCCAGGCGATCTGGAGCAGCGACTGCGAGACGAGCAGGACGGCGATCGCCAGCAGGGCGCCGGGGCCGGTCAGGCGGAGCACCGCGACCATCCCCGTCCCTTCCTCCTTGACCCGGCGCACGAATGGCGCCTCGCGGACGCCCACGAAGACGGGTACCACAGCGATCAGCAGCAGCGCTCCGCCCCCGAGGAAGACGTAGCGCAGCGGGATGTAGTTGGCCGCCAGGCCGCCGGCCAAGGGGCCGACCGCACTGCCGAGCGCGACCGCCGAGCTGAGGACGCCCATCGCGCGGCCGACGTTCTCGCGCGGGGTGCCGGTGGCGACCAGGGTGGTCGAGGCGGCCACCGTCCCCGAGGCGGCGCCCTGCAGGATGCGAAGGATGAGCAGGTCGAGCGGTGACCGCGCCAGCGCGAAGAGGCCGACCGAGAGGCCGCCCCCGATCATCGCCCGCAGCAACATCGACTTGCGGCCGTAGCGGTCGGCGAGGATGCCCCAGAAGGGGCTAACCACCGCCGAGGTGAGACCGGAAGCGCTGCCGGTGACGCCGGTCCAGAGCGCCAACTGGTGCGGGTCGCGAACGCCCAGGTCGTGGGCCAGGTAAAGGGGTAGGAAGGGAAAACAGAAGGAGAAGCCGAAGATCGCCGTGAACTGGGCGAAGAAGAGGATCCAGAGGTTGCGCCGCCAGTCGCCGGCGGGCGCCGCCGAGCTCAGGTGGCCCCTCCGAGTGCCTCGAAAACTCGCTGTGGGGTTATCGGCAGCTCGTTGATGACGACGTCCGGCGAGACCTGCCGGAGCGCGTCCTCGATCGCGTTCGCGATCGCGGCGGGCACCGGGATGGTGCCGCTCTCACCGGCGCCCTTGAAGCCCTCGGGGTTGGCCGGTGTCGGGGTGCCCATCGGGATCAGCCGAGGCTCGACGGCCACCTCGGGCGCGCTGGCCATCGTGTAGTCGAGGAAGCTAGCGCTCTGGAAGCCGCCCTCCGGCTGGTAGATCAGCTCCTCGAAGAGGGCGTAGCCGAGGCCATGGACGTAGCCGCCCTGGAGCTGGCCCTGGACGAGCAGCGGGTTGATCGGGTTCCCAGTGTCGTGGACGATCGCGTAGCGAACGATCTCGACCGAGCCGGTGACGGGGTCGACGTCCACCACCGCGGCGTGGCAGCCACTCGAATAGGCGTTGGGAAGTGCTGGCTGGAATGTCTCAACGACCTCGAGCCCATCTTCTGGAACCACCTCGGAGGCGGAAATCGAGCTTGCCGGGGAGCCCTTGACGCTCACCACCCCGTCCTCCAGCACGAGGTCGCCGGCGTCCGCCTCCAGCTTCTCGGCGGCGTGTTCGAGGATCCAGCGCCGGGTGGAGCCCGCGGCCATCGAGACCGCGTTGCCGACCTGGACCGCGGTCCGGCTGCCGGCCGTCATCTCGCCCCACTCCACCGCGCCCGTGTTGCCGGCGACCGCGTGAACCCGCTCCAGCGGCCAGCCGAGCCGCTCGGCCAGCACCTGCGCGGCGGCCGTGAGGTGGCCCTGACCTTGCGGCGTGGAGCCCAGGAAGGCAGTTGCGACCCCGTCGCGGGTGACCCGCACCCTGGCCTGCTCGCTGCCGAAGCCGCTCGACTCGACGCAGCAGGCGACCCCGACCCCGCGCAGGCGCGCGCCGTCCGCTGGCTCCGCCTGCGCCCTCCTCACCTCGGCGTAGCCGACGCCTTCCATCGCGGCCGCCAGCAGAGCGGGGTAGTCGCCGGAGTCGTAGATCACCGTCTGGCGGCCCGCCGGGAAGCCGGTGTCGAAGGGCATCTCGCCCGGCTGGACCAGGTTGCGCCGGCGGATCTCGGCCGGGTCCAGGCCGAGCCGGCGGGCGAGGCGGTCCATCATCCGCTCGACCACGAAGTTCCCGGCCGGCCGGCCACCACCGCGGACGAAGCCGGTGGAGGCAGTGTTGGTGTGGACCAGGTTGACCCGGAAATGCATGGCCGGCACCCTGTATGCGCTGAGCATGTGCGCGACCATCAGGCCGGGTTGGTTCGGGCCCGAACCGGGATAGGCGCCGACGTCATGCCAGAGGTGTCCTCTCAACCCCCGCAGGCGCCCGTCGAGGTCGCCCGCTATCTCGACCTCGAAGACTGTGCCATGTGCGTGGACGGTGGTCGAGGTGTCTTCACTGCGGGTGGCGACCCAGCGCACAGGACGTTTCAGCGTCATCGCGGCCCAGGCGGTGAGAATCTCCTCGGCGTACACCTGGGCCTTGGGTCCGAATCCGCCGCCGACGTCCTCCGCCAGGACCTCGATCTGCGCCTTGTCCAGCTTCAGGAGCTCGCTCAGGCGGTCGCGGACGCCGAAGGTGTGCTGGGTCGAGGTCCAGACCCGCAGGTGGCCTCCGTCGGACTGCGCGGTGACTGCGCGCGGCTCCATCGCCGCCCCCGCGATGCGGGCCAGCCGGAGGCTCTCGCGCACGACCACGGCGCCATCGCCGAAGGCGGCGTCGACGTCTCCGAAGGCACGCTCGTAACCACCCATGGAGTTGTCCGGAAGGTCGGCGTGAACGAGCGGGGCGCCTGCCGCGAGCGCGGCGCCGACAGTGCCCGCCGCCGGCAGCGGCTCTAGGTCGGCAAAGACGGCCTCGGCAGCGTCGGCCGCCTGGTAGGGCGTCTCGGCGACGACGATCGCCAGCGCGTCGCCGACGTAGTTCACCTCGCCCTCGGCCAGCACCGGCCGCGGGCGGGCCGTCAGGCCGCGCGGGGTGAAGTCGCGGATGACCCGGGCCTCCTCCGGCAGGTCGCCGGCTGTCCAGACCGCCAGGACGCCCGGCCTCGCCCTGGCGCCGTCGACGTCGATCCCGTTGATCCTGGCGTGGGGCTGGCTGGAGCGGACGACAACCAGGTGCGCCTGGTCGGGGAGGTGAATGTCACCGGCGTACCGGCCCCGGCCGGTAATGAGGTGCGGGTCCTCCCTTCGCCGCATGGGCTGACCTATCGAAGGGGGCACCAGACAAGGATACGAACCGGATGGTGGGCGGCGACGGGATCGAACCGCCGACCTCTAGCATGTCAAGCTAGCGCTCTCCCATCTGAGCTAGCCGCCCGCGGAAAGCCGAGGCACCAATTCTACCGGCCGGCTTTCGAGCGGACCGGGGCGCGAAATATACTCCCGAGTCCGGCCCGTTCGTCTAGTGGACTAGGACGCCGGCCTTTCAAGCCGGAGATCGCGGGTTCGAAACCCGCACGGGCCACTATTCAGACACCGACAGGCGGGTGTAGCACAATGGTAGTGCGGTAGCCTTCCAAGCTATTTACGCGGGTTCGATTCCCGCCACCCGCTCCAGCTCGGTCCCCGGGGCGGCGGGGCCCACGGCCAGTGTCCGGCACCTTCGGGTACCATCAACTCTCCGGGTATGCGGGAGTAGCTCACTCGGTAGAGCGCAACCTTGCCAAGGTTGAGGTAGCGGGTTCGAAGCCCGTCTCCCGCTCCACTACCAAACATTCAAAGTAGTGGCGCCAGGCCGGCCGCGGAACGGCAACGACCCGGATCCGGCCCTCGGGCAGGGCCTCCGCCTCCAGCTGGTCGAAGATGCCGGCGACCAGCCGCGAGCGCTGCCCAAGATCGGCGGCCTCCCAGGCCGCCACCAGGTCGAGGAGCTGCGCCTCGCACCAATCCACATCGATCGAATCGGTCCGGCGGGCCTCCGCGAGCTGGCGCTGCTGCTCTTGGATCTCGTCACGCCGGGCAGAGAAGGTGTCCCAGTCGTACTCGCCGAACTCGTAAAGCCGCCGCGCCCGCTCGAGCTGTTCTGCCAGTCGCTTGATCACGGCCTCGGCCTGGTTTCGCGGTTTGCCGGAATGGCCGTCGGCGGCGCGAAGGCGCTCGCGAAGGGCCGCGTGCATCTGATCGCTTGGGACGAGCCTGGAGAGCTCCTGGTGAAGGGCCTCCTCAAGCACCTCGCTCCTGACCAGGCGGGCCTCGCACCTGGGCAGCGAGGGGTTGACCGCCGAGCGGTTGCGCCGAGAGGCATGGCAGCCGTAGTAGCGGAGAAGGTGGCCCCGTCGGGAGGCGGCCTCCCCGTGCATCGGCCCTCCGCAGCGGGCGCAGAGCAGGATCGGGGTCAGGGGGTAGGTGTGCTTGGTCCAGGCCTTGCTGGTGCGCCTCAGGTTGCGCCTCTTGACCTCCAGGCAGGCCTGCCAGGTCGCCTCCCCGACCAGGGCCGGATGGCGGCCCTCGATGAGCTCGCCATCGACCAGGACCATGCCCAGGTAGGAGGGGTTGCCGATCAGGTCCTTGAGGACGTCGCGCGTGAAGATGACCGCCTTGGGGCGGTTGTGGTTGGCCTTCTCCTCGCCGCGCGGCGGCTTCACGCCCTGCCGGTTCAGGTGCTCGGCCAGGGTCCGGAAGCTGAAGCGGCCGCTGGCATAGAGCCCGAAGATCTCCCGGATCACCGGTCCAGCCACGGGATCCTCAGTGATCTCGCCAGCCACGCGCAGGTAGCCCTGGGGGATGGTGCCCAGCAGATGGCCGTTGCGGCGCAGGTAATGGAGGTTGTCGCGAACCCGTCGGGCGACCTTCTCGCGCTCCTCCTGGGCGACGATGGCCTTGATCTTCCAGGAGAGCCGATCGAGGTTGCTGATCAGGCCACTGGCGTCGAAGACCAGGATCCGCCGCTCGGTCATCTCGGCCATGAAGCGGAAGAACTCAAGGTCATTGCGGTGAAGTCGGTCGGCGTCGTAGAAGGCGACGGCGCCGATCGCTCCGGCCGACACACTCCGGATCCTCTCCATCAGCGCCAGATAGCCGGGCCGCCGGGAGGTCTCCTTACCAGACCGGTCGGCATCCTGAAAGTGCTCGAAGGGGAGTTCCTGCAGCTCACCCCGATGGGTGACCGCGTCGAGCTGCTGGTCGAGCGAGGGCCCGCGCGGCCGTCCCTGGGCGTCGAAGTCGGTTACGGACTGCCGGGTGTAAATGAGCAGGATCGGGGTCCCAGCGCCGGGCTGGGGCGCCACCCGCAGCCTCTCCAAGGCCTCGGCCTCGCTCTCCCTGGTCCATTCCTCCTGGCGGCTCACAGCGACCTCCTCAGACGATGGTGACGGTCAGACGATGGGTAAGGCGGACGCCGCCAAAGTGGCGGGCGTCGACCGTGATCAGTTCTTCCACCCGTTGCCGCTCGGCCAGGGCCAGGAGCAGGGCGTCGACATAGGAGAGGCGGAGCTGGCCGTAACGCTCGAGGAGGGCCGCCGCTCGCTGATGGTCGCCTTCGACCGTGGCCAGCAACTCGATGCCGCTCTCTCGCGCCCAGCGCAGGACGACCAGCGCCGGTTCCGCCGAATCGTGAGGCGCGAGTCGCATCCGAAAGAGGGTGTAGGCCTCGCCGACCACTTCCCATGCGGTGCAGAGCTTCCTGCCCTTGCCCGCGCTGGCCCTGATCGCCGCCACCGACGAGTTGTGGTGCTGGTCGGCTTCGGAGAGCAGGCCGACGATCGGACCGGTGTCGAGGAGAGTCGCTCGCACCTTTCAGCGGTAGACCACCTCGTCCACCTCCTCCGAGAGCTGAGGTGGAGCCTCCTTCACCACGCCTGCGAAGGCGAGGAGATGATCTAGCTGGCTCGAGGTCTCGGGCATCGCCTCGACCGCCTCGACGATCAACGCACTCTGGGAGATCCCCTTCTGCCGAGCCAGACGCCGGATTCTCTTATCCACCTCGCTGGGCACTACGATCTGCTTTCGCACGGCCATTTGTGGATTGTACACAATGATCTATGTGTAGCCATCAGGCCGCCAGGCCATCATCGCGCTGCTCGCGGGCGACAGTCCGGTTTGGTAGTTTGCCTCGGACCAGGTCGATCTGTCTCCTTCGCTGAGCGAGCAGGATCTCGGCGACCAGGGACACCACCGCCACGATTTCCGGCGGCAGCTCGCCGACCTCGGCCTTGGCTGGCAACTCGACCATGCGGGCCCGCCTCGTCCTCACGCCGCCTCGCCTCCGCCCGGCCGGCGCACCCACCAGGAGGGCTTACCAATGCGGTCTTCGATTGTTCCCGGCGACCGCCGAATGGCTCTGAACCGGTTGAGCGGAGTCCGTAGTCGAAGCGTCGCCTCCTCTGCGCGAAGTGGCTTGTTGGCCCCGAGGTTGACGCCAAGCCAGATCGCATCCGCCGCTCCCCAGCGGCGAAGGCGGTGGACGTTGGTGGTCCAGAACGTGCAGCAGTCTTGGCGCTGGTAACGGGGCCGCTCCAGCCAGATGGCTCGCTGCATCCGACCCTCCCGCTCATCGGTTGGAAGCACGACCAGGACGTGGTGTGTCTCGGCAGCCAGCGGGCCGCTGCGGAGCACCACCAGCCTCGGCCGGCGGCGCCGGGAGGGGGCCGGACTCCGGCCCCCTCCGGTGATCACGCGAAGGCGCGGCTTCACGATCCCGACCCTCCGGCTGGCCGGCGCTCCCGCTGCTTGGCCATCGCGGTGCGGATGGCTTCCTCGCGCCGGGCGTCGGACGCGACGAAGAGCACGTAGTTCAGTTCCGCGCGCTCGCGGCCACGGTAGTGGGTGACGTACCCGCTCACCTTCGTCTTGAGCTGCTCGAGGTGGCGGGCGGCCGCCGCGACCGAGGTGAAGAACCCGTTGGCGCCGAGGTCGAGAACCAAGTGCAGGCAGTGTTCGGCCGCCTCGCGGGCTCGCGTTGTATACGGACGGACGTCCTGGCCACGAGTGGCAGCGAGGACGCCGGCCCCCGCACTGAGTTCAGGAGGACGGAGTGGAGCCGGTGCCAGCCAGGCGGATGGAGCGCGGTCCAGCGTTGGATGAGGTGCTGCTCGCGAAGCCACTTGGTGCGGATCTGGGTGTGGCGCTGGCCGTCGAAGAAGAGCTGTCGCACCTGCTCCTGGTCGAGGTATCGGTGGTCGTCCAGCGCTGCGAGGATCGCCACGTCGCGTGAGGTCTGTGCGGCCAGTAGTTGCGGCAGCTCGCTTTGTTTGGGTCGTAGATCGGCGGCAGGATCTGGGTCGCGAAGCAGGATCGGTCGGTTGTCGATGGGGAGGGACCGTCTGCCGCCGCAGCCAGGCCGATTCGAATACGAGGTGGCGTTCGCTTCCAGAGACGAGTGCTGCAGAGAAGCCTGAGACGAGCCCATCATGCCACCCTCTCACGCTGAAGGTGGACCGGCTGGCGGACCCTGCAGATCAAAGCCGGCAGGTATGAGCGGTCGCGCTCAATATCGATCGCGTGGAACCCGAGGCCTCGGGCGGCGACCAGTGTGGTGCCGCCGCCCGGCGGCTCGGTCCCCCGGTCCCACTCGAGAAAGAAGAGGACGTCGCCGACCGGCGTGAGAAGACGCCCCCACCCGTCGGGCGCGAGCTCAGCGCGATATCGGTGCCGGCAGTCTTCCTCGCCGACCCAGTGGTAGAGACCGACCTCGCGAAGGGGAACGCAGGCGGCGGCGAGGTCCACGAAGAAGCCGCTGGCCTCGAGGTCGTGGACCATGTCGAAGCAGTGGTCGCGGGAGTGACGGGCGCGCTCGACGTGAGGCCGGGACGGCTGGTCCAGGCAGGCGGCATGGACGCCGGCCCCCCGCGGCCATACGGACAACACGGACAGGAGCCGGTGCAGCGTGCGGATGTCGGATGCAGCCCAGCGGTGGATGAGGTGGTGCTCGCGGAGCCACTGGGTCCGTGCCTGGGCGCGACGCTGGCTGTCGAAGAAGAGCTGGTGCTGCTGGTCGACGTTCATATAGCGGTATTGACGCAGCGAGGCGAGGATCGGGACATCCCGAGCGGTAAGCGTCGCCATCAGCTCGACGATGTCGGCGGGAGCGGGGAGTACGTCCGCTTCCGGATCGAGTCGTCGGAGGAGTCGCGGACGAGTCGATTCATAGGACAGTCCTGGCGCAGGTCGAGGTCGGCCTTGAATTGCGAGGCCCGGCGCCATATGAAGCGCTGCACCTGGCGCCGTGCCTGACGCCGCACCTGACGCCGCCCGAGAGCGCGTCACAGTGCGGCCTCTGCACTACCGTCGTCGAAACCGAACCGTCCCAGCCGGGCCGCGATCTCGACTTCAACCACATCGCGTGACCGGCCGCGTCGCTCCAGAGCGCTGTCGATGAGCCGCTCTGAATGGTCGGCGCCGAGGGCGTCGGCCGCGGGCCGCGTGCGACCGATGAGCGGGCGGCCCCCTGTGTCCGGACGAGAACATCCGGACCGCAACTTGGTACGGCTCGTGGTTGCGTAGATGCCGCTCCTCGAGCCATGGGTCGAACTCCCGGGCGAGATAGCCGGCATCCTCCTGGCCGGATTGAAACCGGATTGAAAGACGACCCGCGTACGCGTGTTGGAGGCCAGCTCCTCGCGCGTCGGGCTGGCCAGCTGGCCGAGATGCTGGTTCGCCAGCACCAGGCTGAGGTGGTAGCCGCGGGGCTCGACCAGGACCTCGTCGAGGCTCTTGGGGAGGTGCGGGTAGTTCTGGAACTCGTCCAGGTAGAGGTTGAAGTCCGCCTCCAGACCCCGGGACGGCCGGCCGCTCCATCGCCGCCTGCCCGACGCGGGCGACCATGAACGAACCGACGGGGTGACTCGTCTCCTCGCCAAGCAGGCCTTTGGCCAGCGAGACATGCAGGATCTTGTTCTTGTCGATCCCGTCGGCCAGGTCGACGGTCGACGCTGACTGGCCGAGTACGTTGCGGGCGGTGCGCCTGCGACGACTTGATCGCGGCCTCGCCCTCCTCAACCGCCTGCGGATTGCCGTTGGCGGTGAGGTAGCGCGCGGCGCCGATGGTGAGGAAAAAGGACGCCAGCGCTGCGAGCAGGCCGGCGACCCAATTGCGGACGCTGTCGATGACAGTATTGAGGTCGCTAGTGGCGTAGGCGGGGACGGCGAGCAGGATCGTGAGCAGGACCGCCGCACCGCCCGCCGCCAGGAGCGACTCGAGGCTGGCTCGATGAAAAGTCTTCATGTACTGCGTATCCCCCTGGAGGAGGCGAAAGCGAACGGTCTCGACCGCACGTTGTGCGCACGCTATCCGCACGCTGAACTCAAGCTGCCTCCAACTGTTGGCGAATTGTTGGCGTCGACAGCCGACCGGTCCGGGCGGCCTGGGCGCGGCGCTCGCCGCCGCCTACCGACGCCGGGCGCGGGCGGAACGCGGTAGGTTCCGCGCTCGGGCTCGAGAGCTGCTGGCTGACCTCAGGGCAAGGCTGGAGTCGGGCGGCTTCTTCTTAACGGCTCGCCGGAATCCGAGCTCTAGTGAATCGGGCGCACGCGGCGGCAGGCCGGCCCGGGTGGCGCTGGTTCGCGAGCTCGATCACCGCCAGGCGCACCACCTCCGGGCGCGCGGCGTGACAGAGGAAGAGATCGCCGCCATCAGCCTCCTCGGGATCGGCTCCGACGAGCTGAACCACCTGATTTTGAACGGTGTCCGGCCGGCCGATCAGTCAACCCAACTTAGACCCAACCCGTGACCAACTGGGGCACGATTGACCGCTTTTAGCGGTAGCGAGATAAGTCTCGCCACGGCTCGACCGGGGTCAGATCGTTGTCATGCCGCCAACGGCCGGGTGACAGGTCGGAGTCCTCCCAACTCGATGTCGGCGGATCTCTCAACCCCTGTCCCTGATACGTCTTCGGGCCGGCCGAGAGTGTCGTCCTGCACCACCCGAGGTCTCGGTCCGGAAGCCGCTCCTCATAAGAACTCAACGCCACAGCTCCAGGAGGGCCCGGGATTGTTCAAGAAGATCGCTTCGGCCGTCGTCGCGTTGCTCGCTGTCGGTCTCTTGCCCGCCTTGCGGCTGGCGATTACAGCCCAAGCGACCAGCTATTCCGCGACGATCCAGGCCGACTCGCCGGCGGTCTACTACCGGCTCGGCGAGGCCTCCGGCTCAACCGCGGCCGACGCCTCGGGGAACAACCGGACAGGCACCTACTCGGGCTCGGTCACCCTGGGCACGGCCGGGGCGTTGATCGGCGACAGCGATACGGCGGCGACCTTCTCCGGCGGCATGGTCCAATACGCGGCCGGGACCGGCCTGCCGACCGGAACCTCGGCCCGCACTTTCGAGGCGTGGGTCAACACCACCTCCACGGCCGACCAGGTGGTTCTCTCCTACGGCGGCAACGGCAACGGGTACTACTGCGGCTACCTCGAGAGCGGATTGGGTCTTGTGGCGGGCGACCAGGTCAGCTTCATCACCGGCTACGACTGCAACGGCGGCTACACGCCCATGACCTTCACGGCCCCCCGAACGATCTCGGACGGCACTTGGCACCTCATCGCCGTGAGCTGGGACGGGACCACCGTCAACGCCTACCTCGACGGCCAGTCGATCGGCAGCCAGGCCTTCAACAGGAGCCTGGGCACTGCCGACTCCAACGGGCTGGTCGTCGGGCGCCTGACGACCAACGGTTACGCCACCCACGGCGGAATCGACGAGGTCGCCATCTATCCATCGGCACTCAGCGCGACCCAGATCGGCGCTCATTTCGATGCCAGCGCCAACGCCCGCCCGGGCGCACCGAGCGCTGTCACCGCCGTCGCCGGCGCCAACCGGGCGACCGTCTCCTGGACGGCGGCCAGCGCTGCCAGTTCGGCTCCCGTCGTCGCCTATCTCGTCACGGCCAGCCTCGGCGGCGCCGCCACCTCCTCGATCTCGGCAGCCGCTACAGCCACGTCGGCGACCATCTACGGGCTCAAGGGTGGAAGCAGCTACACGTTCACAATCACGGCCGTCAACCGGTTCGGCATCGGCACCGCGAGCGGCGCCGCCGGCGCTACCCCGACCGGGCCGTCGACCACTTACGCCTCGACCGTCCAGGGCGACCACCCGGCCTCCTACTACCGCCTCGATGACGGGGGATCGATGGGCGCCGACTCCAGCGGTAACGGCCACACCGCGAGCTATTCCGGCGGCAGCGCCGGCGCCTCAGGTGCCCTCGGCAATGACTCCGGCGACCCGGCCTGGTCGGCCGGTGGTAGTGGTTACCTGCAGAACAACCAGGCATCGGGGATGCCGGCCGGAACGTCCGCGCGGACCTTTGAGGCCTGGGTCCAGACCACCTCCACCACCGACCAGGCCCTCCTCGCTTATGGCGGCGCCCCTGCCAGCTACTGCAACAACTACGAGAGCGGCCTCCTCCTTGCCGGCGGCAACCAGGTCGTGTTCGTCACCAGCTACGACTGCAACGGCGGCTACAACGGCCAGCGCTTCACGGCGAGCTCGACGATCGCCGACGGCCACTGGCACCTGCTCGACACGACCTGGGACGGATCGACGGTCAAGGCCTACCTCGATGGCCAGTCGATCGGCAGCTCGTCCTACAGCACCGGGTCGGGGAGCGCCGACTCGAAAGGCCTCGAGCTGGGCAGACTCACCAGCGGCAACCAGAAGCTCAATGGCAGCCTCGATGAGGTCGCCGTCTACCCCACAGCGCTGACCGCGACCCAGGTCTCCGCCCACTTCAACGCCGCCGGCGACGCCGTTCCCACGGCTCCGACCGGCGTCACCGCGACTGCCGGTGCCGGCTCCGCGTCGGTTTCCTGGACGGCGCCCTCGAGCGGGGCCGTCACCGGCTACAGCGTCAACGGCACCTCGGCGGCCGGCTACACCTCGTCAGTCACCGTTCCAGCCTCGGCAACCAGCGCCAACCTGGGTCCGCTGGCCGGCTTCCAGTCCTACACCTTCAAGGTCACCGCCCTGGGCATAACCGCCAACGGCTCCGCCTCGAGCCCGTCGTCCGCGGTCACGGTCAACCCGCCCCCTGAGCCGGCCGGCGGGCCCACCGCGCCCTTTGGCAACTACCTGACCATTCGAAGCACCGGCTACGACCCAGCGCCGGCGGGGACGGTCAAGATGGTGAGCGGCAGCAGCCTCGCTGCTGCTTCCAACTGGACCGTGGAGGGTTGGTTCAAGAGCTTCGGCAGCTGGGCGACCACCGGCAGCGCGGCTGGCATCGGGTACCTGGATCCATCGACTGGAACCCTGACGGCCGGGATCGGGATCTCGGCCGGCGGCACCTTCTCCGCCAACTACCCGGGTGGCAGCTCGAACATCACCTTGCCATCCAATCCATGGTGCTCGACCTGCTGGTACCACATCGCGGTCAGCTACGACGGCTCCGACGTCCGCGCCTTCGTCAACGGCACTCAGAACCTGGACCTGACCGTGAGCGGCGCGGGCGCCCCGGCCGGGCCGGGCGGTCTTTACGACTACTCGGCCATCCGCTCTCTGGCCATCGACGACCTCCGGATCTCCAACGTCGCTCAGTACACCTCCAGCTTCACCGCCCCGACCTCGGCCCTGGGCACGACCGGCGCCGTCCTGCTCTACCACTTCGACGACTACCCGATCACCAGGATCGGCAGCTTCACCGTCCACGCCAACCAGCACCAGACGACCGGCGACTACCCGGGCATGTTCTGGGACTCGGCGAACGGCAACACCGCCCACATCGATACTGCCGACACCAACGGCTACGACCCGGCCGGGATCTACCTCCAGTACCGTTTCTACTCCTTGGGCCAGGGTCCGACCGCCGACGAGCTCGACGCCAGCGGCAGCTGCTGGATGTGCACCCACCCGCCGCTCTATGGCGACCCCATCAACACCGTCACCGGCGAGTTCTGGCAGACGGCCGACGACCTCTCGATCCCCGGTCGCGGGCTGGCCATCGACTTCAACCGCACCTATTCCAGCAACCGGGCCTCGGTCGACGGTCCGCTCGGCTTCGGCTGGTCGAACTCCTACGGCTTCAGCCTGAGCCTCGACGGCAGCGGCAACGCCACCGTCAGCCAGTCGACCGGCGCCAAGACCCTCTTCAGTTGGAACTCGACCACGTCCGCCTTCTCGGCGGCGCCGAGGACGATCGCGACCCTGGTCAAGAACGGGGACGGCAGCTACACGCTGACGCAGAAGGACCAGAGCCAGATGAAGTTCGACTCCAGCGGCCGGCTCACGGCCGAGGTCGACCCCGCCGGCTTTACGACCTCGCTGGCCTACAACGGATCGGGCCAGCTGTCGACGGTCACCGACCCGGCCGGCCGGGCGCTGACCCTCAACTTCACCGGCACCCACATCACCAAGATCGCCGACCCGGCCGGGCGAAGCGTCAGCTATGGCTATGACGGGTCTGGGAACCTGGCCTCGGTCACCGACCTCGGCGGCGGCGTCACCTCCTACTCCTATGACACGTCGCACGAGCTCACCAACTTCAAGGACGCCAAGTGCACGGCCGGCTCCTGCCCGGGCACGACCAACACCTACTCGGGCGGCCAGGTCACCCAGCAGCAGGATCCGCTCGGCCGGATCACCAAGTTCAGCTACAGCTCGGACGGGGTCAGCTCGACCACCACCATCACCGACCCCCGCAACTACCAGACCCAGGAGGAGTATCTCAACGGGCTCCTGGTCAGCCGGACCGCCGCGCTGGGCACCTCGCTGCAGGCGACCACGACCTACCAGTACGACCCGGTCACGCTGGCGCAGACCGCGATCACCGACCCGCTGGGACGGACGACGACCCTGACCTACGACTCGCAGGGCAACCTGCTCACCGCGGTCGACCCGCTCGGCCGGACCACGACCCATGGCGGCTACAACAGCCTCAACGAGCCGGGGACGGTCATCGACCCCGCCGGGGTCACGACGACCTACAGCTACAACACGACCGGCCACCTGACCAGCAAGTCGACCCCGCTGACCGGCGGCGGCAACGCCGTGACCTCCTACTCCTACGACACCAGCCAGCCCGGCGACCTCCTGACCGCGACCGACCCCGAGAACCGGGTGACGACCTACACCTACAACAGCGACGGCGACCGGGTCAGCTCGACCGACAACGCCGGCGACGAGACGACCTACGCCTTCGACGGGGTTGGGCGGATGACCTCCTCGGTGTCGCCGCTGGGCAACGTCACCGGCGGCAACCCGAGCCAGTACACGACCGGCTACACCGCCAACGCATTCGGCGACGTTCTCACGGTCACCGATCCGCTGAGCCACGTCACCACCTACGCCTACGACCCGAACCGGAACCGGACCTCGGTCACCGACGCCAACAATCACACCACCAGCTCCGCGTTCGACTACGACAACGAGCTGACCCTCCTCACCCGGCCGGACAGCTCGACCCAGGGCACGACCTACGACGGGGATGGCAACGTCACCCAGCAGACCGACGGGCTCAACCACACGACGACCTACGCCTACGACGCCCTGGACCGGAAGACGTCGGTCACCGACGCTCTTGGCCGGGTGACCGGCTACGGCTACGACCTGGTCGGGGACCTGACCTCGATGACCGACGCCGCGGGCGCCGTCACTTCCTACGCGTACGATGCCGGCAACCAGTTGATCCAGGCCGCCTACCAGACCGCCCAGCCGGGCACGGCCGGCTACCAGTACGACAAGGACGGCCGCCGCACCCAGATGACCGACGGCACCGGCACCACCGGCTACCAGTACGACAACCTGGGCCGGCTGACCTCCTCGACCGACGGCTCGGGCGCCACCGTGGGCTATGTGTACGACAAGTCGAGCCTCTTGACCTCGATCGCCTACCCCGCCTCTTTGGGGACGGTCTTGAGGACCTACGACGCGGCCGGGCGTCTCAAGACGGTCAGCGACTGGCTGAGCCACCAGACGACCTACTCCTACGACGCCAACAGCGAGCTGACCTCGATCGCCTACCCGAACACGGTCACAGCGACCGAGGTCTACGACCGTGCTGGCCACCTGACCTCGATCGGTGACCAGCAGGGGTCGAGCTCGCCCTTCTTCAGCGAGACCTACGGCCGCGACGCCGCCGGGCAATTGACCTCGGATGGGACCAGCAGCTTCGGGTACGACACCCAGAACCGGCTGACCTCGGGCGGCAGCCAGGGGTACGGCTACGACGCCGCCGACCGGGTGACCGCGATCAACACCACGGGCGGCAACCAGGGGGCGCTGGCCTACGACAACGCCGACCAGCTCTCCACCGACACCATCACCAACGGCGGCACCCAGGTCCAGAAGTACACCTACGCCTACGACGCCAGGGGCAACCGGGTGAGCCGGACCGACGCCTCCAGCAACCTCGCCAGCTACGGCTGGGACCAGGCCAACCACCTGCTCAGCTACTCGGCGGGAACCACCACCGGCACCTACACCTACAACGGCGACGGGCTCCGGACTTCCAAGACGGTCAACGGCGGCTCAGAGACCTTCACCTGGGACACCGCCCAGGGGCTGCCGCTGATCATCAAAGACGGGTCGACCGCCTACTTGACCGGGCTCGGTGGGCTGCCGCTGGAGCAGATCTCTGGCAGCACGGTCCTTTACTACCACCAGGACCAGCTCGGCTCGACGCGAGCGCTAACCAACTCGGCGGGCGCAACCGCGGCCACGACGACGTACGACGCTTACGGGAACCTGTCGTCGAGCACGGGTACGACGGCGAATCCATTCGGCTTCGCGGGCCAGTACCTCGATTCCGAGTCCGGGCTCAACTACCTACGGGCACGGTTCTACGACCCCGCCACAGGTGGATTCGCGGCTCGAGATCCGCTCTCGGTGGTGACCAGGCAACCTTACGTATATGTGCATGACTCGCCGATCAACGGAGGTGATCCGAGCGGTCTTTGGTGCGCTGGTTGGACCGCGGGAGGCGTCGGGTTCGGTGGCTCAGAAGGCGGGTCGACAGAATGGGCGGTTGGTTACTGCGGCAACGGTGACTTGTACGCCGCGAGGACTACCGGCGGCTACAAGGCAGCGGATGGAAACGGAATCTGGGGCGGTTACGTCACCGCAGGGTTCGGGGTGCAGGCCAGCGGGTCTGCGACGTGTGCTGCCGATCTCGGTAAGGGCTTCCATAGAAACTTCGCCGGCGCGGGTGTCGGACCGTACTCGGCATCGCTGTCGAGCTCCACAGGCACCGGGGTCAATGGGAACCCGGTCGATGTTGAGGAGGCGAGCTACCCAGCCGGAAAGTATGCGCCGCCATCAATTGGCGGTGGCGCCGGCCTCATCAGCTATAACACCTACACGGACGTATACAGGACGAATTGGGTTACATCCGAGGTTAATAATCCACTTGTATCCGCTGCTCAAGCTGCTCACTCAATCGCGACTTGGGCGTCTGGCTGGTGACGGTCCTCATCGGTGTCGTCCTGTTGGCCGTGTTAGGTGCATTCAATCTGCTAGGGGCTTTGATGCCCTCCCATCGAATATTGGGTGGCGGTTTTTGGTGGCGAACTCTCACACGAACACAGCCCTCGGTAGTGGACCGCGCTGCGGCCGGTATTTTTGGAATCCTCTTGATCATGGCTGCTGGCTACATGGTTGTGATCACTTTTGGCAGATAACAGGGTCGCCACCTTACGGTTTGTTCTACCTGAGGGCGCGGAATTACGATCCAACTTCGGCTCAGTTCATCCCGCCGAGATCCAGCCACGCCCGCCACTCGGCAGCCTTTCCTTTATGCAACAGACAGCCCTGTTAACGCGACGGACCCGTCCGGACTATGTCGAGTTGGTTCAGCGAACCTGCCAATTTGGGGCAGCGGCCCCTGTCTGTACTTCGACAAGCCGGTCGACTACAAGGCAGCGTCTGTGACTATCCCTCTGGGCCTGCTGGTCGACGATCCATTTCTCGGTGTGACGCTTACAGGCACTGTCAGCAAGGAAGGCGGTATCTATCTTGGAGCCGGACCTGCTGCCGGTCTCCCGGTGGCCGCCGGAGCAAGTTTGTACGGAGGCACGATCGATTATCCAAATCAGAATGCGACTGATCGCCATTCGTTCATCAGCGCTTGGTCAACCTGTGTGGCCGGCGGCTTCGGAGGCGGGGTTGGAGGGACTTGGGGTCGACCGCCATCTGGCTTCGCACAGAAAGACTTCGCTTACGAGAGCGGGCTCACTACGCCGGGCGTGATAGCGAACGTCACATATTCGATGAAGCTTGGGGAGGTGCCCAGTTGGGCCTGGTAGTTGCTGTCGCGCTCGTCGCCCTTGGGCTCACACTGGCACTCGACTGGTTTGGGCTCGCATCTCGAGGGGCCGCACGGCCTCGCCGGCTGGAGACGTGGTACACATCTAGGGAGGGATTGCAGTGGAACGGCTGGGCTCTGGTCAGCCTTGGCTCCATTGTTATGACCGCGTGGATCGCTGTAACGATTCCTTCCTATGCAAGTCTCAGCCGTGGCGCCTTGGAGCTCGCAGTTGCCGTGCTGGCCGCTCTCATTGTTTACGCGACGATTCAGTTTGTTCGCTTTAAGCCAAGCAAATAGGGCTTGAACGCCTTCGGCGACCCGCCACCGTCACCGATCCACTTAGCGAGCTGTCCGGCCGGGTGAGGAGGTCAGCTCGTTGTCGTAGTCGAAGGTGGATCTGGTCGAATGGTTGTTGGCGTCGGTGACCGAGGTCCGGTTCCGGTTCCAAGACGGTCAGCGACTGGCTGAGCCACCAGACGACCTACTCATATGACGCCAACAGCGAGCTGACCGGCATCGCCTACCCGAACACGGTCACCGCGACCGACGGCTACGATCGCGCCGGCCACCTGACCTCGATCTCCGACCAGCAGGCAAGCAGCTCGCCCTTCTTCAGCGAGACCTACGGCCGCGACGCGGCCGGCCAGCTGACCTCGGACGGGACCAGCAGCTACGGTTACGACACCGTCAACCCACTGACCTCGGGCGGCAGCCAGGGTTACGGCTACGACGCCGCCGACCGGGTGACCGCGATCAACACCTTGAACCGTGCAGGTGCTGGCGCGGGATTTTTGGGAGGCACAATCTCGAGCTCAACAGGGACCGGAGTGAACGGCAAGCCAGTCGATGTTGAGGGCGCAAGCTACCCAGAGGGAACGCCTGGAATCACAGGTGGTTATGGGATTGCGAGCTACGACACTTACTCGAACGTCTACCAATGGAACTGGGTCGCCGCAGAAGTTAACGATCCTCTCGTTACCGCGGCGAGCGCTGGGCACTCGGCGGCTTCATGGGTGGCGAAGTGGCTGTGATCGTCGGAGTCTTCTTAATGGTTCTACTCGGGTCCATCACCTTACTTACTGCGGTCAAGCCCCAACTGCCCGTGCTACGGGCGGGCTATTGGTGGCGGGTCGGCACCAACACGATTGCCGGACCCATCGAGCGGGCATGGTTCGCAGTGGTTGGGATTGGGATGTATGTGGCCGCTGGCTACTTCATTTGGGACTCAGTCGTGAAATGAGTTGTGGAGTTGACCCGCTTTCGTTGACACCTGGGGACTGGGTGATGGCGGCCCCCCAGGGCGGTAGGTCGCCGCTCCCGCTCGAATTCGTCCGGTGGAGGAAGCCAGCGAGGAGGCGGCCTCGGGCCGTGACGTTGTTCGTGGTACACGCCGTCTGACGAGCAGCAGGCGGTGATACACGTCCGGAAGCGGATCAAAATTCAAACGATGAAGATGCACTCAGCGGAGGCCCCCGTGCCGAGGTTCAGTATGCCTGACGACGTTTTCCAGCTGCGGGTCAGCCTGATCGGCATCGAATCGCCGATCTGGCGCCGGGTGCTTGTGCCCCAGAACTTGAATTTGAGGCGCCTTCACGGCGTCCTGCAGGCCGTCATGGGCTGGAGCGACTCCCACCTTCATCAGTTCAAGGTTGGAGACGTCCGCTTCGCCGAGCCTGACGAGGACGATCGGGGGCCGATCGACTACCGGTCGATCAGCCTCAACCAGATCGCTCCGCGCCGAGGCTCAACCTGCATCTACGAGTACGACTTCGGAGATGGGTGGGAACACCTGATCGTGGTCGAGGACGAGTTGCCAATCGAGACAGTGGCGGCTCCATTGCCTCGCTGTCTCGGGGGCGAGCGGGCATGCCCACCCGAAGACTGCGGCGGCCCACACGGGTATGCGGAGTTGCACGATGCCCTTCAAGATCCACGCCATCCGAGGCACGACGAGTACCGCCAGTGGCTAGGCGGGGAGTTCGACCCAGAACGATTCGACCTTGAGCGCGTGAACCGCTCCTTGCTCGCGGCCGGAGCCGCCAGAGGCACCGGTCACAGGGGTCGCGCGGGGGGTGGGACCCCGCCGGCGCCACGCCCAGGACCCCGGGGTTGGCCAGGGTAGTCAGCCCGCGACATGCAGCCGTCGAAGCATGAAGGAATGAATACAAATTTCCGTAGTCATCTGTATTCATCCAGGGGTAGCGGGGCGAGCCGGTAGACGAATTCAACCGGAGCCCTGGCACTCGGGAGCGAGATTCCCGTCTCCCGCTCCACCTTCTTTCTTCGAATTCATTAGGAGCGCAACCAAATGAGTTCGACCTGCTTAACACCATTGTCGACTTAACCTAACCGTGCTAGAGGTAGGGCTGCTAAAGAGCGGCTTTTGAGCAAGGTCGCTGATGTTGTAGGTATAGCTCTATCGCGCCATGACCGAACTCAAAGTCGTCCTCAAAACGGTCCCCCGCGCCCTCGCCCAGCTGGTCGAGGACTACCTCGCCCAAGACCATCCGCCACGCCTACGGCTACCCGCTGCGGGCGGTCTTCCTGCCCTGGTGCGCCGACCACTCGATCACTGAGGCTTCGCAGCTCACGGGTCGGGTCCTCGATCAGTTCGTCGGCGACCTGCTCGAGCACGGCGGCAAGCGGGGGCCGCTCAGCAAGCACACGGCCTGGAGCTACGCCAAGGCGGCCAAGGGGCTTGTCGCTTGGGCACGCGGGGAGGGGGAGAAGATCGAGGGCGATGTCACCGTTCCCAAGCTGCCCAAGAAGCTGGTCGAGGTCCTGAGCCGGGAGGAGATCCAGCAGCTCGAGGACGCCGCCACTTCGGAGCGTGACGGGCTCATCATCCGGCTCCTGGCCGACACCGGGATCCGGGTCGGCGAGCTGGTCCAGCTCCGCCTCAGGGACGTCGCCGAGCGCGACCGCGACCCATTTCTCAAGATCCGCGGCAAGGGCGACCGGGAGCGGCTGGTGCCGGTCTCGCCGGCACTCTACCGGCGACTCACCCGCTACGCGGAACGGCAGCGGCCCAAGGACACCAACAGCGAGCGGCTCTTCCTCTCCCGCCGCCGGAGCCGGACCACCGGCGACTACGACGCCCTCACCGAATCCGGCGTCCAGCAGCTGGTCCGCGACCTCGACGAGCGGGCGGGGATCCAGAAGCGGGTCCACCCTCACGTCTTCCGCCACAGCGCCGCCACCCACATGCTCCGGCGGGGGATGAACCCGCTGCTGGTCACCCAGGTGCTCGGCCACACCTCGCTGGCGATGATCCAGCAGGTCTACGCCCACCTGACCCCGACCGACGCCCACCAGGCCCTGATGGCGGCGCTGAGACAGGAGCAATAGATGGCGCTGCCCGAACTCGTCCGCCGCCAGGTTGAACGAGAGCTCGGGGACTACTGCGAGAAGCGAGTGCCGGCTTTCGCCCGTGACCAGGTTCACCTGGACTACGAGATCCAGGGCAGCGCCGCCACGATCGTCGAGAGGCGCGTGCCCTGGCGCCCGGTCTCGCCGGACGATGCGTGGACGCGGTTCCCCATCGCCAGATTCCGGTACAACGCCAGGCCGGCGCGGTGGTCCCTACTACTTGGCGGGACCGAGACCTGCGCTAGCACATCTACGACCTCATCGGACCGGCGCCCGTGCTTCTGGACCTGCTCGACGAGGTGGAGCGCGACCCGACGGCCGTTTTCTGGGGCTGAGCCGACCGGCGCGAGCATTCAGTGGTCAAATCGGTCAAATAGGGCTATAATCTGACCCGTGAAGGTCGAGGCAGAGATCGAGTTCAGCAAGGCCAAGGCCGGCCTGTCGGAGGTCATGACCGACGCCGTGCACCGCCACCACGCCCACGTCATCGACCGCAACGGCGGGCGAGAGCGCGCCCTGCTCCTCGGGGAGGAGGTTGCCGACGACGCCCTCTCCGCCTATCGCTTCGCGCCTGAGCTGATCCTCGAAGAAGGCGAGGTGACCGCCCGCCTGTCGGACTTCGGGCTGCTCGGCTTCGGCGAGACGGTTGACGAGGCGATGCATGACCTGGTGAACGAGCTGGATGCTTACTCCGACCGCTTCCTTGCCGACTACGCCTTCTACCGTCGCACCAAGCGGGCGCATCACCTCCCCTACCTGCTCCGTTTCAAGGTCACGTCGCCCGACCGGCGCCTCGGCCTTCTTCTCGAGGATTCCAAGGCCAAGACCGCCGCGACCGCGTGAAGACCCCCGACTGGTCTGAGGTCGAGGCCTTCTGTCGAATCGACGGGTGGCAGGGGGTTGACGAGGGCCGGAGCGCCGACCACCGCTATTTCCGACTCGTCCTCGATGACGGGACCGTACTGGAGACGCGAGTCTCCCATTCCGAGAACAAGGCGATGAGCCCGGGCCGCTGGAAGGCGATCCTCCGCGACCAGCTCCGGGTGAGCGACGAGGACTTCTGGAGGGCGCTCCGGACGAAGAAGCCGGTCGGCCGGCCGAGCGCTCCGCCCGCCGAAGAGGAGATCCAGCAGGTGCCGGCGTGGGCGGCCGCGGTCCTCTCGACCCAGCTCGGCATGGCGCCGGCTGACATCGCAAAGCTCGGCCGCGACGAGGCGGTCGAGAGGGCCCACGAAGCGTGGTCCCGTCCGCCGCCGTGATCCCCGACTGGCCAAGAAGGGCGTCGGCGCCAGGCCCGACCCATCGCCGCCTCCTTGATCGGCCTGTTTTTGTAGCCAGCCCGACGCTCGGTACGTTACCTCCCAAAGCGCCGGCAGCCATCACACTTCCGACCGTCCAAGAAAGTCTGACCCACGACAGAAAGACTTCGCTTACGAGAGCGGGCTCACTACGCCGGGCGTGATAGCGAACGTCACATATTCGATGAAGCTTGGGGAGGTGCCCAGTTGGGCCTGGTAGTTGCTGTCGCACTCCTCGCCCTTGGGCTCACACTGGCACTCGACTGGTTTGAGCTCGCATCTTGAGGGGCCGCACGGCCTCGCCGGCTGGAGACGTGGTACACATCAAGGGAGGGATTGCAGTGGAACGGCTGGGCTCTGGTCAGCCTCGGCTCCATTGTTATGACCGCGTGGATCGCTGTAACGATTCCTTCCTTGGCAAGTCTCAGCCGTGGCGCCTTGGAGCTCGCAGTTGCCGTGCTGGCCGCTCTCATTGTTTACGCGACGATTCAGTTTGTTCGCTTTAAGCCAAGCAAATAGGGCTTGAACGCCTTCCCCCGCCCTGGCGCCGCAGCCCAGGAGGAACTCACATGCGCAAGCGGCACAAGATCAAGAATCGTGCCTGTGGTCTATGCAAGCCTCACAAGCGGAGCTTTGCGCCGCGTTGGAAGAGCCGCGACCTCGCCAAGCTCGTCGAGTTCGAGCGGGACCGCAGGACCTGGCTCCTGCGGTAGTCCGCCGCGCGGGCACCGCCACAGCTAAGCTGGCAGGCGTTTTGAGCTCCACCCCACCTCCCTCGGACGACCGCGGCTCCGCCGCCGGCCGTCTGCCCGGCTCCTCGCGGCGGCGGCGGCGGGGCCGGGGGCGCGGCGGTCGAGGAACGCCCGCCGACCCGGCGGCGCCCGGCCAGGGGACCGCTCCGGCCACCCAACCGGCCCAGCCCCGATCGCGTGCGCAGGGCGGTCGGAGCGGCCGTGGATCGGGGCGCGGCGGCGGCGGTGGCGGCGGTGCCGAGCGCGGGCGACGGCCGTTGCAGCGTCCTCCGCAGGCACCGCAGCCGCAGGTCGACCGCGATCTTGAGATAACCGACGAGAAGATCTTCGCGCGCCTCCTCGACATCGGCCTCGACCTCGCTGAGGAGGCAGTGCTGGAGGCGTTCCTCTACTTCGCGGGCGAGACCGCCGCCCGCCGGGTCGCCGCCCAGCTGGAGGCGGACGGCTACGCGACCTACGTCGATCCCAGCCCCCCCGGCCGATGGCTGCTGGAGGCGGTGAGCCGCGCCGTGCCGACGCCCGAGCATGTCGCCACCATGGGCGCCTCGCTGCGCGCGGTCGCCCGCGCCAACAGCGGCATCTACGACGGCTGGTGGGCCTCCGAACCGCCCGAGGAGGAGGACCAGCCGGCTCCGCTCCCCGACCCCGAGCCCGTCGAGGTCTAGCCTCAAAAGGCTAACCCAGCAGCGCCAGGAGCTCGTCCCCATAGCGGGCCAGCTTGGCGGGACCGACCCCCGGGACGGCCGCCATCGCCTCCAGGTCGGCCGGCCTCCGGGCCGCGAGCTCGGCGAGGGCGCGGTCGTGGAAGACGACGTAGGCTGGGACTCCGTCGCGATGAGCGACGGCCGCCCGCCATGCGCGCAAGCGCTTGAACAGGTCCGGGTCGGGGCGCGCGCCTGCGACAGGGGCCGCGACGGTGTCCGTCGGGAGCGTGAGAGCAGCCTCGGCGCGGCCAGCGAGGACCTCCCGGCCTTCGTCGGTCAGCATCACCATCGGGTACTGGCCGGGTGTCTGGGCGACCAGGCCAGCCTCCATCAGCTCCGCGAAGAGCTTGCGGACGCGCTCCTCCGGCCACCCCGGCAACGTGTTGTGGGCGGGAAGCTTGCGCACCCAGGAATGCTCCCGGGTCCACTTCGTCTCCCGGCCCCCGAGCACCGCCGCGAGGTTCACCAGCCCGATTCGCCCGCTGAATCGAGCCGCCCCGGCCAGCGCGGCGCGCAGCACGCCGGCCGCCACCGGCGTGCCGGCCGGCCGCTCGCCCGCGAGGCAGTTGTCGCAGGCTTGGCAGTTGCGGGCCACGCCCTGCTCGCCGAAGTAGTCGGCGATCCGGGCGTGGCGGCAGGTCCGGATCGAGGCATATGCCGTCATCTGTGACAAACGGGCATAGGCGTGGCGTTTTTCGGCCGCGGCGGCCTCGCCGGCGACCGGCTCGGGGAAGGCACGCTCAATGAAGAAGCTGTACAGCTCACGGTCGGAGCCGGAGTGGATCAGCAGGCACACTGCGGGCTCGCCATCTCGTCCCGCCCGACCGGCCTCCTGGTAGTACGCTTCCACTGAGCCGGGCGCCTGGTAGTGGATCACCTGCCGGATGTCGGGCAGGTCGATGCCCATCCCGAAGGCCGAGGTGGCGACGACCACCTTGACCCGGCCCGCGGCGAAGTCCTCCTGGGCCCGCCGGCGGGCATCGTCGGGCAGCCTCCCGTTGTAGGGGAGCGCTGGCATCCCCCAGCCGCTGATGTCGGCGGCGAGCTCCTCCGACCCGGCGACGGTGCCGCAGTAGACCAGCGCCCGGCCTCCGCCCGGGTCGAGCCGCCGGCGGAGAACGGCCAGCTTTTCCCGCGCGCCCCGGGCGGCGACGACCTCGAGCCGCAAGTTGGGACGGTTGAAGCCGGTGACGGAGATGAAGGGATCGCGAAGGCCGAGGTTCCTCGCGATGTCCTCCCTCACCTCCGGCGTCGCCGTAGCGGTGAAGGCGCCGACCGGCGGCCGGCCGAGGGCCTGGAGGGCGCTGCCCAAGAGCAGGTAGTCGGGCCGGAAGTCGTGGCCCCAGCTGGAGATGCAGTGCGCCTCGTCCACCACCAGCCGGCGGATCGGCGCCTCCGCCAGCCGCTCCACAAAGCCGGTCCGGGAAAGGCGCTCGGGAGCCAGGTAGAGGAGCTGAAAGCCGCCCATCCGAGCCACCCTCAGAGCTTCCACCTGGTCCGCGCGGGTCAGCGTCGAGTTGATGAGGCCGGCCCGCATCCGGAGCTGGCGAAGGCGGTCGACCTGGTCCTTCATCAGTGCGATCAGGGGCGATACCACCACGGTCAGGCCCTCGCCGGCGAGCGCCGGCACCCAATAGCTGATCGACTTGCCGGAGCCGGTGGGGGCTACTGAGAGGACGTCGCGGCCGGCCAGCTGGGCCTCGACCACCGCTTGCTGGCCGGGCCGGAACGATTCCATGCCAAAGACTTCGCGGAGGACCTGCTCGGGCGTCACGGTGGCAGTTTGAGGGGCGGGGCCGCCGGCCCGCCAACCGCCGGGTAAAGGAAGCTCAGGCTGTGAGACGCTTCTCCAGCCGGGCGACCGCGAGCCTGGGCATCGGGTACTGCGGGTTCATCTCGTCGAGGGTCTCAATCAGGATCTGCGCCACCGCCCAGTCCCGGTACCACTTGTTGTTGGCCGGGATGATGTACCAGGGCGCGGCCTTGGAGTTGCAGCGCGTCAGCGCCGCTTCGTAGGCGCTTGTGTAGTCGTCCCAAAAGGACCTCTCGTTGATGTCGTTCTCGCTGAACTTCCAGTGCTTGGTGGGATCCTTTAGCCGCTCGAGGAGGCGCCTTTTCTGCTCCTCGTAGCTGATGTGGAGATAGAACTTCACTACCGTGACGCCGCTCTTGGTTAGCTGCTGCTCGAAGCGGTTGATCTCTCCGTAGCGCTTTTCGATGGTCTCCTCGCCGACCAGCTTCTTCACCCTTGCGACCAGGACGTCCTCGTAATAGGTGCGGTTGAAGATGCCGATCGTGCCGGGCCTCGGGAGCACCCGTTTAAAACGCCAGAGGAAGTGGTGGCGGAGCTCCTCCGCGGTCGGTGCCTTGAAGGCGTGGACGTCGACGCCGGTCGGATTCATCCCGGTCATGACGTGCTTGACTGTCCCGTCCTTACCGCCGGTGTCCATCCCCTGCAGAGGGACGAGCAGCGAGCCCTTCTGCTCCGCCCAGAGCCGGTCCTGGAGCTCGAAGAGCATTTCGTGTTGCTTTGACAGCTTGCGAAGAGCCTTCTTCTCCTTGATCCCAGGGGTGGCGTTGGGGTCGAGGTCGGCGAGATTGATGCTCGGCCCGTCACCGGGATTCGCCCGCAATAGCTCGCGGACGGATGTCTTAGCCACCTCTTCGAGCTTACCCGCGATCGGGAGCGGTCGGCCGGGATCCCTCGGCCCGGAGTGCCGAGCCCAGCGTTACAACACTCGCGATGCCGTCGAACATCTCCTTGGAGGACATCTTTGAGTCGCCGTGGACGCGGTCGATGAACCCGATCGGCAGCTCCACGACCCTGAAGCCGGCCCGCTGGCAGCGGACCAAGAGCTCGACCAGGGTGGAGTAGCCGCGGGCGCGGATCGGACTCGCGACCAGCAGCTCGACCGCGGCCCGGCGGTAGCAGCGAAACCCGCTGGTCACGTCGTGGGGCCTGATGCCGAGCCAGAGGCGGGCGAAGGAGTTGGCGCCGAAGCTCAGCACGCGCCGGTGGAGGCCCCAGCCGCTGATCGAGCCTCCAGGCACGTACCGGGATCCGATCGCGACATCCGCTCCCGACTCGACCGCGTCGAGCAGGGCGGGCACGCGCTCGGGGGCATGGGAGAGGTCTGAGTCCATCGTCACGAAGAATTCGTGCTCGGCGCGCAGGCCCTCCTCGAAGGCCGCGATGTAGGCGGTGCCGAGGCCGAGCCGGCTAGGGCGCCGGACGAGCCCGATCCGGGGGTCGTCCTCGGCGCGCCGAGCGACGAGCTCGGCGGTGCCGTCGGGTGAGCCGTCGTCGACGACGATCACCTTCAGGGTGGGATCGGCCGCAAACAGCCGGTCGAGCATCTGCTCGATGTTCTCGGCCTCGCTGTAGGTCGGCAGGCAGACGACGGCCGAGCGCATTGGGGTGAACGTTACCGGGCCGGTGGCCGCACCGGCCCGGCGGTCTCGGTCGCTAGGCGGGCGGCCGGTGGTTTCCAGTCATCGTCGCCTGGTGGCGGCGCGCCAGGAGCCGCTCCCGGCGCGAGGACTCTATGAAGCGCAGGTTGTGGACGACGGCGACGGCGGCGAAGGCGCAGCCGAGCATGATCAGGGCGACTACTAGCGCGGTCAGGTCGACCGCCCCCCAGCGGGAGAGCGCGAGGACGACCAGGGACACGGTCCAGGCGGCGATTGCATACTCGACCCAGCGGTTGACGGTACGCCGGAGAACGATGCTCTGACCGGTGACGCGAAGGTGCTCTTCCATGGAGTAGAAACGCACCAGCTGCCCTCATACTTGCGCCGTACGCTTGAAGCAGAGCTGAATGGCACAGCCGCTCTCCAGCGTTGACGCAGCCTGGCTCCGGATGGAGGACCCGACCCTTCGACCGTTTCCGCCCGAGGGTGGTCGAGGCGACCTTCGGCGTCGGCCCGCCGCGCTGGGTGGACGACGACCGCTTCGACCTCGACTCTCACGTCCATCACCTCGCGCTGCCCGCGCCGGGCGGCAAGATCGTGCTGGAGGAGATGGCCGGCGACCTGATGAGGACCCCCCTCGACATGAGCAAGCCGCTCTGGCAGCTGCACCTGATCGACGGCTACGAGGGCGGCTCGGTGCTGCTGACCCGGCTGCATCACTGCATCGCCGAATGCTAGTGGCGAATTACAATCTATAAGATCAATCCGAATTCGTATCGATTCCGGGAGTAGACCCCCAATCTAGGCTTCGTGGCTTACTTCTGGGTCAAGAAACGCTCCCGCCAGAACGTGTTGAGCTAGTGCCGCGCCACGCAACGTTTGCGTCGTATCGGGCGCGGACTACAGCACGGCTACCTTCTCGGCTCGTACCGCGTCGCCACGGCCCCCGAGCCGAACTCCAGCCGGCTCACGAGCTTCAAGTCGACATGCTTCGATAGCCCCGCGAACAACGTCGGCCCGTGGCCCGCGAGCCTGGGGTGCACCACGAACTCGTACTCATCGATCAATCCCAGCTCCGCCAACGCCAGCGGGAGCTTTGTGCCATTTGTCGTATGCCTCTTTGCCCGGCTGAACCAAGTCCACGCTCTCGCTGACCAGATTCCTTTTCACACGGTTGCGTTACGAACTCTCGGCCTGGCCCAGATTGTCGCCATCCGGGCGGAGAATAGAGCAAGTCACCTTCGCGCTGTACGGCGCCACGCAAGGCCGACTCCAAACCTATAGGTGTGAGTTCTTATCCGGGTCGGCTATCAGGAATGCTGGTGACGAAATACAGCGTACCTAGCTGTGCGAGTTCACCTGCCCCATCCGACGAGCCGCCTGGACTAGTTGAGGGGTTTGCCGATTAGCCAGTGGTGACCAAACGGATCGACTACGCGACCTTGCCGCCAGCCGTATGGCTGGTCGCCGACGGGGAATAGCTCCTTGCCGCCCGCGGCGATCGCCTGTCGCGCGACTGCGTCCGGGTCATCGACGACGAGGTCGATGCGTACACTCGTTCCGCCGAGCGCTTGCGGGCTCAAGTTCAAGTCCTGGCTCGACGCCTGCTCTAGAGCGCCCAGCTCCTCCGGGTTTTCATCGACCACGTTGAACCGTGCGTCTTCAATCGAGAGTTCTGCGACGATCTGACCGCTCGGCGTCTTGATCCGCGACCGCTCCTCCGCATTGAACGCCCGCTTGTAGTAGTCGATGGCAGCGGCCGCGCCTCGAACTGTCAGGAAGGGGAAGATGCGTGTCGGCACGGCGTTGAGTTTAGACAGCCTGATGGCGCGTTCTACATTTTCGGCGAGCCGCCGGTCAACCGGCTACGGACCGAACGGTTTGAAATCATGAACCTCAGCGTTCTGCAGTAGCAGCAATAGGTCGATGAGCTCAGGCAAGTGACCCAATACTTCGCAACCATGCCGTAAAGATGAGCTCGCCTATCTTCGAGTCCGGAGCACGGTCAGCCGCTTTCAGCCAAGGTAGTACTCGGCCAGGGTTATCGCGCCGCGGTCGGAGCCGGCCAAGCTCTTTGTGCAGCAGCGAGCCGTACAGAGGTCCGCTCAGCCGCCATACCGCTTGTGCTGGTTGAGGCTGAACCAGTTCCCGGAATCGTCGCGAAACATGGCCTCGATGCCGTAGGGCCGCTCGGCCGGCTCCTGCACGAAGGTAACGCCGTTGCCCTTCAGCTCCTCGTAGGCGGTGCGGATGTCGTCGGTCTCGAAGACGCCGCACCTCGAAGCCGAGCTTCTCCGTGTAGAACGCCTTCGCGCGGCCTGGTCTTCGACGAACACGTTCACGTTTGAGAGCTTCTTGATCATGACCCCGACACTACCGCGCGCCCGTCGTCGGCGCTTCTTCCGGATTGCTGACTTCTGGCGAGACCCGGCCGCGTCCACATGAGGACGAAGCAGCCCGGGATGGGCGGAGCGCCGTCAGAGGCACTCCGGTACTCGGTCGGTGACATGCCCACGAGGTCGCGGAAGCGCGAGCTGAAGGAGCCAACGCTCTCGAACCCGACCAGGAAGCAGATCTCGGTGATGGTCAGATTGGCCGCTCGCAGCAGGTCCTTGGCGCGCCCGCCGGAGCCCTCTACCTGGCTGGCGGGCGGATCGGCGCCTGCATGTTCTGGGTACCGATGTCAGGCCACATGGGTCTGGGCATCAGCATCCTCAGTTATGCCGGCGGCGTGATGGTCGGCGTCGCTGCGGACGCCGGCCTGGTCCCCGACCCTGGCCGGGTGGTGGCGGCCTTCGATCGCGAGCTGAAGCTGTTGATGGCGCCGGCGGCCGAGAAAGGGGCGAAAGAGAAGAGGCCCGCCCGACGGCGAAATCCTTTTCAGAAGCCCTGACCGCCGCCAGGGACACACTGAAGGGGGATGCGAAAGCTCACCATCGACCTCCACGGCCACGACGTGCTCACCGCGGTCGACCTCGCCTGGCGGCGCGTGTCGGAGGCGTACTCGAACGGCTACGGCAGTGTCGAGCTGCTCCATGGCGCCGCGGACGTGACAGAGGTGGTCGAGGCGGGTCGGGGGCGGATCAAGTGGGCGCTGCGGTCGGCCGTCGAACGCGGCGAGTTCGACACCTTCATCGACCGGGGCCAGACCTGGCTCAAGGCCGGGTCGATCGTGCTGACCCTCAAGCGCAACCCGCGGCCGCGCAGCGAGCACTGGACCGACGAGCCCCGAAGGAAGTACCGCTAGACGATGACACCGCCTTCGCGCAACTGAGCGATCCGTTCCGCGTCGTATCCGAGCAGGTCGCGCAGCACCGCCTCGTCGTCCTCGCCGAGCAGTGGTGGCGGCCTCATCGGCAGGCCGTCGTAGGCCGGGAAGCGGATCGCCCGGCCGACCGCCGGGAAGCGGCCCAGGCGCGGATGCTCGTACTCGGTCACCAGGCCACGCGCGAGCACCTGCTCGTTGGCCAGCACCTCGCTGACCTCGAGGATCGGGGCGTGGGGGACGTCGTGGCGTTCCAGGATCTCGTCCCATTCCGCCACCGTCCGTTCGGCCAGCGCCTCTCCGAGCAGTGCCTCCACCTCCTCGCGGCGGCTGACGCGTTTGCGATTGCTGTCGTAGCGCGGATCGGCGGCCAGCTCGGGTCTGCCGATGGCGGCGCAGATCTTGGGCCAGAAGGCCTCGCCGATGTTGGCGATCACGATGTGGCCGTCGCTGGCCGCAAAGGCGCCGTAGGGCACGATGCCGAGGTGCCCGGTGCCGACCTTAGGACTGTCCTCGCCGGTCATGAAGACCCGGGTCGCGGTGTACATCAGCATCCCGACCATCCCGTCCAGCATCGAGTAGTCGATGAACTGGCCACGGCCGGTCTGCTCCCGCTCGTGGATGGCGCTCAGGATCCCGATTACCGCGAAGAGCCCGCCGCAGAGGTCGGCCATCGGCAGGCCCATCCGCGTCGGCGGGCCGCCGGGCTCCCCGGTCAGGCTCATCATCCCGCTGATCGCCTGGATGGCGATGTCGAACGCCGCTCGGGAGGCGTAGGGCCCGGTCTGGCCGAAGGCGCTGATCGAGCAGTAGACGAGCCGCGGGTTGACCGCCAAAAGCGTCTCGTGGTCGAGACCCAGCCGCCCGGCGACCCCCGGTCGGAAGTTCTCCACCAGGATGTCGCAGTGGCGGGCGAGGTCGACCAGCAGCTCGCGCCCGGCTGGCGCCTTCATGTCGACCGCCATCCCCTTCTTGTTGCGGTTGATGGCGACGAAGTAGTGACTCTCGCCCTCTTTGAGGGGCGGCACGTGGCGCGTCTCATCTCCGTCACCGGGCCGCTCGACCTTGATCACTTCCGCGCCCAGGTCGCCGAGCAGCATCGTCGCGTACGGCCCGACCAAGACCCTCGTCAGGTCGAGCACGCGCAGCCCGTCGAGGGGACCTTTCCGGGGGACGGCCATGGACGGCCCTGAGCGTACACTTCCGACTTCGAAATGGACTTCGGGCCGGGGGACCTGGCGAGCTCCCTGAAGGAAGAGGTGGCGGCCCTGTGCCGTCGCTTTGAGCCCGCCTACTGGCTCGAGCACGATCGCTCCGCCGAGTACCCATGGGAGTTCGTGCGCGCCTTCGCCGAGCGCGGCTGGCTGGGCCTGGTCATCCCGACCGAGCACGGCGGCGCAGGCCTTGGCGTCACCGAGGCGGGGGTGATGCTGGAGGCAATCTGCGAGAGCGGCGCCGGGCTCTCGGGCGCAAGCCCGGTCCACTTCTATCTGTTCCCGCTGACGCCGGTGATCCGGCACGGGTCGGAGGCCATGAAGGCGGCCGTCCTCCCCGGCCTGGCAAGTGGCGAGCTGATGGCCGCCTTCGGCGTCACCGAGCCGACGGCCGGCTCGGACACCTCGCGCATCACGACCCGCGCCGAGCGGCGAAAAGGTCGCTGGCTGGTCAACGGCCAGAAGGTCTGGACCACCAACGCCCAGAACGCGCAGAAGATCCTGCTTCTGGCGCGTGACCGGCCCCGCGACCCTGCCCATCCCTACCGGGGGATGACGCTCTTCTTCACCGACCTCGACCGAGCCCACGTCAGCATCCGCCGGATCGAGAAGCTGGGGCGGGAGGCGGTCGACTCCAACGAGGTCTTCATCAGCGACCTGGAGGTCCCCGACGCCGACGTGGTGGGCGAGGTGGGGGAGGGTTTCCGCCACTTGCTCGATGGCCTCAATCCGGAGCGGATCGTCGTGGCCCTCGAAGCCATCGGGATCGGCAGGGCCGCGCTGCGGATCGCCGCCGCCTACGCCCGCGAGAGGGTCGTCTTCGACCGTCCGATCGGAAGCAACCAGGCAGTCGCCCACCCACTTGCCGCCGCCTGGGCGCGCCTCGAAGCGGCCGAGCTGCTGGCCTTCAAGGCCGCCTGGCTGTTCGACCGGGACGAGCCGTGCGCGGCGGAGGCCAACGCCGCCAAGCTGCTGGCGGCCGACGCCGGCTTCGATGCCGTGGACGCCTCCCTCCAGGCGCTGGGCGGCTTCGGGTACGCCCGGGAGTACCACCTGGAGAGGCTCTGGCGCGAGGTCCGGCTCTACAAGATCGCCCCGATCTCCCAGCAGATGGTCCTGAATCACCTCGCCCAGCACGTGCTGGGATTGCCGAAGTCCTACTGACCGGGCGTCGTGCAATGAGCCGCCAGGCACAGGTCGCCGCCATCCTCAACGCCTCCTCGATCGCGCTGGTCGGCGCGACCGAGAACTCGGCCTGGTCGGCGGCCCTGCTCGCCAACCTCACCGGCCACGGTTTCGAGGGCAGGATCCACCTCGTCAACCCGCGCCATCGGGAGCAGTTCGGCTTGCCCTGCCATCCGAGCGTGTCGGCCATCGGCGAGCCGGTCGACTGCGCCTACGTGATGACCGCCGCCGATGCGGTGCCGTCCGTGATCGAAGACCTTGCCGGTGCCGGCGTGGCCGGAGCGGTCCTGTTGACGCCCGGTTATCGCGAGGTGGGCGCGGCCGGAGCCGAGCGGGAGCGCGCACTGGTCGAGCGGTGCGCCGCGGCGGGGATGGCCCTCGAGGGTCCGAACTGCCTCGGCTTCATCAACTACGGGCGACGGCTGGTCGCCTACGCCCTTCCCGTGACCGCGCCGCTGCGGCGCGGACGGGTCGGCCTGGTCACCCAGAGCGGAGCGATGCTGCTCCACCTTCACCGCCTCGCCCAGGGGCGGGCGATCGGCCTCTCCCACATCGTCTCCAGCGGCAACGAGGCGATGCTGGAGGCCGCCGATTACATCGAATTCCTGCTCGACGACCCCGGAACGGCGGTCGTCGGCGCCTTCCTCGAGGGTATCGGAGATGCCGGCCGCTTCCTCGCGGCCGCCGACCGCGCCCTTGCCCGGGGCAAGCCCCTGATCATCCTCAAGAGCGGCAGTTCGGCAGCGGCGGCGCGCTCGGCGCTCGCGCACACCGGCGCATTGGCGGTCGAGGACCGCGTCATCGAGGCGGTCTTCCGGCAGAAGGGCGTGGTCCGGGTCGGCAGCCTCGAGGAGCTGGTCGAGACCTCCGCTCTGCTGGCCGCACCGCGGCTGCCGGAGGGTCGCCGGTTCGCGATGCTGACCGCCTCCGGCGGGGCCTGCGGCGTCCTTGCCGACCTGGCCCAGCGGACGCGCCTTGAGGTGCCCGACTTCGGGCCCGGGACGAAGGCGGCGCTGAAGGCGGTCCTGCCCGAGTTTGGGACCGCCCAGAACCCGCTCGACACGACGGGTCTGATCGTCAATGACATGAGCCTTCTGCCCCGGTCCCTGGCCGCCGTCGGCGGCGATGGCGCCTTCGACGCGGTGTTGGTGGTATGGGATCCGCCTCGCGATGCGGGCCTCAACCCGGAGCGCACCGAGGCGCGGCTCCGGGCCCTGGCGGAGGCGGCCCGGTCGAGCCCCATCCCAACCTTCCTTACCTCCTACGTGGCCAGCGAGCTGACCCCCTTCGGGCAGGATGCAGTCGCCCGGCACGGCGTCCACTTCAGCAACGGCATGGGCCTCGCTGTCCGGGCGCTGGACGGCGCGGTCGGCTACACCGAGAACCGCCGCCGGCTGCTCGCCAAGGGTGCTCGTGTCCCGGCCGTAAAGAGCAGCGAGCTGGCCGGCAGCGGACCGCTCTCAGAGCTCGCGAGCCTTCGCCTGCTGGAACGCTCGGGGATCCCGGTGCCGCCCGAGCGGCTCGCCCGCAGCGCCCTCGATGCCGCGCGCCTGGCGCGGGAGGCCGGCTTTCCGGCGGTGCTCAAGGTCAATTCGCCGGACATTCAGCACAAGACCGAGGCCGGTGCGGTCCGCCTCCATTGCCTGACCCCCGAGGAGGCCGCCTCCGCCTACCGCGACATCCTCTCCGCCGTCCAACAGAACGTGCCCGGCGCCCGCGTGGACGGGGTGCTTGTCGTCCACCAGGTCTTCCCCGTCGCAGAGTTGATCGCGGGCATCGCCACCGATCCCCAGTTCGGCCCGATGCTCCTGGTCGGCCTGGGCGGGATCTTCGTCGAGGTCCTCGACGACTTCGCGCTGCGAATGCCGCCGATCGACTTCGACGACGCCGTCGACATGCTTAGCGAGCTGCGCGGAAAGGCGGTGCTGGAGGGCGCGCGGGGAGCGCCCCGCGGCGACATTCACGCCGCCGCGGTCACCCTGGTCAGGCTCGGACGGCTGGCCTTCGAGCACCCGGAGCGGATCGAGGCGGTGGACGTTAACCCGCTCTTCGTCCTTCCCGACGGGGAGGGAGTCCTGGCCGGCGACGCCCTCGTCGTCCTCCGCTGAAGCGAAGGGAGGCCGCGTAGCCGTACTGTCATTGCAGCGAAAGGATTTCCTTTCGGTCTTGGAGCCGTCCGCAAACTGGAGGAACGCCGAGTGACGAGGTTCGAAGGAAAGGTCGCCGTCATCACCGGAAGCGGCAGGGGAATCGGCGCCGCCTGCGCCACCCGGCTGGCAGAAGAGGGCGCATCGGTCGTGGTCTCCGACATGGACCCCAAGACCACCGAGGAGACGGCGGCTCGGATCGCCTCCGCGGGTGGCCGGGCCAAGGGGATCGCCTGCGACGTGACGGATCGCGAGTCGGTCGAGAAGCTGATCGCGGGAGCGGTCGACGCCTTCGGCCGCCTGGACGTCCTGGTCTGCTGCGCGGGCATTATCCGCGACAACCTGATCTACAAGATGACCGACGAGGACTGGGACGGCGTCATCGACACCCACCTCAAGGGCACCTTCTTCGCAGCGCGCGCCGCTCAGAAGGCGATGGTGGAGCACAAGTACGGTCGGATGATCTTCATGAGCTCGACCTCGGCGCTCGGCAACCGAGGCCAGACCAACTACTCGACCGCCAAGGCCGGCCTGCAGGGCATGGCCCGCACGCTGGCCATCGAGCTCGGCCGCTACAACATCACCGTCAACGCGATCGCTCCCGGCTTCATCGAGACCGCGATGACCAGGCAGACGGCCGACCGGATGGGGATGGACTTCGAGCAGTTCAAGACCGGCGCCGCCTCCCAGATCCCGGTCCAGCGAATCGGCCAGCCGGAGGACATCGCGGCGGCCGTCGCCTACCTGGCCAGCGAGGAGGCGGGATTCGTCAGCGGCCAGGTGCTGTACGTGAGGGGTGGCCCCTAAACCACTCGGGTACGAGGCGATCGGCGACGCGGGTTCGCTCCGCGTCGTCGGTCTCCGCCTCGCCGCCGGCCAGCGCGTCCAAGAGCACCGCAATGCGATTCCGGTGGCGGTGATCGTCACCGAGGGCGCCCTCCACTTCTCCGACGGGGCGCACCAGGGCGCCGTCGAGGCCGGCGGGCTGTTCCTCATCAACCCGGGCGAGCGGCACACCTTTTGGGCCGAGGAGGAGACGTCGGCCTACATGGTGTTCGGCGGCCTGCCCGGCGTGCGGGCGCGCCCCTGGAGCCTGAAGGAGAAGTGACCGGCTACGCGTTGTCGTCCCGGCGGCGGCGCTCCCAGCGGTAGCCGTAGCCGGGGACCGCCACCAGGTGGCCTCCCCGCGACGGGCCCTCGCCGAGCTTGGCGCGAACCCGGCGGGCCAGCAGGTCCACCCGTTCGGTCGAGATGTCCGCGTCGTAGCCATAGACCTTGCTCATGATCTGGTCGCGAGAGATCGCGACGCCGGCGTTGGTACAGAGGTATTCGACCAGCTTGAACTCGAGCGGCCCGAGGCCCACCGCCTCGCCCGCGACGCGAACCTCGCGCGCGGCCACGTCAACCTCGATCTCACCGAAGCGCATCATCCCGTCGCTGGAGGGGGCTGCAGCCCCCGGCGCACGGACGAGCGCGATGGCGGCGGCAGCTTTGCGGGCGTGCGCCTCGAAGCGGGCGACCATCTCGGTCCGGCGGAAGGGCTTGCCGATGAAGTCGTCGGCGCCGGCATCGAGGCCGCGGGCGACCGTCGCCTCGTCGGTCCGGGTGGAGAGGAAGAGGATCGGCAACAGTGGGTCCTTGGCGCGCAGCTCCCGACAGACCTCGACGGCCGGCCGGTCCGACAGGCCCCAGTCGATGATCACGCCGACCGGGCGGCCGTCGGCCGCGGCGGCGAACCCCTCCGCCGAGGTGGGGCAGAGGACCGGTTGGAAGGACTCCTCTCGGAGCGCGGTCGAAACCAGCTCCCCGTCCTCGTCTGAGCCCTCGATGATCACGACCTTGCCGCGGTTCTGAATCAAGGCCGTAGAAGTATGCCCGCGCCTCGCGCCCGCGTGAAGATGCCCGCGAAGCGACCGTACTCGAGCCTACCAGCGGTGCGTCTACGTTATCTTCAAACCAAGTGTCATCAAGGGGGAAGGAGAGGTGAGGGCCGCCTGGCCCGGTCGGCACTCGCCGCTGGGCGCCGACTGGGACGGCGAGGGGACCAACTTCTCGCTCTTCAGCGAGGTCGCCGACTGGGTCGAGCTGGTGCTCTTCGACGACTCCGGCAACTCGATCGCTTCCTACGAGCTTGCCGAGCACACCGACCTTTGCTGGCACGGCTATGTCCACGGCGTCGGTCCCGGTCAGCGCTACGGGTTCCGGGTGCACGGCCGCTACGAGCCCCGCAACGGGCTCCGCTGCAACCCCGCCAAGCTGCTGCTCGACCCCTACGCGAAGGCGATTGAGGGCGCCATCAAGTGGGGCCCCGAGGTGTTCGGGTACGTGCTGGGAAGGGCGGAGGACGAGCGAAGCGAGGTGGACTCGGCGCCCAAGATGCCGCGCAGCATCGTCATCGACCCCTTCTTCCCGTGGGGGGACGATCGCCGCCCCAACGTCAGCTGGGCCGACACCGTCATCTACGAGGCGCATCTCAAGGGGATGACGATGCGCCATCCCGACATCCCGGAGGAGCTCCGAGGGACCTACGCCGGGCTCGCCCATCCGGCGGCCATCGACCACCTCCAAAAGCTGGGCGTCACCGCCGTCGAGCTGATGCCGATCCACCACTTCGTGGACGCCCAGCACCTGGTCGAGAACGGACTGCGCAACTACTGGGGCTACGACTCCATCGGCTACTTCGCTCCCGAGGCCCGCTACTCGTCGGCAGGTGGCGACGGCCAGCAGGTGCACGAGTTCAAAGCGATGGTCCGGGCGCTACACCGGGCCGGCCTCGAGGTGATCCTCGACGTCGTCTACAACCACACCGCCGAGGGCAACCACCAGGGCCCGACGCTGAGCTTGCGAGGTATCGACAACCCCGGCTACTACAAGCTCAGCGAGGAGGATCGCAGCTACTACTGGGACGTCACCGGCACCGGCAACACCCTCAACGTCGGCTACCCGCAGACGCTCCAGCTGATCATGGACAGCCTGCGCTACTGGGTCATCGACATGCACGTAGATGGCTTCCGGTTCGACCTCGCCGCCGCCCTGGCCCGGCAGTTCTTCGAGGTCGACCGTCTTTCAGCCTTCTTCGAGCTCATCCACCAGGACCCGATCCTCTCCCAGGTCAAGCTGGTCGCCGAGCCCTGGGACGTGGGTCCGGGCGGGTACCAAGTCGGCAACTTCCCGGTCCGCTGGGCGGAGTGGAACGGACGCTATCGGGACACCGTCCGCGACTACTGGCGGGGCCAGTCAGGCGGCGTCAGCGACATCGCCTACCGCCTCAGCGGTTCCTCCGACCTCTACCAGGGCGAGGGCCGGCGGCCGTCGGCGAGCATCAACTTCGTCACCTGCCACGACGGGTTCACCCTGCGCGACCTCGTCAGCTACAACGACAAGCACAACGATGCGAACGGCGAGGAGAACCGGGACGGCGCCGACGACAACCGGTCCTGGAACTGCGGCGTCGAGGGCGATACCGACGATCCGGCCGTCCTCGAATTGCGCGCGCGCCAGGTCCGCAACCTGATCGCGACCGTGCTCCTCTCGCAGGGCTGCCCGATGATCTCGCATGGCGACGAGCTCGGCCGGAGCCAGGGTGGCAACAACAACGCCTACTGCCAGGACAACGAGCTGAGCTGGATCGACTGGGACTCGGCCGACGCGAGCCTGGTCGAGTGGACTCGGCGGCTGATCGGACTCCGCCGGTCGCAACCGGCCCTCCACCGCCAGAAGTTCTTCATCGGCCAGGTCGGTCGCGGTCAGCGTCGCCAGGACCTGGTCTGGTTGAGACCCGACGGACAGGAGATGAAGGACGCCAACTGGCGCAATCGGGGCCTCCTCTCGATCGGGATGCTGCTCAACGGCGACATGATCCCGGACCGCTCCCCGCGGGGCGAGCCGATTCAGGGCGACACCCTCCTGCTCCTGTTTCACGCCCACCACGAGCAGCTCGACTGGCGACTTCCCGCGGCCGAGCTGGGCCGCGGTTGGGAGGTGCTCATCGACAGCTCGCGATCCGAGGAGGAACCCGGCTCGCGAAGCATGAAGGCGGGGGAGACCGTGCCCCTCGCGCCGCGCTCGCTGGCGGTCCTCCGCCGACTGGGCTAGAGGGCTTGAACGGCCGAAGCTAGAGCTGGAGGAGGCTCACGTCCACGTCGCGAAAGCGCGCTGGCGGCTCCACGGCGTGGTCGTTCAGCTCCTTCAACAGCTCCAGGATGAATCTCGCCCCTGCCAGGTTGACCCCGTGGCGGCGAGTGAGTTTTTGGATCGCCTGCAGCTTGAGCACGTCGCGCGGCGAATAGCGGCGCCGGTTGGTCGCCGTGCGCCGCGGCCTGATCATCTCCAGTTGCTCATAGACCATCAGCGTCCGCGGATGCGCATCGAGCATCTCGCTGGCCACGCCCAGCGTGTAGATCGGCTTGTCAAGGTCGAACTGGACCGTCTCTCTTGGGTTGGGGTTCTCACTCGCCATGAGGTTTCGAGATCTGTTCGCTCCTGTTTGGTTGGGATTCCGGAATTCTTTTCTTCTCAGCCGCGGTCGAGGCGCCAGCTGAGGTCGATGCGATCGTCCAGACGCGCCCACCGCTCACAGCGGCGCACGTGGCCGATCAGCTCCTCCAGCTGCGTATGGTGGTCGGGGACCTCATCCGCCGCGGCCACCGGGATCGGCTGCACCGGCTTCACCGGAGCAGGCCTCGGCTGGGGCACGGAGCCGCCGATGGGCAGTCGGAAACCAGGCCACTGGGAATAGCTCGGGGGGTTCATTTTGTTCGTGTCTTTCCTGACAGTCGATTAAGGGTTCACTTGATAGTTAAGATATCACGTTTAGTGGCGAATAGGGTTCGAAACCGGCGGCGTATCCTGATTTGAGGTGAGTTGGGAATGGGCAAAGGGCTGACCGGCGCCCGCTCGGAGGCGCTGGCGGCCTTCCACGAGATCTCCGCGCGGATGGTCGCCAGCCTCGACCTCGACGAGACGCTGACCGCCATCGCCCGGGCCGCCACCAACGTCCTCGAGGCCGACGTCGGCGCCATCTTCCTGCCCGACGAGGACGACCCCGACCGCCGGCTGCTGCCGCGAGGTCTGTTCGGCGCCCGCTCGCCGGCCTGGAACGACCTTCATCTCAACTCCGACCACGGGCTTAACAGCCAGGCGATGGCCGGCGGCCGCGTCGCCCGGATCGACGACTACCTCTCCTTCGCGGAGTCGGACCCGACCCTCAACTCGCGGTCGGTGGTCATCGGCGAGCCGATCCACTCGGCGATGGCGGTGCCCGTGCTCCGGCGGACGACGCCGATCGGCACCATCGGCGTCTATCGGAGGGCGGTGGCGCCCTTCGACGAGGAGGACGAGTACCTGCTCGCCCTGCTCTCCCAGCAGGCGGGCATCGCCCTCGACAACGCCTTCGCCTACGCCGAACTCGAGGCCACCCGCGACCGGCTGGCGACAGCGATCGAGATCGCGGCCGACCTCAGCCAGTCGCTGGACCCCAACGAGGTCATCCGCCGGGTGTTGGTCAGGGCGGTCGAGGCGGGCCGGGCGCATCGGGGAGTCCTCCTCCGGGTGGACGACGCCGATACGGTGGTCGAGGACTTCCACGACGTCAGCGGCGCGCAGGACCTGATCGGTTACCGGCATCCGATCGCTTCCCAGCCGCTGATGCTCGAGGCGGTCAGCAGTCGCAAGCCGTCGATAGGCGGCCGCTACGACGTCACCAAGGTCGATGCCACCCTCATCTCGTCGCTGGGCGACGTGCGCCACACCGCCACCATCCCTCTGGTGCTGGACGGTGAGGTGACGGCCGTGATGGTGCTCAGCCGCCGGGACGACTCTCCCTTCAAGCCGAGTGACCTGGCGATGTTCCAGGTGATCGGCAACCAGGCCGTGCTGGCGCTGCGCAACGCCCGGCTCTTTGCCCAGGCGCAGGCCGTGACCCGCGCCCAGTCCGACTTTCTGAACATGGCCGCCCACGAGCTGAGGACGCCGCTCTCGGTGATCGCGGGGTACGTCTCGATGATGGAGGACGGGACCCTGGGCAACCCCCCAAACGACTGGAAGGTGCCGCTGGAGACTCTTCGCAGCAAGAGCGCGGAGCTCGACTCCCTGATCTCGGAGCTGCTGATCGCGTCCCGCCTGGAGGCTGGGACGATCCCCTTCCAGGGGTCCTCGGTGGAGCTGCGGGAGGCAGTCTTCGCGGCCATTGAGAGGCTCGAGCCGCGGGCAGCCCTGCTCGGCGCGCGGCTGACCCACAACTTTCCCGAGCAACCGGTCAAGGTCCTCGCCGACCCCGAGCAGTTGGGGCGGATCCTCGACAACCTCCTCAACAACGCGCTCAGCTACAGCCTCGGGACCGCGAGGATCACCGTCACCGTCCAGGACCTGCCGGAACCGCGGGTCGAGATCCGAGACCGCGGGCGAGGCGTGCCGCCCGACCAGCGGCAGAAGATCTTCGAGCGCTTCTACCGCATCGACGACCCCGCGGTTCGGCACGTTCCGGGCACCGGCCTCGGGCTCTACATCAGCCGCCAGCTCGCAACTCGGATGGGCGCCACCCTGACCCTCGAGCGTTCGGCTCCGGGGAAGGGCAGCACGTTCGCCCTGAGGCTACTGCCCTCGACGGGCTAGTAGCTCTGGCTCGAGAGGTCGCCGCCGGCGCGGGCCAGCGCCACCGCCGCCGAGATGTGGGACAGGTGGGTGAGGGCCTGCGGGAAGTTGCCCAGCATCTTCTCGGAATCGGTGGCGAACTCCTCCGAGAAGAGCCCGAGCTCGGTCGCCGTCGAGGAGGCCCGATCGAAGTAGGTCCTCGCCTCCTCCAGCCGGTCCTGCCGCGCCAGCACCTCCGCCAGCCAGAAGGCGCAGGCCAGGAAGGTCCCCTCCGCGCCCCTCAGCCCGTCATCGGTGTGCTGCACGCGATAGCGGAGGACCAGGCCGTCGTCGCCGAGGTCGGCGATGATCGCGTCGGTGGTCGCGACCATCAGGGGGTCGTCGAAGCCGATGAAGTCGAAGACCGGCAGCAGGAGCAGGGCCGCGTCCACGTGGTGCGAGCCGAATGACTGGACGAAGACCTTGCGGTCGCGGTCCACCCCCTGCTCCATCACGGCGTCCCTGATCGCCTTGCGTGTCTTCCGCCAGCGAGCCAGGGGCGCCTTGCGCAAGCACTCGACGGCGAGCCCGATCCCCCGGTCGAGGGCCGTCCAGCACATGACCTTGGAGTGGACGAAGTGCTGCGGCTTGCCGCGGATCTCCCAGATCCCGCGGTCGGGCTCGGACCAGCGTTCGGCGGCGATGTCCACCAGCTCGACCACGAAGCGCCAGTAGTCGTCGTCGGGCGAGTGGCCGCGCTTGTGCCAGCGCCAGCTGAGATCGAGCAGGGCGCCATAGGCGTCGAGCTGGAGCTGCTGGGAGGCGGCGTTGCCGATCCGCACCGGGCGCGAGTGGGCATAGCCGTCGAGGCCGGTGAGCAGGATCTCGGTCAGGCGCCGCTCGCCTCCGACTCCGTACATGATCTGGAGTTCGCTGGCGCTTCCGGCGGCGCTGCGCTGGATGAAGCGCCGGAACCCGTCAGCCTCGTCGAAGGCGCCGATGGTGGTCAGCGAGCGAACGCTGAGAGCCGAGTCGCGGATCCAGCTGTAGCGGTAGTCCCAGTTGCGCTCCCCCCCCGTGGTCTCCGGCAGCGAGGTGGTCGCGGCGGCCGCCATCGCCCCCGTCGGCGCGAAGGTGAGCCCCTTCAGCGCGATCGCGGAGCGGACGACGGCCGACCGGTCGGAGCCCTGGATCGTGATCTGCTTTGTCCAGCGTCTCCACCAGCGGATCGTCTCCTCCAGCCGGTGGTCGAGCTCGGCGGCGTCGGCCACGTCCGGCACCGCGAACTCGAGCTCCTCGGGGCGCACGAACGCGATCGAGATCCGTATCCGCTCCTCGGCGCGGATGGTTGCGTAGGCCACGAGGTCGTGCGCCTCGCGGTTGGATTTCAGGATCATGTCGGAGGCGACCAGGATGCCGTCGTTGCCCCCGATGGCCGAGTGAATCCGCGCGGAGTGGCGGCGGATCCAGGGCTTGACCTCCCCGTAGTCGAACCTCGGCACGACCTGGAGGCAGAAGTCGATGCGGCCGCGGACACCCTCCAGGATCCGGATCAGCTGCAGATGAGGCTTGTTCTTGCCTCCCTCGTGCATGGCGAAGCAGTCCAGCAGCCGCGCCTCGCCGCCCTCGGTCCGGAAGGTCGTCTCCAGGACCAGGGTGTCCTCCAGGTAGGCCTGGAAGGAGGCCGCCTCGGCGTCGACGGGCGCAACCGAGCAGTAACCGCCCTTCTGCCAGTCGAGCAGCCGGCCGAAGATGCTGGCGGCGTCCACCCGCGGCATGCAGCACCAATCGATGGAGCCGCTGCGACTCACCAGCGCCATCGAGTGGCAGTCGCTGATGTAGGCGTAGTCGGAGATCGGCGGATAGTCGTCGCCGGTATGGCGGGTCGCTTCGCTGCCCGAATGAACCCGATGGGTCTCAGGGTTGCCGCCGGCTGCCTTCTTCGCCATCTGGTGGTCTCACGTTCCAGTGTGGCCGATGGCGCGCCTGCGCATAATCGAAGTGCTATGTCTGCGGTGCGCGGTGTGGAGCTGAGGGCGAAGGTGCCGGCGGGCCTTGAGCCGATCCTCAGCGACCCTGCCCTGGAGCTCGTGGCGGCCCTCCACCGCGAGTTCGACGGCACCCGCCGGGCCCTGCTCGCGCGGCGCGCGGAGCGCCAGCGCCGCCTCGACGCCGGCGAGAGGCCCGACTTCCTGCCCGAGACCCAGGCCGTCCGCGACGACCGGAGCTGGAAGGTGGCGCCGATCCCGGCCGACTTCCGCGACCGCCGGGTGGAGATCACGGGCCCGGTCGAGCGGAAGATGATGATCAACGCCCTCAACTCCGGCGCGCGCGTCTTCATGGCCGACTTCGAGGACTCCAACTCCCCGACCTGGGAGAACATCGTCCAGGGCCAACGCAACCTCATCGACGCGATCGACCGGACGATCAGCTTTGAAACCCCCGAGAAGCAGTACCGCCTCAACGACGAGGTCGCGACCCTCCTCGTCCGGCCCCGGGGCTGGCACCTTCCCGAGCGCCACATGCTGGTCGACGGCGAGCCCGTCTCCGGGTCCCTCTTCGACTTTGGCCTCTACATGTTCCACAACGCCAAGCGGCTGCTGGAGAAGGGCTCCGGCCCCTACTTCTACCTCCCGAAGCTGGAGAGCCACCTCGAGGCTCGTCTTTGGAACGACGTCTTCAAGTTCGCCCAGGACGCGGTCGGGGTGCCGCAGGGAAGCATCCGCGCGACGGTGCTCATCGAGACCATCCTCGCGGCGTTCGAGATGGAGGAGATCCTCTACGAGCTCCGCGATCACTCGGGCGGCCTCAACGCCGGGCGCTGGGACTACATCTTCAGCATCATCAAGAAGTTTCGGAACCGCTCCGATATGGTTCTCCCCGACCGCGCCCAGGTGACCATGACGGTCCCCTTCATGCGCTCCTACACCGAGCTCTTGGTCCGCACCTGCCACCGCCGCGCGGCCTTCGCGATGGGGGGGATGGCGGCCTTCATTCCGAGCCGGAAGGATCGCGAGGTCAATGAGACCGCGCTCACCAGGGTCCGCGAGGACAAGGTCCGCGAGGCCAACGACGGCTTCGACGGCACCTGGGTAGCCCACCCCGACCTGGTGCCGGTGGCGGCCGAGGTCTTCGACGGCGTGCTCGGCGAGCGGCCGAACCAGATCGAGCGCAAGCGCGAGGACGTGACGGTCGAGGCGGCCGACCTCCTCGACATCCGGGTGCCGGGCGGCAAGGTCACCGAAGCGGGACTTCGCAACAACGTCAGCGTGGCCCTCCAGTATCTGGCCAGCTGGCTGAGCGGGAATGGCGCGGTAGCGATCTTCAACCTGATGGAGGACGCGGCGACGGCCGAGATCTCGCGCTCCCAGGTGTGGCAGTGGCAGCGCAACCAGGTCCGCCTGGACGAGGGCCCGACGGTCACCGCCGACCTTGTGAGGGAGATCGAGGACGAGGAGCTCGAGAAGGTGCGCGAGTCGATGGGCGAGGCCTTCGGCCGCTTCCGCTGGGACGAGGCCCGCCGGCTGTTCGAGACGGTCGCCCTGGCGGATGAGTTCGACGAGTTCCTGACCCTTCCCGCCTACCGGGACCTGCCCGACTAGGTCGCGGTTCCGGCCGTCGCCACCTCGCGGGTTATGACCCGGTGGCGAACCGGGGTGTTGAGGATCACCGAGGTGATCGTGTCGCCGTCGTGCGGCGCCAATCGCCGGAGCACGTCCTCCAGGTTCTCCACCGAGCGGATCGCCACCCGGACCACGAAGCTGTCCTGGCCGGTCACCCGCTGGCACTCGAGGATCTCGGGGATCTCCTGGAGCAGGGGAGCCAGCTGCTCGGAGAGCCTCGCGCTGGCGATGATCCGGATCACCGCCTGCATCGGGAAGCCCAGCTTGGCGATGTCGACCTCGGCGTGGTAGCCGGTGAGCACGCCCGCCTGCTCGAGCCGCCGGACGCGCTCGGCGACCGCCGGGGCGCTCAGCAAGACCCGGCGCCCGAGCTCGGCGAAGGTCAGCCGGGCGTCCTCCTGGAGGAGCTCCAACAGCTTCCAGTCCACGGGGTCGAGTTGCTCCGGTGAATCAAAAGTCATCGGCGTGATATTACATCGATCCCAAAGTAACAACGTTGTAGCGACATGGGTTAGGGGGCGAAAAGGCCGTTCCAGGCGCATATCATGAGCTCAGAGGTTATGCCCCGATGCCAATTGACGCACTCATGTCCGTGGTGACCCTGGTGACGATGGTCGGACTCGCCGTGGCCGGCTACGGTTGGGGCGCCGACTCCATCACCCCCGCGGCCAGCGGCCGGGACGGACGGTCGGTCCGCGACGCCCTGACCCCGGAGTAACTAGGCGACCCGCCGCGGTAGGGTCGTGCTCGCCAGCAGGATCATCAGGACCGCGAAGAGCACGCCGACCCCGATGTCGATCAGGAGGTCGCCGGAGCCGAGCCCGGCCCCTTTGAGCATCACGTCGCGCATGCCGTAGACCGCGTAGGTCAGCGGCAGCAGGTTGGAGACGTACTGCAGCGGGACCGGTTCGCTGCCGATCGGGAACACGATCCCGCTCAGCAGCACCTGGGGCACCAGGACCAGGGGGATGAACTGGACCGCCTGGAACTCGGTCCGGGCGAACATGGAGAGGAAGATCCCGAGGTTGACAGCGCCGATCGCCAGCAGCGACTGGATCAGGAAGACCAAGAAAACGTTGCCCTCGTTGTGGACGCCCAGCACGTAGAGCGCGTAGACGAGGACGAGGACGCTCTGGATGAGGGCCATCGCGCCGAACCCGAGCATGTAGCCGAGCACGATCTCCGCGCGCCGCAGCGGGCTGGCCATGAGCCGCTCGAGGGTTCCCTGCGAGCGCTCGCGCAGGAACGACACCGAGGTGATGACAAAGACCAGGAAGAAGACGATCAGCCCGAGGAAGGCCGCGCCGAAATAGTCGAGGGTGTCAAGGTTGGCGCCGCCGTGGAGGTAGGTCACGGCCGGGCTGACGTGGGGGCCGGCCGAGCCCAGCGCGCCCTGCAGGCCGGCGTCTACTGCCTGGATGACGTCCGCGTTCTGCGAGGGCTGGCTTCCCTCGAGGTGGATCTCGGGGCTGATCGTTCCCGCCTGGGCCCTGGCGCTGAAATCGCTCGGGAAGAGAACGTAGCCGCCGATCCGATCGTCCCTGAGACGCTGCTCGGCGGTGGGCTGATCCATCTGGGACGCGTCCACCCTGGTCGAGCCGACGATGCTCTGGGTCACCCGGGCGCCGAGCGGACCCTGATCCAGGTCGACGACCCCGACCGGGGTGTGGCCGCCGCCGCCGCGGAGCAGGTACCAGAAGAGTGTCAGGACGATCAGCGGGACCCCGAAGAGGAGGGCCAGGGTCCGGCGGTCCCGCCGGAACTGCTGAATGACACGGCGGGTGACGGCGCCGACCCTGGAAAAGCTCATCGACCCGGCCCCGAGAAGGTCAAAAACGCCTGCTCCAGGTTCGCGGCCCCGGTCTTCTGCTTGAGCTCGGCGACCGAGCCCTCGGCGAGAAGCTTGCCGAAGAGCATCATCCCGAGCCGGTCGCAGCGCTCCGCCTCGTCCATGACGTGGCTCGAGACCACGATCGAGACCCCATGCCGGGTCATCTCCCGAAAGCTGTCCCAGAACTGGACCCGAAGCTGGGGGTCGATGCCGACCGTAGGCTCGTCGAGGAGCAGCAGCGACGGCTTGTGGACGATCGCGCAGGCCAGCGACGCGCGCTGGCGCATGCCGCCGCTCAGGTCGAGGATCGGGCTGTCGCGGCGGTCCCAGAGCTCGACGAAGCGGAGTGACTCCTCTACCCCCGCCTCGGCGCCGCAGATGGCGGCGAAGAAGCGCACGTTCTCCAAGACCGAAAGATCCGGGTAGAGAGCGGCCGCCTGCGTCATGTAGCCGATCCGGCCCAGGATCCCTATCTCCGGCATCCTGGTCCCGAGGACGGTGACGGTCCCCAAATCGGGGAGGATCAGCCCCACCAGCATCCGGATCAGCGTCGTCTTGCCCGATCCGTTGGGGCCGAGGAGCCCGTAGATCTCCCCCGGACGGACCTCGAGGTAGACCTCGTCGAGCGCCTTCAGGCGGCCGAAGCTCTTGCTGACCGCCGCGATCGAGACGACCGCGTCGCTCACCCGGTGAGACTAATTGATACGAACCGTCTAGTCAAACTTCAGCCCGGCGCTGTGGTGGCCAAGTGAAGGCGGTCCCAGTCGGACCACTCGGCCGCCACGTGGATGATCCGCGAGAAGCCCGCCCGCTCCAGGATGCTGGCGGCGATGCCGGCACGGTAGCCGGACGCGCAGTGGACGGCGATGGGAGCCTCGGCGGGGAGCTCGTGGGCGTGGTGCGCGACATCCGGGACGTAGAGATGGACGGCGCCGGGCACGTGGCCGTGGGTCCATTCGTCCTCATCGCGGACGTCGACCACGGTCATCGGCTCGGCGCTCAGCACCCAGGAGGCGAGGTCTTCGATCTCCGCCACCTCGAAGCGGGAGATGGGGAGCCCGGCGGCCCGCCACGCGCCCACGCCGCCCTCCAGAGCGCCGATCACGCCGTCATAGCCGATCCGGAGCAGCTGCCGATGAGCATCGGCGAGCTCTCGCTGGCTGCCGCCGGCGAGGACCAGCGGCCGGCTGCGCTCGATGATCCAGCCGACCCAGGCGCTGACCGGGCCATTGATGCCGACGTTGTAGCTGCCCGGGATGTGCTCGTCGTCGTACTCGCGCGCGGGGCGGACGTCGACCACGGCGGCCCCCTTCTCGCGCATCGCCGACTCGACCTGGAAGGGCTTCAGCTCCGGGAGCGCTGGAAGCGTCCGGCCGAGAAGCGGGATCCCGCGGCTGTTCAGCCCGGCCATCTCCCGGTAGTAGGCCGGGTAGCGGCCCTGGTGGAGGGCGCGGGCGATGAACGGCAGCAGCTCGTCGGTGGTGAGGAAGGGGTTGTCGCGACGCTCACGTCCGAGCGTGGTCTCGGCCTCGGTGCTGGTCGCCGCCCCGCAGAAGGAGCCCCCTCCGTGGGTCGGGTAGACGGCGACGTCGTCCGGCAGCCCCCGCAGCCGGACCCGCACAGTTCGATAGGCCTCGAGCGCCAGGTGCACCGCCAGGTGGGGACCGAAGAGGTCGGTCCGCGCGATGGCGCCGACCATCAGGGCCCCGCCGCTGAAGAGCGCCAGGGGACGGCCGTCATCGGCGACCAGATAGCTCAGGTGATCAGGCGTGTGACCTGGCGTCGGCAGTGCGGTGACCGTGTAGCGGCCGACGCGCGCCTCGACGCCCGGTTCCAGGGGGTCGCGTGACACCCCCGCGGCCGACTCCAGCTCCCTGGCGCCCGAGATGAAGTCGTTGTGGAGGTGGGTCTCGAGAGTCCGGGTCAGCTCCAGCCCCAGGCTCTCGGCCGACTCCAGGTACGGCTCGACATCCCGGAAGGGGTCGATGACGATCGCCTCGCCGGCGTCGGGGTCGGCGACCAGGAAGCTGGAGTTGCCCAGCTCGGGCGCCCGCAGGATCCGGACTAGGGGCCCCTCGCGGCCGCCGGCCGCTCTTGCGCTCATCCTCGAATCTTGCGACATTTGGCCGGTTGTGAAACTTGCGCACTACGGCTGGGTCCGGGACATCCCTGACCAGCGGGACCTCCTCTACGCGCCGCCACCGGCGATCAGCGCCGCTCTGCCGCCGGAGGTGGACTTGCGGCCGCAGTGCCCGCCGCCCTACGACCAGGGACAGCTCGGCTCCTGCACCGCCAACGCGATCGCGGGAGCGCTCCAGTTCCTCGAGGGCAAGGAGGGGGCGCCGGCGCCAGTGATGCCTTCACGGCTCTTCATCTACTACAACGAGCGCGCCCTGGAGGGGACGACCGCCAGCGACTCCGGCGCCCAGATCCGCGACGGCATCAAGACCGTGGTCGGCGACGGCTACTGCCCGGAGAGCGAGTGGCCCTACGACATCGCGGCCTTCGCCAACCGGCCTAGCACCGCCTGTTACGGCGACGCGCTGAAGGACCGGGTGAAGCAGTACCTGCGCCTTACGCCGGTGGGGCCGGCCCTGCTCACCTGCCTCGCCAGCGGCTATCCGTTCGTCTTCGGCTTCTCCGTCTACGAGAGCTTCGAGTCGGCGCCCGTGGCCCAGACGGGCGTCGCCAACCTCCCGGGGCCGGGCGAGGTGCTCGTCGGCGGCCACGCGGTGGTCGCGGTCGGCTACGACCAGGCCGCGGGACGCTTCCTGGTCCGCAACTCTTGGGGTTCGGGTTGGGGCATGGCGGGTTACTTCACGATGCCCTTCCAGTACCTCACCGACCCGATGCTCGCCGCCGACTTCTGGACCATCCGGAAGGTGCCCGTTTGAGCGTTCCCCTGGTCTCGGTGCCGGCGCCGATCGAGGCACGGCTGGCCGAGCTCGGCGGCCGGCCCGTCAACCTCTACCGGGCACTCGCCAACCAGCCGGAGATGCTGGCCGCCTGGATCGAGTTCGCGTGGTCGGTTCGCCGCAAGCCGAAGACCTCGCGGCGGCTCCGTGAGCTGATGATCGTCCGCGGCGCGGCGCTGATGGATTGCGAGTACGAGCTCTCGCATCACCAGGCGATGGCGCTGCGCAGCGGCATCAGCCAGGAAGAGCTCGCCTCTCTCGACGGCTGGCGCGCGAGCGGGCACTTCTCGCCGGCCGAGCGGGCCGCGCTCGGCTTCATGGAGGCGATGGCCGAGGGCTCGGTGCCGGACGCGGTGGGGGCCGAGCTGGCCCGCCACTTCGACGCCGCCGAGCGGGTGGAGCTGACCCTGACCGCCGGGCTCTACTGCATGGTGCCCCGCGTCATAAGCGCGCTCCGGGTCCCGCTCGAGGACGATGGCACCGACTCTCCCGAGGGCTGACGCCCTTCCCGTCCAGCGAGAGGCGACCCCCACTTTTCGCGTCGCCCGAGCGATCGCCGGTCCCCTCTTCCACGCCGTCTTCGACATCCGCGTCGAGGGACGTGCGCAGATTCCCGCGGGACCCTTCGTGGCGATCGCCAACCACCTCAACTGGATCGACCCCTGGACCCTGCTGCTGGTCTTCCCCGCGCAGCCGCGGATGCATTTTTTGGCCAACCCCGCCAACCTCGTCGGCCACCGCGTCCACTGGGCCGCGGTGAGGGCGGTCGGGGGATACATTCCCGTCGACCTGAAGCAGGGGGCGGGGCCGGAGCTCTTCAGACACGTCGACCGCTGCCTCCGGGCCGGCGGCGTGGTGGGGATCTTTCCCGAGGCCGCCTACGGCCCCGCCGAGGGGTCTTTGCAGCCGACCTTCAAGTCGGGCTTCGCCCACTTCGCGGTCAAGAACCGGGTGCCGGTGGTGCCGGTCGCGCTGAGCGGGACGAAGGACCTGTGGCTCCGCAAGCGGATCCGGGTCCTGATCGGCAGCCCGATCCCGCCCGGGGACGACGTCGACTCGCTGGTCGCCAAGGCCCGCTCGGAGCTGGCGGCTCTACTGCCGGTCTACCGGGAGCCGGAGGGGCCGAAACCGCTCCGCAGGTTCCTGACCCGGCTGCTCTACTAACCGACCTCTGGGCGACCGTCCACGAGGGCTGACCAGCGCTCCTCGACCCGGCGGTACTTGAAGATCGCGAAGGCCGCGATCCAGGTGACCACGAAGGCTCCCACGATGAAGAGGCCGAGCGCTGCGAAGTCGAGGTGGGCCACGGCGTCGAACGGCTGGCCGCGGAGGTCGACGACCCGGATCAGGATCTGGGCGACCTCGACCCCGCCCACGAAGAGCGCGACGAAGACGCTAAGCCCGGTCACGGTCAGGTTGTAGAAGACCTTCCGGACCGGATTGCTGAAGGCCCAGCTGTAAGCCTTGGCCATGAAGGCGCCGTCTAGGGTGTCCATCGCGGACATCCCGGCCGCGAAGACTATCGGCAGGCTCAGCACGGCGAGGAAGGGGATGCCCTGGGCGGCGGCACCGGCGCTGATCGCGAGCAGGGCGACCTCGGAGGCGGTGTCGAAGCCGAGGCCGAAGAGGAAGCCGACGGGATACATCTGCCAGCTGTGGCGGACGAGCTTGAAGAGGCGGCCGAAGACCCGGGTAAGGATTCCCCCGGCCACCAGCTCGTGGCCGAGGCTGGCTCGGTCGTAGTCGCCGTTGCGCATCCTTCGGTAGACGCGGACGATGTCGAGCAGGATCACCAGGTTGAGGATCCCGATGAGGAGCAGGAAGAGGCCCGACACAGCGGTGCCGACGAGGCTGCCGTAGCCGCTCAGCTGGCCCGAGTGGACGCCCTGGACGATGCTCCGGACGGCGAGCCCGAGCCCGGTGGCGATGAGCAGCACGACCGTCGAGTGACCGAGGCTAAAGAAGAAGCCGACACCCATCGGCCGGCGGCCGTCCTGGAGCAGCTTGCGGGTCGTGTTGTCGATCGCGCTGATGTGGTCGGCGTCGAAGGCATGGCGCAGCCCGAAGGTGTAGGCGAGGCCGCCCAGGGCCAGGAAGGCGGGGTGCGAGAGCCCGAAGAAGAGGAGGGTCCCCCAGCCCAGGAGGTGCAGCAGCGCCACCGCGCCGAGGAAGCCGCCGAGCCTCCGGCCTTCGCCGGGGGTAAAGCTCCGACGCAGCCCTCGGAGTGCGGTCCCCACCGCCCCAAACGCTAACAGCTATCGCGACTGGTTCGCAATTTCGAATATGGCCGGGGCGTCTATGCAGACGACTTGGTGATCGGTTGGGCCAGGATCCAAAGGCTCGTCGTGGTGTAGAGGACCATCAGCAGCAGCATCGGGTACTGGCTCAGCAGGACGTGGGAGGCGTTCTTGAAACGCTCGCTGGCCCGGAGGTGGGCGAGGTAGACGGCGATCACGTGCCCGAGCACGATGAGGATGATCTGGACGTACCAGACCACTGCCGCCCCGGCGAGAAGGAAGCTGACCTTGTAGCCGGCGGTGGGGAGGAGGTGCCAGCCCTTCTGCAGCGGGTCCGCCAGGAGCGGGATGATGCCCTGCGACTGGACCACCACGTAGGTGTAGTTGTGGGCAGCGTTGTAGACCAGGGCGATCGGCACCAGGGTGAAGGCGAAGGCGCTCAGGGCCTGCGGCACGTCGACGCCCTTCCAGCCTCCGAAGGGCGAGCCGAGCTGCGGCCACCCGAACCACATCACAAAGCGCATTACGAGCACGAACGCGCCGAGGAACAGGCCGGTGAGGATCACGAGCCCGACGGTGCGCAATACCGGCACACCCAGCGGCCCCAGCACGCCGAAGGGGCCGCCGAGGTTGAGCAGCCACCAGACGTAGACGGGGGTCGCCAGGAGCCCGTCGAAGGCCAGCGAGGAGAGCATCAGGACGATGAAGACCACTTGGTCCCAGCCCGATTCGACGCCCCTCAGGAGGCCGGACCCCCAGACCCGGAGGTAGACCCGGACCCTGCCGCGGCGGTCGACGTCGCCCTCCAGCGGCGCAAAGCGGGCGATGATCCGAAAGAGCACCGCGAAGCACTCGACCTGATCCAGCCAGGCCCGCCTGCCGACCAGCGCCATTCCCCCCAGCGTCACCAGTGTGTAGGCGATCGCCAGCCAGCCGATCACGGCCGGCCGGTTGGCGATCCCCGAGGCCAGCTCCAGACAGGCGAAGAGGAAGTAGGTGACCACCGCCGGCCAGACGCCAAGCCTGGCGATGCGGTTGGGCTCGCGCTGCTCGGGCAGCCGCAGCCAGGCCCCCAGCGCCGCCCAGGGATTGAAGAGCGTCCAGAGGTTTCCCAGCAACCCACACAGGATCACCAGGGCCGCCCAGAAATAGACCCAGACCAGGTACTCGGCGGGGTTGTAGAAGGGGTTCTGGGAGCCGAAGATCCCGGTTATCACGACGGCGACGAGGCCGAGGACGCCGATGATCCCGCCTGCCGTCCGCGGCCAGTGGGCCGCGACGAGCCCGTCCAGCCAGGCCGCCCGCCAGCGTGGGTAGTCGACCGCATCCTCGCCGAGCTCGTCCCCGGCGAAGAGGACGACGATGACGAAGGAGAAGACGACCACCCCGGCCGCCGCGAAAAGGTATAGGAAGAGCGGCCCCGGCAGGTCGTAGCGCTGGCCGAAGCCGTGCAGGAAGACGCGCGTCATGGCCGCACCGTGAACTGCGTCAGGGGAGTGCCGGTGTCCTCGATCTCCATCAGGAAGGAACCCGAGATGCTGGCGGTGAACGCGTGGGCCACGCTTGCGCCCGCGCTGGGCACCTGGAAGGGGATGTCATAGCCGTGGAGGTGGATCTCCTCCTTCCTGTCGGCGGTGATCGTCATCGTCACGTGGTCGCCCTGCTTCACGCTCGGGTTGGCGGGCGTGATCTGGCTTCCTCTCACGGTGAGGTGCAGGGCGACCTCCTGGCCGCCGCCGCCCGTGCTGCGCAATATCAGGTAGCCGCCGATCGCGAAGAACGCGATCACGATCACGGCGAGGATGAGGACGCGGTTGCGTGCCACTGCCGGTCTCTTTGCCTCCGTTGCTGGGACGCGCCGCGGGCGCGCCGGAAATTTGACGACGACTTCCGGTTCTCAGCAGGTGGCGGGTGGAGGACCTCGACGCGGGATGGCGGCCGGGAACCGCTGGCCTCGGAGGGCGATCGCGGGAGCTTGGGACGGAACCAGCGCCAGCGCCGGCAGCACGCCGCCGAAAGAGGGCAGGGCGGCCCAGCTGAAGGGTGACCGCAGCGCGCCCAGGGCCGTCAGCAGCGGGCTCGAGAGAAGGGCGAGGGCCAGAGCGCCCAGCAGGGCCACCGGAAGCTGACCGGCCAGCCCCCAGGCGCCGATGCCGGCGAGGGCCGAGCCGGTGAGAGACTGCCCGGCGTACTCCAGCTCGAGCATCTCCTGCACGGCATAGACGTTCAGCTGCACCAGGAGGAGCACCAGCAGCAGCTGGCCAAAGGGCACGGCCGGGGCGCGCCGCCGCCCGATCGCCAGGCGAGCGCCGGCGGCGACCAGCAGCGCGACCAGAGCGAGCGCGCCGGTCAGCGCCAGGCTGGTGCCGAGCAGGCTGGGGAAGTAGCTGTGGATCCCGTGGCTCTCCACCGCCACCCCGCGCCAGCCGTAGTGGCCGAGGTAGCCGACCAGGTGGCCGGGCTGCGACAGCAGCGCGCCCAAGACGGCGGCTGCGAAGAGAAAGCGGGCGCGGGTGCGGGGATCCTGGACTACCAAGTGGTTTCCAATCAGATTATGTCGCCGCCGCGCGCGTGACCCGGGTCAGCGCCGCCAGCAAGGTTGCCACGACGAGCAGGTGGACCGCTGTGCACCACTCGCAGATCCGGTGGATCACGACCAGCTCGGCGTAGACGAGGTACAGGACGAAGGCGGCGCCGACGACGCCCCAGGCCGCCAGGAGCGATCCCCAGGCGAGCCGGTGCGGCCTCCTGAGCGCCAGCACGCCGAGACTCCCGCTGACGGCGAACCACACGACCCCGAGGAGCGAGACCGGTATCCCAGTCCCGGGAAGCAGCGAGTAGCCGCTGGTGGTCACGGCGTTGCAGTCGAGTAGCGAGCTCGTGGCGCAGGCGAGTGGCAGCTGCTGGTAGTGGCTGATGGTGAGGTAGATAGAGATCGCTGCCCCCGCCACCGCGGCCGCCAGGACCAGGATCAGCGCCGGCGGGCGCCCACTCATCCCAGGCTCGCGGCGATCCGGGCTATGGCCGGGTCGCCGCAGGTCGCCGCCGGCTGGTTGGCGGTGAGCCTGCAGATGGCTGCGGTCAGGTAGCCGGCGTTGCCCACGATCGCCTTGGTGACACTGGAGCTGGGATCCGACAGCTGGGCCCCGATCTGATCCCAGCTGAGCCCACTCAGCACGTCCGGCGTGAAGCCGGCCCCGACCTGGTAGTAGCGGTTGCCGATGTCTAGGAAGGGGATCGAGCCCAGAGGGTCTAGCTTTTTGAGCAGGGCCTGCTGGGAGGAGCTGATGGTCTCCAGCGCGTTACCCTGGCGGTCCGCGACCTCGACCGGCGCGAAGCCGACCAGTGAGCTCTGGTAGGTCGAGGTGCGAAAGCTCAAGGTCGGCGTGTTGGGATAGGCGTCGCTCGAGGATGACGAGCTCAGAAGAAGCCCTCGGAAAGAACCGAAGCGCGCCAGCGCATAGACGATGCTCCACCGCTCTGCGGCACAGAAGGGGCAGTACTCCGCGCCGATGTAGAGCACCTGCGGCCTGCCGGCGGCATCCTGGAGCGGCGGGAGCCCGGCCGCGGGCTTCAGCGGGTTGGCGAGGCCTCCGCTCCCGACCGCCGATGCTACCGTCGCGCTTGGGGTGGTGACCTCCGCGATGACCTTGTCCGACGTCTGGGCAGGCGCGGTGGGGGTTGACTGATGTGCCGCGAGGTAGGCGAAGCCGATGATCGCCAGCAGGATCACGGCCGCCGTCACGAGCAGGGGCCAGTGCCTCCCCAGGCCTGGCCGCGCGGGGCGCCGGCCGCTGGACTTTGCCGTCGACCTCACGCGCCGAAGCTTAGGGAGGGGAATAGGGCGCCCGCGTCAGGGCCGGCGCGCCACCACCCTCACCCGGCGGCTGCGCCGGTCGTAGGTCACCTCGCGGTCGGGGTAGGCGGCACCCAACTCCCGGGCCGCGGACTCGCCGGCGTCGTCACCGGAGAAGCTGCCCTCCACGAGCTCGGGGCTCTCCGGCGCGCTGCCGGTGAGTCGCGAGACGACACGGCTCAGCGATCCTTCGACCCGGCCCCCGCTCTCTGCGATGACCCGGGCTGCGTCCTCGCCACGTCGGCCGGTGACGGTGACCAGGAACCGACCGGCGTGGACCTGGTCCTCGTAGAACTCGGCCACGCGAGGGTGCAGGCTGGCGTCCCGAAGCGCCGACGCCAGCGCCCAAATGGCGGCTCCGGCAGGCGCTCCCGCCACGAAGCCGGCGAGGACGCCACCGGCGACGATCGGCCCGATGCCGGGAAGCACCACGGCGACGACTCCGCCGAGCACGCCGCCGACGACACCGCCGGCGATCGACCCGGTGGCGGTCGAGGCGAGAGCTTCGCTCTCGATCTGCTCGCCCTCGAGCGGCGCTGCCGCCGCCACGCCGGGACCGGCAAAGCCGAGCTGCTCGCGCCGGAAGCCCTCCGTGAGCAGCGCATGGAGGCTGGCCACAGCTCGCCGGCGCTGTTCGTAGATGCCGACGATTGTGGTCTCGGCCGGGTCGTGGTCGGGTCGCGGGTCGTGGATAAAGGACCTCCTTCTATCCGGCCCCCCACGCCAACCGAGGCGCAAGAGCTAACGCAACTATTTGATAGTGAAGATATCAGAAATTGCGGTGGGGACGCGCCGGGTCGGGGCCGGCCGAGCGGCGGCAGTCAGCGCAGGGGCAGATCGACCGCAGGTAGCGGAAGCTGTAGATCCCCGTCGAGTGGCCGCTCCGGAAGCCGAGCTGCAGGGCGTACCGCCCGACCAGCGTCACCGCCTCCAGCTCGAGCTCGGGCTGGGGCAGCTCGGTGACCTTCTCCAGCCGCCCCACGGTGCCGTAACCCTCCCCGCGGCACTCGGCGCAGGGACAGGCCCAGCGCAGAATTCCCGCGCTGTACCCGGAACGGTGCCCGTCCTCCCAGGCGATGCTCAGCGTCTGCGTCTCGCGGTCGAGGTCGACCGAGACCGGGAACGGCTCGAGTAAGGGAGCGTCCGCCGTCGGCGCTACCGCACGTTGATGACGGGCAGCTGCCGGAAGGAGCGGATCGAGGTCTGCGCCGCCACTTTGGAGGCCATCTCCTTGAACGCTTTCGCGCCGACCGACTCCGGCCGGGTCAGCACGACGGGGGCGCCGAGGTCGGCGTCCTCCCGGATCCCCGCTTCCAGCGGGATCGCGCCGAGGAAGGGGACGCCCAGCTTCTCGGCGGTCTTGGGGCCGGTGCCGGTGTGGAAGGGATGCGACTCGTGGCCGCAGTTCTCGCAGATGTAAAAGCTCATGTTCTCGACCAGGCCGAGCGCGGTGACGTTGAGGGTGCGGAACATCTGGAGCGCCTTGATGGCGATGTCGAGCGCCACGTCCTGAGGCGTCGAGACGATCACGACGCCAGAGAGAGGGATCGTCTGGGCCAGGGTGAGGCTGGAGTCGCCGGTCCCGGGCGGAAGGTCGACTACCAGGTAGTCGAGCTCGCCCCAGGTCACGTCGCCCAGCATCTGCTGGATGGCGCGGCTCACCATCGGTCCCCGCCAGACCATTGCCTTGTCGGCGCCTGCCAGAAACCCGATCGACATCAGCTTCAGCCCGTGCGCTTCGAGCGGCACCAGCTTCTCGTTCTCGACCACCGGGGACCGGTGCGTGCCGAGCATGGCGGGGATCGAGGGGCCGTAGATGTCGGCGTCGAGGAGCCCCACCTTGGCGCCGCTGAGGGCCAGCCCCGCGGCGAGGTTCACGGCGACCGTCGACTTGCCGACGCCGCCCTTCCCCGAGGCGACGGCGATCGTCTGCCGGACGCCCGGGATCAGCTGGCTGTTATCGCGCTGGAGGAAGGCCGGGCGGACGTTTGAGGTCATCCGGACCTTGACGTCGGTGACACCGGGGAGCGCGCCGGCGTACTGCCGCGCCAGGGTCTCGAACTGGTCGCGGACCGGGCAGGCCGGTGTCGTAAGCTCGAAGGTGAACCGGACGACTCCGTCCTCGCCGATGGCGAGGTCTTTGATCATGCCGAGGCTGACGATGTCGCGGTGAAGGTCGGGGTCCTGGATCTGCGCCAGGGCGGCCAGGACCTCGGACTCGCTGGGCAGTGCCACGAATGCGGAGTCTAGCTACCTCGAGTGCTTCCCCGCGCTGTTCAAATAAGCTTTGGGTGCACTTGACACCCGAGCTCGTCGAGTACTACGGCGGTGATGCCGCCGACGTGTACCTGGAACGCGCCTCCCGCACGCTGGCGTCGGCGGGCCTCGACCCGGTGGTTCAGATGGAGTTCTTCCCCGATCGCGACGGGGTGCTCTGCGGCATCGACGAGGCCACCGAACTCCTCCGCTGCGCGCTCAAGAGCGGTGATGAGGCCTGGGGGTTGAAGGACGGCGAGGTGATGTCGAGGCGTGAGGTGGTGCTCCGGGTGAAGGCGCCCTACTCGCGCTTCGGCCGCTTCGAGACCGCCCTATTGGGGATGATGGCGTCGGGCTCCGGCTGGGCGACCGCCGCCCGCGAGGTGGTGGAGGCCGCCGCCGGCACCCGGGTGATCAGCTTCGGCGCCCGCCACGTCCACCCGCTGATCGGCCCCACCATGGAGCGCGCCGCGGTGGTCGGCGGCTGCGTCGGGGCCGCGACGCCGGGTGGCGCTCGCATGGCCGCCCTCGCAGCACCCTCGGGCACCATGCCCCACGCGATGATCCTGATCTTCGGCGATACCGTGCAGGCCGCCCGTGCCTTCGACGCGGCGATGGGCGAGGAGGTGCTCCGGATCGTCCTCGTGGACACCTTCAAGGACGAGGCCGAGGAGGCTCTGCGCGTCGCCGAGGCCCTCGGCGAGCGCCTGCGTGGCGTCCGCCTCGACACTCCTCGCGAGCGGGGAAGGGTGACCGTGGAGCTGGTCAAAGAGGTGCGCGCCCGGCTCGACCAGGCCGGCCACCCCAAGGTCGGCATCTTCGTCTCCGGCGGCCTCTCGGTGGATCGGATCAGGGAGTTCGTGGCGGCCGGCGCCCCCGTCGACTCCTTCGGGGTCGGCATGACCATCTCGGCCGCCCCTCCGATCGGCTTCACAGCCGACCTCAAGGAGGTCGATGGCAAGCCGCGAACGAAGCGGGGACGGATCCCAGGTATCACCGACAACGTGAGGCTCGGCCGGCTCATCTAGCCGCGACTCCACGGTCGTCTTTCCGCGGCCGGCATCCCGGCAAGCGCTGCGGCTATTCACACTACGAAGGCCCGATGCGCTTCGAGAACCTCTTCTCGCGCTCCGCCCGCCTCCTCTGGCTCCGGCCCTGGCTGTGGCTGCTGGCTCTGCTGGCGGGCGAATCCTCCGGTGCTGGAGGCGGAGGCGGCGGCGGCTCCATTCCGACCGGCGCGACGACCAGCCCCGGGGGCAAAGGCGCCGGTATAGCCCCGCCCGACCTGGCCTGGGTGCCGGGATGGATCAACGACCGAATCGCCCTGCTGCTGACGATCGCGGTCGTGGTGTTGGTCGTCAGCCTGCTGCTCTTCCTGCTCTCCTGCCTCGCCTCCGGCGCGCTGGTCGGCTCGGTCGCCCGCCTCGACGCGGGCGAACCGGTGAGCCTGCGGGAGTCGATGAGGGTGGGGGCCCGCAGCTTCTGGCGCGTCCTCGGCTTCAGGCTGGTTCTCCTTCTCCTGGTGCTGCTCCCCCTGCTCCTGCTGCTGATCCCTCCGCTGGCCGGCGCCGCCTTCGGCGGAGTAGCAGGCCTTATCCGGGGTCTGCTACTCGACCTTCCCCTCCTGGTGGCGCTCCTCTTCTGGCTCTTCCTGGTCGGGATCCTGGCCCTCCTCGGCCTTCGCGCCTGCGTCCTCGACGGCGCGGGTCCGATAGCTTCCTTTCGCGTCGCCCAGGCACTGCTGCGCCGGCGGTTCAGCCGTATCGCCCTGACCTGGGTCATCGTGCTCGCCACCGGAGTCGGCATCGGGATCGTCTTCCAGGTCGTCCTCGGCATCGTCTCGGCGCCGTTCGTCGGACCCATCGTCGAAGACGTCACCACCGGCCGCTGGGGCGCCGCGCTGGGCACCTCCCTCTTCGCCGGGGTGATCCTCGTCCCGGTCTCGGTGGCGCTCAGTTCGGCGGGGGGCGCCTACTTCGCAACGCTGTGGACGGTCGCCTACCGGCGCTTCGACCAGGAGGGCCAGGTGCCCGAGCCGCCACCGCTCGCCTCCTAGCTCTTCCCGCTTTCGGCTCGCCGGTCGCTTGGGTCGCCCCGCTCCCCTGGTCGGGTCCCTTCGCGGCCGCCATCGGCCGGCCGCTCGCCTGCACCTCGGCCTCCACCTGCTCGATCGCCCGGACCAGGCGGTTGACCCGGTGGTCGGTCTTCGTCCGGCGGCCCCCGAAGACTGTCCGCCGCAGCCTCTCCGAGAGCTCACCCGCCTCCAGGTCGCTGACGGGCACGTTCCACGGCCGCGCGTCGAGGATGGTGGGGCTGATCTCGATACCGTGCCGGGCCATCACCGACGCGAAGTGAGAATGGTTGCGAGCCATCCCGTCGAGCACCGACTCGTAGCCGTGCTGGGCGACGACCAGGCGGGCGCTGGTGCTCATCACCTCGTGGAAGAACATCTTCTCGTCGTTGGGCAGCGGCTCGATGACGACGATGTCGACCTCCGGGTGTCGTTCGCGCAGCAGGCGGAGGTGGTCGCTCAGGGTGTCTTTGAGGATCCCCCGAGCGACCTGGTTGGCGACCGCCTTGATGCCGAGGTCGCTGATCCCCCGGCCGAAACGGCGGAGAATGGCCGAGTCACGCACGCCGCGGACGTCCAGCGGCGCCAGCGCGTTGACGACCACCACCAGGTCGGCGCCCCGGTCGATGGCGACGTCCACCGCGGCGGCGCCCTTGACGCCCCCGTCGACGTAGTCGATGCCATGGATGCGGACCGGCTTGAAGAGGATCGGGATCGCGCTGCTGGCCGCCACCGCGTCGGGGATGCTGACCGCGGGCTTGGTCTCGGCGCTGAAAACCATCCGCTCCCAGGTGTCGAGCTGGCAGGCGACCACGTAGAGCTCCTTTTGGAGCTCGCCGAACTCGACCGGCATCTCGGCCAGCTCGAGGATCTCCCGCATGAAGGCGCCGACCCGGCTCGAGTCGAGCAGCCCGCTCGGCAGGGCGAGGCTCAGGAAGCCGAGGAGGTCACTGATCAGGAAGGAGCCGCGGTGGCGGAAGAAGTCCTGGGCGACCGCCGGCAGGTGCCCCGGCAGCTGGCGGAGCCGCTGGCCCAGTTCGCCGAAGTTGGGCGCGAAGACGTGGCTGACAAGGCTCCATTGGAGGGCGAGGCTGGGGTTGCGGGCCATGTCCACCAGCGCCTTGGGAGGGATGCCGATGCTGAGCAGGGTGGCGACGAAGGCTCCCGCACTGGTGCCCACGTAGATGTCGAAGTCGAGCGTTGTGCGGTTCAGCAGCAGGTCGTCGAGGCCGCGCAGGACACCCAGCTGGTAGATCCCTCCGGTCAGGCCGCCGCCGGCGAGGACCAGGGCTGTCTTGCCGGTCCTGGCTGGAAGCGGGCCTCGAGCGCGCTTGGTGGGCACCTCGGAGAATGGTAGTCGTGCCCCACTTCTACGCCTCCGAGCGCCACGGCGACCGAGTCCTCATCTCGGGAACTGACGCCCGTCATCTGGCCGGTCCGCTGCGGGCCCGAGTGGGGGAGAGCATCGCCGTCGTTGACCCCGGCGGCTGGCTGTTGACCGTCCGTCTCGACTCGGTCTCCGCCCGCGAGATTGTGGGATCGGTGGTCGCGAGCCGGCTCCACCAGCCGGAGCCCGGGCTCGCCGTCACCATGGCGCTGGCGATGCTGCCGGCGTCGGCACTGGAAGAGTCCCTCTCGCGCTGTACCGAACTCGGTGCCCGTCGCTTCCTCCTGGTCGGCGCCGCGCGGAGCGTCTCTCGTGCCCAGCGCCCCGAGCGCTGGGCGACCATCTGCCGGGAGGCGGCGATGCTGGCGGGGCGGCTGCGGGTTCCGGCCGTCGAGGGCCCGGTCCCCTTTCCGCGGCTGCTGGAGGAGCCGTCGCTGCTGCTCCTCGACGCTCGCGGCGGGGCGCCCCTTGCCGCGGGCGGCCTCGGTCCGGAGGTGGTGCTGGCCGTCGGTCCCGAGGGCGGCTGGACGCCGGAGGAGCTGGCGGCGGCCGGCGGCCGGGTGCGAACCCTCGGCGGGCTCAACCTGCGGGCCGAGAACGCGGGGGCGGCGGCCCTCGCCACCGCCCTGGCGGTGACCCCCGACCGCTGATCTATATCAGCGGCCGCCCTGGTGGATGTGGAGCCGCGGCCGGCCGTTGCCGGAGCCGCCGCCCGTGCCGTCCTCGGCCGCCGCCAGCGGGAGGAGCAACCGGAACACGGAGCCGTCGCCGGGCCGGGACTGACGCAGTTCCAGCTGGCCGCCGTGGCGGCGTGCCAGCTCGCGGGAGATGTAGAGGCCGAGCCCGGTGCCGGGCACCGGCCCCACGGTCGAATCGTCCAGGCGGACGAAGCGCTCGAAGACCGCCTCCTGCTTCTCCTCGGGAATCCCGATGCCGTTGTCGCGCACCTCCAGCGTCGCCATCTCTCCCCCAGCGAGGGCAAGCGTGACGACCGGCTTGGCCGAGCAGTAGGTGAGCGCGTTGTTGATCAGGTTGTCGAGGATCCGGCCGAGGTGTAGGGGGTCGGCCTCGACCAGCACCGGGTTGTCCTCGCACTCGGTCCGGAGGTCGGCGTGCAGCAGCTGCGCCCGTGGTTCGGCGCGCCTGCGGGCGGAGTCGAGAACCTCGCGGAGGTCCACCACGTGCATCTGCTCGGGCAGCCAGCCGACGTCCATGCGGGACGCCATCAGCAGGTCGTCCACGATCCGGTTCAGCTCCCCAGTCTTGCCGGTCATCATCTCCAGCGGCATCCGCCAGGCGTCGGGCGCAGGGCCCAGAGATCCCTCGGCCAGCATCGCCAGGTAGCCGGACACGACCGAGAGCGGCGTCCGCAGCTCGTGGGCCGCCATGTTCAAGAACTCGGACTTGGAGCGGGACGACTCCTGGGCCGCGGCGAACAGGTCGCGGATCTCCTCCGTCTTCTGGTAGAGCTCGACGAAGACCGCGGCCTTGGCCCGGAGCACCTCGGGGACGATGGGGGAGAAGATGAAGTCGACGGCCCCCAGCGAGTAGCCGCGGGCCATGTCCAGCTCGGCCTGCTCGAACGCGGTCAGGAAGATGATCGGGGTGTGCTCGCTCACCCTGCGCTGGCGGATCAGGGCGGCGGTCTCGAACCCGTCCATCTCCGTCATCCTCACGTCGAGAAGGATCAGCGCGAAGTCCTGCCGGAGCAGGACCCGAAGCGCCTCCCGCCCGGACCGGACCGGGACCACCTCCAGGCTGAGTGGCGCCAGCACCGCCTCCAGGGCCGCCAGCTTGGAGGGGTTGTCGTCGACGACCAGGATCTTGGCCCGCGTTGCTTTACCCAAATCTCGTCCGTCTCGTCCGACTGTTACGAGTGCAGCCAGGAGCGAAGCAGCCCGAGCAGATGCTCGGGATCGACCGGCTTGGCGATATAGTCGCTGGCCCCCGCCTCCAGGCACTTCTCGCGGTCGCCCTTCATCGCCTTCGCCGTGAGGGCGATGATCGGCAGGTTCTCGAAGCCGTCGATTCGCCGGATGGCCGACATCGTCTCGTAGCCGTCCATGCCCGGCATCATGATGTCCATCAGCACGACCTCGATCGAAGGGTTCTCGTGCAGCAGCTGGATCGCCTCCCTGCCGCTCTCGGCGTGCAGGATCTCCATGCCCTGCCGCTCCAGCAGTGCGGTGAGGGCGAAGATGTTCCGCACGTCGTCGTCCACCACCAGAGCTCTGCGCGATCCGAGCTCGACGTCCGGGACCTCGAGGGGCCGGAACGGTTCGGCGAGGGCCGTCGTCGCGGGCCGCTGCTCGCGGACCCGGGCGAAGAAGCCGTTCACCTCCTTGGCCAGCTCCCCGGCCGAGTCGGCCGACTTCTGGATGACCATCTTGGCGGTCTTCTTGAGGCGCGCCTGCGAGTTCACCGAGAGCTCGGCGGCCGTGTAGATGATGATCGGCAGCTGCTTTTGGCCCGGCAGCCGGTGGATCTGGTCGATCAGCTTGTGGCCGTCGATGTCGGGGAGCCCGAGGTCGAGCACCACGCAGTCGACGTGGCTGGTCCGGAGGATCTCCAGCGCCTCCTTGCCGGTGCCGACCGCCACCGCCTCGACATCGCCCTGGCTGACAGTCTCGACGATGTGCTGGCGCTGGATGGGATCGTCCTCGACCACCAGCAGCTTGCGGCCGCCCGTCGAGATGAAGGCCTCGATCCGGGCGAAGAGGCCTTCCAGGGTCTCCTTGCCCACCGGCTTGGTGAGGTACGTCGAGGCGCCGCCGCTGAGACCGCGCTCGGCGCCATCCTCGAAGACGGAGATGATGTGGACCGGGATGCCGGAGGTCTCCGGGTCCTGCTTCAGGCGGTCGAGCACCGCCCATCCGCTCATGTCGCGAAGGCCGAGGTCCAGGGTGATGGCGCTGGGGCGGAACTGCCGCGCCAGCAGCAGCGCCGTCTCCCCGTGGAGCGCGATCAGCCCCTTGAACCCGTTCTGGTGGGCGAGATCGAGCAGGACGGTGGCGAAGTTGGGGTCGTCCTCGAGGATGAGGACCGTCCGGTCCGCGGGGGTCACCGTCGCGCGGTCGTCCTCGATTCCCTCGGGCAACTCCTCGACCTGGTTGAGCCCGGGCCGGAAGAGGCCGTCGGTGACCGCTCGCTCGATCGCCCCGACACCGGCCTCCGTGATGTCCCGGGCCGCGGCCGACCGCCGTCCCTCGGGCCGGGTTCGCCCCGGCTTGACGGGCAGGTAGACGGTGAAGGTGCTGCCCTGGCCGACCTCGCTCTCGAGCTTGATCTCGCCGCCGAGGAGCGTCACCAGCTGGCGGCTGATGGTGAGGCCGAGGCCGGTGCCGCCGAACCGCCGGGCGGTCGAGCCATCGGCCTGTTGGAAGGCCTCGAAGATGTGCCGGTGCTTTTCGCGGGCGATCCCGATGCCGGTGTCCGAGACCTCGAAGGATATCACCCCGGAAGCGGTGTTGAGGCTGGCTCGGTCGGCGCTCCACCCCCCTCTGGCGAGGTTGATCCTGAGTCCAACCCTGCCCTGCTCGGTGAACTTGAAGGAGTTGCTGAGGAGGTTGCGGAGCACCTGCTGCAGGCGCTTGGGGTCGGTCCGCATGCGGTCCGGAAGGTTCTCTCCTAGCTCGATCGAGAACTGGAGCTTTTTGGACTCCGCCACGTGGCGGAAGGTGCGCTCGACGAAGTCGACGATGCCCGCCATCGGCTCCTCCGCGATCTCCAGGGCAACCGTGCCGGACTCGATCTTGGAGAGGTCGAGGATGTCGTTGATCAGCGCCAGCAGGTCCTGGCCACTGGAGCGGATGATGCGGGCGAAGTCGACCTGCTTGTCGGTCAGGTTGCCGTCCGGGTTGTCGGTCAGCTGCTGGGCCAGGATCAGCAGGCTGTTGAGCGGCGTGCGCAGCTCGTGGCTCATGTTGGCCAGGAACTCGTTCTTGTAGCGGGAGGTGATCTCGAGCTGCTCGGCCTTCTCCTCCAGTGAACGCTTGGCCTGCTCGACCTCCAGGTTCTTGCGCTCGACCTCGGTGTTCTGCTCGGCCAGGAGGCGAGCCTTCTGCTCCAGCTCCTCGTTGGTCTTCTGCAGCTCCTCCTGCTGGCTCTGCAGCTCGTGGGCGAGCGACTGCGACTGCTTCAGCAGCGACTCGGTCGTCATGTTCGCCTCGATGGTGTTGAGGACGATCCCGATCGACTCCGTCAGCTGGTCCAGGAAGTCCTGGTGGATGTCCGAGAAGCGATCGAAGCTGGCCAGCTCGATCACCGCCCGGACCTGGCCCTCGAAGAGGACCGGCAGCACGATGATGCTGAGCGGAGACGACTCGCCGAGCGCGGAGTTGATCTTGATGTAGTCGTCGGGGACGCCGGTCAGGAGGATTCGCTCCTTCTCCAGCGCGCACTGACCGACCAGTCCCTCGCCGACCCGGTAAACGGTCGCCAGGTGCTTGCGCTCCTTGTAGGCGTAGCCCGCCTGGAACTTGAGGACTGGCTCCTCCGCGTTGGAGCTGTCCATCGTGTAGAAGACGCCGTGCTGCGCGTTGACCAGCGGCGCCAGCTCGCTGAGGATCATCTTGCTGACGGTCATCAGGTCGCGCTGTCCCTGGAGGACGCGCGTGAAGCGTGCGAGGTTGGTCTTGAGCCAGTCCTGCTCGGCGTTCTTGCGGGTGGTCGCGGCCAGGTTGACGATCATCTGGTTGATCTTGTCCTTGACCACGGCGACCTCCCCGGAGGCCTCGACGCCGATCTCCCGGTTGAGGTCGCCCTCGGTCACGCTGGTGGCCACGTCGGCGATGGCTCGGAGCTGGGTCGTCAGGTTGGCGGCGAGCTGGTTGACGTTGTCGGTGAGGTCCTTCCAGGTGCCGGAGGCGCCGGGGACGCTGGCCTGACCACCGAGCTTGCCCTCGACGCCCACCTCGCGGGCGACGGTGGTCACCTGGTCGGCGAAGATGGCCAGGGTGTCGGTCATCTCGTTGATGGTCGCCCCGAGCTCGGCGACCTCGCCCTTGGCCTCGACGGCCAGCTTGCGCTTGAGGTCGCCGTTGGCGACCGCGGTCACGACGCGCGCGATCCCGCGCACCTGCTCGGTGAGGTTGGCCGCCATCAGGTTGACGTTGTCGGTGAGGTCCTTCCAGGTGCCCGCCACGCCGCGGACCTGCGCCTGGCCGCCGAGCTTGCCCTCGGTTCCGACCTCGCGGGCGACGCGGGTCACCTCGGAGGCGAAGGCGTTGAGCTGGTCGACCATCGTGTTGGTCGTGTCCTTGAGCTCGGCGATCTCGCCCTGGGCGTCGACCGTGATCTTCTTGCTCAGGTCGCCGTTGGCGACAGCGGTGACGACGCGGGCGATCCCCCGCACCTGCTCGGTGAGCTGACCGGCCATCAGGTTGACGTTGTCGGTGAGGTCCTTCCAGACCCCACCGACGCCCTTCACCTGGGCCTGGCCACCGAGCTTGCCTTCGGTGCCCACCTCGCGGGCGACGCGGGTCACCTCGGAGGCGAAGGCGTTGAGCTGGTCGACCATCGTGTTGATGGTGTTCTTGAGCTCCAGGATCTCGCCCTGGCCCTCGACGGTGATCTTCTTGGAGATGTCGCCGTTGGCGACCGCGGTCGTCACCTCGGCGATGTTGCGGACCTGGCTGGTGAGGTTACCGGCCATGGTGTTGACGTTGTCGGTGAGGTCCTTCCAGGTGCCGCCGACGTCCTTCACCTGGGCTTGGCCGCCGAGCTTGCCCTCGGTGCCGACCTCCCGTGCGACGCGGGTCACCTCGGAGGCGAACCCGTTCAGCTGGTCGAGCATCGTGTTGATGGTGTTCTTCAGCTCCAGGATCTCGCCCTTGACGTCCACCGTGATCTTCTTGCTGAGGTCGCCGTTGGCCAGCGCGGTGGTGACGTCGGCGATGTTGCGGACCTGGCTGGTGAGGTTGCCGGCCATCAGGTTGACGTTGTCGGTGAGGTCCTTCCAGACGCCGCCCACGTCGCGGACGTCGGCCTGGCCGCCGAGCTTGCCCTCGGTGCCGACCTCGCGGGCGACGCGGGTCACCTCGCCGGCGAAGGCGTTGAGCTGGTCGACCATCGTGTTGATGGTGTTCTTGAGCTCCAGGATCTCGCCCCGACCCTCGACGGTGATCTTCTTGCTCAGGTCGCCGTTGGCGACCGCGGTCGTCACCTCGGCGATGTTGCGGACCTGGCCGGTGAGGTTGCCGGCCATCAGGTTCACGTTGTCGGTGAGGTCCTTCCAGGTGCCGCCGACGTCCTGCACGTCGGCCTGCCCGCCGAGCTTGCCCTCGGTGCCCACCTCTCGGGCCACGCGGGTGACCTCGGAGGCGAACCCGTTGAGCTGGTCGAGCATCGTGTTGATGGTGTTCTTGAGCTCGAGGATCTCGCCCTGGCCCTCGACCGTGATCTTCTTGCTCAGGTCGCCGTTGGCGAGGGCGGTGGTGACGTCGGCGATGTTCCGGATCTGGTTGGTCAGCTGACCGGCCATCAGGTTCACGTTGTCGGTGAGGTCCTTCCAGGTGCCCCCGACGTCCTTCACGTCGGCCTGGCCGCCGAGCTTGCCCTCGGTGCCCACCTCGCGGGCGACGCGGGTCACCTCGGAGGCGAAGGCGTTGAGCTGGTCGACCATCGTGTTGATGGTGTTCTTGAGCTCCAGGATCTCCCCCTTGACGTCGACGGTGATCTTCTTGCTCAGGTCGCCGGTCGCTACCGCGGTGGTGACATCGGCGATGTTGCGGATCTGATTGGTCAGCTGACCGGCCATCAGGTTGACGTTGTCGGTGAGGTCCTTCCAGGTGCCGCCGACGCCCTTCACGTCGGCCTGGCCGCCGAGCTTGCCCTCGGTGCCCACCTCGCGAGCGACGCGGGTCACCTCGGAGGCGAAGGCGTTGAGCTGGTCGACCATCGTGTTGATGGTGTTCTTGAGCTCCAAGATCTCGCCCTGACCCTCGACGGTGATCTTCTTGGAGAGGTCCCCGTTGGCGACCGCGGTCGTCACCTCGGCGATGTTGCGGACCTGGCTGGTGAGGTTGCCGGCCATGAGGTTCACGTTGTCGGTGAGGTCCTTCCAGGTGCCGCCGACGCCCCTCACCTGGGCCTGGCCGCCGAGCTTGCCCTCGATGCCGACCTCGCGCGCGACGCGGGTCACCTCGGAGGCGAACCCGTTCAGCTGCTGGACCATCGTGTTGACGGTCTTGGCGGTCTGCAGGAAGACGCCCTTAACCGGCCGCCCGTCGATCTCGGTGGCAACCGTCTGGGTCAGGTCGCCGCCGGCGACGGCTCCGATCACCCGGGCCATCTCGCTGGTCGGCCGGACCAGGTTTTCGATCAGCTCGTTGACGGAGTCGACCGACTGGGCCCATTCGCCGCCGAGGGCTGGCATCGTCGCCCGCTGCGAGATGCGGCCCTCCTCGCCGACCAGGCGGCCGACCCGGGCCAGCTCGCGGCCGAGCCGCTGGTTGGCCTCGATGACGTCGTTCAGTGCGTCGGCGATCTTGCCGGCCGTCCCGGTCCAGTCATCCGGCATCCGGACCGCGAAGTTGCCGCGCTTGAACTCGGTCAGGACCTTCAGGAGGGCCGTCTGATCGAGCTCTCCCACGGCAGTCGTCATGGTCTTCATTCCGCTCCCCTCGACGAAATCTGAATTGGAACACCGGCAACGCCCCGTCTTCCTCTTGATTCCCGGAGGGTAGACGAAGGGTAATAGTCGCTATCAGGATAACCGGGGTCACGGCAGTCAGGAAGGGATTTGGGGGACCGAAACCCTCGTATCCGAGGAACTGATAGCGGAGTTATAAGCCGCGGCTCTGTGGTTTGCGCCCGGCCGGTTTCAGCCATAGAATTCGGACCGCGTAATGGGGGGAAAGCCGGCTGCTGCCCGAAAGGGCGGAGATTCGGTTGCGGCGGTGTCGAACATGGTCTTCCTGAAGGCCCATGAGGACATGGCCGACACGATGCGGTTGATCCTGGAGTCCACGGGCGAAGGGATCTACGGCATCGATCCTCGTGGCCGCCTCACCTTCGTGAACCGAGCCGCCGCGCGGATGTTCGGAGGCGAGGTCGCAGACCTCATCGGCGATGACGTCCACGAGCTCTTCCACCACTCGCGGGCCGACGGCTCGGCCTACCCGGAGGTCGAGTGCCCGGTTCACCGGACGGTGGCCGAGGGAATCGGCGCCAAGATCGAGGACGAGGTCTTCTGGCGCTCCGACGGCACCTCCTTCCCGGTCGAGTACACCACCTTTCCGATCCTCGACAAGGGGGTCAACAAGGGCGCCGTGGTGGCCTTCTCGGACATCACCGACCGGCGGCGCATGGAGGATGAGCTGCGGGAGGCCAACGACCGCCAGCGGGAGTGGATCAGCGACCTCGAGCGCCGTAACCAGGAGGCCAACCTGCTCAACGAGATGGGCGAGGTGCTTCAGACCTGCTACACGCCGGAGGAGGCGCGGGCCGCCATCGGCCAGTACGTAGAGCGGCTGTTCCCCGGGGAGTCAGGCTCGCTCTGCATGCTCAACGAGCGCAGCCTGTTGGAGGTGATCGCCAGCTGGGGCAAGGCGCTGCCAGGGGAGGAGATCTTCGCCCTGGAGGACTGCTGGGCGCTCCGCCGGGGCCAGCTCCACCTCGTCTCGGACCCCAAGCACGGGCTACGCTGCCGGCATCTCGGCGATGCTCCGCCGACGCCGTACCTGTGCGTCCCGATGATGGCCCACGGCGCCGCCATCGGCGTCCTCCACGTGCGGGCCTCCGCGGAGCCGCCGCTCGGGCGCTCGGTCGAGGCCATCCAGCCCTTGGCGCGAACCGTGGCCGAGCATGTGGCCCTGGCAATGGCGAACTTCAACCTCCGCGAGACGCTCCGCGTGCAGTCGATCCGGGACCCCCTGACCGGCCTCTTCAATCGCCGCTACATGGAGGAGACCATCAACCGCGAGATCCCGCGCGCGACCCGCTACGCGCGACCGCTGGGGATCATCCTCTTCGACATCGACCACTTCAAGGACTTCAACGACGAGTTCGGTCACGCGGCCGGGGACACCGTGCTGTCGAGCCTCGGAGAGTTCGTCCGGGCTCACATCCGCTCCGAGGACATTGCCTGCCGGTACGGCGGCGAGGAGATCGTCCTGATCCTCCCCGACGCGCCCCTGGACGTCACGCGCGCGCGCGCTGAGATGCTTTGCTCGGGGGTGGCCGGGCTCCGCCTCGAGCACCGTGGCAAGCCGCTGGGAGAAGTCTCGATCTCGGTCGGAGTGGCCGTCTTCCCCCGCCACGGGGTCACCGGCGAGGTTCTGCTCCGGGCTGCCGACCAGGCCCTCTACCGCGCCAAGGGCGGAGGCCGCAACCGGGTCGAGCTGGCAGCCGTCGAGGAGTAGCGGCCGGGGCGATTGACCGGCCTGCCGACCGCGGGTGCCCACTAGACGCCGAGGATCCGGTTGAGGACCTCGCTGCCGGCAGCTTCCGAGGCCGGCATCTCCTCGACCACCCGGCCCTTCTCCATAGAAGGCCGCGCGGTCCGCGACGCGGAGCGCCATCGGGTGGTTCTGCTCGGCGAGCAGGATCCCGATGCCCGTCTTCTTGAGCTCGAGCACCCGGTGCCCGATCGCCTGCACCACGACCGCCGCGAGGCCCTCGGTCGGCTCGTCCCTCAGGATCACCGCAGGGTTGCTCATCAGGGCCCGGCCGACCACCAGCATCTGGCGCTCCCCGCCCAGAGAGCCCGCCCGCGAGGTTGCCCTCGAGCTGGTCGAGCTTCGGGAAGATCTCATAGACCTCGGCCCGGGTCCAGCCATCACTCTTGCGAGCGCGGTGGGCACCGATCTCGAGGTTCTCTAGCACCATCAGGTTGGGGAAGCAGCGGGAGCGGGCGGCAAGCCGTCCCGCCGGGCACCCTACCATGTCACCCTGCCGGTGACTCCGCTGAATCGTATTAGAAACTTTTGCATCATTGCCCATATTGATCATGGGAAATCCACCCTCGCCGACCGGCTGCTTGAGCTCACAGGCGCCATCAGCAAGCGGGACATGCAGGCTCAGGTCCTCGATTCGATGGACCTCGAGCGCGAGCGCGGGATCACGATCAAGCTCCAGGCGGTTCGGCTGAGCTACGCCGCCGGCGACGGCGAGACCTACCAGCTGAACCTGATCGACACCCCGGGCCACGTCGACTTCGCCTACGAGGTCTCCCGTTCCCTGGCCGCCTGCGAGGGAGCGCTCTTGGTGGTCGACGCCGCCCAGGGGATCGAGGCCCAGACCCTCGCCAACCTCTACCACGCGGTGGAGGCCGGACTGGCGATCGTCCCGGTGATCAACAAGATCGACCTCGAGGCAGCCCAGCCCGAGTTGGTGGCGGGAGAGATCGCCGAGGTCACCGGCATCCCCCGCGAGCGGATGCTGCTCGCGTCCGCCAAGCAGGGCTTGGGCACCCAGGAGATCTTGGAGGCCGTGGTGCGCTCGGTACCGCCGCCATCGGGGGAACGGAATGCGCCGCTCCGGGCCCTGGTCTTCGACTCCCACTACGACGCCTACCGCGGCGTGATCGTCTACATCCGGGTCATGGATGGCCGGATAGCGCCGGGCATGAAGGTCCGGATGATGAACACCGGGGCCGTCCACGACGTCGACGAGGTGGGCGTCTTCACCCCCTCGATGAGGGCCTTTGAGGAACTGGGCAGCGGCGAGGTCGGCTACTTCACGGCGGCCATCAAGAATGTCGCGGACGCGCGCGTAGGGGATACCGTCACCACCGCCGACCACGGCGCTACGGCGCCGCTGCCAGGTTACCGGGCCGTCAAGCCGATGGTCTACGCCGGCCTCTTTCCGACCGTGGGCGAGGACTATATGGACCTGAAGGAGGCGCTCGAGAAGCTCCAGCTCAACGATGCCTCGCTCATCTACGAGGCCGAGAACTCGGCCGCTCTCGGGTTTGGCTTTCGCTGCGGCTTCCTCGGCCTGCTCCACATGGAGATCGTCCAGGAACGACTCGAGAGGGAGTTCGACCTCGATCTGATCACCACCGCGCCGACGGTCGCCTACCGGGTTCTCATGAAGGGCGGCCAGCTGATCGAGATCGACAATCCCTCGCTGCTGCCCGAGAGCACCACCTACGAGCACATCGAGGAGCCCTACGTGAAGCTCTCGATAATCGTCCCCAGCACCTATCTCGGGGCGATGATGGAGCTCTGCCAGGAGCGCCGTGGAAAGTTCAAGAACCTGGAGCATCAGCTCGGCGGTCGCGCGGTTCTCGAATACGAGATTCCGCTCGCCGAGATCATCCACGACTTCTACGACGCCCTCAAGTCGCGGTCCAAGGGGTACGCCTCGATGGACTACGACGTCATCGGCTTTCGGGCCGGCGACCTCGTCAAGCTCGACGTCCTGGTCGGCGGCACCCCGGTCGACGCCCTCTCGATGATCGTCCACCGCGACCGGTCGGCCGGCCAGGGTCGAAAGCTGGCTGAGAAGCTGAAGACGATCATCCCGCGGCAGCTGTTCGAGGTTCCGATCCAGGCCGCCATCGGGGGCAAGATCATCGCCCGCGAGACGGTGTCGGCGCTCCGCAAGGATGTGCTGGCGAAGTGCTACGGAGGTGACATCACCCGCAAGCGGAAGCTGCTCGAGAAGCAGAAGGAAGGTAAGAAGCGGATGAAGCGGGTGGGGTCCGTCGAGATCCCCCAGGATGCCTTCATGGCGGTCCTGTCGCTCGATTGAGGCGGGTTTCAAGGAGGCTGAGTAAATAGGTTGGCGGACTGCATCTTCTGCCGGTTGATCGCCGATCCGGACTTCAAGCCGCTGCGTCGGGAGCCGGACCTGGTGGCGATCGCCGACGTCAATCCCCAGGCGCCGGTCCACTTCCTGGTGGTACCGACGGCCCATGTCGAGACCATCGCCGAGCTCGACGACCACCGCCTGCTCGGAAGGCTCTTCGCCACGGCGCACGAGATCGCGCGAGAGAGGGGCATCGGAGAGTCCGGCTATCGGCTGGTCTTCAACAAAGGCTCCGACGCCGGTCAGACCGTGTACCACGTCCACCTCCACGTGCTCGGCGGGCGCCAGCTGACGTGGCCGCCAGGCTAGCCGACCTTTTGGCCGGCCTCGAGGTTCGGCGGTTCCCCGAGGGAACCCGGACTGCCGACGACGCCGCGCGGGCCGTCGGCTGTGCCCTGGGGCAGATCGTCAAGTCGCTGGTCTTCTCGGCCGGCGGCCGGCCGGTGGTGGCGCTGGTCAGTGGGTCCAACCGCCTCGACCCGAACCGCCTGGCCGCCCTGGCGGGTGGTCCGGTGGCCAAGCTGGATGCCAACTCCGCGCGCGCTGCCACCGGTTACTCGATCGGCGGGGTGCCTCCTTTCGGCCACGCTTCGCGCCTCCCCGTCTACATCGACCGCGAGCTGCTCGGGTTCACGGTGGTTTGGGCGGCCGCCGGGCGCCCAGATTCGGTGTTCTCGATCTCGCCGGCGCGGCTGGTCGAGCTCAGTGGAGGCCAGGTGGCCGACCTCGCGGCCGCCTCTGCGGGTAGCGTTGACGGCCTGGAGAATCAATCCGCGGCGGGGAATCGACAGGAGGAAGGATGATCGCGCTGCCCGAGTCCTCGAAGGATTTCGCCAGGCTCAGCTGGGACGAGATCCTGCCCTTCTACAACGACCTGTTCTACCGGGAGCTGACGTTGGCCGACGCCAAGGAGTGGCTGGATGACTGGTCCAGCTTTGAAGACCTTCTCGCCGAGGCCCGGGAGCAGACCTACTTCGACTACACCTGCGACACCGCCGATCCCGTTAAGGAGGCGGACAACCTCCGCTTCCAGACCGAGATCGAGCCCAACGCTGCCGAGCAGCGGGTGAGGCTAAGCCGCCGGCTTTTAGATGTCGGCTACTCGACCGCCGACCTCGAGGAATCCCTGCGCCGCTTCCGGACCACGAACGAGATCTTCCGCGAGGAGAGCGTGCCTCTCAAGGCGGACGTTGAAAAGCTCGGGGCCGAGTACCAGAAGGTCGTCGGCGCCTTTACTGCCGAGTGGGAGGGCGAGGAGCTTCCGCTGCCCCGGCTGCGGCCCTTCATGCTCGATCCCGATCGTACGATCAGGGAGAGGGCGTGGCGGTTGCATCGACAGCCGTACGTCGCGGCTCGCGACCAGCTGGCTCATTTGTTCGACGAGCAATACCGCCTTCGTCAAAAGCTTGCGCGCAACTCGGGGTTCGACAACTTTCGGGATTACATGCACGTCGAGAAGCACCGCTTCGACTACACCCCGGAAGACTGCTACGCCTTCCACCAGGCGGTCGAAGACAAGGTCGTGCCCGCCGTTGCTCGCATCCTCGACCGACGCCGCAAGCAGATGGGGGTCGAGATCCTACGGCCATGGGACCTGGGGGTCGACCAACTGGGGCGGCCCGCGCTGCGACCGTTCGCCAGCACAGAGGAGTTCGTCGAGCGCGCTGTGAACGTCTTCGAGAAGGTCGATCCGAAGCTGGGCGCCAACTTCAAGACGATGCAGTCCGAGGGGTTGCTCGACCTCCAGAGCCGGAAGGGCAAGGCGCCCGGGGGTTATATGACCGACCTCCCACGGCGCAAGCGCCCGCTCATCTTCATGAACGCCGCCGGTGTGGCCGACGACCTGATTACCCTCGTCCACGAGGCCGGCCATTGCTTCCATGGCTTCGAACAGTTCGAGAACGACCTCCTGTTCTGCCAGCGCTGGCCGGGCATGGAGATGGCCGAGGTCGGCTCGATGGCGATGGAGCTTCTCTCAGCCCCTTATTGGAGTCGCGAGCAGGGCGGCTTCTACAGCGAGGAGGATTACCGGCGGGCCCGTATCGACCACCTCGAGGGCATTCTCACCTTCTTTCCTCATTGCGCGACCGTGGACGCGTTCCAGCACTGGATCTACACGGACGCCAGCGGTGGGGACGCGGCTGCACGCGACGCCTCGTGGCTCGCCCTTCGGAGGCGCTTCGAGCCCGGCGTCGACTACTCCGGGCTGACGGCCGAGTGGGTCGCCCGCTGGTACCAGCAGCTGCACATCTTCGAGGTTCCCTTCTACTACATCGAATATGGCATCGCCCAGCTGGGGGCGCTCCAGGTCTGGCGGAACGCGCTGCATGACCAGGAAGAGGCCGTCGCGGCCTACCGGCGTGCGCTCGGCCTCGGGGCCACCCGTCCCTTACCTGAGCTCTACCAGGCCGCCGGCATCAAGCTCGCCTTTGACGCGGGGACCATCGGCGAGCTTGTCGACCTGGTCGAGGGCGAGCTCGACAAGCTCCGGGAGTGAGCTCACATTCGGTGGCGATCGGCCCCACGATCGACGTTCTTAACATGCAGCCTTTTCGGCACCTGTACCTCCACATACCTTTTTGCCGGCACAAGTGCGGCTACTGCGACTTCAACGCCTATGCCCGCCTCGATGGCCTGATGGAGCCTTACGTGGCTGCGCTGGAGCGGGAGCTTGGCTCGGCCGCGCGACGGCTTCCCTTCGGTCCCTTGTCCACCGTCTACTTCGGTGGCGGCACCCCGAGCCTGCTCCCGGCGGAGTCGATCGACCGCATCCTCGAGCTGATTCGCGGTGGGTTCGATCTGAGCCCCGACGCCGAGATCACCCTGGAGGCAAACCCGGCGTCAACCGACTCCGCCAAGCTGTCGGCCTGGCGGCGCGCCGGCGTCAACCGGCTCAGCATCGGCGTCCAGGGATTCGACCCGCGAGCCCTCGCCGTGCTCGAGCGGAGAACCGACGGGTCGCAGGCCCGGCGAGCTGTGCGCCAGGCACGCGAGGCCGGGTTTACGAATCTCAGCATCGATTTGATCTACGCGGTGCCCTTCCAGAAGGTGGAGTCCTGGCAGGACACCTTGCGCCAGGCGATCGACCTCGGACCGGAGCACCTGTCGTGTTACTGCCTCACGATCGAGGAGGGGACGCCCCTTCATCGGCGGCGGACCGAGGGTCGGCTCCCCGCCGTCGATCCCGACACCCAGTGGGCGTTCTTGGAGCGGTGCCAGTCCGAGCTCACTGGCGCGGGCTACCGGCGCTACGAGGTGTCGAGCTGGAGCCGGCCCGGACTAGAGTCACTCCACAACCAGTCCTACTGGTCATGCCGGCCGGTCTACGGCGCTGGGTGTGGGGCGCACTCGTACTCGCGGTCCGGCGATTCGTCGCAGCGCTGGTGGAACTGGTCGCGGCCGCAGGACTACATCTCAAAGGCGGACTTCGTGGAGGATGGCGAGACGCTGACTCCCCGGCTCGCGGCCGCCGAGCGACTGCTGCTCGGGCTGCGAACGACAGCCGGAGTCGTGGCACCGGACGGATTCGCGGAGGAGCTCTCCCGGCTGGAGGCCGCCGGTTTAATAGAAACGGATGGGGAGCGCGTCCTGCCGACTAGGCGGGGACTCGATCTTCACAACCAGATCGCCCTCGAAGTGCTCTAAAAGGCTGATTCCTAGCTAGGATTGGCACTCAGGACCTCGGAGTGCTAATGGAACCCCGCAAGAGCGCGATCCTCAAGGCAGTCGTCCACGAGTTCACCGAGAGCGTGATCCCGGTCGGCTCCCAGGCGCTGGTGAGTCGGTATTTCCTGAACCTCAGCTCAGCGACGGTCCGCAACGAATTGAGCAACCTGGGGGACCTGGGTTACCTGATCCAGCCGCACACTTCGTCCGGGCGGATCCCCAGCGACCTCGGCTATCGATATTTCGTGGACTTTTTGATGGATTCCGAAACGCTCAATCCCAAGGTCGGCGGTTACATCTCCGAGCAGATCCGCAGCGCGCCTGCCGAAGCCCAGGCCTTCGTCGAGAAGGTGGCGATGGTGGTCGCGACGGTCACCCAGAACGCCTCGGTGGTGACGGCGCCGCACGGACCTCGAGGACGCGTAAAGCACCTCGATCTCGTCTCCCTCGAACCGCAGGCGGTTCTGCTGATCCTCCTGATGGAGGGCAACATCCTTCGCCAGCAGGTCCTCGAGTTGAGCGTTGGGATGGAGCAGGACAGCTTGAGCAAGCTCGCGACCCGCATCCTCAGCTACCTCGCTGGCCAGGATCGGGAGGCCATCGCCCAACGAACCGAGACGTTGCCGTCCGGCCCCGAGCACGACATCCTGCAGCGGATTCATGACCTGCTCGACCAGTTCGAGCAGGGTGCTGAAACGCTGGTGGTCCACGACGGCGTCCGCAACCTGCTGAAGCAGCCCGAGTTCAGCGATGCCAACCGGCTCCAGGAGGTGCTTGAGATCCTCGAGGAGAGCCGCCATCTTTCCGGACTTCTCAGAAACCTCATCGGGGAATCCGACCTTCAGGTGGTGATCGGATCCGAAAACGGAACCGAGCAACTGCGGTCATGCACCGTGGCCCTGACGACCTATGGGCCTTCGGGGCGGCTAAAGGGCACCCTGGGGGTCGTGGGCCCGACCCGCATGCAGTACGCCCAGATCGTCGGCCGGCTCGGGGCGGTGGCCCGCGCGGCAAGCGAGCGGATGGCTGAGATCTCGGCCTGAGTCCATATCGAACGAGGCTTGGGTTAGCTTCCGACCAAAGCCGGTAAGAATAGATCTGAACCATGACCACCACAGCAAGCCTGCGATCCAAGATCGAGCAGTTGGAGGCAGAGGCCGAGGAGGCCTCGAACCGTTATCTACGGCTCGCGGCGGACTTCGACAACTACAAGAAGCGGGCGCGCCAGGAGCAGTCCGACCTGGTTCGTTCGGCCAATGCCGAGCTGATCGGTAAGCTTCTCCCCGTCGTCGATAACTTCCATCGGGTACTCGAGTCCACTCCCGAATCGGCCGGCGATGCTTGGGTGAAGGGCCTGAAGTTGAGCCTCCAGCAGTTGGAGGAACTCCTGGCCGCCCAGGGAGTTCAACCGATCGAAGCCGTCGGCCAGCCTTTCGACCCGAGCCTGCATGAAGCGATCGGACACGAGGAGTCCAGCGAACACCCCGAGGACACCGTGGTGACCGAGGTGCGGCGCGGGTACCGGCTGAACGACCGCGTCGTCCGTCCGGCCCTGGTCAGAGTGGCGCGCCCAGTTGGCGGTTAAGAGGGATTACTACCAGGTCCTGGGGGTAGCCCGGGACTGCCCCCCAGAGGAGCTGAAGCGGACGTTCCGCAAGCTGGCGATGGAGCTCCACCCGGATCGGAACCCGGACAACGCCGAGGCCGAGCGCCTTTTCAAGGAGGCGGCAGAGGCCTATCAGGTGCTCTCGGACCCTGATCGGCGTCGCTCCTACGACATGTTCGGGCACGCCGGCGTCAACGCCGCGGGCGGGGCGGAGGGGTTCGATGGGTTCGGTTTCGGGGACATCTTCGACGCCTTCTTCGGTGGGGGGTTCTCGGGACGGGGACAGGCGCGCAACCTCCGCGGATCCGATCTTCGATACGACCTGACCATCGACTTCGAGGAGGCCTACCTCGGGGCCGAGCGGGAGATCGAGGTTCCTCGTCTGGTCATCTGCGAGAAATGCTCTGGGAACGGCGCCGAGCCGGGCACCCAGGTCGAGACCTGCTCCACCTGCGGCGGGAGCGGGCAGGTGCGCCGCAGCGCGCAGTCGATATTTGGACAGGTGGTCAACGTTGTGAGCTGCCCAGCCTGTCAGGGACAGGGCCGCATCGTCAGGCAGCCCTGCTCTGGATGCCGCGGGCAGGGTCGGGTCGAGCGAACAAAGCGCCTTAACCTCCGGATTCCCGCCGGGGTGGACACCGGGTCGCAGATCCGGTTGACGGGCGAGGGCGAGGCGGGAGTGCGCGGCGGACCCCCGGGCGATCTGTACGTGGTCGTGCGCGTGAAGCCACACCCTCACCTGAGCCGCCGCGACCAGGACGTGGTCTACGAGCTCAAGGTCAACATGGTCCAGGCTGCCCTTGGCGACCACATCGAGGTGCCGACCGTCGAGGGGCCGGTGCAGGTCTCGATTCCTCCCGGCACCCAATATGGACAGACCTTCCGGCTCTCGGGGAAAGGGATTCCGCATGTCCGGACCGGTCGTCGCGGCGACCAGTACGTTGTCGTCCAGGTCGTCGTTCCAAAGGACCTTAACTCCCAGCAGAAGGACCACCTGAAGCAGATCGGCGGTCTGACCGGCAAGCCGGAGAAGATCGCGAAGGGCTTCTTTGAGAAGCTGCGGCAGGCTATCAGCCTGGATTGACGCCCGTCCGCCCGGAGGGAATCCGGGGCCCGGGATGACTTAGACTGATTCGTGCGCTGGCGAAACAAACTCGCCGCTCACCGGGTTCTCCCGAATCGAAGGATCAACCATGGCTAAGCACACAATCGACCTCGAACTCACCCGCGCCGAGGTCGAGGTCCGCGAACTAGAGGCGCGGCTCCGAGTCGTCCCGATGAACGACGGAGCGCTTCAAACCGCCCTACGGCGGGCGCTGGAGCTCAAGCGTGACCGCCTGGACAGGCTCCGCTCGCAGCACGACGCCTGAGCGACTTTCGGTCCGCGCCGACCGGCGCCGGCGGGCGCCTGGCCCGCATCCCCGGGGGAGTTCCAGATCGACTGTGAAAGCATGGAGCCTCCATGACCGAGGCGAGGTACCTGATCACCGGCGGCCAAGGCCAGCTGGGTCGCGAATTGTCGCGGCTGCTTCCGGGAGCCTACGCGCCGGGTAGGGACGAGCTGTCGGTTACCGATCTCTATCCTCTCCGCGAGGCGATTGCTCGAACCGGGGCGACGACGGTCTTCAACTGCGCCGCCTACAACGCGGTGGATCGAGCCGAGCAAGAACCCGACGTCGCGATGAAGGTGAACGCCTTCGGCGCCGGGACCCTCGCCCGGGCGTGCCGCCTCGAAAAATCGAGGCTGATCCACTTTTCCACCAACTACGTATTTGACGGGGTTGCGTCTGCTCCGTACACCGAGGCCGACGAGCCGCGCCCGACCAGCGCCTACGCGCGTTCCAAGCGCGAGGGCGAGATCCAGGTTCTCCATGAACTGCCGGACGCCTTGGTCGTTCGAAGCTCGGGACTCTTCGGACCAGGCGGATCGGCGGTCAAGGGCGGCAGCTTTCCAGACCGGCTGCTCGACCGGGCCGAGGCCGGTCAACCCCTTGCGGTGGTGGCGGACCAGCGCCTGAACCCAACTTACACGGGCCATCTCGCCGAGGCCACCATCGCGGCCGCGGAAGAGGGACTCAGCGGGTTGCTGCACCTGGTGGCCGAGGGCTGTTGCTCGTTCCACGAGTTCGCTTCCGAGATCCTCCGACTGGCCGGCGTGACTGCGCCGCTGGCTGCCATCGCAACCTCACCCGAAGGCGCCGCGCGGCCGCGCAATGGCTGCCTCGCCTCGATTCGCACGGCGCCGCTGCCGGGGTGGCGGGAGGGCCTGGCAGCCTATTGGACCGTTCGTTCGGGCAGCGGGACATGAAGGTCCTCGAATCACCCGAGATGCGGGGCAACTGGGAGCGCGAGGTGCGAATGGCCGACCTCTACGCGCGCCTGGCGGGGGTTGCGCGCAGCCCGGCCACCAAGAAGCAGCTCGAGCAGTTGGCCGCGGACGAGAGGCGCCACGCCAAGGCGTGGGCTTCCTACCTGGCCGACCGTGGAGTGGCGGTCCCACG
>DATLQT010000099.1:0-12679 GCA_035535055.1 Candidatus Dormiibacterota bacterium | reverse complement strand
GCTGACCACCAGTGTTTGGGGCGGCACTGAAGGAGTCGGCGGTTCAAGCCCCTCCACGGCAGCGCGAAGGCGCCGGAGATAGCCGGCGTCCGCCCGGGCGAAGTGCTCAGCAACCTCCAGCACCCCCCATTCGCCATCGCGGGACGAGCCCCCGAGGCGCCTCAGCGCGTCAAGGATGGTCGGCAGGTCCTGGAGGCTCTCGGTAATTTGGCTTCGGTCATCCCACATGACAAGGGAGCTTGACAGGTTGGACGCACCAAGAGGCTGCCGACCGGCTGGTGGCGATCGCGAGTGCCTGACCATGGCGAGCTTGCGAATGGGGTGACCGACCTCGGCTTCTCACTTGCTCTGCGGCGCACCTGGCTCAAGGGCGAATCATTGGAGAGAATTGCGGTCCTGTCCGGCGAGGCTTAAGGGCCCACCGGGAGTCCTGCGAACGATCCGGCGACACCGATCAGTCCAGCGGCGACCAGAGCGACCACAACGTTGCGTCGAAACAGGACCAGCCAGACGAATGCCGCCGCGAGGACTCCGACCTGCCAGCGATGGGAGAGCGCAAGGGTGAGTGGGACGGCCGCACCCGCGATCGCCCCGATCGCGGCGGGCCCAGCCCCGGTGAGGAAGGCCTGGACGCCGACACTCGCCCGGATCCGGTCGAAGTGCGGCCCACCGAAGAGCACAAAGAGGAACGACGGCGTGAACGCGATGAAGGCGGCGAGAAGAGCGCCGCCGAACCCCGCTGCGGCGTAGCCGACAACGGCGACGGTTTGGACGACGGGTCCGGGTGTTATCTGGCCCAGCGCAACGGCGTTCAGGAACTGAGCGTTGCTCATCCAGTGGTAGGTGTGGACGGCATCGAACTGCATGAGCGGGATGATCACAAAGCCGCCACCGTAGGAGAGGGCCCCCACCTTGAACGCCTCCCAGGCGAGTGCGCCAAGAGCACCCACGGATCCAATTGTTGCGATTAAGGGGAAGGCGAAATAGCTCCCGATCGAGGTCGGGAGCCGGGGCCTGAATGTTCTCACGCCAACCTCAAGGGCGCCGCTCGCCACGAGCACCAGGACCAGGTAAGGACCGATCGTTGCCGCAGCGCCCCCCCTGTGATCGCGTAGAGAACCCAGCGGGTGCGCTGGGACCACCGGGAACCCATTCGCCCCCAGCTCGCCGGCACGAGGCCCAAAGCCGCGGTGAGCGCCACCGCCGCTACGGTCGCGCCGGCTCCCGCGGCCGCCCCCTCCGCCCAGTGCGGTGGCCGGCTCGCAAGGAAGAGCGACGAGAGCGCCAGAATGACGATCAGGCCGGGAACGATGAAACAGACCCCGCCGAGAAGCCCGCCGAGGCGGCCACGAAGTCGCCAGGCGCAGAAGATGGCGAGCTGGGTCGACGCCGGTCCGGGCAGAAGGTTGGTGGCGGCGATCCCGTCCTCGAACTCGGCCGCCGAGATCCAACTGCGCTCGGTGACGCAGAGCCGCCTGAGTAGCACTATGTGGGTGGGAGGACCGCCAAAGCCGATGCAGCCGATACGAGTCCACCCCCGCGCAATCGTCGCCAGGCTCACCCCGCCGCTTGAAAGCGTTGCGCTCTCGGGAGGCGCCGCCTCAGACATCAAAACCCACGTGATTGGAGACTTTTGGGGCCCTCGCCAGACATGGACACTCCTCTCCCGGACAGGGGGGCTGAGCAAGATCCGGGCGAGAGCCTACCACCAAGGAGCGTCGGCATTCGAGGCCGCACCCACGTGAAGGGCTGGATGGCTCCGGAGGGGGTGGGATGAAGCCCACGTCCGAGGGAGAAGGATCCGAGGTTTAAGAAGAATGAAGCTGACCCCCAGGTCACAAGCCAGGGCATCCGAAGAGTGGCGGGCGGCTCCGCACGCCGCTATCATCGCGCCCCTCCAGATGCCACCTCCGACGGGTGCCAACTCCGGGGCGTCATCCGCCGCCAAGGGACGTCCCCACGCCTGCCGTGAGGACACGGTCGAGGCGCCCGACGACCTGGTGGATCTCAGCCGCGATCGTGCCCCGGCCGAGGCTGAACCGGATCGCTCCCATCCCGACCCCGGGCGCCACGCCCATTGCGCGCAGAACGGGCGAGAGTTCAACTGACCCGGCGTGGCAGGCGGAGCCCGTGGAGGCCGCGACATCATCGAGCGCCACCAGGATGTCCGCCCCGACGCGACCGACAAACGAGACGCTGAGCGTGTTCGGCAGTCGGTGCAGAGGGTGGCCGTTGAGCACGACGCGCTCACCGAAGCGGGTCTGCAGCAGCCCCCAGAAGAGGTCGCGCAGGCGCCGGACCTCATCCATCGGGCCGAGGTCAGCGGCCAGCTCGCACGCCGCGCCCAAGGCGGCCGCGAGGAGCGCGCTCTCGGTCCCGGCTCGACGTCCGGCTTCGTGGCTCGCCCCGTGGATGAGCGGCTCGAGGCGCACGCCGCGGCGGACGTACAGGGCGCCCACGCCCTTCGGCGCGTAGAGCTTGTGGCCCGCGATGGAGAGCAGATCGACGCCGAGCTCGTCGACCTTGGTCGGGATCTTGCCAACCGACTGGGCGGCGTCGGTGTGGAGCAGGATGCCGCGCTCGCGGGTGATGGCGCTCACGGCCTCGATCGGCTCGATCGTTCCAACCTCGTTGTCCGCGTGCATGACGCTGACCAGGATCGTTCGAGCTGTGATCGCCCGGCGCACGTCATCGGGGTCGATGCGACCGGTCCCATCCACGTCGAGGTAGGTGATACGCGCACCGAGGCGCTCGAGAAAGCGGGCGGTCTCGAGTATCGCGGGATGCTCGACGGCGGTCGTGATGATGTGGTCGCCGTGATCACGCAGCGCGAGATAGACGCCGACGAGGGCAAGGTTGTCGGCCTCGCTGCCACCGCTGGTGAAGATGACCTCGTCGGAGGCACAGCCGAGAAGGGAGGCCACCTGGGTGCGCGCCTGATCAACGATCTCGCGGGCTGCCCGACCGCCCGCGTGCGTCGCGGACGGGTTGGCGTAGGGGCCGTCGAGCAGGGGCCGCATCACCGCTGCGACCCGAGGGTCGATCGGGGTGCTGGCGTTGTAGTCGAGGTAGATGCCGCCCACGGCTATATCGGCGAATGTCCGACAGCGACGGGCAGGCCGGCGAATCGCCACTCCGGGAAGCCATCTTCGAGTCGGCGGGCGCGCAGCCCGTGCCGTCGCAGCAGCGCGACGCCCTGGGGCGCCAAGGCGCAGAAGGGGCCGCGACAGTAGGCGACGACCTCGATCGCAGCCGGGAGTTCCGCTAGGCGCGCTTCGAGTTCCTCAAGCGGCAGCGAGATCGCCCCGGCAATGTGGCCGGCGTGGTATTCCTCGGCAGGTCGCACATCGAGGACAACAGCGTCACCGAGCCTGACCCTCTGGAGGAGCTCCTCGCGACTCACCGGCTCGAGTGGATCCGCATCGCCAAGGTAGGCGCGGGCCGCTCGATCGGTCTCGGCCAGGCGGTCGGCGGCGAACTTTCGGACTGACGCGAGTAGCCGATACACGTCGTCTCCGGCGAGCCGGTAGATCACTCGTGTCCCTGCTCGCCGGGCCATGATCAGACCCGCCCGACGCAGCACCTGCAGATGGGCGGAGGCGAGCCCGACCGTGATCTCGGCTCGCACGGCCAGGGCATCGACGCTCCGCTCACCTTGGGCGAGCAGATCGATGATCTCCACCCGGCGGGGGCTGGCGAGGGCCTTGCCGATGCGGGCGAACTGCTCGTTGAGAGCATCCTTCGCTTCGCGATTGAACCCAGCACGTTCAGGCCGATCAAGGGACATGTTGTTCATCTCTGGCGGATCCGAGGTTCATGGGCGGCTCGCCCGTCCATCACTCTGGTATTCTAACGATACTTTGAAGATAGGAAGAACGAGACTCCCCAGGGGCCCGGTGGGCGGAACGCCGTGTTCGCCACAGGATGGAGATCCACGCAACCAATGAAGGCCCTCATAATCCTCAACGATCCGCCCTACGGCACCGAGCGGTCCTACAACGGATTGCGCCTGGCGATGTCGCTTGCAAAGACCGAGGGCACCGAGTTGCGCCTCTTCTTGATGGCCGATGCGGTGGCCTGTGCGAAGGCGGACCAGAAGACGCCGGATGGGTACTACAACCTCGAGCGCATGCTGCGCGGGCTCGCGTCCAAGCAGGTCCCGGTCGGGGCCTGCGGGACCTGCTTGGACGCGCGGGGACTGATCGACGCGGACCTGGTGGCGGGCGCGCACCGCTCCTCCATGGCCGAGCTCGCGGATTGGACCCTCTGGGCTGACAAGGTGGTGACGTTCTGATGGCCGCACGGACGGTCCTCGTGCTCGGTGGCGGGGTTGGCGGCCTGGTGGCCGCCAACGAGCTGCGGCGTCTGCTCGATCCCCGCGACCGCGTAGTGCTGGTCGAGCGCGAGGCGCGCCATCTCTTCCAACCCTCCCTGCTCTGGCTCATGGTGGGCCGAAGACGCCGCGAGCGGATCGAGTGCCCACTCCGCTCCCTTCTGGCTCGGGGGGTCGAGCTCGTGGAGGCCGAGGTCCGGGAGATCAATCCGCAGGCGAGGGAGATCAAGACGGCGGCCGGCGTCCTCTCCGCCGACGCGCTCGTGATTGCTCTCGGCGCTGAACTTGCGCCCGACGCGGTGGCCGGCTATCAGGATGCCGCACTGAACTTCTTCTCCCCCGAGGGGGCCGCGGCGTGCTCCAGGGCCCTCGAGTCGTTCCGCGGCGGTCGAGTGGTGGTGGCGGTGAGCGCCCTGCCCTACAAGTGCCCCGCCGCGCCCTTCGAGGCGGCGCTCTTGCTCGACGACGAGCTGCGCCGCCGAGGCCTGCGCGAGGCGAGTCAGATCGACCTCTATACGCCTGAGCCGCAGCCGATGCCCGTGGCCGGTCCGGTGCTGGGCGCCGCCGTCGTCGGGCTCCTCGAGGCGAAAGGCATCCGCTTCCACCCGAGGAGTCCCATTGACCGCTTCGAACCGGCGGCGGCCGAGCTGGTGCTCACCGATGGAACGCGCGCCGGGTACGAGCTGCTGGCGGCGGTGCCGCCCCACCGCGCTCCAGCCGCGATCCACGGATCCGGTCTCGCCAACGAGGCGGGCTGGATCCCGGTCGAGCGAAGCACGCTACAGACCGCCCACGAACGCGTTTACGCGGTGGGCGATGTGACCACAATCACCCTGACCAACGGCAAGCCACTCCCGCGGGCAGGCGTCTTCGCCCATGCCCAGGCGCTCGTCGTCGCTCGGGAGATCGCCGCGAGCTTCGCCGGCCGGCCGGCGCCCGCCGGGTTCGACGGCAGGGGCTTCTGCTGGGTCGAGACGGGAGCGGGGCGGGCGGCCTTCGCGGTTGGCAGTTTCTTCGCGGAGCCCGATCCAAGTCTGGACTTGCGCGGTCCGGGGCGCGTCTGGCACGCGGGGAAGGTGCTCTTCGAACACTCCTGGCTCGGCAACCCGCTGGAGCGCCGCCTCGCCCGCGGCGGCCTGATCGCAGGCGGCCGGCTGGCCGGATTCCGGGTGAACCTGTGAGGGCGAGAGGCGCCTCAACTTACCCACGGTTCGACACCGCCGGAGTCTTCAGGCGACTCGTACTCGAATGGGGCTGGCTCGCCTGGACTGACTTTCGGAGGTTCGTGATGGAGGCTCGACCATGATGGGATACGGCTTCGGCGGCGGCTCCTTCGGCTGGATCTGGATGATCGGTGGCCTGCTCATGATGATCGGCGTGGTGGTACTGATCGTCTGGGCCATCAGTGCGGTGAACGGCGGCGGAGCGAGCCGTGACCCCGAGCGACCGAGGCCGCTCGATATCCTGCGTGAGCGGTATGCCCGCGGGGAGATGACCCAGCAGGAGTTCGAGCAGGCGAAGAAGACGCTGGGGTACTGAACGTGCCCGACCGTCGACTCGCCGTTCTTGGGGCCGCTGTCGCCGCTGCGGGCACAATTCTCATGGCGGTCGGTGCCGTGTTCAGCTCCGGACCCGGCTCGCTGCCCGGCCAAGCTGCCCCCTGGGACTTTGGCCCCGGTGAGATGATGGGCTTCGGCGCAGCCAACTTCGGCTCAGCTCCCGCTCCGGGCGCGCCGGGCTTCGTCGCCGGGACAGTCTCTGCACCCCGCGTCGTACGCCTCATCGCCAGCGACGCACTCCGCTTCTACCCCGACGACGTGACCGTCAAGCAAGGCGAGACGATCAGCTTCGAGGTCACGACGATGGGGATGAGGAGCCACGAGTTCATGGTCGGGCCGGCGGCCGACGTGGCCGGCGACAAGGCGGGCACGTCTGAGGTCGCCGATATCGTGATGATGCAGACGAAATCGCTGACCTACACGTTCGATGCGGCCGGACCGTTCGCCTTCGCCTGCCACGCCCCCGGCCACTACGAGGCGGGCATGAGGGGGACGATCGTCGTCCTGCCGTGATGCGGGACGATCCGGGTCCGACGCCCGGAGTGCCGGAGCTGGCCTGAGGACTGAGCGGTCGACCGTCGGCCGCACCGAACCAGCGCAGCGTCGGGTGGTCGACCCCGCACGCATTCGCCTCTATCGCAGCCTCCCAAACCATCTGCACCCTCGCCGATGAATTCAGCCGTGGACAGGGTTCACGGCTGTCGCGTTCAGGTCCTAAGGGGAGAGTTCCTGGAGGTGCCGTTAGCCGCCGAGAGCTGCTTGGATCGCGGCCAGACGATCCGGTTCGACTCGCCACCACATTCATCGGCCTCGTTTCTCTCCGACGATCAGCCCAGCTTCGGCCAGCATCCTGGTGTGGTGCGAAACCGTTGATTGGCTCTTGGCGAGAGGGTGTAGGGGTGCAAAACTCAATCAGCAGAGAGGTGGTCAGCGCTGATGCATGAGGTAAGTTGGCCACTATCAAGAGCATTGGGGACGACGAGGCGCTCTTGGCTTTGCTCGAAGCCAGCCGGGACACCGGGTTGCGCCAGTTCTACCCGTTTACCAGCGTGAACCGTCTGTGTCTTGCCCGAGGCTCGCAGTTCCCCCTCGACGACATTCAGCCTGCACACGTCGAGTTCTTCCCAGACCTTCGTTACGTGGTTCGGAAGGGATCGCCCTATCCGCCCGACTACGTGGCTCCTATCGACGTGAATACGGACGACGCCGCAGCCGCCATCAGCGCCCTAACCCGATTGCTGGGCGTCTGAAGGGCCCCCGCTGAGCCAGGTCACCGCAGCCTGTCCGGGATTTCCTTAATGTGTACGGCCACCCTGCCGAGAAGAAGTTCAAAATCTCGCCTCCCCCACCACATTAAATACGGGTTGTGCCAAGGGGAGAATCCGAGTTAGGTTCTGGCTATCCGCAGGTAGGTGAGCACGGCGGCGACGCGGCGGCTCAACGACCGTTCTTCGTTCAGGCCGAGCTTCGAGAAGATCGTGTTCACGTACTTCTCGACGGATGACTCAGAAAGGTGCAGGCTGTCGGCAATCGAGGCATTCGACTTGCCTTCCGCCATCTCGCGCAACACCTCCAGCTCGCGTTCGCTGAGCAGTCGGACCGGTGATTCGGCCTGGCGGGAGCGGAGCTCGATCAGCCGCTCGACCACGCCGGGATCGATCACCGAACGCCCTGCCGCGACCTCCCGCAGCGCGTGCAGCAGCTCCTGCAGCTCGCCGACCCGCGCCTTGAGCAAGTAGCCCAAGCCCTCGGTCCCCTCCCCAAGAAGCTGCACTGCGTAGGCCGCGTCGGAGTATTGGGAGAGCACCACGACTCCGATTGCGGGGAAGCGCTTGCGGATCAGGTGGGCGGCATCGATCCCCTCCACTTGGTGGCCGGGCGGCATCCGGATGTCGGTCAGCACCGCGTCGGGCCGCAGGATCTCGACCGCCGAGAGGAGCTCGTCCGAGTTGTTCACCGCGGCCAGCACCTCGACCTCGCCTGAGTCCTCGAGTAACCGCCGGGTGCCCTCGCGAACCAGGAAGTTGTCCTCCGCGATGACGATCCGCAAGCGCTCAGCCATCGGTGGCCCCTGTCAGCGGAAGCCGCGCTCGCAGCGCGGTGCCGTGACCCGGGCTGCTTGCCACCTCGATCCGGCCGCCCAGGGCCTCGATCCGGTCCTCGATCCCCCGCAGGCCGGAGAGCGGCATCGAGCCCAGGGGGAAGCCACGTCCGTCGTCGACGACCTCGATCAGGAGGTGCCCGGCCTCACGATGAAAGCGGACGTCGACCCGCGTGGCGGCCGCGTGCTTGAGGACATTGGCGAGAGCCTCCGAGACGAAGAAATAGCCGGCTCCCTCGAGCTCGAGCGGCAACCGCTTACCGTCGGCGAGCGCATCAGCGTGAACCTCCATCGGCAGGGTCAGGCGCGAAGCTCTCTCCTCGACCGCCGCGACCAGGCCCCGGTCGGTGAGGATTGCCGGGTGAATCCCACGAGCCAGCTCCTGCAGGCGCTCCAGCGCGCCTTGAGCGTCGAGCTGGGCCTCGCGCAGTGTCGACTCGGCGAGCTGGGGATCGCGCCGGAGCTGGTTGCGAACCAGGCCCAGGCGCGCCAGGAGGCCGACCAACTCCTGTTGTACGCCATCGTGGAGGTCTCGTTCCAGCCGCCGTCGACCAGCCTCCTCCGCCTGGACCAGGCGCGCTCGGGAGGCCTCCAGCTCCAGCAGCCGGTGTGACAGCTCGGTGGACAGCTGCGAGTTGCGGATCGCGAGCGACGCCTGGCGGCCGAACGTCTCCAGCAGCCGCTGGTCGGCTTGGTCGTAACGGCCGTCGATCTTCGGCCCGCACTCGATCACGCCGATCTGGAGCTGGTCGTGCAGGAGCGGCGCGAACAGCGCGGCGGATTCGTCGGGACGGACCGGACCGGCGACGGCGAGGGTGCTCGGCGCCGGACGGTCGAGCATGACGCGCACCCAACTGGCGCCCAGCCCAGTTTGCACGGCGCCGACCACGCTGCCGGCCACGTCCTCGGCGGCGATGGTGGACTGCAGCCGGCTGCCGAGGCCGCTGATCAGCTCGTAGCCCGAGAGCCGCGGCCCGAACACGATCCGGTCGGCCAGCGCCTCGAGGCGCCGTCGGGCGGGCTGGAAGACGAGCGTGGCGGCGATCGTCAGCACAACAGCCAGCGCCAGCGGGACGCGCTGGCCGACCGCGATCCCGAAGGCGGTGGCGACGGCCACGTAGGCGGCCGCGATGAGACCCCAGAGGACCCCGTAGACCACCGAACGCCGGATGACGTCCTCGATCTCCAGGCCGCGGTGCATGACGATGCCGAGCGCGAGCCCCGCGGGCAGCAGGGCCTGGGTGCCGACGTACTGGACCGCGGCGACCCAGAAGGGGATCACCGGCGGGCCGGGGCCAACCGAGACAACGACGATGCTCAGCGCCGCCACTCCGATGGCGTAGAAAGGCCACTTGATCTGGCGGCGCTGCTCGTCGCCGAACCGGCGATAGCGGAGGATGAGCAGCGCCAGGGCGGGGACGACCGCGAGCAGGCTGGCGTCCATCACCGCGCTCGCCGCCGCACCCACCGGGGCCAGCCAGCTCAAGTAGACGGGGCTCGGTGCATCGAGCACGGCCCAGCCGAACTGGCTGCTGGTGATGCGCGCCGACCCGAGCAGCTGCAGCACCTCGACGGGGACGAAGGCGAGCGGCAGCCCGCGGACCAGCCAACGCTCGTAGCGGCGCTGGTACTTCCCATCGGGGAAGAGCGCGAAGACGGCGACGCCGGCCGAGAGCACGGCCCAGCCGGCTGCGTTGTCGAGGACCACGGCCGACCAGTCTCGCTCCAGGCTCGGGTCCGACATCGCCGCCAGCGACAGGCCGGCGCCGATGGTCTTGCCGACCGCGAGGATGGTTGCGGTGACCAGCAGCAGCCAGGCCGAGCGGTTGGCCGGACGGGCCAGGTAGGCGATGCCACCGGCCACATAGAAGGCGGCGCCGGTCCCCACGTCGACCGCGGCCCCCGACAGCTGGCCGCCGCGCAGGTTGACAACGGCCACCGCGACCAGGGCGAAGCCGCCCGGGAGCAGCCACCAGGCGTTGGCGGGTCGAGCGATCACCGACCCATCTTGGCCGCCGGAGGCGCAGAAGTCGCGGTGGCTGGCCGGAAAGAGCGAGGCGGAAATCCTCAATCGCCGCCCCCCGAAGGTCTGCGGCTGGCCGGCTGTCGGGACCGATCGGTCGAAGCCTACCTTCGCAACCGACGGGCTTCCAACGCCCGAAGTTCACCCCCATTGGAGGAAATTGCCAAGTGTTCAAGATCGGGAATCCGACCAACTTCAGGCGGACGCTCGGAGGGCTGTGCCTCATCCTCGCGCCGGTGCTCTTCGCCATCAACGAGATCACCTACCCGGGAGGAGGCAACACCGGCGCGGAGCAGCTGGACGTCGCCGCTCGCAACCAGAACCTGATGCTGGCCGACATCTACATCGGGATCACCTCAGCCTTCCTGTTCATGCCGGCGGTGTACGCGCTCCTCCACATCACGCGAAAGCGCGGAGTTGTGCTCGGCCACGTGGCGGCGATCCTGACGGTGGCGGGCATCGGCCTGGATCTCGCCCTCGCCGGCCTGCAGCTGATGGTGTGGGCGATGGCGGGCCCTGGTGTGGACCAGCACGCGATGGCGAGCTTCCTCGACAAGACGATGCAGAACCCGGCCGGCCTTCCCCTCGTCATGGGTCACAACCTATTCGCCCTCGGCCTGATCCTCTTCGGTATCGCCGTTTGGCGCTCCCGCTTCGGCTACCAGTGGGCCGGACCCGCGATTGCGGCGGGCGTCGTGCTGGACATCGTGGGAGGAACGATCGGTCTGCCCGACCTGGCGATCAGCCTGGTCAGCGACGCCATCTTCGTATCCGCGCTGGCCGCCGTCGGGCTCAAGGTGCTGATGACCAGCGACACGGAGTGGGAGTCCGGCTCAGAGCCGGTCCCGGCTAAGGCGCGGACCGTCGCCGTCTGAGCCGCGGCCCAGACTCAATTAGGAGACCTTGGAGGGACCGCGGCGCCGCCGCGGTCCCTCTTACCTCCTCACCCCACCCCCGTTGTGAGGACACCATCCGCGAACAAATCGCCGCCCTGATCGATCCGATCCCGACCCCTCGCTGAGCCAGATCACCGTAGGCTGCCCCGTATTTCCTTAAGGTGTACGGACGCGTGCCGAAAAGAAGTGTCAAATCCGGCCTCGCCGCCATCTCCTCGACCGCGGCTAGAGACTGAGAGGCCCAGCCCGCCGCCTGACCGCGCTCGACGAGACTCTTGGCGGGACCTGTCGATTTCGGGAATTCTGGTGCCGAGGGCGGCAGTCGAACCCGTACACGTCTTTACGGACAACGGTTTTGGACCTCACTCTCAGGCGAACCACTGGTCGCTGATCGCCGCTAGGCTAACTAACCCCGCCAGAAGCCTCCACCGCGTCCCCGACATGGATGCGGCCCGCGCTTACAGGTGCGAGCCGGATGCCGAACCAGGTCTTGCCGTCTCGGCGCCGGTGCCGGGCCAGACTGCGGATCGGCTCCTTGCCGCCATTGAGCGTGACCGGATCGATGGTGGTCATCACGCAGCGATCACACACCATCGTCTTCCGAAATTCGACATCGCCGATCCGCACGGTCGACCAAGCTTCTTCCGCGAAAGGTGCACCTCCGTCGACTACAACATTCGGACGGAACCGTAGGATGCTGAGCGGCGACGCCAGCAGCGCATTCCCACTGATGTCGGAGGGATCGATGTCGGGGACGTCGGGCAGACCGGCGTCGGCCCGGATCCACTGTTGCAGCTGGGCCAGTGATGCTTCACTGGCGAGAAGCACGGGGCCGGCGTCCGCAAGCGACAACGAGTCCCCCGGCCTGCCCCCGTAGTGTTCAGCGATGCTGCGCACGCCGGGGTTGTCCTGCCACACGAGGCGCACTGACACGCCGAGTCGAGCGGTGAGCCAGTCGCCAATTTCTTCGCCGGCCGGCAACGCATGACCCTGACGGGAGTGGCCTACTGGGACCGGCCCGGCCCCGTGAGGCGCCTCCACGACGATCGAGTCGCCGTTGCGATCGCTGATCGCACCGCGTTCTGGGCCGCCGGTTCGGCGCGCAATCCGAGGAGACTGTGGATCTTGCGTGCGGTGATACTTGCGCCTGCGTTGTCAACCACCCCCCAGCGCCGGTCGCCGGCCAGGCCCCATGGCTCCACGTCGGCGTGGTCGACGTCGACGCCGGCCATCGACTTGACGGCATACAACCTGAGAGAAGTCACGCGCATCGGCATAGTCTCCCAAAGTGAGCGGATGAAGCGGCGCCGCACAGACGGGGCGCCGAAGCCCGCGTCGGACGGCAAACTCGGGAACGAGGCTCGATAGATACCAGATGTTGCGGTGGTGGACCGAAGCTCACGTAACGCGAACCGCGAGGTTGTCCTCCGCGCGGGCGCCCCGATAACGCTGTATAAGGTTGCAGGCCTTGTCCGGGTGCCCAGTATTTCCGGGTCTCCTGCCGTTTGAGTGGGTCGGCCTGAACTGAAGGCACGCCGCCCCCGAATACGATTTCGAGCGACTGGAATCGACTCGGATTCGTGGAGGGAACGGCGTGCTGAAGTCAAGAGTATGGCGGCGTCTGCTCGGCTTGTCGGGAGTCAAGATCGTCGATGTCGATCTGGTCGCCGAAGAGCTCGTGGTGAGGGTGGCCTTGCACCGGCCCCAAGGTCAAGGCTGTGGAGCCTGCCGGCGGCACTGCCCGCGCTATGACCGGAGCCGGCTGAG
>DATLQT010000098.1:0-37872 GCA_035535055.1 Candidatus Dormiibacterota bacterium | reverse complement strand
CCTTCACGCGTCTCTCAATGATTTCTTTGAGCGCTATCCGAGCAGTCAAATACTCAAGAAATTCACTTTAGAGAAGCCAACCGACATCCTCGCCTACGTGGAGGAACAGCTCGCCAAGGGCAGCGAGGAATTGGCCGAACTCACTGTCCGAGTTAGTCGCGGTGAGGTTCCCTATGGCCTGCTCGCGGCTGTGTCTCATAGACCTTATTCGCTGACTCTCCTAACCAGGGCTGCGGGCTTCCTTGTCTCGCAGCCTGAAGACCCAGCAGTGATCCTTCAGGATCGCTCAGCGGCCACGGACGCGACGCAACGTGTAGTGGTCGCCGATACGAGCGCCATAGTGGTCGGCGTTCAGTCGGGCCGCTGGGACGTGGTTAGCCGAGAACTACATCGTCTTGCAGTGGTTAATCTGGCGACGTTTGACATCGTCGAGGGCAACAAGCAAGCGGCATCGAGAAGCACGATGTCGGTGGGCCTTGACGCTGTTACTAAGAAGGCTCGTCTGTTCGAGATGAGCGCACGAGAGGCGGACCGAATTGCGACATCAGCCGAAAGCGTTTTAGCCATTGCCTCCGCTCTCGACCAGATTGTCTGCAATGACCTCACTCGCTTTCCGGCCTTTGACGTCATTAGACATGGGGCCTGGCTCGGACCCATACAGGCGGCGGCAAACCAGTCCGCTGTCCTCTACAGCGACGATTGGGTGGTTCGCGCGCTCGCACGAGAAGCTGGAGTTCCGGCGTTTGGCACTCTGGGCTTGATTGATGCACTTGTTAGTCGAGGGCGGTTGTCAACAGATGAAGCCGAGAAGTGGCGAACGAGTCTGGTTGAGAATCTCGTGGGTGACCTGCCCCTTGAGCATGAACGCATAAGGCGAATCGCCTCGGCAGAGCAATGGGCGAGTGGGTCCGCCTGGGTTGCAGTTGGGCGTCCAGCGACTTGGCACGACCCGGCGGCTGCCTTTCAAGCCGTGACCGATCTCCTTAATGATGTGGCGAAGGCGGCGGCTGAGCGACTGCCCGACTGGCTAAGCGCAGTTTGCCGAGGCGGAGTGACTAGGTTCCCTGGGCCCTACGGCACGCAGTTGGCGGCGCGGTTGACAGTGTTTGCCATGAATACGGTCAGCCTCTCGCCTGACAGGACACCTGTACTCCTGGAAGCGGCCAGACAAGCAGTCGCCGGGACACAGTCAATTGACCCCTTGCCGGAAATGACTGAGCTCCTATTCACAACCGCGCGGCAGATCATGCCGCCATCAGAGGCCGTCCAGTTTGTGCTGAGGATATTCGCCGAGACAGCCGATCCAGACCGAGCACTAGTCACGCAAATGCTGCTGGGGCGAGCCTAGATCTCGATGCGATCGCGAATCACATGATTGAGGTGGCTAGGGAGTTGCACCCCTCACGACCAAAGTCTGGTGCTCGAGACGGGTGATGACCGAGGCCGCCCAGTCAGCGGCGGAGCCGGTCGCGCGGATGCGGGCGATCGGACTGGTGTTCTGCCGATTCGCCGAGCAGAACCCCTGGAGCTACCGGCTGATCACCGTAGTGGTGCAGCCGGTCCCGGCCTCAGAACATCCTCCAGGGCGTGCGATAGCCGATTGCCACGCGGCCGGCCTTGCTGCCGACGTCAGATCCGCGGGGGCGGAGCAGCAGCTGGTGGGATGGCGAGTTCGAGCGCCTGGGACGACGCGGAACACCCCGCGAGCAAAGTTCTAATAACGTCCAGAGTGGCCGACCAAACTCTTGAACGCTTTTTTGAACCGCGAGGTGGACATGGCTGAGAAGATGACCCGCGTCCAGACCGCTGACGGCGTGATGCCGGTCTTCATCGTTCACCCCGACCAGGGCGGGCCATTCCCCACCGCGGTGCTCTACCAGGACGGGGTCGGCTTTCGTGAGCAGGTCAAGGACAACGCCCGGCGCCTCGCCGCGGGAGGCTTCTTCTGCGCGGCGCCCGACCTCTTCTACCGGGCAGGCGAAGGACTGCACTTCGACTTCGCCACCCTCGCCACCCTGGGAGCCGACAGCCCGGAGAGGGAGCGGATGATGTCCACCGTCCGAACCGTGACGCCCGAGCGGGTCGCCACGGACACGCGGGCCCTCCTCGCCGCCATCGTCTCGGAGCGGGAGGCCGCGCCGGGCCCCAAGGTGTGCGTCGGTTACTGCATGGGAGCACGGATGGCCCTGCACATCGCGGCGACGCTGCCGGACGAGTTCGTGGCCGCGGCGGGCATCCACCCCGGGGCGCTGGTCACCGACCAGGCGGATTCGCCCCACCACGAACTGAGCCGTGTGCGCGCCGAGCTTTACTTCGCCTTCGCCGAGAACGACCGCACCGCCACCCCCGAATTGATCGACCGCTTCCGCGACGAGATGTCCCGTCAGGGTGTGCGGGGGGTGGTGGAAAGGCTGCCGGGCACCAGCCACGGGTTCGCCATGGCCGACCTTCCCGTTTACGACCGCGACGCTGCCGAGCGACACTTCGAGCGCACCCTCGGGCTCTGGCGGCGCAACCTCGAGCAGCAGCCAACCGGCATCCGAGGCTAGCCCTCGTCCGGCCACCCGCTCTCCAAGAGGGCGCGGATGGCGGTGCCGCGGTGGCTCCAGCGGTCTTTCTCAGAGCGCTCCATCTCGCCGAACGTCCTGCCCGCTCCAGGCACGTAGAAGACGGGGTCGTAGCCGAACCCGGCCTCGCCGCGCCACTCGGGGACGATCTCGCCCCGGCACTCGCCCTCGAAGGTCCGCACCGGACGGCCCGGCAGCGCGGCGGCGATGGTGCAGGTGAATCGGGCTTTCCACGGCCGCGGCTTGTCCACCAGCATCCTCAGCAGGATCGCCGTCCTCTCGATCTGGGTCGGCCCGAGCCGCGCCGAGCGGAGGCCGGGGAAGCCGCCCAGCGCCTCCACCTCGACGCCCGAGTCATCACCGAGGCATGCCTCGCCGGTCGCCTCCAACGCGGCCAGCGCCTTCAGCGTCGCGTTCTCGGCGTAGGTGGCCCCGGTCTCGTCCACCTCGTTGCCGAAGGGGATGACCTCGTAGCCGGCCGGCTCGAGAAGATCCCGGTACTCCCGGAGCTTGCCCTGGTTGCCGGTGGCGAGGACCAGCCGCCGGCCGCCGCTCAAGTCCCAGCCAGCGCTCGCTTCTGCTCCTCGATGAGCTCCGCGATGCCCTTCCCGGCCAGCTTCAGCATCGCATCCAGCTCGGCGGGGCTAAACGGCTGGCCCTCCGCCGTAGCCTGGACCTCGATGAAGCGGCCGTCCTCGCCCATCACGCAGTTGAGGTCGGTCTCGGCGCGAAAGTCCTCCGAGTAGTCGAGGTCGAGCACCGCCACGCCGTCGACGATCCCGCAGGAGACGGCGGCGACGTGCTGGCGGAGCGGGTCCACGCCCAGCATCCCCGCCTTCCCCATCCGCCCGAGCGCCTGGGAGAGGGCGACGAAGGCCCCGGTCACCGACGCGGTGCGGGTGCCGCCGTCGGCCTGGAGGACGTCGCAGTCCAGGGTGATGGTCCGCTCGCCGATCTTCGACATATCGACCGCGGCTCGGAGCGAGCGGCCGATCAGGCGCTGGATCTCGTGCGTTCGGCCTCCGATCCGTCCCTGCATCGCCTCCCGGAGGCCGCGGTCGTGCGTCGCCCGGGGAAGCATGGAGTACTCGGCGGTGATCCAGCCCCGGCCGGTGCCGCGGCGGTGGCCGGGAACGCGGTCATCCACGGTGGCCGTGACGTTGACCCGGGTCCGGCCGAACTCGATCACGCAGGATCCCTCGGCGTGGACGTTGGTCCCGGTCTGGATGCGGACCGGGCGCAACTGGTCGGGCGCCCTCCCGTCGTGGCGCTTCAACTCGGGCACGCTAACGCCCCATCAGCCGCAGCACGATCACGGTCGCCTCCCAGAAGAGGTAGAGCGGGATCCACATGAAGAGCGGGGTGATGGGGTCGACGCCGGGCGTCATCAGGTTGCTGATGATCCCGAGCCCGATGACCCAGTAGAACCGGTTGGAGCGCAGCCATTTGCTCGAGACGATCCGCAGGGCGCCGAGGGCGAAGACGACCACCGGCAGCTCGAAGACGATGCCGAAGCCGAGTACCAGGAAGAGCACGAAGTTGATGTAGTCGTCGCCGACCGGGAGATAGGTGACGTCGCTGGGCGCGAAGCCCTGCAGGATCCGCATGAAGAGCGGCAGGGAGAAGAGGGCGAAACCGACCCCGATTGCAAAGAAGAGGAGCGTGGCTGCGATCAGCGGCAGCACCAGCCGGCGCTCGTGGCGGTGTAGGCCGGGGCTGACGAACCACCACGTCTGCTGGATCCAGACCGGCGCTGCGATCATCAGCCCGACGATCATGGCGATCTTGATTCCCAGGGTGAAGCCGCCGGTCGGAGTCGTGAAGACCAGGTGGCCGACGTTGCCCCGGCCGATCAGGAACCTAAGCAGCTGCGGCCAAAAGACGAAGGCGATGGCCGTGCCCACCCCCCAACCGATGACCGAGATGATCAGCGCACGGCGGAGAGCCTCGAGGTGCTCGAGGATGGTCATCCGCGACGACTCGACGTCGTGGGCGGGCGCGGGCGTGCGATGGAAGACCCGTTCGAGCACGGCCATGGCTCCTTAGCCGGCCCGGGTCAGGCTTTGGGAGCCCCGGTTGCTTCCTTGTTCGGCTCCGGCTGGCCGCCCTCGGCGGGCGCGGTTGTCCGAGCGACCTCGTCCTTCAACTCGTTGGTCGCCTTGCGGAACTCCTTCAGGGCGGAGCCCACCGCGCTTCCGATCTGGGGAAGCTTCCCCGGACCGAAGATGATCAGGACGATCACCAGCAGGATGACCCAGATGAAATGGTTTCCCAGGAAAGGCATCGTTGCCGCTATCTTGCCACGATTCGGCCGTCGCGTCCGCCCCGTTTGATCACTGGATGCTGATGGAGACGCCGAGGATCCGGTCTCCGGCCTTGAGTTGGCTCAGGATTTGGGAGCCGCCGAGCACGGTGCCGAAGTGGTTGAACACGGTGTCGCCGGGTCCCCCGTTCGGCCAGTCGGTCACGAGCATGAAGAACTGGCTGCCGTTGATCCTGCCGTCGGGATCACGCGCCATGCCGACGGCACCCGCCGTCCACTGCCCCGCATTGGGCTCGGGCGGAAGGGTGTAACCGGGGCCGCCGCGCCCGTCGCCGAGCGGGTCGCCGCCCTGGACGACCGTGCTGCTCACCCGATGGAAGGGGAGCCCCGTGTAATAGCCGTTGACGGCCAGGACGATGAAGTTGTTCACCGTCACCGGCGCCTCGGCGGCCAACATCACGATGTCGATCTCACCGGCGGAGGTATTGACCTTGGCCACGTAGGTCTTGGTGGTGTCGATGCAGAGCTTGGGAACCCCGGTGAAGGTGTGCGGTCCCAACTGGGTAGCGGTGCGGCAGTTCTTGAAGGCGCCCGTCGGCTGGACGGCCATCACCCGGCCGAGGGTGTAGCCGGCCCCGGCGACCACGGCGACGATCAGCGCCAGCCCGACCAGCGCGGCCCAGGGGATCGGCGGAGCCGGTTCCTGGGCGGTGGCGGCGGGCGGCGCCGGGGCCCGGCGGGACCTGCGCCGCGAGATGACATGGCGGTCAGGAAGGCTTTGGCTCATGACTTGAAAAAGGCCGCGACGGCCTGCGCCAGCCCGCGGGCCGTGTATTCGCCGGCGATTATATCGACCCTCATCCCGAGCCTGCGGGCGGTGTCGGCAGTGACCGGGCCCATGCAGGCGACGCTGGTCCTTGCCAGCAGCGACTTGAGGTCCTCACTCCCAAAGGATCCGGCGAAGTTGACAACCGTCGCGGTGCTGGTGAAGGTGACGACGTCCACCGGGTCGGCGTCGAGCAGCCGGTGGAGCTCAGTCGAAGCGCCGGTCGGGCACGCCAGTTCGTACACCGGCAGGATCACCACCTCCGCACCGCGCTTGGCGAGGATGGCGGGCAGGCCGTCCCGATTCTGGCGGGCTCTCGGTACCAGGATGCGTGCCCCGGTCAGGTCCCAGTTGCCCAAGGTCTCGGCCAACCCCTCAGCCGTGTACTCCCCGCTGACGAGCTCCGGCACCAGGCCGTGGCCCTCAAGGGCGCGAGCGGTCTCCGGGCCGATGGCGCAGAGTCGCGAGTTGCGGAGTGCGCGGGCGTCGCGACCGAGCTCGAACAGCATGTCGAAGAAGATGTCAACCGCGTTCACCGAGGCGAAGACGACCAGCTGGGTCTGGTCGAGCCGGTCCACGGAATCCCGGATGTGGCCGTCGATCCGGAGCGGACGCACCTCGATGGTGGGGACGTCGACGACCCAGGCGCCGAGGTCGGCCAGGTGACGGTGGAACTCCTCCGCCTGCTGGCGGGCGCGCGTCACCAGCACCCGGCGGCCGTGGAGGGGCCGGCCGACGAGGCTGTCGAGGCTCTCGGCCGCCTCCACCCCACGACCGACGACGAGGACCAGCTCCTCGTGTCGCAGGGGCTTCGCCAGCTGTGCCAGTTCGCCGAGGGGGCCCACCAGTTTGCGCTGGCCGGCCCGCCCCGGATTCAGGATGAGGACGGCGTCGGCGGAGGCGTCGGCTCCGGCCACGAGCATGTCGGCGACCGCCCTTTCAACCTCGCCGGTCGTGAGCCGGAAGGCGACCGTCCCGGCGTACCCGGGCCGGCCGAGGCGGTCGGGAGAGATCCCGCTGATAGCGGGCCCGGCAGCCTCGGCGAGCACTCCGGGCACAACCTCGAACTGGATGTCCTCCTGCCGCAGGCGGAGTGCCAGGCTGGCGCCGAAACCGAGCGCGAACGGGTCGCCGTGGAACAGCACCGCCACCCGGTGGTCGTGCTTGGCGAGCTGGATGATCTCGTCGGCCTCCCGGTAGGGCCCCATCACAGCACCCGGCCGGGCCATGCCGAGGATGGCGGGCTCGACCTCCGGCGGATGGCGCACGATGTCCGCCGAGCGAATCGCCTCCGCCGCCTTGATAGTGAGCAGGCCGGGGCTTCCGGGGCCGATCCCGACCAGATAGACGCGGCTCACAAGCGGCGCTCCACGACGTAGTGGGTGAGCGCGGCGAGGCTCTCCCGCGCTGGCCCCTCGGGCACCCCTACCAGTAGGCCGCCGGCGGCTTCGGCATGCCGGCGGGCCTCCTCGAGAGCGCGTTCGGGTCCCTTCGAGGCGCGGACCTCGGCGACCACCTCGGCGACCCTGGCCGCCGTCAACGGCTGGCCCGAAGGCAGCTCAGCCGGCAACCCGGCGAGCAGCAGGGGGAGGGTGGCGTGGCCCTCCAGGAGGTCATGGCCCACCGGCTTGCCGAGCTCTCCCGACTCGGACGTGTAGTCGAGCACGTCATCAGCGATCTGGAAGGCGAGCCCCAGCTCGAGCCCGTAGTTTCTAAGCGACTCCTGGGAGCCCTCCGACAGCCCGGCCAGGCGACCTCCGACCCAGACGCTGGCCGCCAGCAGGGCGGCGGTCTTGGCCTCGATCCGGGCGCGGTAGTCGTCCAGCGATGGCCGGTAGTCGTAGCGCGCCCGGTCCTGGGCCAGCTCCCCGCGACAGATCGTCATCACCGCCGACGCTATCGCCCCCACCACCGCCGGGTCATCACTCCGAGCAGCCTCCTGGTAGGCCTTGGCGAAGTAGTAGTCCGCGACTAGGATGGCGGGCGCGTCGCCGAGCGAGGCCGCCACCGTCGGCCGCCCCCGGCGGATCGGCGACCGGTCGATCACGTCGTCGTGGACCAGCGTCGCGGCATGGGTCAGCTCGACCGCCATCGCGGCGTGGACGTGTCCCTCCGTCAGCCGGCCGAGTCGGCCTGCCAGCAGCACCAGGGCCGGCCGGAGGCGCTTGCCGCCAGCCGAAAAGAGGTCACCCATCGCGGTGGCCAGCGGCGCGCCGTCGGCGCTGATGGAGTCCCGGATGCGGGCCTCGAAGGCGGCGAGGTCGGCGGCCACCGGCCCGAAGACCTCTTGATCTAGCGCGCTTCCCAAAGATCGACCTCTTTCACCTCGGGGACCTCCTGTCCAAAGAGGATGGTCGCGACCTCGTTGAACTGGCGAGGGATCGCGGTGACGATCAGTTCGTGGCGGGCAGGCGTGTCACTGGGCGCCTCCATCCCCGCGTGGCGGAGCTGGCGGCTGACCTTGGCGGCCGTGGTCCGGGCGGAGTCGACGAGCTCAAAGGCGCCGGGGTAGGCGCGCTCGATGCTGCCTCTAAGTAGGGGGTAATGGGTGCAGCCGAGGACTAGGACATCCGCTCCGAGATGGACGATCTCAGCCAGGTCGCGCTTGAGCACCTCCACCGCTCGCGACGTGTCTGCCTCCCCCGCCTCCACGATCTCGACCAGCTCCGGGCACGCCTTCTGGTAGACGCCAACCATCGGATCGGCGTCCTTGATCGCGTGCAGGTACTCCTGGCTCAACCGCGTACCCTCGGTGGAGATGACGCCGACCAGGTTGCGCCGGGTAGCCTCGACGGCGGCCTGGGCCCCTGGGCCGATGACGCCGATGATCGGGATGTCGAACTTCTCCCGAGCCTGGTTGAGCGCAGCGGCCGTGGCGGTGTTGCAGGCGATCACCACCAACTTCACGTCGCGGCTCTGGAAGTACTCGATGATGTCGAAGGCGAATCCCTTCACCTCCTCCTGGTAGCGGGGGCCGTAGGGGAAGTGCTTCAAATCGCCGAGGTAGATGGTCGGCTCGTTGGGCAGCCGCTCGTGAATCTCCCGTAGGACCGTCAGCCCGCCGACGCCCGAGTCGAAGACGCCAATCGGGCGGGGATCGGGCATCGGCCTAGCTTGGACCTTTTACCCCAGCGGGGTGAGTCGATACCCGAGCCCCGGAACGGCCTCCAGCGCGACCCGCGCGGACTCATTGGTGTTCAGCTTTCGTCGCAGCCGCTGCATGTGGGGATCGACCGAGTGATAGTCGACGTCGGCGAGGTAGCCCCAGACCTTCTCCAGCAGCTGCGCCCGGGTCAGCACCCGGCCGGCATTGGCCGCGAGCAGCGCCAGCAGGTTGAACTCGGTCATCGTCAGCTGGATCTCCTCGTCTGCGATCCGGACCCGGCGACTCTCGGTATCGATCTGGACGCCGCCCACTACCAGCAGGCCTTCGCGCCGGCTGGCCGCCGGCGTTCCCTCGGCCCGACGTAGGTGGGCTCGCAGCCGGGCGGTCAGCTCGCGGGCGTCGAACGGCTTGGTGATGTAGTCGTCGGCGCCGACCTCGAGCCCGACCACCATGTCCACCTTGGAGGAGCGGCCGGTCAGCATCAGGACGGGGCAGAGAACGCCCTGGCGGCGGATCTCGCGACAGACGTCGAGCCCCGAGATGTCGGGCAGCACCCAGTCGAGCAGGATGATGTCGGGCTCGCGCGAAACTGCAGTGCGGATTCCCGCCTGGCCCGCCGAGGCCTCGAGTACCTCGAAGCCCTCGTGGCGGAGGATCTCGGTGACGACGGTGCGAATCGCCGACTCGTCCTCGATCAGGAGCACGCGCTTGCGCGACTGGGTGGCGGTCTGGTTGTCGGGCATGTGAGAAGGAGGCTTTCTTTCGCGGTCTAGGAACGCCCGGGAGCCGCGAAGCCAACGCTGCGCCGCTCCCGTTGCGTCTTCTTCAGCTTGCGCAGGAGGACGACCCTCCGCTCGCCCGCGTCGAGGACCCCGACGTAGTGCCAGCCTTCGGTCGAGGCCGAGGCGAGCAGCCCGGCAAGGGTCTTGCCATCCGCCAGCTGAGCGACGGAGAGCACCTCGGTGCGGTACTCGAACTCGTGCTCGCCCGATCCGTCGGCCTGCGCCCCCGCCCGACCCATAGAGGTGGGCGCCGTAGGCTCATCCTCGGGCTCGTACTCGGGATCCTCGTCAGGCTCGATCACCGGAACCTCTTCCGGGTCGTACTCCGACTTCCGATCGGGCATCGCCTTGGATTCTAGCGACCGCCCAGATCGTTCTGTCTATGTGGCGGCGGGGTTGAGGGCGTATCCCGCCTGACTCGGAATGAGATTTACCTGCAACCGCTACTGGGACACCAACCGGAAGTGCACGCAGACTTACAGAATCCGAGCTACTCCAAGTCGTGGAGGGTTGCCCGGCCGCGAGATACACGGCTCGCGCCCGCCCCTCATCAGACTCCGGACCCTCCGGCTAAACTGATCGGCCATGGCGAAGACCTGCCGCTGAAGACCTTGCCACGCCGGGCGCCCGTGCCCGGCTCACCGGTGCGCTGAGCACCGAGGGGGCTTCTCAGTTGCAGATTCGCAAACCGTTCCCGATCTCCGATCCCAAGCTCGCCGCACGTCTGGTCAGGCCGCAGTTCCCTCTCAGCAACCGGTATGACCCCTGGTGGATCGCGGAGAACCAAATGGGACCCCATCCGATCTGGCTCACCGAGTCGCTGCTCGGCGTGGCCCCGCTTCCCTCCACGGCAAGGGTGTTGGATCTGGGCTGCGGGAAAGCCTTGACGTCCATGTTTGTGGCCATTGAGACCGGCACCCAGGTCTGGGCCACCGACCTCTGGATTCCGGCTGCCGACAACCTGCGCCGGATCGAGGCGGCCGAACTGACCGAGAGGGTGTTCCCTATCCACTCCGAAGCCCATTGGCTGCACTTCGCCAAGGGCTACTTCGACGCCATCTTCAGCATCGACGCGTACCACTACTTCGGGACCGACGAGGTCTACCTCGCCTACCTGTCGAAGTTCCTACGACCGGGGGGCCTGCTCGGAATCGTGATGCCAGGACTCACCGCCGAACTCGACTTGATCCCGGAGCATCTCGAGAGCTGGTTCCCGCGCAGCGCCGGCTTCCACTCCCCCGAGTGGTGGCGTCGGCACCTTTCGGCAAGCGGGCTGGTGACCATCGATTGCGCCGACCTCATACCGGACGGATGGCGGCTATGGGCCGATTGGTGCCGCATCTGCTCGGACCTGCCGCTGGAGCCGATCTTCCCGGGTTCGAAGGAACACACGGTCAAGGAGCGCGACGCGATCGAACTTGACGCTGGCAGGACGATGGGCTTCGTGCGCATCGTTGCGCACAAGGCCTGAACCAACTCCATTGGCCGGGGGGTGCCGGCGGCGTTCCCCGGCCTATCGACTCGAAAACCCTATGGCCGCCCGGGTTCGGGCCGCGACGCAGGCAGAAAAGGAGTTCGCATTCCGTCACGATCGGCGCCCCAGTCCTGAACTCGAAATGCCCCCGGCGGGGATCGAACCCGCACTGGGCCGATTTTAAGTCGGCTGCCTCTGCCGGGATTGGGCTACGGGGGCACCCGAACTCTAGAGAAACGTCTTCGAGGCGTCCTCCAGTTTCGCTATCGACTCCGGGCTCAGCTTCACGTCCAGGCTCTTAACGGTTTCCTTCAGCTGGTCCGGCCTGCTGGCGCCGACGATGGGCGCGGTGACGGTCTCGTGGCCGAGCAACCAGGCGAGGGCCGTCTGGGCCGGGGTGGCCGACTCCGCCTGTGCAACCTCGCCGACCGCGTCGACCACGCCGAACATCTCCTCCGACCAGTAGCGCCCCTGGTACATCCGCCCGTAGTCGCCCCAGTCGAAACGCGACCCCGGGGGCGGCTTGGAACCTCGGCGATACTTGCCGGTGAGCATCCCGGCGCCCAGGGGGTTGTAGGGCATGACACCGATGCCGAGGGCGACCGCCAGCGGCAGCAGGTCTCGCTCCGGCTGCCGGAAGAGGAGGTTGTAGCGCGGCTGGAGAGCGGCGATCGGCGCCAGCCTGGCCTCCGCGACCACGGCCTGCGCCAGAGCCAGCTGCCAGGCGGAGAAGTTGGAGATGCCGACGTAGAGGATCTTGCCGTCGGCGCGGAGGCGGTCGAAGGCCTCCATCGTCTCGTCGATCGGGGTGCGGTCGTCCGCATGGTGGATGTAGTAGACGTCGATGCGATCGGTCTGGAGCCGCTTCAGCGACGCCTCGCACGCCTCGACCATGTGCTTGCGCGAAGCGCCACCGTCGTTGGGCCCCCCGCCCATCCGGCTGCCGAACTTGGTGGCGACCACGAAGCGGTCGCGCTTGCCGCGCAACCAGCGGCCGATGATCTCCTCAGTCCGGCCGGCACTGGCAAGGTCGGGTGGCACCGGGTACACGTCCGCGGTGTCGATGAAGGTGAAGCCGAGCTCGTCTGCCGCGTCGAGCACCGTCCCCGAGGCGGCCTCGTCGCACTGCGCGCCAAAGACCATGGTGCCGAGGCAGAGACGGCTGACTCGCAGTCCGTTGCGGCCGAGCCTGATCGTTTCCAGTTCTACTTGCCCTCCGGGTATTCATAGAAGCCGCGCCCGGTCTTCCGTCCGAGCTCACCCTTGTCCACCTTCTCGCGCAGGACACGACTTGGCTCCGGTCCCTCGCCCAGCCGGTGGCGGTCCTCGAGGACGCCCTGGAAGATGTCGATGCCGCTGAAGTCGAGCAGCTCGAACGGCCCCATTGGCCAGTTGAGGCCCTTTTTGACGGCGATGTCGATATCCTCGAAGCTGGCGTAGCCGCCCTCGAGCAGGCGGAGGGCCTCCTCGATCGCCTCGACCAGGATCCGGTTGACGATGAAGCCGTGAACCTCCCGGCGGATCTGCACCGGCACCCGGTCGATGGAGCGCACGAACTCCATCGCGGTGGCGATCGTCTCCTCCGACGTCTGCGGTCCCTGCACGACCTCACAGAGGGCCATGACAGTCACCGGGTGGAAGAAGTGCATGTTGCAGCAACGATCTGGCCGTCTGGTCACGGCCGCCAGCCGGCTGATGGCGATGCTGCTCGAGTTGCTGGCCAGGATCGAGTGCGCTGGCGCGCCCGCGTCAGCCTGCTCGAAGATCGCCTTCTTGACCTCGAAGTCCTCAAAGACCGCCTCGATAACGAGGTCGGCGCCAGCCGCCGCGGCCGCCAGCTCGGTGCCGGTCGTTATCGCGGTCAGCGCGCCGGCGCCCTGGCGATCGGTGTAGCGGCCCTTCTCGATGCCGCGAGCGACCAGCTTTCGATTCTGCGCTTGCGCTCGCTCGAGCTGCTCCGCCCCGGCGTCGACCAGGGTCACGCGGTAGCGACCGCTGAGCGCGGTTTGGAGGGCGATCTGCGAACCCATGGTCCCCGCCCCGACCACCACCACTTGGCGCAACTCGGGCATCGCGATTCAACATAGGGGAAAGCCGATGAAGGTCAGCATGGACCGCTTCCAGCAGGCGGTGGAGGCGGCCATCGACTCCATACCGGCGCCCTTCCAGCCGTACCTCGAGCACGTCGAGTTCCGGATCGAGGCCCGTTCGAGCGGGGGGCTCCTGGGACTTTACGAGGGGACGACCGCCCTGGACGACGGCGACGGCCTGCCCAACCGGGTAACGGTGTTCAAGGCGGAGCACGAGGCGGAGGCGGAGACCTGGGACGAGCTGGTCGAGGAGGTCCGCCGGACCATCCTCCACGAGGTCGGCCACCACTTTCTGATGGAGGAGGAGGATCTGCCCTACTAGCGGGACAGCGTCCAGTAGCCGCGTTCCCAGTGCAGCAGGGGCTCGCCCGGACCCCGGTCAACCGCCATGACCGAACCGATGAGGATCTCGTGGTCGCCCGCCGTCTGGCGCGACTCCAAGCGGCACTCGAACCAGGCGGCGGCACCTTCTACCAGCGGCAGCCCCGATCTTCCCAGCCGGTGCGGCACCTCGCTCCAGGACGGCTGCGCGGCGGGAGCCTGGCCCGCGAATCGGTCGGCCAAGAACTGCTGACCGCGGCCGAGGATGCTCGCCGTGAACGCCCCGACCTCCTCGATCGAGTCGCGGGCGGCCGAGTGGCGGTCGAGGCAGACGAGCACTAGGGCCGGTTCGAGCGAGACGGCCACGAAGCTGGTCGCGGTCACGCCGCGGAAGGCGGCCCCGTCCCGGGTCGCGATCAGCACGACGGCTCCAGGAAGGCGGGCAAACGCGTCGCGGACCGTGCTCTCGTCCACTTTCGGCGAAGCCTAACCGGCTTCGGCCGACTGGTTCCTCGTACCGGCTGAATGGTGAGCACGAATGCGCTGGAAGACTCGGCGCAGCAACTGCGGCATGGTCGCCTCGGCGCCAGCTGAGGGTGCGCAACCGGATCTCAGGAACAGGTTCGGCTTGCGGTTGGAGGCGACGCCGAGAATCGAACTCGGGATGGAGGTTTTGCAGACCTCTGCCTTGCCACTTGGCTACGTCGCCGCCCGGTTCGTGATTCTAGCCGCCGGTTCCTGAGGGCTCCGTCGGCGACGGCAGGGCCTTCACCCTGATTTCCGCGGGTGCTCAGGCGAGGTCGGGCGGGTCCGCGTCTGTGGCGGCGGCTGGGCGGGAGCCGACAGCAGCGTCGGGGTGTCCTCGGGTGCCCGGCGCTCGGCGTTGACCCCAAAGCACCAGGCGACCAGTCCGCCCGCGATCATCACGTCGGCGCCGAAATATGAGCGGTTCCCGGTCGGACCGGGCGCCTATTTCTGGAACATCGATTCTTATTGATATCACCACTATCAGGTGTAGTGGTAGCGGTGCCGCCCCGAGGGCGGGGCTGTATATTCAACTCGCCGCTACCTGTCCCGACTTTTCCTGGAGGAATCCCTCTATGGGCGTGTCCACGATCAAGATGCCCCAGCTGGGTGAATCGGTCACCGAGGGCACCGTCGATCGCTGGCTGAAGAAGGAAGGCGACTTCGTCAAGAAGGACGAGCCGCTGGTCGAGGTGGTCACCGACAAGGTGAACGCCGAAATCCCCTCCCCTTTCGAGGGGACCCTGCTCAAGATCTCCGTCGAGGAGGGCACCACAATCGCCATCGGCACCGAGATCGCCCAGATCCAGGTCGAGGGCGCCGGCACAACCGAGGCGGCGCCGGCGGCCACTCCCACCGCCGGGGTGCCAGAGCCACCCCCCGCGGCGGCTCTGCCTGCTTCCGCCACGTCCGACGCGGCACCGGCCGTGGGCGCAGCGCGCGGCCGGTTCAGCCCAGCGGTCCGCCGGCTGGCGGAGGAGAACGGGATCGACCCGGGCGCCGTGGCCGGCAGCGGCGAGGGCGGCCGCGTCACCCGCGACGACGTGCTCGCCCACCTGGAGCAGTTGAAGTCCGGAAAGACACCGTCGCCGCCCGCGCCAGCGCGCGCGGCCGCTGCCCCACCCCCCGCGCCAGCAGCCCCGCCCGCCTCGCCGCAGTCGCAGTCGGCCGCTGCCGCCGCCCCCGCGCCGGCGGCCCGTACGGCCCTTGTTCCAGCGGGCGAACGCGAGGAGCTGGTGCGAATCAACGCCGTCCGCCGCCAGATCGCCGAACACATGGTTCGGAGCATCCAGGTCTCGCCCCATGTCTGGACCATGGTCGAGGTGGACATGACCAGCCTAGTCCGCTACCGCGAGGCCGAGAAGGAGGCCTTCGCCGGCCGCCACGGCGTCAACCTCACCTACCTGCCGTTCGTGGCTCAGGTGCTCTGCGAGGCGCTGAATGAGTTCCCCTATCTCAACTCCAGTTGGACCGATGACGGCATCCTGCTGAAGAAGTACGTCAACCTCGGGCTGGCGGTCGCGGTGCCGCCGGACGGGCTGATCGTCCCGGTCATCAAGGATGCCGACCGGCTCGGCTTCACTGACCTCGTGCGGGCGATCGCCGACCTGACCGATCGGGCCCGCAACAAGCACCTCAAGCCAGAGGACGTGCAGGGCGGCACATTCACCCTCAACAACACCGGGGCCACCGGCTCGATGGCGTCGCAGCCGATCATCAACCAGCCCCAGGCCGCGATCCTGACGACGGAGACGATCATGCGCCGGCCGGTCGTGATCGGCGACGGCGTGGCGATCCGCCACATGATGAATATGTGCATGAGCTTCGACCACCGGATCCTCGACGGCCAGATGGCCGGCCAGTTCGTCAATTGGATCAAGCGCAGGCTCGAGCAGTGGACGCCGTCGGACATCCGGCTTTGACCTCCGAACCACAGCTGATCCGGCCCGGACGACGCCTGCCGGAGTGGATCAAGGTGCGCGTCAGCGAGGGCGAGAACTACCAGGAGCTCAAAAAGCTGGTGAGTGACCAGCGCCTCCATACCGTCTGCGAGGAGGCGCAATGCCCGAACATCTACGACTGCTGGAACCGGCGGACGGCGACCTTCATGATCCTGGGCGCCATCTGCACGCGGGCCTGCAGGTTCTGCGCGGTCACCTCCGGCCGACCGACCGAGCTCGACATCACCGAGCCGCTGCGTGTCGCCGAGTCGGTCGAGAAGCTGGGGCTACGTCACGCGGTAATTACAAGCGTGGACCGCGACGACCTCCGCGATGGCGGCGCCGAGATCTTCGCCCGCACCATTCGCGCCATCAAGCGCCGCAGTCCCGAAACCACAGTGGAGGTGTTGACGCCGGACTTCGGTGGCAACCTTGACGCGGTGACGGCCGTCGTCGACGCGGAACCGGACATCTACAACCACAACACCGAGACGGTTCCCCGGCTCTATCCGAGCATCCGGCCCAAGGCCGTCTACGCCAACTCATTGGGCCTCCTCCGCCACGTCAAGCGGCTGCGCCCGTCTATGGTCACCAAGTCGGGCGTGATGGTCGGGCTCGGCGAGACGAAGGACGAGCTGCTCGACGTCTTCGCCAATATGCGCGCGCACGACATCGACGTGCTGACCGTCGGCCAATACCTCCGGCCCACGCGCAAGCATGCCGAGGTGCAGCGCTTCTACCATCCCGCTGAGTTCACCGACCTCAAGCAGCTGGCGCTGGCGATGGGCTTCCGCCATGTCGAGGCCGGTGCCCTGGTCCGGTCGTCCTACCACGCCGATGAGCAGGTCCCGACCCCCGGTCAGAAGCTGCTGGCTGGGTAGCGTTCCCTACCAGCGGGCCTGGGACCTCCAGCGGTCCCTGGTCGAGGGCGTGCGCTCCGCGGCCTCACCCGACACGGTGCTCTTCCTCGAGCACCCGCACGTCTTCACGATGGGACGCAAGGGCCTGGCCGAGCACGTTCTCTGGGACGAGCGGGAGCGGGCGCGGAGGCGGGTCGACTTGATCTGGTCGGACCGAGGTGGCGACGCCACCTACCACGGTCCCGGCCAGCTGGTGGGCTATCCGATCCTCGACCTCGCCTCCCACGGGCTCGACCTCTTGGACTACCTACGCAGCCTCGAGGCATCCCTTGTCGCGTACCTGCGCGAGTTCGGCATCGAGGGCGCGGCCGTCCCCGGCCTGACGGGGGTCTGGGTCGGCGACGCCAAGGTGGCGGCAATCGGCGTCAAGTTCAACGGCGGCGTGGTCAGCCACGGGTTCGCGCTCAACCTGACAACCGACCTCAACTTCTTCGAGGGCATCGTGCCCTGCGGGATCACGGACAAAAAGGCGACCTCGGTCGAGGCCTTGACCGGCCGCCGGCTCGGCACCGAGGAGGCGGCCCGTGCTTACGCGCCGCACCTGGCAAGCGCCCTCGGACTGGAGCTGGACTGGTCGGCCCCGCTGCCCGAACCCGCCACCGCCGGACGAATGGGCGTCAAATAGGCGATTTGATAGAATTCGGAACGTATTCGCGCTCCCTGCCGGCGGTTCGCGCCTGCCGGCGCCATTCCTCCGAGGTTCCACCACATGAGTAGCACCACCGAACTGATCCCCCTCGCGACGATAGTTCCGCCCGCCAACCACGAGGTCGGTGGCGGCTTTGACGCCGTGGTGGACGGCGAGCCGGTCCGGGTTCGGGCCGTCCTCGAGCGGACGGTGGTGGTGGAGCATCCCTCTAACGGTGACCGGAGCGTGGTTCGCAAGGAGCTCTGCATGGTCGACCCGGGAGCGGTCGCCTTCGTGCCCGGCAACCCCAGTGCCGGCGTGGGTCCACGGCAGTGGCGCCGCCTACCGGGCAAGCCGCCGCAGCCCTAAGGGTCAACACGGGCCGATAGGCCCTTTCCGTCCAGGGGAGGAGGTTCCCTTCCAGTGACAGCGCACTCATTTTTGTAGCGTTGCTATCATGTTTTGTAGTACATGTACGCCGCTCCAAAGGCTCCCGCCAGTCGGCTCTTCTCGATCTGGATAGTGCTTTTGGCGGCGGCCCAGGTCGCCGACGTATTGACGACTGGGGTCGACATCTCTCGCGGGGGCGTGGAGGCCAACCGCTTGGTGTCGACCCTGCTCGAGGTCGGAGGACTGGGACTCGTGGCGGCGCTCAAGCTCCTCCTCGTCGCCGCCATGGCCCTCGCCTGCCTGCTGCTCCAGCGCTACGCCAACGTCCATTCAAGCTTCCAGGCCCGCGCGGCCCACGCCTTCGTCTGGCGCGCTCTTCAGCTCTCCGTGGTGGGACTGGTCCTGACGGCCGTGCACAACACCGCGCTGCTCATAGAGATCTCCTGAACCGCCCGCCCGGCGGCCGGAATCCAAGCTTGAATGCGCCTCCGGCTTGATCTGGCGGTCTACCCTGATGTGATCCACCGGGAAGGTTCTCGCATGGGCGGATGGGTCAGGGCCGTTCCCGGTCGCGCCGGCCTGCTGATAGGCGCCATGGCGGGCGTCCCCTTGCTTTTGATGGGCCTTTTTGTCCGGGGCGCTGCCTTCCCCGCTGCCGTCCCGATCTTCGATGTCGCCGCCATCTCCTGTCTCCTGCTCACGGCCACCGTGACGGGCGTGGACGCCGCCCTCAGCGGCCAGCGGGATTCGCTGCCGACGATGGCCATCGGCCTTGCCGGCGCCGTCCTCTGGGCGGTCCACCTGACGCTCTTTCCTGGCGACTTTCAGCTCAATTTCGCGGGCGCAAGCAGCGCGACGCCCTCGGTCTTCCTGGCGATCAACCTCGCCTTGCCGATCATGCTCGCGCTCGCTCCGCTGCAGCGCCGCGGCCCCCTCCGGCGCTGGCTCGGCGGCGCCAACCTGGTTCCCTCTGTCGTCGCCCTGGCCATTTTCCTGGCAAGCCGGCGCGGCGAGGAGCGTGTGAGCGGGTGGCGCTGATCCTCGACAAGCTGGTCGAGAACGCCGCGACCTACAGCCACCCGCCGGTCAGGGTGAGGTTGGAGGTGGATCCCGGGATCCCCGGAATCCGCGTGGTCGATTTCGAGATCGGCATCCCGTCCGGCCAACAGTCTCTCGTCTTCGACCAGTTCCACCGTGTGGACAGGCCCGACTTCGGCTACCCGAGCGGCATCCGCCTCGGGCTCTTCCTCGCGCAGCAGCACGCCGAGGCGATGGGCGGCCGGCTGCTTCTCGAAAAGTCGGAGATCGGCGTCGGGAGCATCTCCCGGCTTGAGGTGCCGGCCTCGAACCGGCGCCGCCCGAAGGGCCAGGACGATACGGTGGGCCTGGCGCGACCGCCCGAAGTGACGATCCGATGACCGCCCGCGAGCGGCTGGCGGAGTCGATGCTTAACCGCCGGTCCGAGCTTGTCGCCCACCTCTGCGAACTGGAGTGGGCGGCCGACCCGGCCGATCCGAAGGCGCTGATCGCCGATCGTGAGCGCGTGCGGCCACGCGTCGAGTTGTTCCTAGATACGCTCCTCCTGGGCCTCTCCAGCGGTAGCTGGGCCCGGTTCGACGCCACCATCGGGTCGAGGACCGTCGACCTTCTGGCCGCCGGGGTGATCACCGCCAGCCAGCTCGAGCAGAGGGCCCTAGCCCTGACCACCTTCCTGATCGAGCCGACCCTCACCGAGGAGGACGCCGGGCCGCTGCTGGCCGAGCTGTTCGGCGCCATGCAGACGCTGAGTGGGCGGATCGTGGGCGCTTACAACGAGCGCCTTCAGGCCGAGTCACGGCAGCTCGACGACCTCAAAACCATGTTCCTTCGCATGACTGGCCACGAACTGAGGGCCCCCCTCGGCACCATCCGCGGCTATGTCTCAATGCTCCTCGACGGCGACCTGGGTGAGGTTGGAACCGCCCAGCGACAGGCGATCGACTCCATCGGCCTGGCCTCCGCGTCAGGGCTGGGAATTCTCGACCGTCTCGGCGAAATCGCACGTCTCGAGAGCCGAACCGAGGCACTGCACCGCGCGGCGCACCGCCTAGCGGGGGTCGTCGACACCGCCCTCGAGCCACTTCGAGGATCCGCCCTCCACAAAAAAGTGGAGATCCGGCTTGACATCCGTGATGACGAGGTCGACCTGGACGCGGACGAGGTCGCCATCGCGATCCGGAACCTCGTCGGTAACGCGTTCAAATACGCCTCCGGCGGCGGGGTGGTGACGGTCAGCGCCAGTCGCAGGGGGGGCGACGCCATCTTCGAGGTCACCGACCGCGGGCCCGGCATCCCCGAGTCCGAGCTCCAGCTTGTCTTCGACCGTTACTACCGATCCGCCGTGCCGTCTGGCGAGCTGATCCCCGGCAGTGGACTCGGCCTGTACATCGTCCGCCGGATCGCCGAGCTGCACGGCGGCACAGCCACGGTGGAGAACGTTCCGGGTGGCGGCGCCCGCTTCAGGATCACGATCCCGCGCCACGGGGTGGACCAAGCCTCGATTGGTGCCGAGGGCCAGAGTTGAACTGGCGACACGCGGATTTTCAGTCCGCTGCTCTACCGGGCTGAGCTACCTCGGCACACAGGGTGCAAATTCTATTGGAGGTTGGAAACGTCCCCTTTGTCGCCGTGCTCGGCAAAGCCTCCGTTCGGCTACCCCCGGCGGGCTGAGTCGCAAGGGCACGGCTGCCTATTCTAACGACGGCCCTTGGGCCGCCCCGAGCGAGGTTACCAGCGCTCCCACCTGTCCGCGGCCCCCCTCCTTCTTGAACATTGACGCCGACCCGGCGGACGAAACCTGACGGGCCGGACGCTACCATCGATCTCCTTCGCCATGCACTCCTGAGGCCACCGTCCTATCATGCCGCTGGTGGCTGAAGCGGTCGTCGAGGAGCCCGGCATCGGCGAGGTCGCCGAGCACATGGCGGCGGTCGTTAGCGGCAGGCTGAGGCAGGCGCTTATCCTCACCCTTTTCATCCTGGTCGTCGAGCTGGCGGGGGGCGTCTGGTCCCACTCCCTGGCCTTGCTGTCCGACGCCGGCCACGTGACGACCGACATCTTCGCGCTGGGGCTGGCCTGGTTTGCCGTCAAGCAGACCGAGCGCCCGGCCGACGACGCAAGAAGCTACGGCTATCACCGGGCCGGGATCCTGGCCGCGATGGCGAACGGGGCGACCCTGATCGTCCTCGTCTTCGTGATCGCCTGGGAGGCCGCCCAGCGCTTCGTCCATCCCGAACCCGTCCAGGGCGGCATCGTCATGGTGTCGGCGCTGGTGGGTGTCGGGATCAACGCTTACGTCGCCCTGAGCTTCCGAGCCCAGGGCTCGAACCTGAACATCCGGGCCGCGGTGCTCCATGCGGTCGGGGACCTGGTCGCCTCGATCGGCGTGATCGTGGCTGGAGCGGTGATCCTTCTCACTCACTGGCTCTTCATCGATCCCCTGGTCTCGGTGCTGATCGCCGCGCTGATCGGCTGGAACGCGTTCAAGATCGTCGGCGAGACGGTGAACATCCTCCTCGAGGGATCGCCACGCGGCATGGACCTCACCGCCATCCGCCGCGAACTGCGGTCGATCCCGGGGGTGGAGTCACACCACGACCTCCACGTCTGGTCGATCTCCTCCGAGCACATGGCGCTGAGCGTCCACGTCGTGGTCGCTGACCAGACGTTGGCCGAGTCGGAGACCGTCATGCGCGCGCTCGAATCCCGGGTCTGCGAGCGGTTCAGCATCGGGCACACCACGATCCAGGTGGAGTTCTGCCAGCCCTGCGCCGGCGAGGCCGACCACCTGATGGAGCACAATCATCCCCACGCCAAGCTGGCTCGCCTTGCGACCACCTCGCGGCGAAGGTCTCCCTTATCGCGGAGTCAGGCTCCAAAAGCCCCCAGGACCCGGCAGGCGACCAGGACCTCCAGAACCCAGTAGAGGGGCGGCAAGCATTCAAAGCGGCCCGGCTTGGGTGCTTGGTGGGCGGTGAGGGAGTCGAACCCCCGGCCTCCTGGGTGTGAGCCATCGGCTCTGGAAAATAGCCTCCAACTCGTCGTTTTTGCTCTTAATAGCAGCGTCTGAGTCCACGCACACCGTCTCCAGCAGCGACTGTGTAGGGGGGGCAGACAAGCGTCCTACCCCCAGGTCGAAAATCGGCACCGGGAAGGCTGGGTTTTCTAGTTGCGCACTAGTGCCCGGCGGGGTGATAGCCCTGCTCGGCCAGCCAGTCGACGGCCCGCCGCAGGCTCCGCTCATTGGCGAACCGGAACCAACTTTCCCGGTCGCTCAGGGCGTCCTTGAAGCGGCGAACGGCGCCCTTGCCACGGAGTGCGAAGGCCAGTACTTCCCTTAGCCTGCGCCCGTCCATCACGGTGTCGGCGAACTCAGCCCTGTCCTCATAGGCGGCCCTCGAACCAAGCGGCGGTACGAACAGGCGCAAGGCTTCTGCACCATCGATTCCAAGCGCTGCCGGCCAGACATCGCCGGTTTCGAGGTCGAGCCAGGTGCCCTCACCGGGTCCGGTGTTCAGGCGGCGGCGAGGCGGTTCTTCCGTGCTTCCTCGTACAGTGCTTCAGGCGCCATGTCCAGGTCGCCCGGCCAAACGATGGTGGCGGCTATAGGGTCGACGCGCACCAGTGCGAAAGCAGCCGGATCCCTAAGCGGCTCGAAGACGCCGGCCCACTCCCGCGAGGAGAAGTCGACGTCTCCCACGGTGCCGTCATCGAAGAGGAGCCGCAGCCGATATTCACCGATGACCCGGATGGGACTCTCACCCACTGGTCGTCGCCGACTTATCAGGACGCAACATCGGTCCCATGCTAGGGCAGCCCTCGATCAGCAGAAGAGGCCAACCTACCTTGGCGTCGCGTCCAGGCCTGCCCACGACCGCAACGCGCCCGTTGACCATCGATCGAAGTCGTCGTTAACCGCCTCAACGCCCTGTCCCAAGTGCGGAAAGGTTCCGACCCTGGCGAGATCGTGCCGGAACTCCTGGAGAAAGGCGTAGACGGCCGCGCCTCGAGCAGCGCGGTCGTCCGGAGCGTCGGACGCGATGGCAACTAGGCCCAGGAGTAGACGGAAACGAGCGGCCCACTCCGGGCAGGGTGTTGCCGCGCCCGCGATCGCGACGAGCTCGGCTCCCGCATCGAGCCGAAAAAGCTTCTGATTCCCGGCCGTGGTCATGGTCGTTCGGGTCAGGATCCCGGCAAGACTGAACATTTCGAGAGCATCGGCAATGTTGTCCTTGCCATATGCTGTGCGATTCGCCAGATCCGTCACGCCGAAGAACCTCGATGGCTCGGGGAGCATCCAGCGGATGATCTCGGCCCGGGCGGAGACTCCGAGAATCGCACGCAGGCGCAGTTGCTGAAGGGCAGGGCGGCGCAGGTCCGGGACCTCGGAACGACCCGTGACCCGAAGGCTCAGCGGGCTGCCCTCGCCCGGCCAGCTGACTCTCTTCTGCGCTCGAACGGTGGCGGCAAAGGCGCCGAAGGATCGGCGCGTCGGCTCGTCGGCGGCACCGAGCAGATTTCGAAGCCGGACTGCGGAGACGAAGCGGCTGTTCAGAACGCACCAGTCAAAGGCCTCCTCGAGCAGCCGCACGTCCCATTCGCCCAGGCGGGGCGTCGCGATGATCAGGGGCTCGAGGTCGACAGCCGAATCGGTATGCCGCCGCGTCCAACCGCTGAGCCCGAGCTCGGCCCAGAGGCTCCAGGCGACCTCCAGAGCGAGGTCCCTCACAGAGGCGCTAAAGGCGGTCGCCGGCATCCTCCACCCCCAGCGCGACCAGGCAGCCGACCAGCTGCGCGCGAAATGCATCGGAAGTGTCATGTGTAACCGCCCAACGGCCTGCCTTGATGAGCTCGCTGTGGCTTGGCGATAGGTTCGCGAGATCTTGAAAGTGCTTGCTGCGAGGTCCCGCATCCGCCGCGGCATAGACCTTGAGAGCCACCTGGTCGATCCGGCTGGCAACATGGAAAACGAGCGGTCCATATCGCTTCGTCTCTGTCCGCTCGGCGAAGCCCTCCGGGAGCCCAAAGTCGAGCAGGTCGGCAGGACCAGGGTTGATCCAGTTGGGCGCCAGCCCCTCGATCTGAGCTACCTCTCGGACGGCGGCAAGGAGTGGCCCGGGAAGGTTTCTCAGCTTCACGTACTGTCCCTTCTCGACCAGTGCGACGATGTCCAGGTCACGTGTGGGCCGGACGGTCAGGCCGAGCATGAGCAAGCCGCTCCCCCCTACGGCGACGAGCTCGTAGCAGAGACCTCTCTCGGAGAGAAGGCGACCGAGGGTGGACAGGGCCACTTCGAGACGCGAGGCGTCCAGCATGCGAGGATGTTACCTCCTAACTTCGCGGAGTCCACATCCCAGAACGACTAGCCGTGCTCCGATGCGACGAATGTCCCAGGTTGTGTGAGGTGTATCGAGTGGTCCTGGGTCCCATCGGAGTGCATGGCAGTCACCGTCTTTCCGTCTTCGGAGATTGCGTAAAGCGTGGCCCCATCGCCTGAAACCCAAACCTCATTGAAGTCGGAGCCCGAGGCAAGTTTCGCCAGCGGCTTCAGATCCGGAACCCTCAGGACCATGATCCCGGTGGGAGTCGCCGAATACAGCTCGAGCCCGTCAGGCGAAAGCGGCACGGTGCTGGCCACCCCACCTGCGTAGGCAGGCGTGATCAGGGAGGCAAAGATGCCAGGAAGTCCTACTTCTTGAGGGGTCGGAGCGGGTCCGTAAAGCTTGTGAGTGGATAGATCGATCATCGTCATCGAGTCGCCGAAACCTGGCGACTGGTGCAAGTAGAGTCGCTTGCCGTCGGGCGTAAAGATCGGCGACAACCAGAATGGGTTGCGCTGGCGGGGGTCGATGACCGTCTCTTCTTCGAGGCTGCGAAGGTCGATGAACGAAACCAATCCGCTGGAATGACAGAACGTCACCAGGGTGGCACCGTCTCCCACTACCTTCGCGACCAGAGACGGTCCGTCGCAGCTAATGGTGCGCTTGCCGCCCTGGCCGTTGACCGAGGTCAAGAGTTGCATCAAGCTACTAGGCCCAACCTGGAAGGCGGTTATCCTGGCCGGCCCGCTCCAATCGGTTATGGCGTAGAGGTGAGTTGAGTCGGGTCCGAAGACCGGGATAGCCCAGTCCCCGTTGGCGCTGTGATCGGATGGAATTGAGACCGACTTGGCGGCGCCGGAAGTCAGGTCGATGACCTCAAGTTGGTTGCCTCCGATAAGCAGCGCAATGTAGCGTCCGTTTGGGCTGAAGGCGTCGCCCACGATGACGCCCGGAGTACGCCGGAACGTGTCAACAACAGCGCCCGAAGACGCCTCGTAGGCGGTCAGAGTGTCTGCACCGGAGGCGTAGATGCGCTCACCGTCCGGCGACCGCCAGACCCCGTAGACCGAGGCCGAGCCGCTGGCCAGAGAAGTCCCGATGTTTGCCACCTGCTTGCCGGTCGGGTCGAACGCAACCAAACCTGCGGAGGTCTGCAGCCAGGCCACCTGAGCTCCGGGGCCGGTTCTGGTAATTGGCTGCGGCGGCTGGCTCGGGATGGCGATGGTCGTTGCGGTTCGGATGAATCGGAAGCCGACCAGCACCAGCAGAATCGCCAGGGCCAGTCCTGAGATCGGGACGACCCAGCGATACTCGGAGCGCCGGGGTCGACGCCCCGACGCCAATGCACGTTGAATGTCTGCCGCCAGCGATGGATGAGCGTCGGGAGCGAGATCGTCGAAGGCAGCGCGGAGTTGGTCTCTCACGGCAGTGGCTCCTCCAAGTCCAAACCCGGTCGTAGACGGACCAGGGCGCGATGAATGCGCGATTTGGACCCGCGCACCGAGATTCCGATCACTCTGGCCACTTCCTCGATGGGAAGGTCGAGGTAGTAGTAGAGAAAGAGGGCCGTGCGATCGACTTCCGGGAGCGCAGCCAGAGCTTGAAGGAGGTCGAGCCGGCCCACGGTCTCTTCCTCGCCGAAACCGACTTTCGCAGCCGGAGCCCCAATTCGGAAGACAGCCCACCAGGGCCGGCGTCGAGCCATCCGGCATTCATTGACGACGATCCGAAGGAACCACGTCCGAAACGCCGCCGGGCCGCCGCGGAGCTGCCGAAGCTTGGTCCAGGCTCGGAGGGCGGCTTCTTGGACAGCATCCTCGGCCTCTCCCGGATCGCCCAGTAGAAGCAGTGCGACCCGGTAGGCGCTCGCCAATTGCGGCCGTAGCAGGGCGTCGAAGGCCAAGGTGTCCCCCTTGATGGCCAAGGAGATGGTTGTGTCATCTGGTTCAGCCACGCTTCATGGCTCCATTACAGATGCACTCAACCGGCTGGAAGATTCGCGGCAGACGAACCTCTCGCGATCCCTGGTCAAGCTCCTGAGCGGAGCGAAATCTCGTGGTCCCGTGTCGCTCGCCACAAACATGGGACCACCTGATGCCGTTTTAGCCAAGAACTTGGGACCACCCGAAGGGGATCTAGCCAAGAACTAGGGACCACCCCTTGACCGGAGCATCAGCCCGCACTGTTCCTGCATCCCACGCAGGAGGTGCACATGTTCCGGGAGGTCCATATGGCGGAGGTTCGAGAGGTGCTGCGGCTGTGGCAGATGGGCCGCGGCAACCGCGAGATCGAGCGGCTGCTCGGCGTCAACCGCAAGACAGTTCGTCGATACGTGGAGGTGGCAGTCAAGGCGGGCCTCGCGCGTGGGCTGGATGGGATCAGCGAAGAGGTGGTGGGCGCGGTGGTCGAGCAGCTGCGCCCCGGGCGACCTCTATGGCATGGCGAGAGTTGGGCCGAGCTCGCCAGCCAGCGTGCATTCATAGAGTCGGAGCTCAAGGATCGGCGGCGCCTGACGAAGATCGAGGTGCTGCTCCGCCGTCGCGGGGTCGTCGTGCCGTACCGGACCCTGCATCGTTTCTGCGTCGCCGAGTTCGGGTTCGGCAATCGCGGCGAGACCGTTCCAGTCGAGGACGGTGAGCCGGGCCACGAGCTGCAGGTCGACTTCGGTCGCCTGGGCCTCGTCGGACTCCGTTCACCGAGACGCATGGCCAAGGGTCTCATCTTCACGGCGGGCGTTAGCCGCCACCAGTTCTGCTGGCCAACATTCGGCGAGACCTTGGAGGAGGTCATCGAGGGCTTCGAGGAAGCCTGGCTCTTCTTCGACGGCGTCTTCCGCGTAGCCATCGTCGACAACCTCAAGGCCGTCGTCTTGAAGGCGGACCCAGTCCAGCCGCACCTCAACCCCGCTTTCTTGGAGTACGCGCAGACGCGTGGCTTCGTGGTCGACGCATGTCGCGTGCGGAGCCCGAAGGACAAATCTCGCGTCGAGCGCAGCGTGCCGTTCTGTCGCGACAACGGTTTCGCCGGCGAAAACTTCGTCGACCTCGCTGCTTCAAGAATCGGCATGCGCCGCTGGTGCTTGGAGGGCGCCGGCATGCGCATCCACGGAACCACGCAGCGCCGACCGCTGGAACACTTCCGCGACATCGAGCAGCCGGTCTTACTTCCGGTCCCGACTTCGCGCTACGACATCCCCCTCAGCACAGATGCCAAGGTCGGGCGCGACCATCACATCTCCGTCGCCAGGGCCTTGTACTCGGTTCCCGGCAACCACATCGGCGCGCGGGTCGATGTTCGCGCCGACCGGGTGCTGGTCAAGATCTCATATCGCGGCCGGCTGCTCCGCGAGCATCCGCGTCAACCACCTGGCGGCCGTTCGACCTTCCGCGAGGACCTGCCTCAAGAGAAGACGGCCTACGCCATGCGCGACATCGACTACCTCAAGCGGGTCGCCGCCGGCCACGGCCAGCAGATCGGCGTTTACGCCGCCCGGCTCATGGACAGCCCGCTTCCTTGGACTCGGATGCGCCAGGTGTACCGGCTGCTCGGCTTGGTCAAGCGCTGGGGCCCCGAACGTATCGAGCAGGCGTGCGACCGCTGCCTAGAACTCGACGTGGTCGACGTGACCAGGGTTGGCCGCATCGTCGAGCGCGCCCTCGAGCGTGAGCAAGAGTCGGCAGACATCCCGCTGGCACCGGTCGTGCGACTCCGCTTTGCACGCCACCCCGATGAATTCACCATCAAGAAGGAGGTCGACCCAAATGCCTGAGGTCATCTCGCCGGAACTTCGTCAGATCCTTCGCCGTCTTCATTTCTCACCCATCCTGGAGACCTTGCCCGAGCGGCTTCAGTTGGCTCGCCAGCAGAAGATGCCCTACCAGGAGTTCATCGAGCTCATCTTCGCCGACGAAGCCGCGCGTCGCGATCGGGTCGGCAGCGATCTTCGTTCGCGCACTGCCCGCCTCGATATGTCGATGCGACTTGACGCCTGGGACGACTCCACCAACGTCACCTTCGACCGTCAGCTATGGAACGAGCTCTGCACCCTTCGCTTTATGGAGGAGAGTGCCAGCGTCCTCATCCTGGGACCGGTCGGCGTGGGCAAGACGATGCTTGCCACCAGCCTCGGACACATCGCCACGCGGCGCCGCCACTCGGCTCTCTTCGGCCGCGCCGACCAGATCTTCAAGCGGCTCAAGGCCTCGCGGCTTGACGGCACCTACGACCAGGAGCTGCGCCGCCTGCTGCGCGTCGATCTCCTCATCCTCGACGACGTTTGCCTGCAGGCAATGGACGCCATCGAGACCCACGACTTCTACGAAATCGTGGTCGAGCGATATCGCCGCACCTCGATGGTCCTCACCTCCAACCGCGAGCCCAAGGAATGGCTCAGCGTGATGGCCGACCCAATGCTCGCCCAGAGCGCGGTCGACCGCATCGCCAACTCCGCCTTCGAGCTGGTCCTCGAGGGCGAGTCGTACAGGCCGCGGCAGAAGCCGCAGAGGCACCAGTCATGACCGACGTCGGCATTTCGCCCATGCGTGACGTTTCGCGTGACGACCCATTTGCCCCACAAGACCGCGTATGCCCAATCTGCGGTCGGCAGTACTCCTCGCGGCGAGCTCGTTACTGCTCGGGTGCCTGCCGCATGAAAGCGCTGCGTCGGCGCCGCCACTTCGCCGTGCAGGTGCCGAGCGCTCCGCCGCCAATCGGTCAGCCGGAATGGACCCCGGTCTACGAGTGTGCGCATTGCAAACGCCGCATGCTCGGAGACCACCGCTGCCCCGAATGCAACCACTTCGGACAGCGGCTCGGCCTTGGTGGTCTCTGCCCGCATTGCGACCAACCGGTCCTCCTAACCGACCTCGTCGCGGGTACCGCCGGCGCGTGAAACCGCCTCGCCCCCTTGACCGCGGCCCGCCTCTACGCCACCATCAATGTTGTTCCGCTCCGGGCCAAGGGGTGGTCCCTAGTTATTGGCTAGGGGTGGTCCCATGCTCCTGGCTAGCGACACCCGAATCGACTTCGGCGCTGATGGTCCCAAGCATGCGATCACCAGAAGAGCAGTCGCAATCGCTGGCACCCAGAGTGATCGCACGGCGTGGAAACGGGTCGACAGGCATCGGAGGCGGAGCCATCTTGCTCCGGCTAGAAGCCGGGATTCGAAAGCGGTTTGTAGTCGGGCCGATAGCGGTTTGTAATACACAATCGCACGAGGCGCTTGTCTTATAGGCCTGCTATACCACTGTCCAGATTCAGTATCTAAAAGGCTCCTAAAGAGTACAGGAGCCCTTCCGGGCGCCGCCAATGAGAACGTGCGATGAGCGTGCAGGTTAGCCGTGACCGCCTCGACTTGGAACTCTCCCGGCGCGGGTGGACAGCGGCCGACCGCGCTCGCCGCCCGCGTCAGCCCCGCCACCATCAGCGGCGCCAGGCAGGGACGCCGCGTCTCGCCGAGGACGCTGCGCCGGCTAGCGTTAGCCCTCACTGCAGCTCCCACCATCACCTGCGTCGAAGCAGGTGCGGGTAGACCCTCTTCCCCATCTCCGCCTGCTCGCCGAGATTGCGGAGCAGCTGCTCGACGCCGGAGTTGGTCAGCGGTTCGTGGTCGCCGGTCCGGCGGTCGCGACGCTGGGAAAGAAGGATCCGGTCGCTGGCGGCGTCCCGGGAGCGTCCTCGCTCCACGTACCGCTGCAGGCGGCGCCAGAGTCGAGGCACAGGTAGCAGCCGCTCCTTGTCGCCCTTGCCGCGGAACCGAAGGTAGTGGTTTCGGTCCCGCTCGACCAGGTCGTTGACGCGCAGCGCGACCACCTCACCGACCCGGGCGCCGGTGTCGGCCAGGAGCCGCACCAGCAGCTTGTCGCGTTCATAGATGGCGGCGTCCTCCAGCCGCTGGATCTCCTCCCGCGAGAGGACGTCGAGGACCGGACCGGCCTGCGCGGCACCGCCGCCTTGGCGACCGCGTTGGTCTCCCCCTCGGCGGCGAGCCGGCGCAGCCACCAGTTGACCGTCTCCACGTAGCTGGCGATCGAGAAGCGACTCAGCGGGCCACGCCTGCCCCCCTTCTCGAGCCGGTCCGCGGTGAAGCGGTCCAGGGCCCGCGGCGTCAGCTCGGCGGGGGGTGGCAAGACCCTCGCGGGCGCACCAGGGCAGGAAGACGCCCTCGAGGACGAAGCCATAGCTGTCCCGCACGGTCTTCGGCGAGAGGCCCTTGGCCCGGCAGTGGGCCAGGTAGTCATCGACCAACCCCACGAGGGCGGTGGGAGGCGCCGGCTCGACGACCTTCAGCTCTGGCATCTCAGCGGAGAACCGAATAGCAGCAGGTTTGTACAAAACACGTGCTCTTAGAGCGACTGTGTGATGCAACTGGAATTCCGTTTGAAGCGTCTGGGTGAGAAATGGAACCGCACTCAGATCCTGCTAACTGTATTCGACACGTAATCTGTGGTGGGCGGTGAGGGAGTCGAACCCCCGGCCTCCTGGGTGTAAGCCAGGCGCTCTGGCCAGGCTGAGCTAACCGCCCCGAAAAGCCAAAGGGAGAGTCTAGGGCGAGTCCGCCGAGAGCAGCCCGAGGGCCGCATTGAGCTGAGCGTCGTTGGCGTGGCCCTGGTCCGGCTTGCTCACGTCGTATATGTCCGTTGGGCTTGCCAGGGTCACCGCGTCGTCGGGCGTCAAGCCCTTCAGCTCGACGCTGGAGCCGTCGGGAAGGAACCAGTGGCGGATCGTGAGGTGCAGGTCGGATCCGTCCGGCAGCGGGAAGTCCTGCTGGACCGACCCCTTGCCGAAGGTGACGGTTCCCACCAGCTTTGCGCGGCCGTGCTTCTCCAGCGAGCCGGCCACGATCTCGGAGGCGGAGGCGCTGTTGGCGTTCACCAGCACGACGAGCGGCAGCGTGGGATCGGGCGGGCTGCCGAGCACGTTGCGGCGGTCGATGTGCCCGGCGTGGTCGCGGAGCTCAAAGACCTCACCGCTGCCGACAAACTGGCTGACCACGTTCTGGGCGGCGTCGATGAAGCCCCCGCCGTCGTCGCGGAGATCGACGATCACCCCCTTGGCGCCGGGGAGGCCGCTCTTGAGCGCCTTGTCGAAGTCGGAGGCGGTGCTGTCGCCGAAGCTGTAGATCCGGATGTAAAGAACCGCGCCCTCGAGCGTGGTCGAGCGGACCGAGGGGATGGCGATCGGCTCTCGCACCACCTTCAGGTCCTGCTGGACGCCGTTGCGGTCGACCGTTATGACGACTGCGGTGCCGGCCTGGCCTCGGATCAGGTTGCTGGCCTGGTCGCTGCTAAGGCCATGGAGGTCCTTGCCGTCCACCTTGACCACAACGTCACCCGCCTGGATCCCGGCCTTGGACGCCGGCGAGTCGGGGAAGACACTGTCTATGACCGGGTACACCCCAGTGGAGTTGACCTCCACGCCGATCCCGATGTACTGGCCCGAGTACCCCTCCAGCTGGCGCTTGTACTCGGCCGGGTTTAGGTAGTACGAGAAGCGGTCGTTGAGACCTTCGACGAGGCCCCGGACGGTGCCCTGCGAAAGCGCGCTGTAGTCGAGCCTGGGGTTGTAGTAGTCGTTCTGTATCACCCGAAGCGCGCGCTGAAAGGTCGCCTGGTCGAGGGAGGTCGGCGTGCCCGGCTGGGCGATCAGTGGAAGCTGGTCAGGATACGCCTGGTCCGCGTAGATGCCGCCGGCGGCGCCGAGAACCAGTCCTACGAGCAGGATGCCCGCTAGCGAGAAGCCGCGGCGCATCCCGAGTTCAGCAGCCCAGGTAGCTGCAGGGGTCGGTGTACGCGCCGTTGTAGCGGACCTCGAAGTGAAGGTGAGGTCCGGTGGAGTTGCCGGTGCTGCCTTCGAAAGCGATGACCTGGCCGCGGACGACCAGCTGACCGTTGCCAACGTTGAAGCTCGCCAGGTGGCCATAGAGGGTCGAGTACCCGTTGCCGTGCGTCAGCAGGACGTAATTGCCATAGCCGTAACCGGAGCTGTAGAGCGTGGCCACGCCGTTGTCGGCGGCCATGACCGGAGTGCCATAGGGCTCGGCGATGTCGATGCCGCTGTGGAGATGCCTGGTCGGGCAGGCCGGCCAGTACATCTCGAACGGGTAGCTGCTGCAGCCGTAGTACTGGCTGATGTTGTGAGGGCTCTCCGGCCAGATGAACTGCCCGGTGCCTCCGCCGCTTGCCGCCGCCTCTGCCGCGTAGGCGGCTTCGTCGGCGGCGACCTGGGCATCGATCTGTGCCTTCTGGGCCGCCAGGGCTTCCGCCTCGGCCCGGTACTTGTCCTCCAGCTGCTGCTGGTAGGCGAGCGCCGACTGCTGCTGGCCCATCGTCTGCTGGAGCGCGTCACGCGCCGCCTGCTGCTGGACGAGCAGCGCCGCCTCCTGGACCCGCTGTGACGCCAGTTGGTCGTCGAGCTGCTGGATCTGCGCCTTCTGCGCCTGGAGGTCTCCGATCAGCTTGTGATCGGCCTGGATGATCTCCTGGGCAGTGATCAGGCGGTCGATCAGCTGGTTGAAACTGGTCGAAGACAGCGCCAGCGCGAGGTAGTTGATGGTCCCGTGCTGGTCGATTGAGCGGACACGCTGGTCGAAGAGGCCCTGGCGCACGTCGAGCTGCGCCGTGCGCCGGGTGATGTCCGCCTCGGTGACCCGGATCTTGCCGTCGAGGGCGTTGACCTGCGCCTGCGTCTGGTCCACCAGCGCCTGGGCGGCCGTGACCTCGACGTTCAGGCGGTTGATAAAGGCGACCAGGTCGTTGATCTGCTTGACGACGTCGGTGATCTCGTTCTGGATGTTGGTCAGCTGGTTGGCGTCGGCGGCTTGGCTCCCCTGGTCAGCCACCAGCTGCTGGCAGATGGTGTCGTTGGGGGCGCAGTCGACCGCCCGGGCGGAGATGGGTCCGGCGCCGCTGCCCACCGTCGCCAGGAGGACGGCGCCAAGGAGCGAAGCCAGAGTCCTCTTCGATCGCAAGCGGCTCAGACCCTCACGTAACGGCGCACGCCGATGTAGCTGCCGAGCGCTCCGAGTAGCGCGCCGCCAACGAGCACGTCGCGGGCCAGCTGGGTGACGAACGCCGGGTCGTATCCGAGTGGGATGAAGAACAGGTCGGAATGAAAACGATCGACGAAGGGATGGTACGCGAGCAGCAGGGCGCCGAGCGCGATGGAGGCGGCCAGCACTCCCGTAAGCACGCCCTCGATCACGAAGGGGCCGCGGACGAACCACTCGGTGGCGCCCACCAGCTTCATCACCTCGATCTCCTGACGGCGGTGGTAGACCGCGGTCCGGATCGTGTTCATGACGATGAATACAGAAACGAGCATCAGGATCCCGAGGACCACCAGCCCTGCCCAGTCGACCCACTGCGAGAGCTGCAGCATGCGGGTGATGAACTCGCCCTGGTAGTCGGTTGGGTCGGCAGGGTCGGCTCCCCGCCACGCGCGCGCCTCGGCGTCTATCGCGGCGACGTCCGACAGGCTGGCGACGTGCACCTCGAGCTTGGCAGCCAGGGGATTGCCCTGAATCTGGCGGGCGATGTCGGCGTTCTGCGGGTCGGCGGAGAAGCGCGCAAGCGCCTCGTCCTTGGTGATAAAGGTGACCGAGCTTACCCGCGGGTCGCTGCGCAGCTGGCCCTCGAAGTCGGAGATGGTGCTGAGCGGGGTGCGGTCGGCGATGCTGATCGAGATCACGCTGACCCGCGACTTGTACTGGTCGAGGATCCCCCCGAGCGTGTGGCCGATCAGGAGGTTTACACCGGCCAGGGCGAGGATGAGGGTGATCGTCCCCACCGCCGCCAGGCTCACGGCGGCGTTCCGCCAGAAGCTCTGCCAGGCGGAACTAAGCGCGAAGACCAGATGCCGCCAGAGTCTCATGGTATCCACCCGCCCGGTCGTCCCGGACGATATGACCGCCGTCGATCGCCACCACGCGGCGGCGCAGCAGGTCGACGATATCTCGGTTGTGGGTCGCCATCAGGACCGTCGCCTTGGCCTGGTGGTTGATCTGGAGAAAGAGCTGCATGATCTCCCATCCAGTGGCCGGGTCGAGGTTGCCGGTCGGCTCGTCCGCCACGATCAGACGTGGCTGGTGGACCAGCGCCCGGGCGATCGCCACCCTCTGCTGCTCGCCGCCCGACAGCTCCCGCGGGTACTTCTCGAGCTTGCCGTGGAGACCCACGGTTTCCAGCGCCTCCGTGCTGCGGCGGCGGATCACCGGGCCCGGCTCTCCGAGCACCCGGAGCGCGAAGGCGACGTTCTCGTAGACGGTCAACCGTGGCAGCAGCTTGAAGTCTTGGAAGACCAGGCCCACCTTGCGGCGGTAGTGCGGCAGGTGCCTGCGTTTCATCCGGCCAAGCTCCTGGCCGTCGACGAAGATCTTGCCGCGGGTCGGCTTCTCCTCCCGGATCAGGAGCCGGATCAGGCTCGACTTACCGGCGCCAGACGCGCCGACGAGGAAGAGGAAGTCGCCTTCGGGCACCGTAAGTGAAACGTCGCGGAGGGCCTCGGTGCCGTTCGGGTAGCGCTTCCAGACGTGCTGAAAGCTTATGAGAGGTCGGTCTCCGACAAAATCAGCTTGCAAAACCATGGTGAAACGTGTGGTGAAACGTTGCGGCGCGGCGATTCCGGCGGTTGGGCGGAGTATAGCCACCCTCAGGTTGGGGGTCAAATCGGACGTCCGATTCGAGTTCGGCTGGCCCTAGACTGCGGCACCGAAGTGGCCAAGACACGCATCGTCCGTGGCGCCTGTCCGCACGACTGCCCGGACACGTGCTCCTGGGAGGTGACTGTCGAGGGTGGGCGAGCCGTCAAGATGGCGGGAAGCGCCGAGCATCCATTCACCCACGGTGGCCTCTACGCGAAGGTCAACCACTACCTTGACCGCGTCTACGGCACCGAGCGCCTGACCCACCCGCTGCGGCGGGTTGGGGCCAAGGGCGAGGGACGCTTCGAGCGCGTCGGCTGGGACGATGCGATCGCGGACATCGCCGGCCGCCTGAAGCAGATCGTCGCTACCTCTGGCGGCGAGGCCGTGCTGCCCTACAGCTACATGGGCACCCAGGGCCTGATCCAGGGCTCGAGCCTCGACCGCCGCTTCTTCGCCCGCCTCGGGGCGACCCGGCTGGAGCGGGCGATCTGCGCCAGTACCGGGTCCTCTGGCGTCTTCGCCACCATGGGCACCAACGCCGGGATCCTGCCGGAGGAGATCGCCCACGCCCGGTTCATCGTGCTCTGGGGCACCAACACGGTGGTCACCAACCTCCACCTCTGGCGCTTCATCCGGCAGGCTGAGGACGCGGGTGCCACCGTTGTCGTCGTCGACCCGATCCGGACCCGCACCGCTGAGGCGGCCGACTGGCACGTCCGGCCGCTGCCGGGAACGGACGCTGCGCTCGCGATGGGCATGATGCACGTGATAGTCCGCGACGGCCTGCAGGACAAGGATTACGTCGCCCGCCAGACCGTGGGCGTCGAACAGCTCTGCGAGCGGCTGGCGGACTACACGCCGGAGCGCGTGGCCAAAATGACGGGCCTAGAAGCCGAGGAGGTGGTGCGTCTCGCCCGCGCCTACGCCGCCGGTGCGCCCTCGCTGATCAGGCTCCTGGTCGGGATGGAGCACCGGGCCTATGGCGGGATGGCCTTCCGCACCATCAGCTGCCTGCCCGCCCTGACCGGCGACTGGCGTCACCGTGGCGGCGGCCTCCTCTTCCTCACCGCAGGTCCCCACTTCGAGGCACTCAACGCCGCGGCCGTCGAGAGGCCGGAGCTGGAGGACGGCCGGATCAGGAGCGTCAACATGGTCCAGCTGGGACGCGCTCTGACCGACCCCCGGATGGACCCGCCGATCCGCGCCCTGGTCGTCTACTCGAGCAACCCGCCGGCCATCGCGCCCAGCCAGAACCTGGTGCTGGAAGGCCTTCGCCGGGAGGACCTCTTCACGGTCGTCCATGAACAGGTGCTGACCGACACCGCCCGCCACGCCGACTACGTGCTGCCCGCGACGACGCAGGTCGAGCACTGGGACCTGCTCTGGTCCTGGGGCCACGACTACCTGACCCTCAACCAGCCCGCGATCGAGCCGGTGGGCGAGGCGATCCCCAACACCGAGTTGTTCCGGCGGTTGGGGACGGTGATGGGCTTCGAACCCGAGCTCTTCGGGGACTCCGACCAGGACCTGATCCGGCTAGCGCTCGACTCCAACCATCCGAGCCTTCAAGGAATCTCATTCGAGGAGCTGATGAAGACCGGCTGGGCGCGCCTGCGCCTGCCGGAGGGCTGGACGCCCTTCGCCGAGGGCGGCTTTCCCACCCCGTCGGGCAGGTGCGAGCTCTACAGCAAGGACCTGGCCCGTTGGGGCATGGACCCGCTGCCGGGCTTCACGCCCTCGCCGGAGAGTGCCGCCGGCAACCCGGAGTTGGCTGCCCGATTCCCGCTCTCACTGATCACCGGCAAGTCGGCCCTTCATTTCCTCAACTCGAGCTACGGCGGGCTGGCGCGCCATCGCAGGGCGGACGTGGAGCCCCACCTCGACCTCTCCGCAAGGACGCCGCCCGCCGCGGGATCGCCGACGGCGAAGTGGTCCGCGTGCACAACGACCGCGGTTCCCTTACGGTCCGCGCCCGAGTCGGCGACCGGGTCCGGACCGGCGTCTGCGCCCTGCCCTTCGGCTGGTGAGCGTCGCTGAGCCCGGGCGGTACGTCCGCCAACGCTCTCACCGGTGACGGTCTCGCCGACATGGGCGGCGGCGGCGACTTCCACGACACCCTGGTCGAGGTGTCGCCGGGTGCCTAGCCTAGCGGGTCTGCGGCAACGCCAGGAGCGCCGCTACCGCCTCGTCCAGCCGCGACCGCGGCAGCGTGCCGTCGTTCACGGCGGCCAGGATCGCGTCGTAGACGGCGTCGGCGTCCTCGAGCTGGTGCGCGATCATCACCATGTCGCCACCGTCCTGGAGGAACTGGACCGCGGCCACCGTCACCGGCGTGCTGCTGGTGACGGCGCCCATCTCCATGTCGTCGGAGATAACGGCGCCGTGGAAGCCGACCTCATTTCGGAGCAGTGGGATCGTCTCGGGCGCCAGGTCGGCCGAATGGGTGGGGTTGATCGCCGGATAGTAGAGGTGGCCGAGGAGGACGAAGTCCACCCCGTGCTGGGCCGCCGCCTCGAAGGGCGGGAACTCCCGCGTGCGAAGGGTGGCGAGGCTCTCGTCTATGCGTGGCAGCTGCGTTTCCGAGCTAACTGTGGTGTCGCCGTGGCCAGGAAAGTGCTTCGCCGCTGCCAGCATGTGGGCGGCGTGGATGCCGTCGACCACCGGGCCCACAGCGGCTGCTACGGTACCGGGGTCGGTACCGTAGCAGCGGCCCCACATGATCGAGGCCGGCCCGCTGCAGACATCCGACACCGGCCCGAGGTCGAGGTCGAACCCGAGCTGGTGGATGGCGCCGGCCATCTGGGTCGTGGCGGGCTGGCCGACCGGCATGGAGTCGCAGGGGACCGTGCTGACGGCGATGCAGACCCCGCCGCCCTCCTGGTCGGTGGCCGCGATCAGGCGGTGCCGGTTCGCCGCCCTGACGGCGGCCACGAAAGCCGTCATCTGGTCCGGGCTGGAGGCGTTGTGGTTCAGGTTGACCACCAGCAGGCCGCCGAACTGGCGCTGCCTCCAGTCGGCCAGAACGGAGTCGGTGGCCGG
>DATLQT010000097.1:0-61201 GCA_035535055.1 Candidatus Dormiibacterota bacterium | reverse complement strand
TGGCCGAGGTGACCCACGAGCTGCGTACCCCGCTGGCCATCATCCGCGGCGAGGCCGAGGCGATCGCGGACGGCGTCCACACCCCGGACGCCGAGAGCCTGGGCCGGATCATCGAGGCGACCGCCGTCGTGGAGAGGTTGGTCGCCGACCTCGGAGTCCTCTCCGCCGGTGAGCCCGGTGAGCTCCGGCTGCGGAAGGAGGAGGTAGACCTGGGAATGCTGATCACCGAGACGGCCGGCTCGCTCCAGGGGTCGGCGCAGGCAGCCGGCATCGAGCTCTCGCGTCCGCGCCGGCCGGCCTGGCTGCGCGGCTGGACCCGGTCCGGGTCCGTGGCGTGCTGGTCAACCTGCTCACCAACGCGATCCGCCACACCCCGGTGGGCGGCAAGGTCGTGACAATCGCCGGTGTTTCCGGCGACGGCGTCGAGATCACGGTTCGCGACAGCGGGCCGGGCATCGACCCCGAGCTCCTGCCGCGGGTCTTCGACCGCTTCGTCAAGGGTCCGGCCTCACCGGGCTCGGGCCTGGGCCTCGCGATCGCGAAGGAGGTCGTCGAGGCGCACCAGGGCCGGATCGAGGCAGAGAGCAAGCCCGGCGAGGGGACGCTGATCCGGGTCTGGCTTCCCGCCTGAATCGAACTCCCATGCAAATGCCGGTGAGATGACGGCGGGAAGCATCCGGTTTGCCGCCGGGGCGGCCTAAAACTGTTGACGAGGGGTTGACGAGTTGATTAGAGAAGGTTCCGTAATCGGCGATTACCAGGTCCAGGCCAGGATCGGCCAGGGCGCCTCGGCGATCGTCCATCGTGGGGTTCACACCGGTCTCGGCCGCCAGGTCGCGCTGAAGTTCCTGCCGCTCCTGCACCAGGACGTGGAGCGCGCGCGATTCCTCCGCGAGGCGAAGGCGCTGCGGCGGATGAACCACCCTAACGTCGTCCAGGTCCTCGACACCGGCGAGGCCGAGGGCATGCCCTTCATGGTCTTCGACTACGTCCCCGGAGGGTCGCTGGCGGACCACATGGCTGATGGGCCGATACCGCTGGGCGACGCTCTGCGCCTTCTCGACGGGATCGCCAAGGGCCTCGATTACGCCCACGGCTGCGGCATCATCCATCGCGACGTCAAGCCCGCCAACGTCCTGCTCGACACCGCCGGCGTGCCGGTGATCGCCGACTTCGGCCTGGCCCGACTGCTGGAGCAGCCGTCGGCGACGGCGACCGGGATGTTCGCCGGCACTCCCGCCTACATGTCGCCCGAGCAGGCCGAGGGCCAGGCGATCACCCCGGCCAGCGACCAGTACTCGCTGGCGGCGATGGCCTACGAGCTGCTGACCGGCCAGGTGCCGTTCCCCGGCGACACCGTCAGCGAGGTGCTCACCGCGCTCCTGACCCGGCCGCCCGCGGCCCCTTCAACGGTCCGCACCGGGCTGTCGCCGAAGATCGATGCGACCCTCCTCCGCGGCCTTTCGAAGCGGCCCGAGCAGCGCTGGCCGAGCTGCCAGGCGCTGGTCGACGCCCTCCTGGCCGCGATCATCTCCACGCTTTCGTCCGAGCCCGTGGCGCTGCCGGCGATCTCCTCCTCGCCGGTGGCGCCCTCTCACGGCCTCCGACCGGGAACCCTCGATCCCCAGGCCCGCATCGCGGCCCTAAAGCTCGAACCCAGCGAGCCCTACCTGACCCTGGTGGTTCCCTACACCAACGTCCGCCGCCCGCGGCGCCTGCGCCGCCGGCTTGCCACCCTGGTGGCGACCGCCCTGCTGCTGGGCTCGGTGACGGTGGGTGCACTCTGGATGGGAGGCGTCTCCGACGTCCTCGCCTGGAGCCACCCGACCTCGGCCCCCGCCGCGGCGTCGGTCAACCGCTGATATAGGCGGCGCCAACCGGCAGCCGGGCCGCCGATTCGTCATACTTCCTCTTCTTGCTCGATAAGCACCGGCAGGCAGGAACCCGCATGGTCCTGTCCGGCCCCGAAGAACTGGAGTTCGCTCTCCGCCTGTTCCGCGACGACAGCCTGATGGCCAAGAGCGAGGCGCGCCGAAAGAAGTATTTCGTGCCGCCTAGCGCTCGCCGGAAGATCAAGTCGATCGCGGCACGAAAGCGGGCGGCCCGTGCGCGCCGCAAGCGCTCGGTCACGCCTCCGACCTAGGCCGGGCGGCGCCTAGCGCCAGGCGCTGGAGTCGAGACCCGCCTCCAGCCAGTCGATCAGCGAGCCCACCTTCTCCCAGTCGTGCGCCTTGCGCGCGGCGATCAGCTCGCCGAGGGCCTGGGGCTCGATGGCCAGCAGCGCCTCGGCACCGGACGACGCATAGCGCACGAGCGCGTGGTGAACGACCTCGTAATAGCTCAGCCCCGTGTTGGTCGCGAGGTTCTCGAAGGTCGGCCGGGGATCGACCAGCAGCGACTGGCGAACCGCCTTGCGGAAGTTCTCGTCAGCCACCCAGCACTTCCTGGGCGGTCTTGAAAGCGGAGTTGGCGGCCGGCACGCCGCAATAGACTGCCGCCTGGAGGAGCACCTCTTTCAGCTCGTCCCTGGTCACCCCGTTGTTGAGCGCGCCCTGCAGGTGGAGGACCAGCTCCTCCGGCCGGTTGAGGGCCACCAGCATCGCCACCGTGATGAGGCTTCGCGTCCGGGAATCGAGGCCGGGCCGGATCCAGACCTCCCCCCAGGCATGCCGGGTCAGCAAATCCTGGAACTCTTTGGTCAGCTCGGTGACCGCGGCCAGAGAGCGGTCTACGTGCTGGTCGCCGAGGACCCGGCGGCGCACCTTCATCCCCTGCTCGCGCCGTTCACCGTCCGTCATCGGTGCCTGCTCTTTCATGGGTGCCTCCTCGCCCGGTGCTCGGCCAGGGCTCGATCGATCATCGCCTCGGCCTCGCCGAGCTGCTCCGCCGGTTCGCGGGCGGGGTCGAAGCCTCCGCCCAACTCGAGGTTGCTCCGCATCCGCTCCCTGTCGACCCGCAGGCCTTCGACCGCCGACCGGGTCCGCCGCACCGCGCCCGCGGTGAGCCGGAACGCCTCGCTGACCGCGGGCCACTCCGCCTGCCAGGCGCCGGCCGCGCGCTCGTGCTCGACCCGCTGGGCGCCGACCAGGATCGAAACCTGGGCCAGCGCGCCGCGGACGCAGGCGTCGGCCTCGATTGCCGCGACCGGATTGCGCTTGTGGGGCATCGCCGAGGATCGGCCGGCCTCGGCGACCGCCACCTCCCCGACCTCCGACTGCGAGAGCAGGATGACGTCGAGGGCGATCTTGCCGGCGGCGCCGGCCGCCACGGCCACCGCGCCGCCCAGCTGGACTACCCGGCTGCGCTCCGAGTGCCAGGGCGTACCGGGATCGGCCAGGTCTAGCTCGCGGGCGAGCGCGGCGGCGACGTCGAGGCCCTTGCCGCCCAGCCCGGCGAGCGTGCCGGCGGCGCCGCCGAGCTGAATCGCCAGGCGGTGGCGGCGGAAGCGGAGCAGCCCATCGGCAGCCTCGTCCGCCCCCATCATCCAATTGACCGCTTTGAGGCCGAAGCTGGTGGGAACCGCCTGCTGGAGCAGGGTGCGCCCGGCCATCGGGGTCAGCCGGTGCTCGCGGACCAGGTGGAGGCAGGCGTGGACCAGCGCCTCCAGATCGGCCAGCAGGAGATCCAGTGCGCGGCGCGCGACCAGCATCAGCGCGGTGTCGACCGCGTCCTGGCTGGTGGCCCCGAAATGGACGTATTCCTCCGCCTCGCCGGGCACCGCCGCCCGGATCGCCGCCACCAGCGGCAGCACCGGGGTCCCCGAGGCGACCGCGTGGCGGCCGAGCTGCTCCAGGTCGAACCGGGAGGGGTCGCAGGCGCCGGCGATGGCGGCCGCCGCCTCGGCAGGGATGAGGCCGGCCGCGGCCTCGGCGCCGGCGAGGGCGGCCTCGAACTCCAGCATCGCCGCCAGCCAGGCGTGGTCGGACACGGCATCAGCCATCTCGGAGGTGGTGGAGCTCGGCCCGAAGAGGCGGTCAGAGGGCAAAGAAGACGGTTTCCCGATCGCCCTGGAGGCGGACGTCGAAGAGCAGCACCCCGCCCGAACGGCGGGCGATGAGCGTCTCCCGCCGGTCGGCCGGGACCGCCTCGAGCGCCGGGTCGGCCCGGTTGGCGTCCTCCTCGTCAGGGAGGTAGATGCGCGTCGCCAGCTGTCTCAGCAGGCCGCGGGCGAAGACCGTCAACTCGAAATGGGGAGCCTGCCCGGCACGCGCCGCCGGCTGGAGCGCCAGGAAGTGGAAGGCGCCCTCGGCGTCGGTGCGACAGCGGGCGAACTGCTCGCCCTCCCAGAGCTCGAGGATGGCGTCGGCGACCGGTTTCCCCTCGCCGTCGAGCACCTGGCCCTCGACCCTGACGCTCCCCGGCCCGGCCGCCACCGCCTCGGCGTCGCCGGGGAAGGGCAGAGCGAAACCGAAGAAGGGGCCGACGGTCTGCGAGGGCGTGGGGGCGGCCGCCGTCTCTGCCCCCATCAGCGTTCGGCCGGGGTTGCCGAGCTGCCGCGGACCGTGATGTCCCAGCGGAAGCCGAGCGCCCACTCCGGCTCGGTGAGGTCGGGGTCGAACTCGGACACGAGCAACGCCCGGCCGCGAGCGTCAGGGATCGCCTGGAGGACCGGGTCGAACGGCATCAGCGGGTCGCCCGGGAAGTACATCTGGGTGACGAGGCGGCTGGCCAGCTCGGGGCCGAAGACGGAGAAGTGGACGTGGGCGGGCCGCCAGGCGTTGGGCTGGTTGCGCCAGGGATAGGCGCCGGGCCGCACGGTCAGGAAGCGGTAGCGACCCTCGGGGTCGGTGAGGCAGCGACCCGCCCCGGTGAAGTTGGGATCGAGGGGGGCCGGATGCTGGTCGACCGGGTCGACGTAGCGCCCGGCGGCGTTGGCCTGCCAGACCTCGACCAGGGTGCCTGGGATCCCACGGCCGTCGGAGTCGAGGACCCGGCCGGCGATGATGATCCGCTCGCCCAGCGGCTGGCCGGCGTGCTGGCGGGTGAGGTCGGCGTCCTGGGGCCGGACCGGGACCCGGCCGAAGACGGGCCCGGGCAGGTGGTGGAACCATTCCTCCGGCAGCCTCACCAGGGGGCGGGTCGGCGCCCGCAGCACCGTCGAGCGGTAGTCGGGGTGGAGATAGGGCGGCTCGAAATCGATGCTCAATGCGCTGTATAACCTAGCCCGTGGTCCATAACCTCGTCGGCGGCCGCTGGGTGGCCGCCGACGCACCGACGCTGCCGATCTACAACCCCGCCACCGGTGAGGTGATCGACCAGGTCCCGATCTCGGGGGCCGCGGCGGTGGGCGACGCCGTCGAGGCCGCGGCCGCGGCTTACCCGGGCTGGTCTCGCACCTCGGTGATGGAGCGGGTGCGGCTGATGTTCCGCTACAAGGCCCTCCTCGAGGATGGCTTCGAGGACCTCGCCCGGATCGTCACCCGGCACCACGGGAAGACGCTAGACGAGGCGCGGGGAGAGGTCCGCCGCGGCATCGAGGTCGTGGACTTCGCCTGCGGCGCTCCGACCCTCTTGCAGGGCCGCACCCTGCGCGAGGTTTCCGCGGGCGTAGACCAGGACCTGTACCGCTTCCCCCTCGGCGTGGTGGCGGGCGTGCCGCCCTTCAACTTCCCGGTGATGATCCCGCTCTGGATGTTCCCGCTGGCGATCGTCGCCGGCAACACCTTCATCCTCAAGCCGTCGGAGAGGACGCCCCTGGGCGCCGTCCGGCTGGCCGAGATTTTCACGGCGGCCGGGTTCCCGGACGGCGTGCTCAACGTCGTCAACGGAGCCGGCGCCGAAGTCGACGCGCTGATCCAACACCCGGCGGTCGCGGCCATCTCCTTCGTGGGCTCGGCCCCTGTCGCCCGCCACGTCTACACCACCGCCGCCGCGGCCGGGAAGCGGGTCCAGGCGCTGGGCGGCGCCAAGAACCACATCGTCGTGATGCCGGACGCGGACCTCGAGCTGGCCGTACCGGCGATCCTCGGCTCGGCCTTCGGCAACGCCGGGGAGCGCTGCCTCGCGGGCAGCGTGGTGGTGGCCGTGGGCGCTGCGGGCGGCAGTCTTCTGGAGCCGCTGGTCGCCGCCGCGTCGGCCCTGCGCGTCGGCCCCGGCGACCAGCCAGGCGTCGACCTCGGCCCGCTGATCCGGGCCGACCACCGGGACCGCGTGGCCGCCTACGTGGAGCGGGGCGCCGGTGAGGGCGCCAAGGTGCTGGTGGACGGCCGCGACCAGGTCTCCCGGCCAGGCTTCTTCCTCGGCCCGACCATCCTCGACGGCGTCTCCGACCGGATGGCGGTCGCCCGGGACGAGATCTTCGGCCCCGTCCTCTCCGTGTCCCGCGCGCCCAGTCTCGAGGAGGCGATCGCCCAGGCCAACCGCATGGCGCTCGGCAACATGGCGGTGATCTTCACCTCGTCCGGGAGGGCGGCCCGCCAGTTCCGCGAGCAGGTGGACGCGGGGATGATCGGGGTCAACGTGCCGGTGGCGCAGCCCTTCGCGTTCTTTCCGTTCTCGGGCTGGAAGGGCTCCTTCTACGGGGACCTCCACGTCCACGGCACCGACGGCATCGACTTCTACACCCGCAAGAAGGTGTTCATCTCCCGCTGGTAGCGCCACCCTCGGAGCACGCCCCACCCACCCCGGGGACTGGGCCAAGGGATCCCCACCAGCTTCGCACGACCGCCAAGGACTCTTGTTAAGGCGGCTCGACCCTCTCATCGTGGAGGTAGTAGCCGACCGGGAAGAGGCGGAGGTCGAAGCGGTCGGCGACCAAGCCCCAGAGGCCGCGCGGCGCGTACATGGCGACCACGACCGCGATGCCGCCGACCAGGATCAGGTACCAGGCTCCGTTCTGGGCGAGGGTGTGCTGGAGGGTGAAGAAGATCGCCGTTCCGAGGATCGGGCCCTCGATGGTACCGACGCCGCCGATCACCGCGACGAAGATCATGTACGCCGACCACTGGACGCTGAAGACGTTGCCCGCCAGCACGTTCAGCTGGCTCACCGCCAACAGAGCCCCGGCGGCGCCACCGCCGGCCGCCGCTGCCAGGTAGACGATCCGCTTGGCCCGCGAGACCCGGACGCCGACGCTGGCCGCGCCGACCTCGTCGTCGCGGATCGCGGTCAGGTCGAGCCCCACGCGGCTTCGCAGCAGCAGGTAGGCGCCGACCAGGGTAGCAACCACCACCGCGAGCGCCGCCCAGTAGGTGAAGGCCTGCCGCAGGGCAGGGTCGAAGCCGCTCAACCCCGGCAGGCTGGCGCCGGTCCCGCCCCCCAGGCTGGGAAAGCGGACGGCGATCAGAAGCAGGGCCTCGGCGACCACCCAGGTGCCGATGGCGAAGTACTCGTTGCGGAGGCGGAACACCAGCAGCGAGATGGGTAGGGCTGCGGCCGCGCAGACCGCAGCCGCCACCGGGATCGCCAGGTAGGGGCTGACTCCGTTCTGGGCCAGAACCAGGACGGTGTAGGCGCCGATCCCGACGTAGGCCTGCTGGCCGACGGAGATCAGCCCCGCGTAGCCGGCGAGCAGGTTCCAGGTGGTGGCCAGCACCAGCAGGATGAAGAGGTTCACCAGCAGGCTCGTGATGTCGGCGTAGACCACGTAGGGTGCGCTGACGAGCGCCAGCACGACCACGGTCGAGAGCAGTGCGGTTACCGTCGGCGGTCGGCGCGAGCGGGCCACCCGGTGCCTCGGGGCGAGGTGCACCGAGCTCACGTCAGCCGGGCCTGGATCAGGCCGTTGGGGCGGAGGGCGAGCACGGCCAGGAAGACCAGGTGGCCGGCCAGGACGCCGAAGCCCGAGTCGACCTGGGCGCCCAGCGCCTGGGCGACGCCGAGGATGACCCCGCCCAGCAGCGTCCCCCAGAGCGAGCCGACGCCGCCGATCACGACCGCCTCGAAGGCGAAGATCAGCCGCTGCGGACCGGAGCCGGGATCGAAAGAGGAATAGCTTCCGAAGGCGATCCCCGCCAGCGCCACGCTCGCGAAGGCGATCGCCGCCGCGATCCCGAAGACGTGGCGCACGTTGGTCCCGGTCAGTGACGCCGCCTCGGGGTCGTCGGCCGCTGCCCGGATCCGCCTGCCCGTCGACGTCCGCGAGAGGAAGACCTGGATCACCGCGATCGCGACCACGGCCGCCCCGAACACGATCAGGGAAGCGTGGCCAACCGCCAGCTGTGGCGTTAACCGGAACGCGCCCGAGGCCAGGGAGCCGGAGGGCAGCGAGTGGCTGTTTGCGGAGAAGCCCTCCAGCATCGCGTTCTGGAGCACGATCGACAGCCCGAAGGTGACCAGCAGGGTCGTCAGTGGGCTCACGTCGAGGCTCCGCTGGAGCACGAAGCGCTGGACGCCGTAGCCGACCACGCCGAAGAGCGGCGCGACCACCAGCGGCGACCAGAGCAGTGGAAGGTGGATGCCGGTGATCACCGCCAGCGCGAGGTAGGCGGCCAGCACCGCGAAGTCGCCGTGGGCAAGGTTCACCACCCGCATCACGCCGAAGAGCAGCGAGAGGCCGCAGGCGAAGAGCGCATAGAGGCCGCCCAGGAGCACGCCCTGGAGGAGCGCGTTGACCCACTGCATCGGCGGCTAGGAGCCTCCCCGACCTGGCCGACTGGCGAGGCCGAAATAGGCTGCCTCGACGGCCGCCGGGGTGAGGTCGCGGGGGCTGCCGCTGAGGGTGATCCGGCCTTCCAGAAGGCAGTGCACCGTGCTCGCCACCCGGAGCGCCTGGGTCACGTCCTGCTCGACCAGCAGCACCGACATCCCGGAGCCGAGCAGCTCGGGCAGGGCGTCGTAGAGGCGGCCGACGACAGCCGGGGCGAGGCCGAGGGACAGCTCGTCCAAGAGCAGGACCCGTGGGTTGGAGAGGAGGGCCCGCCCGATGGCGACCGCCTGCTGCTCGCCTCCCGAGAGGTGAATGGTCGGCTGGCGCCTGCGCTCGCCCATCCAGGGGAAGAGGGCGAAGACACGCTCCACCGTCCAACCGTCCGGCCTCTGCCGGCCGGCGCCGACCAGGAGGTTCTCCTCCAGGCTCAGCGAGGCGAAGAGCCGCCGCCCCTCGGGGACCATCGCCAGGCCGGCGGCAACCCGGGCGTGAACAGGAAGGTCGGTGATGTCGGTCCCGTCGAGCCGAACCCGCCCGGCCGTCGGCCGGTGTAGCCCCGCGATGGTCCGCAGCAGCGTGGACTTTCCGGCGCCGTTGGCGCCGATGATGGCTACCGTATCGCCCGCTGACAGGCTCAGGCTGACACCACTCAGGGCCTCCAGCTGGTCGTGTCGGACGGTCAGGTCCACGGCCTCCAGCACCGGCACCTGGCCCAGGACTTCCTCGGCTACCCGCCGGCGGCGCCGACGCCGTACCCGGTGCCCAAGAAGACCTCCTTGACGCGGGGGTCGGCAAGCACCCGCTCGGGCGGCCCGTCGCCGATGAAATGCCCGCCGGCCAGGCAGATGAGGCGCTCGACGACCCCGACCAGGGCTCGAACCACGTGCTCGACCCAGATCACCGAGACCCCTGCGGCGCGCACGCCGCGCACGATCTCGATCAACTCCCCAACCTCCGGGTCGGTCAGTCCCGCCGCGACCTCGTCCAGCATCAGCAGCCTCGGCCTTGTGGCCATCGCCCGGGCCAGCTCCAGGCGCTTGCGAGGGAGCAGCCCGAGGCGGGAGGCGGGCCTATTGGCGAGCTCTCGGAGCCCGGTTTGCTCGAGCACCTCGACGGCCTGCTCGCGGGCGTCGTGGCGACCGAGGCCGGCGCCACGGCCGGCCGCCACCAGGACGTTCTCGAACACCGTCATGTGCGGGAAGGAGCGCGGCACCTGGTAGGTTCGCCCGATCCCGGCCCGGCAGCGCTCGGCCGGGCCGAGGCGGGTCACCGCGCGGCCCTCGAAAATCACCTCACCGGCGTTGGGAGCCAGGTCGCCGGAAATGACCGAGAAGAGGGTCGACTTGCCGGCCCCGTTCGGCCCCACCACTCCCACCGCGTCCCCGGCCGCGACCGTCAGGGACAGCGACTCGGCCACCACGACGCGGCCGAATCGCTTCGAGATTCCCCTCAGCTCGAGAAGCGGAGTCTCCCCCGCGCTCACGCGTTGGTGGGTTCTAGCGTCCCGTTGAGCGGCACGTCCTTGTTGAGGCTGTTGTCGACGACGTACATCGACCAGGGGTACTTGGTGCCCTTCCGCCACTGCACGCCGACCGGCTGCTGGATGGCAACGCCCGGCATCGGGCCCGCGGTCCAGTCCAGCGGCCCGCTGATCCCGGTGTACTTGACCTTCTTCAGGGCAGCGGCCACGTCCGTCTTGTTGTGCGGGTCGTCGACGGTGGTCAGCGCCTCGTGCGCGACCTCGAAGAGCGAGTGGACCGATCCCAGCGATGACAGCCACTGCTGGCCCGAGGACGCCTCGAAGGCGGTGGCCAGGTCGCTGGCGCTCTCCCCGGTGAGAGATGACTTGTAGGGGTGGAAGGGCGACCACCAGCAGTCGGTGGCGATGTTGTTGACCAGCGTGTCGAGGGCGGTGGTGTCCGCCGGGAAGAGCAGCACCTTGGCGACCGTCGCCAGCTTGGGCTTGTAACCCTGCTGCGCCGCCTGCTTCCAGAAGGTGTTGAAGTCGGGCGGAAGCGGGCAGTTGGAGAAGAGCTCGGCGTTTCCGTCCTTGAACTTCGAGATCATCGCCGTGTAGTCGGTCGTCCCGTCGGCGTAGGCGCCGCCGTCCAGGATCTGGTAACCGGCCTTGCTGATGAGCGGCGGGAAGTTGGCGCGGAAGGCCCCGCCGTCGGCGTCGTTCGGGTACATCCCCGCGACCACCTTGTTGGTGCCCATCTTGTCCCACATGGGGACGAAGCAGCCCGAGAACTGCGCCAGCCCGAAAAAGAAGCAGGTCGTGAAGTTGAAGCCGACGCCGGGCTTGCCGTTTCGCCCGAAGAACCAGGATTCCCAGGGCACGATGGTCGAGACGGAGGGGACGCCGTTGGCCTCGCAGATGTCGGCGACCGGGTTGGTCACCTCGGGCGTCGAGGACGCGACCACCATATCCACGCCGCTGTTGACGAGGTCCTGGGCGACCTGGGAGGCGATGTTGGGGCTGGACTGGCTGTCCTTGATCACGATCTCGACGTCGTAGGTCTTGCCGCCGGCCTTGAAGCCGTTCTTGAGCGCGGGGGAGTTGCGGAGCCGATTGATGACAAAGTTGTCGCCGACAGCGAAGCCCGCGGCCTCGCCGGTCTGCGGGCTGACGTAGCCGATGACGATCTTCTTCGTGTTATTGGTCGTTGTGCCCTTGACCGATCCCAGGCCGCAGGCCTCGAGGATCGGACCGGCGCCGAGCGCGACCGCGCCGGCACCGAGGGTCTTCAGGATCGAGCGACGGCTGAGGGTGCGGGAAAAGGTGTCGTCAATTCGGGCCATCTTGAGAACATTCCCTCACGCAAACGAAAACCGACGCGGCCTGCCCATCCTGAGTTGGGCCCGAACTCCTGTCAAGTTGCGAGGGCGAGCGCTGTGATGGGGTCAGCCGAGCAGCTCGCGCACCTGTCGCGAAATCTCGAGGTCCTCGCGAGCCGAGACGACGACGGTGCGCACGGCGGCTCCCCCCGCGGAGATCTCCCGGTCGCCCGAGGCCGCGTTTACCGCGGAATCCACGGCCACTCCCAGGAATCCGAGCCCCTCCGCCACCCCGGCGCGGACGGCGGCGGAATGTTCGCCGACTCCCCCGGTGAAGACGAGGGCGTCGAGGCCGCCCATCGCCGCGGCCATGGCCGCGATGAGAGCGCGCAGGCGATGGGTGTAGACGCCCAGGGCAAGCTCCCGGTCGGGGCCGGCCAGCACCTCGCGGAGGTCCCTGCTTGCGCCCAGCGCCAGCAGCCCGGAGCGGCGATCGAGACCGTCCAGCACCTCCTCCGCCGAGAGTCCCCCATGGATCACGAGCCAGAGCACAAGGCCGGGATCGAGGCTTCCCGAACGGGTGGCCATGACGAGGCCATCGAGCGGGGTGAATCCCATCGTGGTGTCGACCGAGCGGCCGCCCTCCACTGCGGCAAGCGAGGCGCCGGAGCCGAGGTGGCAGGTGACTGTGCGTAGCTCCGACAGCGGCCTCCCGAGCAGTTCGGCCGCCCTCCTCGAGGCATAGGCGTGGGAGAGGCCGTGGAATCCGTAGCGGCGGATCGCCCAGCGCTCGCGCCATTCGGCGGGGATCGGGTAGGTCTTGGCCGCAGCCGGCAGGTCGTGATGGAAGGCAGTGTCGAAGCAGGCGACCACCGGCGTCTGCGGGAGGAGCCGCCGGAGGGCTTCGTAGGCCTCCAGGGCGGGTCCCTGGTGGAGCGGGGCGAGGTCGATGAGCGTCGCCAGGTAAGCGGCCGCCTCGGCATCGATCAGGACCGGGCCGGAGTAACGAGCACCACCGTGGACGAAACGGAGGCCGACCGCGTCGACCACGCCGGCTTCGCGCACCGTCGCCTCGAGGGCCTCGCGATCGATCCGGCCGCCGGTGCCGTCATGCTCGCGGTCGAGGAGGGTCTGGTCCTCGCCGTCGAGCAGCCCGAGCTTCAGACTCGAGGAGCCGGGGTTGACTACCAGGATCCGCACGGCGGTTCTCGGAGAGCCGAACTGGCTAGGCGGACTTGCCGCGCGAGGGCGACGGCCAGGTCCAGTCGCGGACCTCGGGGGCGTCGTCACCGTGGTCGCGGGTGTACTGGCGGTAGCGCATCCGGAGGTCGCTCATCTCCTGCCGGATGTGAGCTGCGCGAGAGCCGAGGCCGGGCACCCGGTCGATGACGTCCATCACCAGGTGGAAGCGATCGAGCTCGTTCATCATCACCATGTCGAAGGGGGTCGTGGTGGTGCCCTCCTCCTTGTAACCGCGGACGTGGAGGTTGGCGTGGTTGTGCCGCCGGTAGGTCAGCCGGTGGATCAGCCACGGGTAGCCGTGGTAGGCGAAGATGACCGGCCGGTCGGCCGTGAAGAGGTTGTCGAACTCGCTGTCGGGAAGGCCGTGGGGATGCTCGCTGTCGGGCTGCAGCCGCATCAGGTCGACCACGTTGATGAAGCGCACCTTGAGGTCGGGCAGGTGGCGGCGAAGGAGTTCGGCCGCCGCGGCCGCCTCCAGGGTGGGGATGTCGCCGGCGCAGGCGAGGACCACGTCGGGGTCCCCGTCTTGGTCGTTCGAAGCCCAGTCCCAGATGCCGATGCCCCGCGTGCAGTGGGCCACCGCGTCCTCCATCGACAGGTAGTCGAGCGCCGGCTGCTTGCCGGCCACTATCACGTTGATGTACTGGCGGCTCCGCAGGCAGTGGTCGGCCACCGAGAGCAGGCAGTTGGCGTCGGGCGGCAGGTAGACGCGGACGATCTCCGCCTTCTTGTTGACCACGAAGTCGATGAAGCCCGGGTCCTGATGGCTGAAGCCGTTGTGATCCTGCCGCCAGACGTGCGAGGTGAGCAGGTAGTTGAGCGAGGAGATCGGCCGCCGCCAGGGGATCTGGTTGGTCACCTTCAGCCACTTGGCGTGCTGGTTGACCATCGAGTCGATGATGTGGATGAAGGCCTCGTAACAGTTGAAGAGGCCGTGCCGGCCGGTGAGCAGGTAGCCCTCGAGCCATCCCTCGCAGAGGTGCTCGCTCAGCACCTCCATCACCCGGCCATCCGGGGCTAGGTGGTCGTCGTTGGGATTGCCCGCCTCGAGCCAGGTCCGGTCGGTCGCCGCGAAGACCTCCTGTAGCCGGTTGGAGGCGGTCTCGTCGGGTCCCATCAGCCGGAAGTTCCGCGGGTTGCGCCTGATGATGTCGCGCAGGAAGCCGCCCAGCACCCTGGTCGCCTCGCTCTTCGAGATCGCCGTCTCGACCTTCACGGCGTAGTCGCGAAAGTCCGGGAGGTCCAGGTCTTTCAGGAGCAGGCCGCCATTGGCGTGGGGGTTGGCGCTCATCCGCCGCTCGCCCTCCGGCGCCAGCGCGGCCAGATCGGGTCGCAACGCTCCCTCGGCGGTGAACAGCTCGGCCGGCCTGTAGCTGCGCATCCAGCGCTCCAGGATCGCTAGGTGACCCGGCTTCTGGAGGTCGGTCACCGGCACCTGGTGGGCGCGATAGGTGCCCTCGACCTGGACCCCGTCCACCTCCCGCGGACCGGTCCAGCCCTTGGGGGTCCGAAGCACGATCATGGGCCACCGGGGAACCCCCGTCCAATCCTGGTTGCGTGCCAGCGACTGGATCTGCGCGATCTCGTCGAAGGCTTCGTCCATAACGGCCGCGAGTCTCTGGTGGACGAGGCCGGGGTCCTCGCCCTCGACCCATAAGACGCGGTGGCCGTAGCCCTCTAGGAGGGCGGTCAGCTCGGCGTCCGGGAGGCGGGCGAGAACCGTCGGGTTGGAGATCTTCCAGCCGTTCAGGTGGAGGATCGGTAGCACGGCGCCGTCGCGAGCCGGGTCGAGGAACTTGTTGGAGTGCCAGCTGGCCGCCAGGGGGCCGGTCTCGGCCTCACCGTCGCCGACGACGCAGGCGACCACCAGGTCCGGGTTGTCGAACGCCGCCCCGTAGGCATGGAGCAGCGAGTAGCCGAGCTCGCCGCCCTCGTGGATGGAGCCGGGCGTCTCCGGCGCGACGTGGCTCGGGATGCCACCGGGGAAGGAGAACTGGCGGAAGAGCCGGCGCATACCTTCGCGGTCGTAGGAGATCCGGGGATAGACCTCGCTGTAGGTCCCCTCCAGCCAGGCGTTGGCGACGATGCCGGGGCCGCCGTGGCCGGGCCCGATGACGTACATGCAGTTGAGGTCCCGGGCCTTGATCACCCGGTTCAGGTGGGCGTAGAGGAGGTTCAGCCCTGGAGTCGTGCCCCAGTGGCCGAGGAGCCGCGGCTTGACGTGCTCGACCTTCAGCGGCTCCTCCAGCAGCGGGTTGTCGAGGAGGTAAATCTGGCCCACCGAGAGGTAGTTGGCCGCCCGCCAGTAGGAGTCGACCAACTCCAGTTCGGCCTTCGAGAGCACAGAGTTCGGCGCCGCCATCGCTGACTAGGCTAGGCGGAAAGCCTTCAGCCGGACGCGAGCAGCAGTCGGACGACCGCCGTCGTCCCCTCGCCGAGCTTGCTCTCCAGGGTCAGCAGCCCTCCCATCATCTCAACCAGCCGGCGGCTGAGCGGAAGGCCGAGGCCAGCGCCGCCGCGGATGCGAGTCGTGCCGTCGTCAATCTGGGTGAACCCATCGAAGACTCGATCGAGGTGGTCGGCGGGAATGCCGATCCCGGTGTCGGTGACCCGGACCTCGACCCAGTCCTGCAGCCGGCCGGCGACCACCTTGACACTCCCCTTCTCGGTGAACTTGAGAGCGTTGGAGACCAGGTTCTCCAGCACCTGCTGAAACCGGCCGCGGTCGACCATCGCGCGGAGGCCGGGCTCGACCTCCATCCGCAGGGCTACGGGCTGCTTGGCCAGTATCGGCTCAAACTCGCCGATGACCTCCTCGATGACCGCCGCGACGTCGACCTCTGATAGGGTCACGACGAGCTGGCCGGAGGCCGCCCGGCTCAGCTCCAGGACGTCGCTGATCAGGGCCAGCAGGTGCTTCCCGCTCGACTCTATGTTGGCCAGGTGGCGGCGCTGCTTCTGATCCAGCTTGGCGGACTGACTGCGGAGCAGCTGGGTGAATCCGAGGATGGCGGTGAGCGGCGTGCGCAGCTCGTGGCTCATAGTGCCCAGGAAGCGGCTCTTGGCAGCGCTCTCCTCCTGCAGCTCCTCGGCCACTCTCACGCCGGTGACGTCGACGAACGAACTCACCACCTGGAGCAGGTCCCCGCCCTCGTCGAAGATGGGCATCGCATCGACCAGGTGCCAGCGCGTCGGCGACCCGTCGCCGAAGACGTGCTTCACCACCCGGCCGCGGACGGGTTTCCCGGTCTCCACCGCCTCCGCGGTCGGGATCCGCTCCAGCGCCGCCCCGGTCTCGTCCTGGTAGTTGGGGCCGGCATCAAAGACACTGGTGCCGATCATCGCCTCCGGGGTGACATGGAGCATCGCCGCCGCCGCGTCATTGCAACCCGTGATGCCCCCGTCGGGCGAGACGACCAGCACGCCGCAGGCCATCGATTCGAAGACGCTCCGGAAGCGCGCCTGCGACGCGACCAGCTCGGCGTCGAAGTAGCGTGTCATCCAGAGAACGCCGCTGTCGCAGCTGGCGACGTTCATCCGGCGGACCTGGTCGAGGACGGCTCGAGGCGTATTGAGGCGGGCGGCTTCTTCGTCGATCAGCTCGCCAACGACGTCCCGGAAGATCAGCTGGCCCCGGGTCAGGTTGGTGATGGAGACGCCGGTCTTCGCGCCCTGCTCGCCCAGCCCACCGAGCCAGTTGCGCTCTTCGACGGTGGCTCCCTCGCCAGTCAACAGCCAGCGCGCGAACAGCTGCACGCCGAGCAGCTGGCTGGCCCGCCGGCGGGTTCTGAAATCGGCCGTCCCCACGTCGGCGATGCCGAGCGCCTCGCGCCGCTCCTCGCACCTCGTGCAGCAATCGTCGCAGCGCTCCGTCAGCGCCTCGCCGAGCGCGCGCAGGTCCCCGTATCGGTCGGTCGTCGGGGGGGAAGGGACCGACACGCCTCGCATGGCCAAGATTCGCTCAGCCTAGGTGCTCGCGGCGTCATCCGTCCGTCGAACGGCGGGCTTGCGGTGGTCAAACGAGGGGCTGGGCCATCTACCCAGCCGCCGTCTCCTCCGTCTCCGCTTCGGAGGCCGCGATCCCGAGCCTTGAGACGGCGCTGACTACGGCCTTCAGGGATGCCGTGAGAATGTTGGCGTCCATGCCGACGCCCCAGGCCACCTTGCCCTCCTCGTCGGCGGCCTCGACGTAGGCGACCGCGGTCGCGTCGGTGCCGGCGGCCACCGCGTGCTCCACGAAGTCGAGGACCCGGAGCCGGATCCCGCAGCCCTGCCGCAGGGCGTCGACGAAGGCGGCGATGGGCCCGTTACCGCGGCCCGAGATCGAGACCTCCTCGCCGTCGAGGCTGATCACCGCCTCCAGCGCGGTGCCGCCGCCGTGGTCGCTGGTCTCGTGCTCCACCAGCTCAAGAGGAGTTTCCGGGTTCAGGTAGGTCCACTGGAAGGCGGTCCAGATCTCCTCCGGCGTGATCTCCTTGCCGCTGGCGTCGGTGATCTGCTGGATGACGCGCATGAACTCGATCTGCAACCGCCGCGGGAGGTCGAGGTGGTGCTCGCTCTTCAGGATGTAGGCGACGCCACCCTTCCCGGACTGGCTGTTGACGCGGATGATCGCCTCGTAGGTGCGGCCGACGTCGTGGGGGTCGATAGGCAGGTAGGGAACCTCCCAGGCCGGCCCGCCGCTCTTCTCGAGCGCCTCCATCCCCTTCTTGATCGCGTCCTGGTGAGAGCCGGAGAAGGCGGTGTAGACCAGTTCGCCGGCGTACGGGTGACGGGGATGGACCGGCAGCTGGTTGCAATCCTCGGCCACCCGCCGCGCGTGGTCGATGTCAGAGAGGTCGAGCCCGGGCTCGACGCCCTGCGTGAATAGGTTCAGGGCCAGCGTCACAACGTCTACGTTGCCGGTGCGCTCCCCGTTGCCGAAGAGCGTCCCTTCCACCCGCTCCGCGCCGGCCATCAACGCTAGCTCGGTCGCTCCCACCGCGGAGCCGCGGTCGTTGTGGGGATGGACGCTGAGGATCCAGCTGTCGCGGTGGTCGATGTTCCGATCGCACCACTCGATCTGGTCGGCGTAGATGTTGGGCGTGCTCATCTCCACCGTTGCCGGGAGGTTCAGGATCATCTTGCTATCGGGCGTGGGCCGCCAGACCGCCATCACGGCCTCGCTGATCTCCTTCACGAAGTCCAGCTCGGTGCCGGTGAAGCTCTCCGGCGAATACTCGAAGGTGAGGTCGGTGCCCGACATCTTGGCGGCGAGGTCGCGGATCAATTCGGCGCCGTGGACGGCGATGCCGACGATCCCCGCCCGGTCGAGGCCGAAGACCACCCGGCGCTGCAGCGTCGAGGTCGAGTTGTAGAGGTGGACGATGGCGCGCCGGGCGCCGGTGATGCTCTCGAAGGTCCGCCCGATCAGCTCGTCGCGGGCCTGGGTCAGGACCTGGATCGTCACGTCCTCCGGCACCAGGTCCTCTTCGACCAGAAGCCGGACGAAGTCGTAGTCAGGCTGAGATGCGGCGGGGAAGCCGACCTCGATCTCCTTGAAGCCCATCTCCACCAGAAGGCGGAAGAGGCGCTGCTTGCGGTGGACGTCCATGGGATCGATGAGCGCCTGGTTGCCGTCCCGGAGGTCGACGCTGCACCAGGTCGGTGCGGTGGCGATGTTGCGACCTGGCCAGCGCCGGTCCGGCAGGTCCACCTTGGGGTACGGCTGGTACTTCCCGATCGGCATCCGGTTCATCTCTGTGTTGGTTTCCTTTTGAAAACAAAGACCTCCCGGGGCCGGCGTTCGGCACGGGAGGTCTTCGCGGGCACCCGGTGGGCGCCCGCCTAAGTAAGGAGCAGCTCTACGTGTCGCGAATCCAAGATGCTGTGTAGCTTGCGTGTTCGACCGACCCGGGGCTAGTGCGCCGCCCACCAAAGCGCCCGCCCCTGTTGGTGTCCAGGCCACAGCCGCAGCCAATTGCTAAAGCCCCAGCTTCCTCCGAAGGCGTTTACCGTATGCGTTCATGCAGGGCTCGATCCTCGGAAACGCGGTCAAGCGGCGCGAGGATCCCCGACTCATCACCGGCGCCGGCCTGTACGTGGCCGACGTCAAGGTGGCACGCGCCCTCCACGCCCAGTTCGTGCGCTCCCCTCTCGCCCACGCCCGCATCAGCAGCGTCGACGCCACCACGGCGCATTCGATGCCGGGCGTGGCCGCGGTCTACCTGGCGGCCGACCTCGGACTTGCGCCGCTGCCGGGCTTCCCGCCCCTGGGAAGCGACTTCAACAAGCCGCCGCTGGCCGAGGGCGTGGTCCGCTTCGTGGGCGAACCGATCGCCCTGGTCGTCGCCGAGACCAGGGAGCAGGCGGTGGACGCGGCGGCCGCCGTCGAGGTCGACCTCGAGCCGATCCCACACGTCATCGATCCCGAGAAGGCCCTCCAGGAGGGCGCGCCGCTGCTCTTCCCCGACCACGGCAGCAACCTCGCTTTCAGCAACGCCTTCGGAGCCGATGAGGACGCCCTCGAGGGAGCCGAGGTGGTGATCCGCGGCCGCTTCGTCAACCAGCGGGTGGCGCCAGTCCCCCTGGAGACTCACGCCACCCTGGCCGAGCCGTCCGCCGACGGCCTCAAGATCTGGGCCTCGAGCCAGCAGGTCTTCTCGGTCCGCGACACGGTCGCCGGCGCACTGGGGTTGGAGGAGAGTCAGGTCCAGGTCGTCTCCAACGACGTCGGCGGGGGCTTCGGGGCCAAGGCCGGCTGCCAGTTCGAGACGGTCGCCGTCGCGGCCGCCGCCCGCAAGCTCGGGCGCCCGGTGGGCTGGATGGAGACGCGCTCGGAGAACATGGTCGCGATGACCCACGGGAGGGCCCAGGTCCAGGAGGTGGAGCTGGGCGCCACCCGCGAGGGGCGACTCATCGGGCTTCGTGCCCGGGTCGTCGGCGACGCAGGCGCCTACCCGGCCATCGGCGCCTTCCTGCCCCTGCTGACCGGGATGATGTCGAGCGGCGTCTACGCCATCCCGCGGATCGACTACGCGGCCCGCAGCGCGGCCACCAATACCACCACCGTGGCTGCCTACCGCGGCGCCGGCCGCCCCGAGGCGGCGGCGATGCTGGAGCGGGCCATGGACATGCTGGCGATGGAGCTGAAGATGGATCCGGTCGAGCTTCGGCGCCGCAACCTGATCCCGCCGGACGCCTTCCCCTACCGCACCAAGGCTGGCTACACCTACGACTCGGGTGACTATCGAAAGGCCCTCGACGAGGCCGTCAGGCTGGCGGGGTACGACGAGCTGCGCAGGGAGCAGGCGCGTCGCCGCGAGGCGGGCGACCCGCGGCTGCTGGGGATCGGAGTCTCGACCTACGTCGAGATCACCGCGGTCGGCGCCACCAGCGAGTGGGGGTCGGTCGAGGTCGAGCCCGACGGGAAGGTGATAGTGCTCTGTGGCACCACCAACTACGGGCAGGGCCACGAGACCTCGCTCGCCCAGGTCGCCGCCGAGGAGCTGCAGGTTCCCTTCGACTCGGTGCGGGTGGTCGAGTCCGACACCTTCGCCGTCAAGCGCGGAGACGGCAGCGTCGGTTCCCGCTCGATGCAGCTGGGCGGCAGCGCCGTCCACGGCGCGGCGGGTGCCGTCCGGGCCAAGGCGATGCGGATCGCCGCCCACCTGCTGGAGGTGAGCCACGAGGACCTGGAGCTGCGCGACGGGCGCTTCCAGGTCGTCGGTGTCCCGGGCTCGGGCGTGGGTTGGCTCGACGTGGCGGGCGCCGCAGCCGACCCCTCGAAGCTGCCCGGGGACATCGAGACCGGCCTCAAAGAGGATCTCGACTTCACCCAGGACGACGCCACCTTCCCCTTCGGAGCTCACATCTGCACGGTCGAGGTGGACGCCGAGACTGGGGCGACCAAGGTACTGAAGCTCGTCGCGGTTGACGACTGCGGCAGGATCATCAACCCGCTTCTCGCCGAGGGCCAGGTCCACGGCGGCATCGCCCAGGGCCTCGCCCAGGCGATGTTCGAGGAGATCGTCTACGACGCCGACGGGAACCCGGTGACGGCCAGCCTGCTGGACTACGCGGCGCCGATGGCGACCGAGATGCCCGAGATCGTCACCGCTCACACAGTCACGCCAAGCCCGCTCAACCCGCTGGGCGCCAAGGGGATCGGGGAATCGGGGACGATCGGGTCGACGCCCGCGGTCCAGAACGCGGTCATCGACGCGGTCAGCCACCTCGGCGTCCGTCACATCGACATGCCGCTCACCTCGGAGCGGGTCTGGCAGGCGATCCAGGCGGCGAAGCTCTAAGCCAGCCGGCTCCGCTCGAGGCGGGACCCTCCATCGGCGCGATGCCTAGGCCTTCGCGAACCCGACCAGGAAGTCGATGGTCACCGCCGGCTTGACATTGGTGAACCCGATCTGGGGCGGGCTGATCCCGAACTGGGTCATGTCGGTTAGGATCTTGCCCGCCACCTGCACCTGGGCGCCGCTCTCCTGGACCTGGAGCGTGGCGGTGACGCTCCTCGTCACTCCATGGATGGTCAGCTTGCCCGGGACGCTGAGGGTGACCTGCTGGCCGCTCGCCAACCCGGCGGGAAGCGCGACCGTGTCAGCAACGAAGGCGGCCTGCGGAAACTGGGAGACGGCGAGTGACTGGCTGACGATCCGGTCCCGGTTGCTGACATTGAAACCGGCCACCTGGTCGACGCTGTGGAGGGCGTTGAGATCGGCGCTGATGCTGATCGCGCTCGCCACCAGCGCGCCCGGCTGGCCGGTGACGGTCAGGCTCCCGGAGACGCCGGAAGTGCGGGCCACGGCTTCATGGCTCGAGGTCTGCCCGACGAACTGCTCTTGGACCCGGTACTCGGCCTGCGAGCCGCCGGCGACCTTCCATGACCCCGCCAGGTCCGCGGTGCCCGCGGCCGCCGCGGCGGACGGCGATGGGGACGGTAGCGCCAGCGCCGCCGGAGCCGTCCGGAGTCCGGAGAAGTAATAGACGTAGCCACCGGCGAGGCCAAGCAGGACCAGCGCGGCCAGTGCGCCGGCGCCGATCCAGGCCTTGCTCACCGCGAGCCGCCGGAGACCGCGTGGGTGGTGGTCGTCGTGCTGGGGACGGCGGTCGCCGCGGGCGCCGAGGCAACCGTGCTGGAGGTCGAGGTGCTCCCCGGAGCAGTCGTCGCGGCCGCGGCGGTGGTCGTGGTCGCCGCGGTGGTGGTGGTTGCTCCGGGGTAGGTGATCCCCGCGACGGCGCCCAGGACGGCGACGCCGAGGGCGGCCGCGCCGGCGGTGCCGTAGGTCAGTCGGCGGACGAGGTCGAGGGCGCGGTCACGGGCGCCGGGGGTGTGAAATCGGTTCCTGGTGTTCATGGGTCATCATGCTGGCGGCGGCCCCTGATGGAACCCTGAACTAAAGCTGGGAGTCGCCTGTGAGCCTCTCAACGCTTCCCGCCATCGACCGGCTCCAGGCGCAGGGCGAGCAGCGGGCAGGCGGCGACCGCCCGCCGGGCGTGGGGCAGCAGGTGGGTGGGGATCGCGCCGGGCTCGATGATCGGGTAACCCCAGTCATCGAGCCTTATCCGCTCCGGCAGCAGCTCCGCGCAGAGGCGGCTCCCATCGCAGCGGGTGCGGTCGATCCAGATCTCCTGCTTTTCGCTCATCCCACGTTACCGTGCGGGTGGTGGGGCCGGTGCTGATCGAACTCCGGCCCGAACCGATCCAGCGCCGAGGCGAGTAAGCCGACGGCGCCGTCGGGATGATGGCAGGCGCCACGGCCGCGGACCTCGCCGGCCCAGCGTTGGAGGCGGGCCAGCTCGCCCGGCTCGGGCCGACCGGCCTGGATCCGCTCGCAGGCGCCAGCGATGGCTCGCAGCCCGAAGTAGCAGGGGCCGCACTGAGCCGAGCTCTCGCCGGCGAGGTAACGCATGATCGAGGCGGTTTCGCACACGGGACAGCCCTCAACGGTCAGCACCGCCAGGACGCCGGCGCCGAGCGAGACGCCGCGCGCCCTGAGCTGCACGGGGTCGAGCGGCAGGTCCCAGGCCTCCGAGGCAAGGACCCAGGATCCGAAGTAACCGCCGAGGAGCACGGCGCGAGCTCGCTCGCGGGAGGCGCCGGCGGCCTCCAAGGCAGCGCCCAGGCGCGTGCCGGTGACCACCTCCAAGACCTCGCTCCGGCCGGCGCCGCCGTGAGCGGTCAGGAGCAGGCTGGGAGTGGTCGAACCGCGAGCGATGAGAGCGACGTGGGCCAGACTCTCGACGTTCTGCACCAGAGTGGGCGCGCCATCAACTCCCTTCTCGTGCGGGCGTGGCGGCACTGCGGTGGGGACGCCGATCCCGGAGTCTGCGAAGTGGGCCAGCGCGCTCGACTCGCCGCTCACGTAACGGGCTGGCGCGCCGATCAGCTCGGCCACGCGCTGCTCGGCAGGCGATCGTTCGGCAAGGGCGGCGGCCATCGCCGAACGGGCCTCACCGAGGTCGTCGGCGATCGCGATCAGCACCTTGCCCGCGCGCAGCGCACGGCGGGCCAGGAAGGCCCCGTCCAGCACCAGGTGGGGGCGCGTTGCCATCAGGAGACGGTCCTTCTGGCTCAATGGCTCGCCCTCGCACCCGTTGGCCAGGATGACCGGCGCCCCTCCGCTGCGATGCGACCGGATCGAGCGCCACTTGGTGGCCACCGGGAAGCCGGCGCCGCCCCGGCCCCGGAGACCGCTTCGCTCCAACCGGTCGATCAGGCCGGCCGCGTCGGGGAGCCGGCCGACGCGTTGCTGGTGGTGCGCGTACGACTCCGCGCCGGCCCCCAGGGCCGGGCCGGCGAGGAGGTTCGTCACAACGGTCATGCCATCACCTCCGGCCAGCCGCCGAGGCGGGTGATCCTGCCCTGGCGCTCGACGAGGCGGGCGGGGAGATTGAGCTGCCCCAGCCATTCCACCGCGCCCTCGCCCTTGACGATGGCCCCCGTCGAGGCGAGGTTGGCGTCGACGCAGGTTGCGGCGATCGCGCTCGCCGTCCTCCACGGTCCGGCCGCGGGCAAGCCGGTGGCGGGATCGAGGATGTGATGCAGCTGCACCTCACCGCGCTCCCAGTGGCGAACGGTGATCGATGAGGTCGCCAGGGCGCCGGATCGGATACTGACCGCCTCGGCGCCGGCGCTGATCGGCGCGCCGCTGTCCTCGCTGACCTGTATGACCCAGCCGCCATCGGGCGCAATCCCGGCGGTGGCGATGTCCCCGCCGAGGCTGACGAGGACTCCTGCGCCGGTCCCCGAGGCCGCCAGGGCGGCCGCCGCGGCCAGGTCGGCGGCCAGGCCCTTGCCGGTGGCGCCGAGGTCGAGCTCCACGCCCTCCGGCAGCCGGAGCGTGTGGGCGACGGGATCGAACTGGATGGCCTCCCAGCCCGCCACCGAGCGGGGCCGCAGCGATATAGCGGGCCCGTGGGCGGCGACCTGCCCGAAGGTCCGGTCGTAGCCGACGACACGCATCACGCGGCCAAGCGTCGGATCGACCGCCCCGCCGGAGAGTCGAGCTGCTCGGAGCCCAGCGGCGACCGCTGCGGCGAGCTGCGGGCTCACTCGGTGCAGCTCGCCGGGCCGGTCGTTCACGGCGCTGAGCTCGCTGTCGGGCCGGAACCGGCTGTAGGCCTGGTCGACCTCAGCCAACCGCGCACGCATCGCTGCCAGCGCCGCCTCGAGCCGGTCGGGCCGGGTGACCGCGAGCCGGGACGAGCCGCCGAGGGCGCGGCCGTCGACGACCACCACCGCGGTCACCGGCCGTCTCCTCGGCGGGTGGAGTCGCGGAAGTTGGCGCGTTCGGCGGCCAAGGGGTCGACAGGGGCCATGGTGAGGCGGGCGATGATCGCGGTGACGACCGCGAGGACGCAGGCGGACTGGATCACCAAGAGCCAGAAGGACCAGGCGTCGGTGCCGGTGCCGAGGCCGTGCAGGACGGCGATCGGCCAGCAGGCGTAGGCGAGCCAGTGAACCCCTCGCCAGACCGGCTGGCCGATGAACCGGCGGAGGAGGCTGGTGGCCAGGATCGCCAGGAGCAGGTCGAAGGCAACGGTGCCAAGGCCAAGCCACAGGGTCCGGTAAGAGGAGGTGAAGGGGATCAGCACGGTGGTCCAGCCAAGGCTCGTGTAGGGATCGACGACGGCGGTGACGATATGCAGGGCGAGGAAGACGACCGCCAGCAGCGAAAGATTGCGGTGGAACCCGGTGGTGACAAAGCGCGGCCACCCGGGCGCCTCGTAACGCGACGCGCTCAGGATGCCGAGCACCGTCACCGCGGAGAGCAGGATCAGGCTCACCGCGCCGGCGCCCCTTGTCGCGTACCAGAGGTAGGCGTTACTCATTGAACAGTTGCCAGCGTCGGCCCCGAGGGTCCGACCTGGCTGGGAGCTTGCTGTGAAGTTCCTGTGAGGCCCTCGACCGGCGACGCCGGAGGCTAAAGGCCGGCCTGGTTGCTCAGCGCGAAGGTGATGTCCGAGTACATGTTGCGGACCTGGCCACCGGTCGTGACCAGCAGGGTGATCACGACCAGCGCGATGAGGACCAGGATGAACGCGTATTCAACCATTCCCTGACCGTGCTGATCCAAAAGCCCAGCTGCCCGCAGCAACCCCCGCAAATCGTGTGCAGCTTAGCGGAGGTCCGACGTCATCTCGGCGTCTTTCCGTCGGCCTGCCCCGGGCTCTAGATGTTGGCCGGTCGCTCCCCCAGGGTGACGGTCAAGGTTTTGCTCGAGCCGTCCGCCAGCCGCACCTGCACGCTGACTTTGTCGCCCGGCTTGTAGGCGCTCAGCGCCTGGCTCAGGCCGTCCGTGTTGGGCACGGTCTGGGCGCCGACCGCGGTGATGACCATGCCCACCTGGAGCCCGCCGTTGGCGGCCGGTCCGCCGCTGACGACGGCCACGACGTCAGCCCCGGAGGTCGCGTCGTCGCGGGTGTTCACCCCCAGGTAGGGACGACCGGTGTGGGTCACCGAACCGCCGGTGACGATCTGGTGGGCCGCGGTGGTGACCTGGACGCTGGGGATCGCAAAGCCGATCCCGGTCGAACTCTGCCGGCCCTGCGAGTCCGATCCGGCCAGGGTCGGGATTCCGACCACCTCGCCGTTCAGGTCGACGAGGGCGCCGCCCGAGTTGCCGGGGTTGATGGGCGCGCTGGTCTGGACGAGGTCGCTCAGCGTCACCCCGTTGTTGCCCTCCGACTGGGTGCGGCCGAGGGCGCTGACGATGCCGTCGGTGACCGTCCCGCTGAGCCCGAAGGGGCTGCCAATGGCGAGCACGACCTCGCCCACCTTGATGGCCGCCGAGTCGGCGAACTTGGCCGGCTTCAACCCGGCGTTGGCCACATGGAGGACCGCGAGGTCGTTGGCGGGATAGGTGCCGACCAGGCTGGCGGAGTAGCTCGCTCCATCACTGGCCTTGACCGTGAAGGCAGTGGCACCCTCGACGACGTGGTTGTTGGTGACGATGTCGCCGTTGGTGTCGTAGACGATGCCCGAGCCGAGGCCCTGGGCGGTGTCGACCTGGACGATCGAGGGGAGGACCGCGGTGGCGACGGACTCCAGCTCCGTCTGGAAGTTGGTTAGCGCGTCGCTGCCGGTGATCCCCTGGATGGAGGGCGCTGCCGCCTGGGTCGCGACGGGGGCGGAGACGCCGCCAGCCGGCGGGTTGGTGGAGTTGCGAAGGCCCGCGACCGAGCAGGCGGCGGTGACGACTGCGACCGAGAGGAGGATCAGCGGTAGGCGCTTGTTCATGGCTTCGATTGAGAAGTGAACCCCCGCGCCCTGAAGGGAGCATTAAGCGCAGCCGCCCGGCGCGATGCCGGACGGCCGCGGCTCAAGAGGCTAGGGGACGGTCGGAAACTGGCCGGCGTTCTCCTGCGCTTCGCGAGCTGCGCTCTCGCCCGCCTCGTGGGTGGCGTCCTCGTTGGACTTGAAGGTGCCCGCGGCGGGCGGGGGACTCGCGGTGGCAGCGAGGGTGACGGCGGTGACTCCGGCGGCGTTGGCGGCGACGGCGCTGGTTCCCCAGAGCGCCGCCCCGATCACGCCTCCGGTGACCATCGACACGGCGACCGCCCCGGCCGCGAGGGCGACTTTGATCCTGTTCATGGCTTTCTCTTCAGATCTCCTTTGGTTGAAAGAACGGTTCTGCCGGTGGCGGTCGGTACCCGGGAACCGATCCGCGCTGTCGAACCCAAGGCTGCCGGCCGCCCCTCGGCATCCCCTATGGGCAGGCTGTGAAGTTGCCCAGAAGCCACGCAGTGGTGGAGAAGGGGCCCCTCCGGCTAGGCTGAGTTGATGTCCGCCTGGCTGATCCAGCTCGTCAGCTCGGGGGGCTTGGCCGCCATCCTGGTGACGATGGCAGGCGAGAGCGCCGGCCTGCCGATCTCGAGCGAGATCGTCGTCCCGCTCGGCGGCGCCCTCTCAGCAAGCGGCCACCTGCCGTTCTGGGGCGTGGTCGCGGCTGCCACCGCCGGCAACCTCATCGGTTCGCTGGTGGCCTACTGGCTGACCCGTCGCTACGGCGAGCGCGTCGTGCTCAGCCGTCTCGGTCACCGCCTCGGCTTGCGGCGCGGCCACCTGCGCCTCTCCCACCGGATCTTCGACCGGTTCGGGCTCTGGGCGGTCTTCGTCGGCCGCCTGCTGCCGGTGGTGCGGACCTACATCTCATTCCCGGCCGGCGCCTCGGACATCCGCACGGGCTGGTTCGTCGTGGCCACCGTCGCCGGCTCCATTCCGTGGAACGTCGGGCTGGCCTATGCGGGCCTGAAGCTGGGCCAGAACTACCCGGTGGTGAGCCGCTACCTGGGCCCGGCGGTGATCCCGTTCGCGATCATCGTGGTGGCCCTGCTCGCCGCCGGCTGGTGGTTCGGACGGCGGCTCGACTCCGAGGAGGCCTCGCAGGCGGCCTAGCGGGCTAGGCCTCGATCGGGCGGCCCGTTCGGACCTCTTCGTCGCGCTGGGGAAATTCCATACCCCGCATCCGTCCGGCTCGCTCCTCGCGGAGCCGGTCGATCTCCTGGCGGAGCGCGTTCTCGATCAGGCGGGCCAGCGTGAGGCGCTGGGGCGGCCCCGAGAGCGCGACCACCGTGTTGCGCGCCTCGTTCATCAGCTCGGCGGGAAGCAGGAAGGTCGCCCGGACCTTGGCCGAGCGGCGGGTGGTTTGTTCGATCACTGCCTCCGAGCCTATCCCTCGAGCGCGGCACCTGTCAATAAGGCACTCAATTTGGCCCTTGCCAGAAAGACTTCCCTTTATTACGATACATTGCAGTCGCGCCCTGAAACCGCCAAATCTTCTGGGGAGGAACCCGATGAGTCACGCGATGCCACAGCCCGGCGAGGTCGAGGCGGCCGGTTGGGCAAGGCTCGAGGAGCTCAGCCCGGCGGGAGTGCACGCGGAGGACGCCGCCCACTGGCGGTCGGTCTATCGCGAGCTGGTGGCGACCATGGAACAGCTGCTGGAGACGGCACGCGCAAGGCAGACAGGGCCTCACCGCAACGGTTCCCGGACGCCTGCTACGCGCGAGACGGAGCAGCTGGCGGCCCGGGCGGAGTACTTCCGCCGACGGCTGAAGTGGTGGTCCGAGGTGGACGCCCAGACCGAGGACAGCGCTTAACGCTGACTTCAGGTTGGAGGAGAAAGCTGAGAGCCAACCTCCTCCTGGTTAGAGAAGCCCCGGGCCACCGACCGGGGCTTTCTCATTTTCAGGCCTTCTCTTTGGCCGTCGCTCGCTTTGGCCTGGCCGCATCAGCGGCGGGGGCCGTCAGCTGAAAGAGCTCGTCGCGCATGCGGTCGAAGACGGCCGCCTTAAAGCGGATCTCGACCTCACGGTCCGCCAGCAGAGCGTTGAACTGCGCGTGGCTCGCGACCAGCGCTCTCACGGGCGTCTTGGCCACCCCGTCCGCCATCGACGCCCGGCCGGTGAACATGCTCGGCAGCCCGATGATGTCACCGCTGTGGAGCGTCTCGTGCACCCTCCCCCCCATGGTCAGCTCGAGCTCGCCCTCGATGATGATCCAGAAGGTGTCGTTGTAGTGACCCGCGGTCAGGAACCGCTCACCCGCTTGCAGGGTTCCCTCGTCGAGGTTGGAGGCCATCCAGCTCAGCTGCTTGCCATTGAGGCCCGAGAAAACTGGCAGCTGGCTGAGCTCGACCAGCTTGGGATTGGAAGCTCTGCGTCGAATCTTCATTGGAAAAGGAGTCGCGGCGAAGATACAACTTTTCCGACGGTCGCTTCGAAGGCTGACCGAAGGTCCCGTCCGTGACGGGACTCTCGGGCACCCGCCGGCCGCCCTTCGCGCCCGATGCTATCGGGAATTGATGGACGCACCTGCCGGCTATCTGCACCTCGGTCTGATTCTCATCTCCTATCCGAACCTGATCGTCATCGGGCTGATGATCCTGCTCTTCGTGATCGCGTTGCTGGCGCCCTTCCACGGCGTCGGCAGCGGCGAGGGCAGGCACTGAGCGGGTCCTGGACGGTTCGCGTCCGCGAGGCCCTCGAGCGGCGGCTGCCAAGCGCCAGCCTGCTGCCTGACCGCCAGCCGTACTACGTCGGCTCCTGGGTCTACATCTTCGGGGTCATCACCATCGCCGCCCTGGTCTGGGTCGTGGTCACCGGCATGGTCCTGGCCTTCTTCGGGCCCCACTGGTGGCACGAGTCGGCGATCGGCCGCTTCTTCAACAGCCTCCATTTCTGGAGCGTCCAAATGTTCTTCTTCTTCATGGTCCTCCATCTCTGGGGCCAGTATTTCGCCGCCGGCTGGCGAGACGGCCGGGCAAGGACCTGGATGGCGGGCGTGCTGATCTTCCTGGTCAGCATCGTGGCCGCGTTCACCGGGTATGTCTCGCAGCAGAACTTCGACGCCCAGTGGATCGCCGTCAACGCCAAGGACGCGATGAACTCGGCCGGCGCGGGTGCCTTCTTCAACGTTCTCAACTTCGGCCAGATGTACGGGCTCCACGTGGTCCTGATCCCGCTTGCCGTGCTCTTCCTGGTCGGCCTCCACGTCGTCCTCGTCCGCATGAAGGGAGTGGTCAAGCCGATCGGCTGGAAGGAAGCCTCCGGGTCATGAAGCGCCCATCTGAGCAGACCCAGGAGGAGTACTTCCGGGGCGTCCCCATGGTGCCCTACGACCTGGTACGGGAGCTGGCGCTGGCCCTGGTCGCGATCCTGGTCCTGGTCCTCGCCTTCGCCCTCTTCCTCTCCTCGCCCGATGCCAAGCCGGAGACCATCCAGAGCTGGGCCAAAGCCGATCCCGCCGACTTCGTGACCACCGCCACCGGCGAGCTGGCCGGAACCACCCTCTCCGCCGGCTACGGCCCGCCCTACAACGGTGGATCCGCGTCGGTGCAGTCGCTCGGCTTCCTCTCGCCGCAGACCTGGCTCGGCGTGCACCAGCCGGTCGACCCGCCCAACGACTTCGTGCTGACTCCCCTCAAGATCCACTCCGCGGGGGATTCGGACCTCTCCAGCGCACTGAGCCAGTACCAGGCCGCCGACGCCAAGTCGCGGACCGCCTGGCTTGATGCCTACACCAAGGCCCTGGGCACAGCTCAGGTCGATCAGTCGACGGGCTCGATCACCCTCGACCAGGGCGACTACGGCCCGCTGCCGACGATGATGGACAGCCTCCTCAACCTGGCCCAGGCGGGCGGGCTCGACGGCCTCCTCCTGAGCCAGGGCGGCTTCTACCAGACCGACTACACCCGGCCGCTGCTGTTCATGGGGGACGGCGGCTACCTTTCCGGCCTCGCCGCCGACCAGAAGCTGACCGGCAGCCAGTGGGGCATGATGAACGAGACCGGCAGCTACCCGGGCCAGACCTGGCTCTGGCTGTTCACCTTCTGGTACCAGGTGCCGCCCGCGCTTGGCTCTGCCAACGCCGACCTGTACGTCGTCCTGATCATGACCGTGCTGAGCCTGGGCCTGATGCTGATCCCCTTCATCCCGGGACTCCGCGACATCCCCTACCTGGTGCCCGTGCACCGGCTGATCTGGCGGACACCGCCGCCCGCCTCAGCCGACTGAACAGCGTCCAGGGTCCTTCGCCAAGCCTCCAAAGGTCCTGGGACCCCCGCCTTCAAGGCCCTCTCTGGCCGGGCCCTTCGGCAGCCGACGCGGATCCTGCCACGCGGTTGACTGGTCATAAAGACAGAGGTTCCGCAAGAGGGCCCCGAATTCAGACCAACAAGGAGGCAGTTTCAAGTGACCAAGGGAATGCGGTGGCGGATAGTCACCCTTCAAGCGATCCTGGTTCTCGTCCTGGGCGGCGCGTCGCTGTTCCTGATCAGCGAGGGCAACTTCGTCAACCAGACCATCCACGACCAGCTGGCGGCACAGCAGATCTCCTTCCCGCCGGCTTCGGCGATCACCGCGGGCGGCGCACTCGACCCGGCCAAGTTCTCGCCCGAGATCCGCGCCCAGGCCGGCAACGAGGTCCTGACCGGTGATCAGGCTCGCATCTACGCGAACGACTTCATCGCGGTCCATCTGAAGAACGTCGCCGGAGGCAAGACGTATTCGCAGATTGACACTTCTTCCGGCACCGCGGCTCAGATCGCGACCGCTCAGGCGCAGAAGTCGAGCCTGTTCCAGGGCGAGACCCTGCGGAACATGCTCCTCAACGCGTGGGGCTGGTCGATGCTGGCGACCTACACGATCTGGGGCGGCTTCGGCCTGATGCTGGCAGCCCTCGTCGCCCTCGGCGCCCTCGTCTATGAGCTCTTCTTCTCCAAGCAGGAAGACACCGTCACGGTCCCGCAGGCCAAGTCCACCCGGGTGGTCCCGGCCTAACCCCAACTCGACCCCGCTCGCGGGCGAACCCCGGCGCTAGAGCGCCGGGGTTCTGTCATGTCATCTCAGAGTGGGAGGCGGACCTCGACCCGCGTGCCCTGGCCCTCGGCGGGCTCGACGCTCAGCGTTCCCGAGAGGCGCTCGGCCCGGCTGCGGAGGTTGGCAAGCCCCTGGCCGGTGCCGGCCGGGGAGGGGTTGAAGCCGACGCCGTCGTCCTCGATCACCAAGACCGCCTCGTCACCCTCTCGATGGAGGCTGACGCGGCAGGTCGCCGCCCGGGAGTGGCGCGCCACGTTGGAGAGTGACTCGCGCACCAGCTGCACGACGTCCCCGGCCCGCGGGCTGAGTCCCAAAGCCACCACGGGATCGACGTCGACCACGGTGACGATGCCCGACTTGTCCGCCGTGTCCGTGGCGAGATCGGCGATGGCCTGGCTCAGCTGGCGGTCGGCGAGGATGCCGGGCCGGAGCCCGAAGATGTAGTTGCGGAGGTCGCGGATGGCACGATCGAGCTCGGCCACCGCGCGCTGGAGCCGGTCCTGGAGGTCGCCCGGTCCGGCGATCGCGGCGCTCGTCTCGAGGTTCATGCCGACCGCGAAGAGCGACTGGATGACGCCGTCGTGGAGCTCGCGGCCAATCCTCTCACGATCCTCGACCAACGCTAGCCGGCTCAGCTGGTCGCGCACGCGGCCGTACTCCATCGCGACGCTGGCCTGGCTCGCGATGAGCTCGACCACCGTCAGATCATCGCTTCCGAAGGTGCGTTCGCCCTTGAGGTTGGAGACCGATAGGCTCCCGAAGACGCTCCCGCCAACCCGGAGCGGCACGACGATCGAGGCCCCCCTGCCGATCGGCCTGACGGCGTCGGAAGCGGAACGCGCATCGGCGGCGACGTCCTTGACCACCAGGCTCTCCCTGCTGCGGAGCACCTCACCGTCGAGCGAGTGGTCAACCGGCACCCGCTGGCCACGCAGCCGGTCCTCCGCATAGCCGTCGGCCACCTGGACGACCAGTTCGTCACCGCCCGGAGCCGGGATGTTGACCATGGCGAGGGAGGCACCGACGAGCTCCCGCGCCCTACGCGCGATGAGGCCGAGGATCTCGTTGGTGTCGTGGCCTTGAAGGATCATCTGGGAGACTTCCAGCATCGCTTCGGTCCGGGCCTGCTGGCGGTTGCGATCGGTGGCGTCGCGGACAGCTGCCAGGACATAGGTGCCGCGCCCCAGCTCGAGGCGACGGAGCGAGATGTCCACGGGGACCTCATTGCCGGTCTTGGTCAGGAGGCGTATCCGTAGGTTCGCCCCCATCGGGCGGGTCGGCAGCCCGGCTTCTATGTAGGAGGCACGGTGGTGCGGGTGCTGGGCTCGAAGCGAGTCGGGAACCAGAGTCTCGACCAGCTGTCCGACGAGCTCGGCGGGCGCGTAGCCTGAAAGCTCCGCCAGCTGCTGGTTGACGTTGATGATCCGACCTTCGAGATCTGCGATCACGATGCCGTCCGGCAGTGCCTCGAAGACCGAGCTGCGCAGGAGGTCGCTTCCCAAGGCCTCTCCGGCCATCCGGCTGGATCATAGCCCCTGGCTGATCGCGTTCCCCGAAGGGCGCTGGGAATGCCAGACTTCACCCCTACATGCAGACTCCTCCGAGCCACCGACTCCGGGTGATGCTGGTGGACGACCACGAGGTGGTGCGCAACGGCGTCAAGAGCCTTCTCCACGCGACCGAGGACATCGCCGTGGTGGCTGAGGCGTCGACCGTGGCCGAGGCGGTCAAGTTCGCTGCGGCCTCGCGACCCGACGTGATCGTGATGGACGTGCGCCTGGCGGACGGCTCGGGCATCGAGGCGACCCGCGAAATCCGCGCCGAGCGGCCGCAGACGCAGGTCCTGATGCTGACCTCCTTCGCGGACGACGAGGCGCTCTTTGCTTCGATCATGGCCGGCGCGGCGGGCTATGTCCTCAAGCAGATCCGCTCCGGCGAGCTGGTCAGCGCGATCCGCGCCGTCGGTTCGGGCCAAAACCTGCTCGACCCGGCGGTGACCAAGAGTGTTCTCGACCGTCTTCGCAAGGGCAAGCACCTGCTTCGCGACGAGCGCCTCGCGCGGCTATCAGCCCAGGAGGAGCGGATCCTCACCCTGGTCGCCGAAGGCCGCACCAACAGGCAGATCGGCGACGAGCTCCGGTTGGCCGAGAAGACGGTCAAGAACTACCTCTCCAGCATCATGTCGAAGCTCGAGGTGGCGCGCCGCGCCGAGGCTGCGGCCTACCTGGCCCGTCACACTCAGAACGAGAGTTAAGGAGACCGGCGAGGCCTACTTCACCAGCTCGCGGCGAACGTCTGGAGATAAAGGTAGGACGGGTGCGCGGGGGCCGAAGAGAACCGTCACGACCCCGCCCGCTGAGTTGGCGTTGGTGGTCGCGGTCGCGACCTCGTGGGGGACGTCCGAGGTCGTCAGGGTGACCCTCATCCGGTGCCCCGGCTCGATCACCGCCGAGCTCTCCAGGTCGACGCCGTAGGTCACGCCCGGGGTGAGCGCGGTCTGCGAGTCCAGGGTGTATGGGTGCCAGGGGATGAGCGGCTTGCCGTCGGCGTACTCGGTGCAGCTGACGACGATCGCACCGCAGGCGGTGGTCGTCAGCTCGCGCATCGAGAGCACGAGGCTGCCAGAGGTGATGGGGTTGCTGGAGCCGTCGGGAGCGACGTCGCTGAGGGTCGCGATCACCGTCGCGTCCGGTCGCGCCGATCGCAGGTCGAGGTGGAGGTCGAGCGGTCCCTGGGGTGGGTGAGCGGTGCTGACCGCCGGGCCGGTGAAGGTCACCCCCTGCGCCTCGGTCGCGCGCTGGTCGCCGTCGCAGCCTCCGGTGCTGAAGGCAGCGGCCGTCCACTGGGTCGTGCTGCGCGAGCAGATGCCGTTGAAGGCGGTCCAGGGCAGCGCCGCCGACCCAGGTGCCGCCGGGACGGCCGTCCCGAGGGGAACCGTCGTCGAGGGAGCCGGCGCCGGAGTCTGACGGCGACCCGCCGAGATACCAGGGCTGCGGCGTGGCGGTGAACGGGTAGGTCCCGGGGACGTACTGGTTCTGGCCCTGGAACCAGGTCTCGTCCGGGAACGATTCGATGTCGTTCGCCGTGCCCTGAGCCAGTGGTCGAACCAGCTCAGCTGGAGGCCGTCGTCTTCGTGAGCCGAATCGAACGGCCACAGCAACCGGCCGCGTTCGAGTAAGGTTCTCTATCCTAAGATGTTATAGTAGCGAACCCAAGTTAGAAGCGCGCGGTACAGCTCGCCGAGGAGCTTGCGAGCCGGTTGCGGCGAAGCGGGTTAACTATCGCGGTGACGATGAGCCTGGCCGCGATCGCGGCGGTCGCCCTGGCCGGCTTCGCCGCGGGCGCCATCAACGCGATCGTCGGCTCCGGTTCGCTGATCACCTTCCCAACCCTGCTGGCGGTGGGCTTCCCGCCGGTGGTGGCGAACGTCTCCAATACCCTGGGCATCTTCGTCGGCACCGTCGGCAGCGTGTTCGGCTATCGGCGCGAGCTGGCCGGACAGCGAGCCCGCATTCTCCAGCTGTTGGTGCCGGCCCTCGGCGGCGGCACCCTGGGGGCGGCGCTGCTGCTGGTGCTTCCTCAGCGCGCCTTCAAGGCCGTGGTGCCCGTGCTGATCGCCGTCGCGGTTGTCCTGGTCGTCGTCCAGCCCTGGCTCACCCGACACCTGGGGCCGCATTTCACCGGTCCTCTCGCCCAGCGCGTCCTGCTGCCGGTCGCCGTCTTCCTCACCGCCATCTACGGCGGTTATTTCGGCGCCGCCCAGGGTGTGATCCTGATGGGCATATTCTTGGTCCTGATCGATGACTCGGTCCAGCGGCTCAACGGTCTCAAGAACGTTTGCGCGTCCGTCACCAACCTCGTCGCCGCCGTCTACTTCGTCCTCTTCGCCAGGATCGCCTGGGAGCCCGCGCTGGTGATCGCGGTGTCGAGCCTGGCCGGCAGCCAGCTCGGCTCGGTCCTGGGCAGGCGGCTGCCCCCCAACCTGGTCCGCGTAGTGATCGTGGTGGCGGGGGTCGCGGGCCTCGTGAAGGTCCTGGCCTGAAGCGACCTCAGCCGAGCTCGAAGAGGCGCCGCTCCATGCGGTGGAGGCGCTCGATCCCGCCGTCGTCGTGGAGAAGGAAGTTGTCACAGGCCCAGCTGTAGGTGCGCTCGGTGGAGAAGGCCGGGTGGAGGGCGAAATACATCCCGGAGCCGACCGGCAGCGTCTCGTCGAACCGGATCAGCGGGCGTTCGACCATGTCGTAACCCTGCCCATGGAAATGGACGCGCCTCTCCTCGGGCCGTCCGTGGTCGCGCATGAAGGCGTTGTAACGCTCCCAGATCTCGGCTGGGTCGGCGCCCGGCCCGAGGAGGCCGGTGCAGAACTCCTGGGCCTCCAGCACGAACGCCTGCTGCTCGAGCATCTCGTCGCTGGCCCGGCCCAGCACGGCCGTCCGGCCGAGCTCGCAGTAGAAGCCGCCGGGGCCGTTGTTCTCGACCAGCAGGCTGAACTGGTCGCCCTCCCGCAGCGCCCGAGCCTGGAGGTGGCGGTTGACGATCTGGCCGGGCGAGCCGGAGGGCGCCGAGAAGGCCAGGAACAGTCCCTGCTCGCTGCCGAGATCGTGTCCGGCGTGCTCGGCGACGGCGGCCACCTGGAGCTCGGTCATTCCTGGGCGGATGGCGGCGAAGGCCGCCTGCATGGCGGCGTCCTGGGCCAGCGCGGTCTCGCGCACGAGGACCAGCTCGTCCTCGCTCTTGACCGCCTTGATGGGGTCCACCAGCTCGGAGGCGTCGATCAGCTCGGCGTTGGAAAGCGCTCCTCGCCTCAGGCCGTCGATGAGTGCGTGGGAGATCGCCCCGATGCCGAGCAAGCCGATGGTTGCACCCCGGTAACCTTCCAACGCGCTCGACGCCAGCTCGCTGTCGTAGCCGGCGGTGTAGTACGCCGACGCGTAGCTGGGGACACCGAGCAAACGTCCGACGCCGCGGCGGATTCCGTCGCCCTCCGGAGCCAACCTCTGGTCCATCCCGAAGGCGCCCTGGCCGATGACCGTCATCGGCTCGTCGCGTGGAAAGACGACCGTCAGGGCATATCCGTTGGTCGCCGGCAGGTCGGTCAGGTACTTGACGTAGCCGCCCATGAAGTCGTTGTTGGCCTGGGCGAGGAGGACGTCCACGCCGCGCTCCTCCATCGCCCTTCGAATCAGCGTCCAGCGCCGCTCCAGCTCGCGGGTCGGCAGCGGGTGGTTGACGCGCTCGCTCATCTCCGCCAATCGAAGCCGCCTAGTGTGCTGGAACCGAGGTTCGCAGCAAAATCGCAGCCAGGATAAGCCTGGAGGGTCCGCCGGCCGTCGCCTGCGCCGGCCCAGCCATTTGCAGGGAACCTCGGCTCCAGGGCACTAGCGCCTCACGACGTTGATCATCCGGTTCAGCTCTCCGGCCCGGAAGTGGCGGATGTTCTCGACCAGGATCGGCATCGCCTCGGCGGCATAGCCGGCGTGAAAGCCCGCCATGTGCGGCGTCACGATGACGTTCTCCATGCCGTAGAAGGGGTGCCCGGACGGCAGGGGTTCCTCGGCGAAGACGTCGAGCGCGGCCCCCGCGATGGCGCCCGCGCGAAGCGCGTCGACCAGCGCGTCCTCGTCGACGATGCCCCCGCGCGCCACGTTGACGAGGAAGGCTGACGGCCTCATCGCCGACAGCACGGCCGAGTTCACGATGGCCCGGGTCTGGTCGGTGAAGGGAGTCAATAGGATTAGGAAATCGAGCTCGGGGACCACCTCCAGCAGCTCCTCCCTGGCTACCATCCGGTCGAACCCGGCAACCTCGCGAGGCGCCGAGGTGATGCCGATCACCGTCATCCCGAGCGCCCTGCACCGCGGAGCCAGCTCCTCGGCGATCGCGCCGACGCCCAGGATGCCCACCGTAGACCCTTTCAGGAGCCGGACCGGGAAACGGTCCCAGCGACCGGTGGCCTGGCTGCGGATCGCCCGCGGCAGGTTGCGCGAGAGCGCCAGCATCGATGTCAGCGCCGACTCCGAGACGGAGGCGCCATGGAGCCCGCGAAGGTTGGTCACCAGGATGCCCTCCCGCAACGCCGGGCGGTCGGTGATCCCATCGACGCCGGTGCCGAGGGCTTGAATCCACTTCAGGCTGCGGCCCTCCTCGAGGACATGGTCGGCAATCTGGGCGCCGAAGGTCATCAGGATCTCGGCGTCCTCGATGTGCGGGGCGACCCGGCTGTGGTGGTCGGCCATCTCGACCTCCAGGTCGGGAAACGCCGCCCTCACGCCATCGCGGTACTGGTTACGGATCGGCTCCGGGAACGTCAGCAGAAAGAGGAGCTTCACGCCCGCGGAACGATGGGCACCAGCAGATGGGAGTCGTACCTCCCGCCGCTTCGGACGACGTGGGCGCCGGCGTTGCGGGTGACGCTGTGGGCCATCGACACGACCCCCGGAGGGTATTGCTGCACGTCCCGGCCTTGGATCACCAGCTGGAGCTGCTCCCCGGCGCCGAAACGGGTGCCGGACGGCCAGATCTCGATCTCCACCGGGACCGTCTCGCCCGGGGGCAGGCGCTGCTCGGCGCTATGGGTGTGCCAGGGCTGTCCCCGCGTCGAGCGGCGGGGGTCGAGCTCACGATGGGACACCCGCAGCCAGCCGAGCGCGACGGGCCCGTCCTCGAGCGCGTTGAGAAACGAGAAGGGCAGCACCCGGCCCTCCGCATCGAGCTTGCGAAGGCCGACGAAGAGGTCCATGTCGTCCGAGCCAACGGTCTCGACCCAGAGCTTGAGGGCCATCGAGCCGATCAGCTCGGTCTCGGCCTCGAAGCGGTGTACGAGCGTGACCGAGCCGGTCAGCGCGTCGTAACGAACCTCCGACTCCGTCGCCACCGGTTCACCGGCGAGAGTCCCGTGCTCGACGTCCAGGTAGAGCGGCTGGTAGCGCGTCCGGGCCGGTGGCCACTCACCCTCGGAGCGGGTCTCACCCTCGTAGAAGCGGTCGCGGACCTCGAGCCGGACGGGCGCCCAGGAGTCGACCTCGTTCGGAATGTCCTTCAGGAAGCGATCGAAGAAGAGGCGCAGGCGCTCGACGTTGTCGGGGCGGTAGTAGTACTGCCACTTCTTGCGGCCGTGGACGTCGAGCCACTTGTGCTTCGACGAGATCCGCCTGAAGCCCTCCAGGGTGCCTCGGGTGTGGAGGCCCTGGTCCGACCAGCTGGCGACCACGTAGGTGGGCACCTCGACGCGCGAGAGGTCGGCGGTTTTGCTCGCCCAGTAGTCGTCCCAGAGCGGGTGCTCCGCGTACATGGCGATGGTGTCCTCGACACGCCCGGTCGAGTACGGCACCCGCCGGTTGCGCCACATGGGGCCGAAGCGGTCCTCTGGGATGCCACCGTGGTAGGCCATCTCCCGGTAGCGGTCGCTGACGCCCTCCCAGGGGTTGAGCGCGGCCAGGTGCGGCGGCTGCTCGGCGCCGGCCCGCCACTGCACGATGGCCAGGTAGGACACGCCCGACATCCCGACCCTGCCGTTGCTCCATGGCTCGGCTGCCGCCCACTCGACCAGGTCGTAGATGTCGCGGCCCTCCTGCTCGCTGTAGAAGGTCGCGTCGCCCTCCGAGTTCCACGTCCCGCGCGGGTCGACGTTGATCACCGCGTAGCCGTGCCGGGTCCAGTAGAGAGGGTCGGGCGCCTCGAATCCGGCGTACTTCGAGATCCAGGCGGGGTCGACGCCGTGGTTGGGGAAGATCTCGTACTTGACCGGCCCGTGCTTCCCGTAGGGTCCCCACGCGATGACGACCGGGACCGGCTCGGAGGTGTACGGGCGGAAGACGTCGACATAGATGCGGACGCCGTCCCTCATGGCCACCGCGAGGTCGTACTCGATCAGCATGCCATCGGCCCGGACGACGCGGTGGTCGACCGGGGGACAGCCGCCTTCGGCCGGCGGCAGGCCGGGCAGGAACTTGGTCTGGAAGGCCTCTTCGGTCATCTCCGGCAATCTCCCTTGCGGTGGCGACCCGCGGCAAGTATGGTACTCACGACTGCGGTAGGGTGGATGCCACAAGGCACCCTGACCACCGCACCGAACGGCCGGTAGAAAGGAGAATTCGATGCGCATCCTCGTTAGCAGGCCGGCTCTGCCGGCCCTCGGCATGGCTCTCCTCCTGATGGCCTGCGGCGGCTCTTCGACCGCCTCCGTGCCCACCCAGTCGGGCGACATCAGTTACGGCGTGATCGCGCCCTTCACCGGCCCGGCCGCCCAGTTCGGCAAGCTGCTGAGCGCCCCCTGCTACGCCGCGACCGACCTCATCAACGCGGCCGGCGGACCACTCGGGCACAAGATCAACTGCGTGCCCGTCGACGACACCGGCGACTCCGCCGACGCGGTCCCCAACGTCACCAAGGCGGTCGCGACGGTCAGCAACTTCGACCTCGCGATCGGGCTCGAGAGCAACACCGCGGCGACCACGGTGCCGATCGTCAACTCGGCCAAGATCCCGCTGGTCACCACCAACGGGCTGACCCAGTTCAGCAAGAACAACAAGCTCTCGTACTACTGGCGGCTGACTCCCTCGGACGACGCCAACGGCGCCGCCTTTGCCAAGTGGGCCGTCCAGAAGGGATTCAAGAACGCGGTGGTCGTGTTCCAGAGCGACATCGGCTCCGAGGGCAACCTGCCGGGCCTGCAGTCGGCACTGCCCAAGCTCGGGGCCAAGCTCGCCCTCGACCCGCTCACCATCCCGGCCGACGCGGCGTCCTACTCCAGCGTTGTCGCCCGCGTCATCGCGGCCAACCCGGACGTGCTGATCTGGTCGGCCGACCCCCAGACCACGGCCACCTTCCTCTCCGAGTACAGCCAGCTCAACAACGGCAAGATCCCGCCCATGGTCACCGCCACCGACTCGCTGACCCCCGACTTCTTCGGACCGGTCTCCAAGGTCGTCGGCACCGACTACGTGACCAAGGACATCTATCTGGTCGGGTCGTCCTTCGATCAGACCACCCCGGCCTTCGACACCTACAAGAACGCGCTCCTCGCCGACAGCAAGACCCACGACATCGCCGGCCCGCTGAGCGCGGTCGGCCCGCCGGCCTCCGCCTATGACGGGATGAACATCGCCGCCCTGGCCATGATCGAGGCGGGCAGCACGGTGGGCTCGGTCTACAACTCCTACTTCGAGAAGGTCGTCGCGCCGAGCTCTGGCGCCGTCGTCGTCAGCAACTACGCGGACGGCAAGAAGGCGCTGGCGCAGGGCAAGAAGATCCAGTACGTGGGCGTCATCGGCGCCGTCGTCTTCGACAGCAACCACAATTCGGCCGGTGAGTTCGCCGCCAACATGTTCACGGCCGACGGCAGCGCGACGCGCGTCGGCAGCATGGACGGGGCGACGATCCTCGGCCTCCTCTAACGCTTCGCTGAAACTAACCAGGGCGGGCTGCCATCGGCGGCCCGCCCACCTGGGTCTCTGAATGCATCTCCTGGTCGAGGCTGTCGGATTTGGCATCGCGGCGGGGGCCGTCATCGCGCTGGGCGCGGTCGGGTTCTCGGTCCAGTTCGGCATCAGCAACATCCTCAACATCACCTACGGCGCGCTGATGACGCTGGCGGCCTACATCGGCCTCTTCCTGGTCGACCGCGGCGTCAACGCCTGGGCGGCGCTGGCGGTCGCCGCGGTGGTCGTCGGGGTCGTCTCCGTCCTCTACCATCGGCTCCTGCTGGCGCCCCTGGTCCGCAAGGGCACGCGATCCTTCGCGATCGTCATCGTGACCGTCTCGGCCGGGATCGTCCTCCAGTACGTGATCGTCGCCATCGTCGGCCCCGACGCCCACAGCTACGGACGGCAGAGCGGCTCCACGGTCCGCTTCGCCGGCCTCGTCCTCTCGGCCGGCCAGGTCGGGATCATCGCCCTGACCCTGGTCCTGATGCTCGTTCTCCACCTACTGCTGACCCGGACGACCCTCGGCAAGGCGATGCGCGCGACCGCCTCGAACCGGACCCTGGCCCAGAGCTGCGGCATCGCAACCGACCGCATCAGCGACATCGCCTGGCTGATCTCGGGGGCGCTCTGCGGCGCCGCCGGCGTCGCCCTCGCCATCACCACCGTCAGCTTCGACTTCTCGCTCGGGCCGCTGTTCCTGATCCCGATGATCGCCGCCGCCGTCATGGGCGGCGTCGGGCAACCCTACGGCGCCATGCTCGGCGGTCTGATCGTCGGCGTCTCCAGTGAGCTGGCGGGAGCGGTGAGCGACCCCTCCTACAAGGATGTGGTCGCCTTCGCGATCCTGATCCTCTTCCTCCTGATCCGGCCCCGGGGGCTCTTCGGCGCCGCCACCTCGGCCCGGCGGCTGATGGCCTGATGGGCGCCTGGGAGTTCTACCTCGTCGTCCTGCTGGTCTACTTCGGGACCGACCTGCTCGCGGTCTGGGGCCTGAACCTTGAGTTCGGCGTCGCGGGCGTCGCCAACCTCGCCTACATCGTGGTGGTCGCCGCCGGCGCCTACACCTACGGCGTCTGCACCCTCGGCCCGTCGACCGGCAATGGCGGCTTCCAGCACTACGTCGGCGGATTCACGCTGCCCTTCCCGCTGGCCCTCGCCGCCGGCTCGTTGATGGGCGGGGTGGTCGGCGTCCTGATCGCCATCACCGGCCTCAAGCGGCTGCGCCAGGACTACCAGGCGATGGCGATGCTGGTCGTCTCCCTGATGGCGGCGACTGTCGTCAGCGCCGACGTCAATTTCCTGAACGGCAACGCCGGGTTGGCATTGATCCCCAACCCCTTCAAGGATTGGGATCCCGAGGCGGGCCGCTGGGCCTACGTGGCGGTGGTCGGCTTCTGCGTGGTGCTCGCCTGGCTGGTGATGCGGCGCTTCACCACCGGTCCGCTCGGCCGGACGCTGCGGGCGATGCGCGACGACGAGACTGCCGCGGCCGCGGCCGGCAAGGACATCGTCGCCCTGCGGCTCCTGGTCCAGTTCGTCGGCGGGTGCCTGGGCGGACTCTCGGGCGCGCTGCTCGCCGCCTTCATCGGCGGCTGGTCGCCGACCGCCTGGGTCTACATCGAGACCCTCGCCTTCCTGAGCTGCGTCATCGTCGGCGGCATGGGCAGCGACCGCGGCGTCAGCGTCGGAACGCTGATCGTGGCCATCCTGATCCTGCAGGGCGTCCAGTTCCTGCCCCAGGTGGAGGGCCACCCGGGTCTGAGCGAGGACTTCGGCTGGATCATCCTCGGCGTGGCGACCATCGTCTTCATCTGGACCCGACCCCAGGGGATCCTGCCGGAGCGGCGTCCGAAGTACGCCGGGCCTTGAGCGACCCGATCCTCGAGGTCAGCGACCTCACCAAGCACTATGGCGGCGTCCACGCGGTCGAGGGCGTCTCCTTCACGGTCGAGAAGGGCTCCATCACGGGCCTGATCGGACCCAACGGCGCCGGCAAGTCGTCGGTGCTGGCAGTGATCGGCGGCTTCATCCCGCCGACCTCCGGGAAGGTGCGCTTCGACGGCCAGGACGTGACCGGCCAGGCCATGCACGTGCTCGCCCGACGCGGGCTGGTGAGGACCTTCCAGATCGCCCGGGTCTTCGGCAACCTGACCACGATCGAGAACCTGCTGGTCGCCGCTCCCCGGCAGAAGGGCGAGCAGCTCGCGGGGCTGGTCGGCGGCCGGGGCGCCTGGCGGGGTCAGGAGGAGGAGCTCGTGGCCGAGGCCAGGGAGACCCTCAAGACATTCGACATGGAGGCCAAGATGGACGAGCCCGCGCGCCACCTCTCGGGCGGTCAGCGACGGGCGGTGGAGATCATGCGAGCGCTGATGATGAAACCCAAGCTCCTGCTCCTCGACGAGCCGATGGCGGGCCTCAGCCCGAGCCTTTCCCGCCAGCTGGAGGACGTCCTGCTGCGGCTGGTCGCCGATCGCGACCTCTCCCTGCTGCTGGTGGAGCACGAGCTGGACACGGTCGAGCGGATCTGCGGCAAGGTCGTCGTCATGGCCCAGGGCAAAGTGCTGTCGGAGGGCCGGATGTCGGAGCTGCGGCTGCGCAAGAAGGTCCAGGACGCGTATGTCATCGGCTGAGACGCAGGCGCCGCCCACCGGCAAGGTCGCCCTCTCGGTACGAGACCTGACGGCGGGCTACGGCGAGGTGCCGGTCATCACCGACGTCGCCATCGACGTCCACCAGGGCCGGGTGGTGGCGGTGGTGGGGCCCAACGGCGCCGGGAAGAGCACCCTTTTGAAGGCCATCCTCGGAATCGCCCGGGTGCTGGGCGGCACGGTCGAGCTCAACGGCGGCGACGTCACCGGCTTCCCGCTCCAGCGGCTGGCTCGACTCGGCATCGGCTACGTGCCCCAGGTCGAGGACGTGTTCGACGGCCTCCGGGTGCGGGAGAACCTGGACATGGGCGGCTACCTCTTCGACCGCCGCCAGCGGACCGAGCGGATGGAGCGCGCCCTGGAGGTCTTCCCAGCGCTCAAGCCGCGGCTCAACCGCTACGTTGAGACGCTCAGCGGCGGGGAGCGGAAGATGACGGCGATCGCCCGGGTGCTGATGCTGGACCCGTCGGTGCTGGTGCTTGACGAGCCCACCGCCAGTCTCTCGCCAGAGCTGTCGAAGACGGTCCTCGAGAACCAGGTCCGCGCGCTGGGCGACCTCGGCAAAGCGGTGCTGCTGGTGGAGCAGAAGGCGGTCGCCGCGCTCGGCATCGCCGACTGGGCCTACATGATGGTGCGCGGCAGAGTGGTGATGTCGGAGGCGGCGCCCAAGGTGCTCGCCAACCCCGCCATGCGGGAGATCTTCCTCGGGGCGAACCCGCCGCCCGGGTCCTGATTACGCCTGGCCGGCGGTTCCCGTCGGGACCAGGCCGAGGAGCTTCTCGGCGTTGCCGTGCAGAATCAGCTCACGGTCGGACTCGTCCATCGGCAGCTCGCGGATGGTGCGCAGCTCGTCCAGCGGCCAGCTTTCGCCGTCGTCGGGTCCGAACGGGAAGTCGGTCCCGAAGAGGACGTGGTCGGGGCCGAAGAAGTCCAGCGCTACCCGGACCGCCGCCGGCGAACCGTTGGAGATACAGTCGTTGTAGAAGCGGCGGAAGTGATCGATGGCCGGCCCGGTGAGGTCGGGGCCGATCCGCCCGCCGATACCCAGGCGCGCGTACTCGGCCGCGGTGCTCTGCGCGAAGGCGTCGATCCGGGCGGCGAAGTGGGGGATCATCGCGCCCATGTGGTGGGTGACGAACTTGATCTCGGGGAAGCGCTCGAAGACGCCGGCGTAGACGAGGCGGCACATCGCGAGGGAGGTGTCGAAAGGCCAGGCCAGCACCCGGTCCAGCGCCTCCTGGCGGATCCAGGGGTAGAAGTTCGCGTGCTGGGGGTGGATCCAGATCGGGAAGCCGAGCTCCGCGGCCCGCTCGTAGAGCGGCCACATCGAGGCGTCGTCGAGCGGCCGGCCCTCGATATTGGTAAATATGAGCACGCCCTTGAGCCCGAGCTCGCCATGGATCCGCTCGAATTCCTCCATCATCCGATCGTCAACGACCGGCAGCACGCCGACCCCGATGAACCGGTCCGGCCGAGCCGCGGCATACTCGGCGATGGTGTCGTTGGCGACCGGGACCAGACGGTGGATGTCCGCCCGCTCCATGCCCAGCCAGACGGGGGGCCGGGCGAGGACCAGGACCTGGACGTCAAAGCCGTGCTCATCCATGTACGCGATCCGCCGGTCGAGCTCGTACATGTGCGGGCTCTGCTGGCGCAGGGCCGCCAGCTCCGCGCTCGGCCGAACGCCCTCCAGCGCGTCCATGAGAGGTTTCGGGAAGACGTGGGCGTAGGAGTCTATGACCACGGCAGGTCGATAATACCTGCCATGGTAGTGAGCACAGTGCGGCTTTGAGCGAGCCCTGGATCGGGCGCTCGGTGCGCCGCCGGGAGGACCCACCGCTGCTCCGTGGTGAGGGCCGCTACTCGGCCGACCCGAACCCACCCGGCACCCTGCACCTGGCCATAAGGCGAGCGGGCGTCCCCCACGCGCAGGCGCTCCGGGTCGACGTTTCCGCGGCCCTCTCGATGCCGGGCGTGGCCGGCGCCTGGAAGGCCGGCGAGCTCGGCCTCGCCGACGACTTCATGCCCGACCCGAACCCCCAGCAACCGCCTCGCTTCCGCCGGCCGGTAATCGCCTTCGATTCCGTCCGCTTCGAGGGCGACGCCGTGGCAGCGGTGGCGGCCGACGACCAGTACCTCGCCCAGGACGCCGTCGACGCCATCTCGGTCGAGTTTGATGTGGCGGCGGCGCAGCCCGATGCGACGGGCACTCAACGGATCGAGGGCGGCGAAGGCGAAGGCGCCATTGAAGGCGCGCCGGTCCTCGTCCGCCAGCGGCTCCGGATGGCCCGCATCGCGGGCGCGGCGATGGAGCCGCGGGCAGTCATGGCCGACTGGAGGGAGGCCGAGCAGCAGCTGTGGATCCGGGCCACCATCGGCGGTGTCCACGTCCTCCGCGACGCGCTCTGCCGCACCCTGGGACTGGGCCGCGACCAGGTCGTCGTCATCTCCGAGGACGTGGGCGGCAGCTTTGGCGCCAAGAACCACCCCTACCCCGAGTACTTTCTCGCCGCCGCCGTCAGCCGGCTCCTGAAGCGACCGGTCAAATGGGTCGCCAGCCGCTCGGAGGATGGGCACACGACCGGCCAGGCCCATTCAGCCGATCTCGACCTGGAGATCGCGGCCGAGTCCGACGGCCGGCTTCGTGGGATCCGCGGCCGCGTCGACTGGTCGATCGGAGCCTACCTCGGCCGCGGGGCCCAGCAGGACCATGGGTTTGCCAGCCATATGCTCAGCGCCTACCGGCTCCCGCACATCTCAATCGAGGTCGCCCAGACCTATTCACACACGCCACCGGCGGCCTTCATCCGGGGCGGGGGCCGGCCCGTCGGCAACTTCGCGATCGAACGGATGATGGACCGCCTCGCCCGCCGTCTGGGCATGGACCCGATCGATCTTCGCCGCCGCAACCTGCTCCGGCCCGAGGAGATGCCCTACACGACCCCATTCGGCGCGGTCTACGACGGCGGCGACTACCCGCGGCTGCTGGAGCACGCGGTCGCCGGGATCGACGCTGCCGGGATCCGCGCCCGGCAGAAGGCCGCAGAGCCGGTCGGCGTCGGCATCGCGATGTGCGTCGAGTCGACCGGGATCGGCATGGCCGAGCCCTCCCGGGTGGCGATCCTGCCCGACGGGACCGCCCGGGTGATGGTCGGGAGCACGCCGCAGGGCCAGGGCCACGCCACCTTCATCGCCCAGGTGGTGGCCGACCGCCTTGGCTGGCCGATGGAGCGCGTCGAGGTTCGCGCCGGCGACAGCCGCGATGTCCCCTTCTCGATGGTCACGGCCGGGAGCCGAAGCGCACTCGAGGTCGGCAACTCGGTCGCGCTCTCGGCCGCCTCGGCGCGCAGGGAGCTCCTGGCCCGCGCGGCCGACCGCCTCGAGGCCGCGCCCGAGGACCTCATCGTCGGCGCCGACGGCGTCAGCGTCCGCGGCGTCCCCGAGCGGTCGGCGCCGCTGGCCGAGCTGGTCGGCGACGGGTTGGAGGCGGCCGAGACCTGGGACTCCAAAGGCGCCGCGGCGTGGGCCTCGAGCTGCCACGCCGCCGCCGTGCGTATCGACCGTGAGACCGGCGGCGTCGAGATGCTCGGCTACGTCATCGCCCACGACTCCGGCAAGCCGATCAACCCGATGACGCTCGAGGGCCAGCTCCAGGGCGGGTATGCCCATGGCCTCGGCTACGCCCTCTTCGAGGAGGCCATCCACTCGCCGGACGGCAACTTCCTGAGCTCGTCCTTCCTCGACTACACGGTGGTCAGCGCGCCCGAGCTGAAGACCGAGCCGCAGCTGATCCACAGCGAGAGCCGCACCGACCACAACCCGGAAGGGATCCGCGGCGCCGGCGAGGCGGGCACGATCGCCGTTCCGGCGGCCGTCGCTAACGCGGTCGAGGACGCCCTCCACGCGATGGGCCGCGAGGTCTGCGTGGCCGAGGTGCCGATCACCCCGATGCGGCTCTGGAAGCTCTTGAGGAGCTAGCCCGCCAGGCGCTCCACCAGCGTCTTTTTGGACACCTTCCCGAAGGCGGAGAGCGGGAAGTCCTCCATCAGCTCCAGCCTCTCGGGGAGCTTGAACTTGGCCATCCCCAGCCCGAGCAGGAAGGCGGAGAGCTCTTCGAGGGTCAGTGACGCGCCCGCCCGCGGGATGATGCACGCGCACATCCGCTCGCCGAGGACCGGGTCCGGCAGCGGGATGCAGGCCACGTTGCGCACGGCCGGGTGGGTGAGGATCAGGCTCTCCACCTCCTCGGCGCTGATCTTCTCGCCGCCGCGGTTGACGAGGTCTTTGATCCGGCCCTCGACGAGGTAGGAGCCGGAGGGATGCCGTCGCATCAGGTCGCCCGACCGGTAGAACCCGTCGGAGGTGAACTGGCGGGCGTTGTACTCGGGAGCCCGGTAGTACCCGCGCAGGGTGTAGGGCCCCCGGACGGTCAGCTCGCCCACCTCGCCGCCCGGCACTTCATAGCCGTCCTCGTCCGTCAGCCGCACCTCGTCGTCGGGCGACACCGGGGTGCCGACCGTCTCCATCCGCACCTCGTCGGGGTCGCCGCGGCGCACGAAGAAGAGAGTGCCCTCGCTCATCCCGAAATTCTCCTGCACGAAGGCGTTGGGGAAGGTCGCGGCCATCTGGCGCCGAACCTCCGGCTGCAGCCGCTGGCCGCCCGATTGCAGGAGCAGCACCGAGCTGAGGTCGCAGGAGCCGGCCGCGGGGTCGGCCAGCCAGCGGATATAGAGCGCGGGCACGGCGGCGATGTGGGTTACGCGGTGGCGCTCGACCAGGGGCAGCACCTCCGCGGCGCGGGTGCCCTCGCTGAGCACGACCCGGGCTCCATTGAGGAGGAAGCCCTGGACGCCCGGGCACGCCAGCGGCATGTTGTGCGCCAGCGGCGCGACCGAGAGCTGGCAGCTCTCCTCGCCGATGTCCTGGACGGCGGCCGCGGCGCGCGAGTTGTAGACGTAGTCGTTGTGGGTGCGCGGGATCAGCTTCGGGATGCCCGTGGTACCGCCCGAGAGGAGCAGGCAGCAGGGGTCCATGGGGTCGACCTGCACGGCCGGAGGCGCGTCGGTCGAGCCGTCGGGGCGGAGCTCGTCCAGCATCACCAGGTGGCGCAGCCCCGGGTTGGCGGCCTGGATCTCCGAACCGAGGACGGGGTCGCTTCCGAAGTAGGCGACGGCGCCTGCCAGCTTTACAAAGTGGTTGATCTCCAGCCGCCGGTGGGGCGCCAGGGCGAGGATCGGGATCACCCCCAGCATCTGGAGCGCGAAGTACAGGTAGAGGAACTCGGGAGCGTTGGGCAGGTGGACCACAACCCGGTCGCGCGGCCTAAGACCGCGCTGGTGGAGCCTGGCGGCCAGCGCCGCGCGCCGCTGGCCAAGCTGCCGGTAGCTGATGACCTCGTCGCCGTGCAGCAGCGCCACCCGATCCCCATTGCGCTCGAAGAGCTCTCCGAAGACCTGGTCGAGCGTCCGGTCCTGCCAGTAGCCCCGCTCGCGGTAGCGGGCCGCGAACTCAGGCGGATAGGGCACCACGCCGTCCAGGGACTCCAAACCGAGGCTCCCCTAGGTGGTCGCGGTGAACCCGCCGTCGATGACGATCACCTCGCCGTTGACGAAGGGGTTGCTGGTGATGAGGCTCGCGATGGTGATCGCCACCTCGTCCGGGGTGACGTTGCGCTTGAGCGGAGTCATCTTCGCCCGCCGCTCCATCAGGCCCTGGTAGTTGTCGCCGAGGGCCTCCTCCATCCACTCGCCGACCATCCAGCCGGGCGCGACGGCATTGACCCGGATCTTCGGTCCGAGGGCGCCGGCCAGGGTCTTCGTCAGGTTCACGACGGCGGCCTTGCTGGCCGCGTAGGGGAACGGCTGCGGGCCCGGCCGCAGCCCGACGATGCTAGCCAGGTTGACGATCGCGGCGCGGTCCGACTCGCGGAGCAGCGGCAGGCAGGCGCGGGTCACCTGGAAGGTGCCGCGCACGTTGACCGCGAAAACGCGGTCCCAGTCGTCCATGCTCAACCCCTCGAGGTCGGCGGGCGGCGTCGAGATCGTCGTGCCGGCGTTGTTGACCAGCGCGTCGAGCCGGCCGAAGGCGATCTTCAGCTCGGCGATCATCCGCAGCACCGCGGGCTCGTCGGAGACATCGGCCTGGCAGACAACCGTCCGAGCGCCCAGCGCCTGGACTTCATCGGAGACCTTCTCGGCCGCCTCGCGGCTGCGGCCGTAGTTGATCGCCACGTCAAACCCGTGCCGGGCAAGCTCCAGCGCCGCGCTGCGGCCGATGCCGCGCGAGGCGCCGGTCACCAGGGCGACCGGCCGGTTGGCCGTGCTCAACCCGCGGCCTGCTCGCGGGCCGGAGCCTCCAGCCCCAGCACCCTCTCCGCGTTGCCATGGAACACCCGCTCCATGACCTCGTCCGAATAGCCGAGCTCGTCCCACTCCCGGAAGATCCGGTCGTAGGGAAGGCTTGGGTAGTCGCTGCCGAACATGATCTTGTCGGTCAGGCGGCCCCGGATGTCGCGGCGAAGACTCTCCGGGAAGTACTTGGGCGCCCAGCCCGACATCTCCCAGTAGACGTTGCCCTTGTGGAGGGCGATGGCGGTCATCTCCTCGACCCAGGGCCAGCCGGGGTGGGCGGCGATGATCGTCAGGTTGGGAAAGTTGGCCGCGAGCTCGTCGATGGCGAGCGGGTGCGCATGGCGGATCTTGGAGCCAAGGCCGCCGGGAAGCCCGGCGCCCATCCCGGTGGTGCCAACGTCGATCATCACCGGCAGCTTCAGGCCGTCGATGGCCTCGAATAGCGGCCGCAGGGAGGGGTCGTCTACCGCGAAGCGGCCCATGATCGGGTGGAAGTGGAAGCCGAGGAGCTGGTGCTCGCCGGCCGCCCTGACGGCCTCCTCTACGGCCGCCGGTCCCTTCAGCGGGTCGACCGCCCCCCAGGCCTGGAGGATTGTTCCAGCGTGGCGGTCGCGCATCTCGGCCACGTAGGCGTTGGTGCAGGGAGGCGCGCCGGTGAAGGACTCGATGTCGAAGGCGACCAGCACGGCTTCCACGCCCGCGGCCTGGAAGTCACCGACCACCTCCTCTTCCGCCTTTCCGACCCAGTCCCGTTTCCAGTAGGCCGCCAGCGCCTCCACGAAAGGACCCTGGGAATCGATCCAGGGTTGGGTCCCGGGGTAGCAGTGGAGGTCGATCCGCCGCACAGGAGCTCAGTTCGCCTCTTCGGCGACCTCGCCGCCAGCCTCTTCGCCCGACAGGTTGGCGAGCTGGAGCAGGCCGGGGCCGTAGAGCGCCTCCAGCTGGGCCGGAGAATCAGAGTAGATGCGCTGGACGAAGAGGTCGTGGCGGATGTAGGCCTTGACCAGGCTCGCCAGCAGCGGCGCCTCGCTGCTGAGAACGTCCCAGGTCCGCCCGTCCTTCGCCAGCGCCCAGAGCGACCAACGGGAGTCCACGACCACGGCCAGGTGCCGAGCCTTCCGCGACGCGTAGAGCGTGCCCTCGGTGCTGGCATGACGCAGGACTTGACCCCGCGGGGCGTGGAAGGGCAGGCGCCCGAAGTGGACAATGACGAACTCGACGCCTCGCTCCGAGGCGCGCTCAACGGCGCCCGCGAGGCCGACCAGCTCATCGCGCCGTCCGCTCAGGTAGACGCGGGTGCGAGCCCCATCGACGGCGGTCGCCGCCCGCACCACGGCGGCGTCGAAGCCGTCCAACCTGCTCACCGGGACCATCTCCTCCGGCCGGCTCCGGGCGGGCAAGCTCTCGAAGTCGTGGCGGGCGGAGGCGAGGCGGGCGGCGAAGTCCTCCTCCAGTGATTTGAGGAGGGTGGCGGGCGCGACGGCCGCGTAGCGAGCAGGATGCTCACCGGTCTTGACCGCAGCGCCGCGCTCAACCAGCCGGCGGAGCGTCTCGTAAACCTTGGGCTGCGGCACTCCCGTGTCGTTGGCGACGCCGTAGCCGGTCGCCCCGTCGGCCATCAGGAGGCCGACGTAGGTCCGCGCCTCGTACTGGGAGAAGCCGAGCCTGGTCAGTCTCTCCGCAATGGCCGCGGCTGGGTCGAGCATCACCCTTTGCTTCCGTCAGACTTGCAGTAACTACGTCCGTAGTGCGTAATCACTGGAGCCCGATGCTAGCACAGGGTCGGCACCCCCAACCGGCTTCGAAGCGGTGTTAAGTTAGCCATCGAAATGCCCTCCCGGCAGGCCGCTCCGCCGATCCGCTACATGGACCTTGTCAACTCCGTTACGGCGGATCTGCCGCCACTGCCGGTGGCCGAGCTGGGGCCGCCAACGCTGGCCCTGCCGGCGGCTCCCCTCGCCCGCTCGCGGGTGATCATCGTGACCAGCGCTGGGGTGCGTGAGCGCGACTCCCCGCCCTACCAGCCGGTGAATGACATGAGCTTTCGGACCCTCGGCCACTCGGTGCCCACGGCATCGCTGCTGCCCTCGCACCCGACGCCGGTGCGCCGGCCCGGCGAGCGCGACATCAATGTTGTCTACCCGGTCGACCGGCTGGCCGAGCTGGTAGCGTCGGGCGCGGTGGGAGCGCCGGCCGCCTGGAATCTCTCCTTTCTCGGGACCATCAAGCGGCTCCCCGCCCTCGTGACCCAACTGGCGCCGGCGATGGTCGAGTCGGCGCGGGCGGCCGGCGCCGAGCTGGCGCTGCTGGTCCCGCTCTGACCGGCCTGCCACCAGTCCGTCGGACTGGCTGCGCGGGTCTTCGAACGGGAGGGCATCCCGACGGTCACGCTCTCCTCCGCCCTGGACATCTCCGAGCGGGTGAAGCCGCCGCGGACAGCCTTCCTCGACTACCCGCTCGGCAACCAGGTGGGGCCGCCCGGCGAGCCTGACCTCCAACGCCAGATTCTCCTCGACGCGCTCTCGCTCTTCGCCTCTGTGCGCGAGCCCGGCATGGTCGTCCGTCTGCCCTACGAATGGCCGGATCCAGGCTGGCGCGACGAGGTCAGGGCGACCTACCGCACCGAGGCGCCCCTCGTCCACCGGCAGCGCCTGGAGGGCGAATACGTTGACGGCGTCAACGTGGCCGCCAGCGACTGCGACGAGGTTTGCTCCCTGATCTAGGTCGCCCTGCGAAACCTCAGGAGGGGCGGAACGCCATCGGCCCTCTCGATCACCATCTCGACCGCCTGCCCGATCGCCAGATGGTCGAAGCCCGCCGGCTCGAGGAGGAGGTTGGTCATCAGCCGCGGGCCCTCCTCCAGCTCGACGTAGGCCAGCACGTACGGGCCCGCCTCAGCGTAGGGGCCCTGGCCGCGGCGGACGATGCTGAAGCTGTGGAGCGTCCCGCGCCCGGTGGCCTCGAACCAGCTCACCTCCAGCGACCCGCAGGCCGGGCAGAAGTGGCGCGGGTACCAGATCACGGTGGCGCAGCGATCGCAGCGCGGCAGCAGCAGCCTCCCCGTTTGGAGGCCTTCGAAATGCTCGCGATTGTCGGGCGACACCCTGCCCGGGGGGATCGGGAGGCTCACGCGTCCTCCTGGCCGAGGATGAGCGTCGCGCTGCCCATCCGCGTCCCCAGCGAGCCGCCGGTTCCGTGCGCGAGCGCGAGCTTGCAGTCGCGGATCTGGACCGCCGGGTGTGCCTCGCCGCGCAGCTGGCGCACGGCCTCGATGACCTTGGTCATCCCTCCTCGGTTGGAGGGGTGGTTGTTGCAGAGGCCCCCGCCGTCGGTGTTGAAGGGCAGCCTGCCATCGGGAGCTACCAGCGCCCCGTCGAGCACGAAGCGGCCGCCCTCGCCCCTGGCGCAGAAGCCGAGGTCCTCGATCGTCTCCAAAACGGTGATCGTGAAGGAGTCGTAGATCGACGCGTAGTCGATATCGGCCGGCTTCACGCCGGCCTCGGCAAAGGCCGGGGGGCCCGAGAAGACCGCGCCCGTGTGGGTGAGGTCGATGCGCCCGTTGTCGGTGTGCTTGGGCGCCTCGCCGTGCCCGAGGACCTTCACCGAGCGACGCCCGAGGCTGCGGGCGATGTCGGGGTGGACGACCACCAGCGCCCCACCGCCGTCGGTTATGACGCAGCAGTCGAGCCGGTGGAGGGGGTCGGCGACCATCGGCGACTCCAGCACCTCCTCGACGCTCACCACCTGCTGCAAGAGCGCGTTCGGGTTGTGCTGAGCGTGGATGCTCGCCGCCACCTTGATCTCGGCCAGCTGCGCGCCGGTGGTCCCGAACTCGTACATGTGGCGGCGTGCCGCAAGGGCGTAGGCGCCGGGGGTGGTGATGCCGTAGCGGAGTTCGAAGTTGCCCTCCGGCGCGTCGGGCAGGGCGCTCGTCCGCTGCTCCCCGGGCGAGGTGCGCGGCTTCCCCGCGAGCGTGACCAGCGCGACCCGGCACTTGCCGGCCGCGATCGCCTGCGCCGCGTGGCCGACGTGGACGAGGTAGGAGGAGCCCCCCGTCTCGGTGCTGTCGACGTGGCTCAGCCTGAGGCCGAGGTAGTCGGCCATGGAGATGGCTCCGAAGCCGGGCGCATCGCCGGCGCAGAAGTAGCCGTCGACATCCCTGAACTCGAGCCCGGCATCGGCCAGCGCCCCGGCGGCGACCTCGGCGTGGATCTGCGCCAGCGACCGGTCCGGGATCTCGCGGCGAGGATGCTCATAGGCCCCGGCGATGAAGGCTGCCCCGCGGATCGTCACCCGAAAATTCTGGCGCTTCTGCTCACGCGACCCGCGCAGCGACCGGGGCGGCGATGCCGCCGATCGCCTCGGTCAGCACCTCCTCCAGGTGGCTCCAGAGCAGCATGTGGCCCTCGCCCGGCACCAGGTGCAGGGTCGAGTGCGGGATCCGCTCGGCCAGCAGGAAGGCGTGGTGAACCGGGATCACGCTGTCGATGTCCCCGTGCCAGAACTGGACCGGCACCTGGATTGAAGCCGGATCGAAGCCCCAGGGCGCGCCGAGCAGGCGGATGTCGTCCACGTAACCCCAGGTCCCGTGACTGATCGCTTCCCGCAGGGTGGCTACAACCGCGGTGCGGACCGCGGGGCTGGCTAGCAACTCTCGGTCGGGGCGCACCTTGTCGCGGTTGATCTGGCTCAGGAAGAACTGCGGGTAGCGCCGCAGCACGCCCGAGAGAAGGGTCGCGCCCAGTTCGAGGACGATCGGCGCCCGCTGCGTGACCCGGATGCCGAGCCGGTTCAGGTAGGACATTTTGCGGAGCGCGTGTGGCCCCACCAGCGGCGAGGGGCAGCCGGTCACCACCACGCCGGTCAGGCGTTCGGGGAACCGGGCCGCGCAGGCGAGCGCGTAGATGCCACCTCCGGATAGTGCCGTGATGCCGAAGCTCGGCAGTTCGAGCCGGTCGGCGAGCTCCTCGACGTCGGCGGCCCAGTCCAGCAGGGTGCCACTGTGAACGTCGGAGTTTCCGTAGCCAGGGCGGTCGGGCGTGATCATCCGGATACCGAGCCGACCGTAGAGCTCGGGCTCAGCCTGTCGCTCGATGCGCGAGCCGGGCATGCCGTGCATGTGAATGACGGGCCGGCCGCCGCTCCTCCCCCACTCGGCGTAGCTCAGGAGCCGGCCGCTACTGAGCTGGATGACGGCGCTCCTCGGTTCCAGGATCGACGCCTCCATGAGCGAAACGCTAGGTTCCCGGCGCCCTCACCAATACCGACCTTCGGGCCGCTGCCTTCGGGCCTTTTGGAATCACCCCACCGGCGGCCAGGTATAGACGAAGAGCCCGGTGTCGGTGGCCAGCAGCAGCCGACTGCCGAGCGGCAGCGCGGCCCAGACCGGGCCGGCCGGGAAGGCGGCCGTCAGCTGCGCCCACGACCGTCCGCCATCCAGGCTCTCGGCCAGGCCGCCACTCATCAGGGTTGCCAGGGAACGACCTGATCCGAGGTCGGCGTAGCTGGTGACGTGGATGGCGCTGTTCCCATGGGCCGCCAGGCCGGCGTCCGAGAACGTCCAGATCCCGCTGCGGAGAACGGCGAGGCCGCCGCCCATCGAGCTGGCCCAGAGGCCTCCGGAGCCCTCGTCCAGCGAAACGACCTGGCTGAGAGCCAGGGTTCGCACCCAGGGCGTTGAGGGGGATGCTTGGGTGTAGACGCCGGTGCTCATCCCAGCCGTCAGCAGGCCCGCGTGCCGGCCGAGCGTCCAGACGGTGCCCTGGGCGATGAGACCACTCACGTCCGGCGTCCAGGTGACGCCTGCATCTGTGCTCGACCACACGCCGTGGCCGCCGATCCAGATCGAGCCGGGTGAGGCAGGGTCGTCATAGAGGGCGGTGACGGGCGGCACCGGCGCGGCCAGGGGAACGTAGGGTCCGCGCGGACCAGGCGCTCGGAGGAGCCCGTCGCTCGTCCCCAACAAGAGCTCGCCGTCGCTCAGCTGAGTGACGGCGAAGACGAGCGCGTTGCCCGAGGGCTCCAGCGTCCAGTTCCGGCCCTGGTCGCGGCTCAGGTAGACGCCCTGTCCCGCCGCCAGCAGGCTGCCGTCGGCGAGGCGCAGCAGGCGGAACATCCAGGCTCCCCGGGGCCCGACCGGGTGCAGGGTGCCACCGGCGCCGAGCTCGGCCAGCGGCGAGAAGGCGATCGGGTAGGCGGCGAGGAGCGCGGTCGGGACCAGCGCCAGCAGCAGCCCGCCCGCAAGGCGGGGCGAGACGCGCAGCGCCCGGATCCGGCCGCGGAGGTGAACGGCCAGGTGCGGGACCGTGGCCAGCAATGCCCAGGTCGCGGTGAGGAGGTGGAGGTCGACGAGGTCGGTCCGCAGCACGGCCGGCCAGGGGAAGACCAGCAGCACCCCGGTCGCCACCACCGCTCCATAGAGGTAGGCGAGTCCGCGCGAGAGCCAGGTCTGCCACTGCGGCATCCGCCAGGCGCGCACCGCGGCCCGGTGGCGGACCAGGTCGATGACCTTCACGGTCAGCAGCCCGACCGTGGCCAGGCCGACGAAAGCATGAGGAGCATCGACCCGCGAGAGGGGCACCAGGCCGGGCAGCCCGAGCCTGACCAGCAGGTAGGGGACGGCGGTCAACCAGGCGGCCGCCAGCAGCACGACCAGCGCGATGCCGGTGCTCTGCAGGTTCAGCGCAGGCCGGCCGGCGGCCGGCGCCCGCGCCGCTGTCGCCACCGAAGTCAGGCCGCCCGGCTCCCCAGCTGGTAGAGGCGGACGAGCGCGCCGCCGACCAGCCCTCCGGCCAGGAAGAGCGATGCGTGCTGGATCCAGTGCCCCATCGTCGAGCTGTCGGCGAAACCGTCGAGCAGGAATTGGGCGACCAGGACCAGGGCGATGCCGGCGGCGAGGACGCCCGCCCAGGCGAGAACCGATCCTGACCCGGCCGACACCCGGTCGGCGCCGATATGGCCTTCCATACCGCCTAGGCTCCCCGATCGGCCGCGGAGCCCGGAGGGTCGGTCGGCCCGGTGCGGAGGGGACCAGGGTCCCCCTCCCGAACTGCGATTCCATGAGGAACTGGGCGGGATGAGACCCACCGGGTTGGGGATCGCCGTGCTCGCCGCGTGGCTGGCGCTGGCGGTCGCGGCCTGCGGCAACCAGGGCATCGCGCCGATCGGCCCCAGCGGCGGTCAGGCCACGCCCGCTCCAGGCGGGGTCGTCCGCGACTACGACCTCGTCGCGGTGCCCGCCGTAGTCGAGCTGAAACCGGGCCTCAAAGTCCAGGCCTGGACCTACAACGGGACCAGCCCAGGGCCCCAGCTGACGGGGGTGGTGGGCGACCTGCTGGTGGTCCGTCTGCACAACCTGCTGCCGGTCGGGACGACGCTCCATTTCCACGGTCTCGACGTCCCCAACGGCGAGGACGGCGTCGCCGGGATCACCCAGGACGCGGTGCCACCGAACACCACCGCCACCTACTCCTTCCGCCTGACCCAGGCCGGGACCTACTGGTACCACTCCCACCAGGACTCGTCGGTCCAGGTGGACCGCGGACTCTACGGCGCGCTGATCGTCCGGCCGCGAGGCTCATCGCCGGCCGGCGTCGACCAGGTGTTGATCTACGGCGACTGGTCGCTCGGCCTGGAGGCGGCGACGCCCCCCGCCCCGTCGGACGTCCTCATGCGGAGCTACGTCACCACCTCGGTCAACGGGCTGACGGGCGACGCCATCAGGCCCGTCGCCGTCACCGCGGGTCAGCCGGTGCGGCTGCGGCTCATCAACACCGGCCACACCATCCGATACCTCCAGTTCCCATTGCCGGTGACGATCGCAGCCATGGACGGCCACGAGTTGTCCGGCGGTCCGCCGACCACCGAGGCGATCCCCCTGGGACCCGCCGAGCGGGTGGACGTCACCTTCACCGCCCCCTCTAGCGCCTTCTCGATCCAGCTGGTGGACGGCTTCCTGCCGGACGCCTACGCGGCGGTCCCGGTCCAGCCGGCCGGCGCGACCGGGCCGGCCATCCCGGCCCCGGCGAACCACGGGGTGCTCGACCTGCTGGCCTACCCCGCGAGGGCGGCCGACAACCCCTGGCCCGACGGTACGGCGCCAAACAAGACCTTCTCGATGACACTCTCCGAGCAGGCGATGGGCGCGATGCCGGGCATGGCGATGGACGGCGTCCAGTACCAGATCGACGGCGAGGTTTTCCCCGCCACGCCGACCCTCCACGTGACCTACGGCGACCGCGTCGAGATCACCTTCGTCAACCGGGGCTCGCTGGTGCACTCGATGCACCTGCACGGGCATTTCTTCCGGGTGCTGGCAAGGGACGCCCTCCCGCTGCCCGGCGCCCTGGTCAAGGACACCGTCGAGGTGGCGCCCGGCCACTCGGTCACGATCGGCTTCCTGGCCGATAACCCCGGCGTCTGGATGATCCACTGTCACCAGCTCATCCACGCTGCGGGCGGGATGATGGCTCTCCTCGCCTACGACGGCGCGCCCCGCCTCGCCCAGCTCGGCGGGGCCTTCGGCAACAGCCCGGACTAGGAGTTTTCACCTGCTCCGTTTCGGGGGTTCGCTCTCATTCGAGATGACACCGGCGCGACGAAGCTGAAGACACAGCGGAAATCCCCGCAAATATTCAGCCAAGAGGTGGAACTCGAAATGAACGTCAGGAAGCTATTCAGGTCAGTCCCGGTCGTCCTCGGCATCGCCGTCGGCGGCCTCGCCCTGGTCGCCTGCGGGTCGACCTCGACCAACCTGCCGGCGCAGACGGTCATCCAGGTCCAGCCCGCCGCCCAGGTGCTCTCGTACCAGATCCATGGCGCGGGGAGCGGCAAGGCCGGCCCAGACGGCGCCACCCACGACGTCTTCGCGTCGCTCAGCTCGACCACCGTCAAGGTCGGTCAGCCGGTGACCATCACCGTCGACAACACCGACGACACGCAGCACAGCTTCACGTCCCCCGACCTCGGCCTCAACATCGTGGTCCCCGGTAAGACCGCCACCGCCGACGGCACCGTCAGCTACACCTTCACCCCGACCAAGGCGGGCACCTTCCGCTGGTTCTGCGCCCTGCCCTGCGACACCGACAATGCAGGCTGGGACATGACCGCCGACAGCACCGGCAACGACCAGCTCGGCTTCATGGCCGGGACGATCACCGTCACCCAGTAGCGGTTCCACCGGGAGGGGGTTCGCCGAGAGGCGGGCCCCCTCTCGAGCGTTTCTGAACGTCCCTGCCCGGAGGGGCCGTTCGTCCCGGGCCTGGGATTGCGCCGGCCCATACCGTTGACGGCATGGTGGAGGCCCGTGCGATCCGCGTCGTCATCGTGGACGACCACTCCCTGCTTCGCGAGGGCACCAAGCAGATCCTTCTCCAAGACCCGGCCATCGAGGTCGTCGCCGAGTGCGGTCGCGGCGACGAGGCCGTCCGGCTGGTCGCCGAGCTCAAGCCGGACGTGGTGCTGCTCGACCTGCGGCTGCCCGGCCTGCCGGGCATCGACGCCGCCCGCCGGATCGCGATCGAGTCGCCCGCCACCCGGGTCCTGATCCTGACCGCCTACGAGGAGGAGGACTACGTCCTCGAGGCGCTGCAGGCCGGCGCGGCCGGGTACCTGCTCAAGACCGCGCCGGCACCCGAACTGGTAGAGGCGGTCCACGCGGTCGCCGCCGGGACGACCGTGCTGGAGCCGTCGATCTCCGCCGCGCTGGCAAGACGATGGTCGCGGGCTGACGGGCCCGGCGGGGCGGGCCAGTTGAGCGCACGCGAGCTGGAGGTGCTCCGGATGACCGCGCACGGCATGGCCAACAAGGAGATCGCGCGCAAGCTCGGGCTGTCGCTGCGGACGGTCGAGGGCCACCTGAACCGCACCTTCGGCAAGTTGGGTGTCGCTTCGCGGACCGAAGCCGTATTCACCGCCGTCAACCAGCACCTGATCTCGCTCGAAGCGGAAGCGCGCTAGCTGTGAACGGCGCGCTGAACCGCGTCGGACCGGTCTTCCGGCGGGCACTCCATCCACCGCTGCAGGACGGGCGCTTCTGGCTGGTCCAGGGGCTCGTCATCATCATCGCCGTCTTCCACGAGGGGGCCGACGCGACCTCCTTCCTGACCCGGTTCGGGATCCCCGACTTCGCGACGGTGGCCCTGTTCTTGGTGCCGATCGTCTACGCCGCCCTCAACTTCGGGTTGACCGGGTCGCTGGCCACCGCTACCTGGGTGACCCTGATCTCACTGCCCGACTTCTTCGTCATCGACGCCGCCGAGCACCACGCCAGCGACGCCATCCAGATCCTGGTCGTGGACGCGGTGGCGATCTTCGTCGGGTACCGGGTCGACCAGGAGCGCCTCGCCCGGCTCGCGGCCGAGGCCGCGGGCGAGGCCTATCGGGCGGCTGAGGCCCGCACCCGCCTCTACGCGGGCCGCATCCTCCACGCCCAGGAGGATGAGCGGCGGCGGCTCTCGCAGGAGCTGCACGACCAGCCGCTGCAGGACCTGATCCACCTCTGCCGCCAGCTCGATGCCGGCGCCCTCGACGGCGCCCGGGAGGTTGCTACCCAGGTCGTCAGCGAGCTCCGCCAGATCTCGCGCGGCCTCCGCCCGCCGTCGCTCGACGACCTCGGCCTGACCTCCGCCCTGCGAAAGCTGGTCGTCGACTTCTCGGCGCGGACCGCGATCGCGGCCTCCGTCCGCGTCGAGGGCCGGAGCCGGCGCCTTCCGGCGGACGTCGAGCTGGGGCTGTTCCGGATCGCCCAGGAGGCCCTCAACAACGTCTCCCGGCACGCCGCCGCCGAGCGGGTGACCGTCCGGGTGCGATTCCTCGAGGACGAGGTGCGACTGGCCGTCAGCGACGACGGCGCTGGCTTCACGCCGGGCCAAGCGGCGGAGTCCTCGCTCGGTCTCGCCGGGATGAGCGAGCGAGCCGCCCTGCTCGGGGGCCGGCTGGAGGTCATCTCGGCAGTCGCGAAGGGAACCACGATCAGGGCGCTGATCCCGGTCGAGGCCGGCGTGCCGGTTCCGGTCTAGGAGCTGGTGTCGCGCTTGCTCGCGAGCGGCCCGGCCATCGCGGCTCAGCCCTGGAGGACCTTGCGGGTCCGCTCAAACTCCTCGAGCGTGATCTCGCCCGAAGCCAGGCGCCGGCGGAGCGTATCCAACCCCCGCTCGGAGTGCGGGTGCGGTCGCGCATAGGTGCGGACGATCCACCCTGCGAGGATGAAGAAACCGGCCCAGAAGGCAAGCATCACCAGCGCGCCAGCCCAGGGCCAGCCCTGACCGTATCCCCGATACCACATCATCTTTCTGTCTCGCCTCCTTTGGTTCGTCTGGCCTGAACCGTAGGTCTCGCCGAGGGCGCCGGGCAGGGCCA
>DATLQT010000096.1:0-5363 GCA_035535055.1 Candidatus Dormiibacterota bacterium | reverse complement strand
ATCATCCCGGTCGGGCTGGCGGCGACCTTCACGCCCGTCACCATCGCGATCGCCATCGCGGCGCTTGCGCTCAAGATGCTGGTCGCGGCGGTCCTGATCGTCTTCATCGAGTCGGCGATCGCGAAGATCCGGATCCTGCGGATTCCCGAGTTCCTCGGGGCCAGCTTCGTGCTGGCCGTGCTGGCCCTCGTCATCTACAGCCTCGGCCAGTGATCGACCTCGTCTCCTACAACCTCGCCGGCGTGATGCTGTTGCTCACATTCTGGCTGCTGGTGGTGCGCCTAGTCCGCGGAGCAGTCAACGCCTACGCCCTCCAGTCGCTGGTGCTGGCCGGGGTATCCCTGGCCGCCTACATGCAGACGCAGCTGCTTCACCTTCTCGTCCTGGCCATCGCGACGGCCGTGATCAAGGCGGGCCTGATCCCGATCGTGATCCGCCGCCAGGTGACCGGCACCGTCTACGACAAGCGCGAGACCGAGTACCACGTCGGCTTCCCGACCGCCCTGCTCGTGGGAGCCGGCCTCAGCCTGGCCGGCTTTGTGGCGGCGGCCCGCCTGCCCCTGGTGAAATACATCTTCGGCGAGCCGGTCCTGGGAATCGCCATGGCGGTGATCCTGCTCGGCCTCTTCACGACGGTTGCGCGCCGAGACGCGGTCATGCAGCTGACCGGGTTGCTGGTGGCCGAGAACGGCCTCCTGCTGCTCGGCCTCGTGATGGGCGCCGGCCTGCCGCTGCTGATCGACTTCGCGCTCTTTCTCGACGTGCTGGTCGGTGCTGTCGTGATGGGCTTCCTGATCGCTCGCATGCACGCTACCGTCTCCACCACCGACACCTCCGAGCTGACGAGGCTCCGCGGATGAGCGGCCAAGTGTTGCTGCTCGGGCTGCTCGCGCTACCGCTGGCCGGCGCCGGGCTTTCCTGGTTCATCCGCCCGATACCCGTCCTCCACACCCTGGCGGCGGTGACGCACCTCGCCGTGCTGGCCCTGGCGTTGGTCCTCATCTCCGGCCTCCTTGCGGGTGGCCATCCCCAGGCCTTCGGCAACTGGCTCTACCTCGACGACCTCAGCGGGGTGGTGCTGCTGATTGTCGCCGGGGTCGGTTTGACCGCTGCCGTCTATTCGATCGGCTACCTGCACCACGAGGTTCGAGAGGCAGCGGTAGCGCCCGAGGAGGTGAAGCGCTATTACACGCTGCTTCACGTCTTCAGCTTCACGATGCTGGCCTCGGCGGTCTCCGGCAACCTCGGTGTGCTCTGGACCGCGGTCGCCGCGACCACCATCGCATCGGCTCCCCTGGTCGACTTCTACGGCTCCCGGGAGCCGCTGGAGGCGGCCTGGAAGTACATCATGCTGACCACCGCCGGCAGCATGGTCGCGCTGCTTGGTTTCCTGATCCTGTATCAGGCCGGGGTCCACGTCCTCGGTCAGTCCTACGACTTCTCCTACCCGGTCCTCGGCCCGGTCGCCGCCCGGCTGCCGGCGGCGGCCACCTCTGCCGCCTTCCTGCTGGTTCTGGTCGGCTTCGGCACCAAGGCCGGGCTCGCCCCGATGCACACTTGGCTACCCGACGCCCACAGCCAGGCGCCTTCGCCCATCTGCGCCCTGCTCTCGGGCGTGGAGCTCAATTGCGCGATGCTCGCCATCTTCCGCGTCTTCAGCCTGACCGCGCCCTCTGCCGGGGCCACCCACCTCCGCCTCGAGCTGCTCGTCTTCGGAATCCTCTCGGTGCTGATCGCGGTCCTCTTCCTGGTCACCCAGAAGGACTTCAAGCGGCTCCTGGCCTACTCCTCGATCGAGCACATGGGGCTGGTCACCGTCGGTCTCGGCGTCGGGGTCCCGCTGGCCGTCTTCGGCTCGCTCCTGCAGATGGTCAACCACGCCCTCACCAAGTCCCTCATGTTCTTCGCGACCGGGAACGTGCTGCTCCGGTATCGCACCCGGGAGATCGGTGCCGTCAGGGGGCTGGCTCGTACGATGCCCGCCACCGCCGCGCTCGTCCTCTGCGGCGCCTTCGCAATTGCCGGCGCTCCTCCCTTCAACCTCTTCCTGTCCGAGTTCTCGATCGTCGGCGCGGCAGCGGTGAGCCGGCAGTGGGTCCCGGCGCTGACCGTGGCCGTGCTGCTGGTGATCGGCTTCATCGCCATCGTGGCGCCCTTCAACCGGATGGTCTTCGGCGGCGGTGATCCCGGTGAGCCGGTCGCTGCGGCCGAGATCAACCAGCTTGCGCTGGTCCCGGCCTATCTGACGCTGGTCTTCATGCTCGTGCTCGGGGTCTGGATCCCGGGGCCGCTCAGCGACCTGATCAAGGGCGCGGCGAGGGTCGTCCTGCCATGAGCGGGCTACGCGAGATCGCCGAGGCGATGGGACTGTCCGCAGTGCCCGCGGCGCCCGGCGAGGTGCTCGTCGAATGTACCGAGGCGGAGTTCAAGGACGCCGTCGCGGGCCTGGCGGAAAGAGGTTTTCTGTCCGACCTCTTCGCGACCGCAACCGACGATGGACACCGCCTGACGGCCGTCTTCTCGACCATTGGCGATCCCGGCTGGCTGCGGCTCCAGGCCCGGCTGGCGGGGGAGACCTACAGCGCCGTCACGCCCGCTGTGCACGGGGCCAGCTGGTACGAGCGGGAGATCGCCGAGGTGTTCGGCCTCATCCCCCACGGGCATCCGGCGCTGCTGCCGGTTCGGCTCCACGGAGGCGAACCCGCCAAGTTTGGTCGGCGCCGCCGATCCCGGGCTGGGATGGAATCCATCGAAGAGTTAAACGAGACGGCCCCAATCCAGGGCCAGGGGGTCTTCCAGCTGCCGCTCGGCCCGGTCCGGAGCGGGCCACAGGAGTCGGCCCACTTCCTCTTCACCAGCGGCGGCGAGGACCTGGTGATGGTGCGGCCTTGGCTGGGCTACAAGCATCGGGCGGTGGAGGAGATGGCGATTGGTCGCCAGGCCGATTCGGCGCTGATTCTCGCCGAGCGGCTGGCGGGCACCTCCACGTTCGCCAACGGCATCGCCTTCGCCCAGGCCGTGGAGCGGGCAGGCGAGGTGGAGGTCTCGGACGAGGCCCGGCGGGCTCGCGCCCTGCTTGCGGAGATGGAGCGCCTGCACTCGCATTTCGCGAGCCTGGCCAAGGTGGCCGACTCGACCGGGCTCACCGTTGCCGCGGCCCAGTACAACCTCCTCCGGGAGGAGGCGCTCCAGGGTTGTGCCGCGCTCACCGGCCATCGCTACCTGCGAGGCATCCTCGCCATCGGGGGGCTCGCCGGTCCGGTCGCGGCCGGCGGGCTGCGCGAGCTGTCCGGCTCGGTGGTCCGCTGGCGCCGCCGATCTCGAGGCCTCGAGGAGCTGCTGGAAGGCACCGCGACCTTCGTCGACCGCCTCGAGACGACCGCCATCCTCGCTTCCGAGTACGCGCATGAGCACTACCTGGTCGGCCCGGTCGGAAGAGCGTCAGGCGTCGATCGCGACTCTCGCCGGGACCATCCCTACGCCGGCTACCCCGAACTCGAATTCCAGGTCCTCGCCAAGTCCCAGGGTGACGCCCTGGCGCGGGTCCGAGTCCTGCTCTTCGAGGTGGGGGAGGCGCTCTCACTGGTCGAGCAGCTGCTGTGCGCCGAGTTCGTCGCGGGCGTCGCGGCGCAGCCGTCCCTCAAAGCTGGATCGGCGCTCGGCTGGGCCGAGGCGCCCGGTGGCGAGACCCTCCACCTCGTCGACCTTGACAGCAGCGGCCGGATCTCCCGCTGGCGGGCGAGGCCTCCGGCGGCCGTCAACTGGCACGTCTACTCGCACGCCTGCGCCAGCGGCAATAACCTGACCGACTACCCGGTCATCGAGGCCAGCTTCGCCCTCTCGGTCGCGGAGTTCGACCGCTGATGTCGCGCTGGGTGATTCGAGGGCTGTCGGAGGGAATCCGGACAACACGCTACCCATCTGGCCCAGAGGGCCAAGGCTCGCCGACGATGGTGCAGCTGGACGCGAGCCTCCTCACCCCCGAGCTGGCCATCGCGGCCGCTGGCGTCTGTCCGACCGATGCCATCACGGTTAACGGTGATCGGACCGAGGGAAGCCTCCTCTTCGAAGCCGGGCAATGCGTCATGTGCGCTCGCTGTGTTCGAGCCGCGCCCGACGCGTTTCATTTGGTGAGCGAACCGGAGGTGGCGGTCCGCTCACCGGCTTCGCTCCGCACGCGAGTGGGCTGGAAGGGCGGCAAAGCCGACCGGTCCGGCCGTTCGGCGGATCTGGAAACCGGTGACGCGCCGCAGCCGGCCGAGGAGGAGCGTCGTCTCGTGGACGAGCTCCACGTCCGCGCGATGCGGATCTTCAATCGCTCTCTGCACATTCGGCACGTCGACGCCGGTAGCTGCAACGGTTGCGAGGCCGAGCTCCAGATGCTGGCGACACCGAGCTACGACCTGGCGCGGCTGGGCCTGTTCTTCACGCCTACCCCCCGGCACGCCGACTGTCTGGTGGTGACCGGGATCGTCACCCAGCAGATGGAGGCGGCGCTGGTCGAGACCTACGAGGCGATGCCCAACCCGAAGTTGGTGGTGGCGGCAGGCGTCTGCGCGCTCGGTGGGGGCTGCTTCGCCGGCAGCCCGAGACGGACCCGTCCCCTCGATCGAATCCTGCCGGTTGACGTCTACGTGCCCGGGTGCCCGCCGACTCCGCTGGCCCTGCTCCACGGCCTCCTCCTCGCGACCGGCCGGGCCGAGGAACGATACCGGGCGAGTGGGACCGGCCGATGAGCCTCGACCTGACCGGCGCGGCACTCGCCTGCTTCGGCGCCGGAGCCGTGCTCGCGATCGGCATCAATCGCTTCGACCTCTTCCGGCAGCTGTCCGCAGCGGCCGCCGCGGTCGGTTGCCTGCTGGCCGTCATCGCCGGCGCTTTTCTGGTCGGCGGTGAGCGGCTCACCTTCGCGCTTCCGGTCAGCACCCCGCTGGGTCAGTTCGAGGTGGCCGGCACCGCCCTCGGTGGTCTGTTCCTGCTCGTGATCGGGCTCGTGGGCATCGGCGTCGCCCTCTACAGCGCCGACTACGTCCTGTTCGTGGGCGGGCCTCCGCGCCAGGGGCTGCTGTTGGCTCTCTTCAACCTTGCCCTGGCCTCCGTCACTTTGATCGTGGTAGCCGCCAACGCAGTGACCTTCCTAATCGCCTGGGAGGCCATGTCCCTGCTGACCTACGTCCTGGTCGCGATCGCCCAAGACCACGAGGCGCCCACCGCCGCCTTCCTGATGCTCGCGCTCAACGAGCTGGGCTTCGTGGCTATCGCGGTCGGCTTCGCGGCCATCGGCGCCCTTCAGCCCGGCCACGATTTCGCCTCCCTGAGCGCCTCAGCCCTTCCCAACCGGGACTCAGCCTTCCTGCTTTTCC
>DATLQT010000095.1:0-50687 GCA_035535055.1 Candidatus Dormiibacterota bacterium | reverse complement strand
AGAAGGCGGACCTCGGGGTCCTCCAGCTCGATGCTCTCCACGGCGTGGAGGTAGGTGACGGCCCATTCCAACTGCCGCAGCGCAGCTGACTGCCGGCGCCGCTGCTCGGGATTGTTGCGGGCTCCAGACCAGGGCTTGGCGTCCAGTTCCATGCTTCGGACCGTAGATCCGAAGCCGTTGAGAACCCGTTAGGGGTTGCTAACCGGGCGTGTGGATCTTGTTTGGATGTTCCGCCGGGTCGGGATCGACGCGGAGACGATAGCCGACGCCCGGCTCGGTCGCGATGAACCGGGGGCGCGCCGGGTCGTCGCCGAGCTTGCGCCGGATCTGCGCCACCACGTAGCGGGTGTTCTGTGACTCGCCCACCGCGTACGCGCCCCAGACCTCACGCAACAGGATGGTGTGAGTCACCAGCTTGCCGGCGTGGATCGCCAGGTAGCGGAGCAACTCGTACTCGGTCGGGGTCAGGTGGATGGCCCGGCCATCGACCGTGACCAGCCTTCGCCCGAGGTCGATCGCCAGCTCGCCGACCCGCACCACGGCGTCGCCGGAGGCAACCGAGGCCTGCCTCCGGAGGACCGCGCGGATCCTGGCCAGCAACTCGTCGAGGCCGAACGGCTTGACCAGGTAGTCGTCAGCTCCCAGGTCGAGCGCGCGGACCTTGTCGCGCTCGTCGGCCATGACGCTCAGCACTATCACGGGCGCCCGGCTCCTCTCGCGCAGCCGGGTCAGGACCGTGAACCCGTCGATGTCGGGAAGGCCGAGGTCCAGCAGGACCAGGTCGTGCTTTCGTGCGGTTGCGGCGGCCAGCGCTTCGGCGCCCCCGCTGACGGCCTCCACCTCGAAGCCGTGACCGCCAAGCCCGGTCCGAAGAGCACGGCGGATCTCCATTTCGTCGTCGACTACAAGCACCCGGCCGCTCATCGGCGGGCGCTCTCGACGGCCGCCAGTGGCAGGGTGAACTGGAACCGCGGTCCGCTGCGGCGGTTGCGGACCTCGATCTCTCCGCCGTGCCGCTCGACGATCAGGCGAGCGATGGCGAGGCCGAGGCCGGTGCCGGTCGTGCGGCCGGTCCAGAACTTGTCGAATACGCTCGCCATCTCGGCGGCGGGGATCATCGGTCCGTCGTTCTCGACCCAGGCCAGCAGCCGGTCGCCCTCGACTCGGGCGCCGACCTCGACCCGTCCGCCGGAGGGGCTGAAGTGGAGGGCGTTGTCGAGTAGGTTGCTGAGGAGCCGGTCGACCTGGAGCTCGTCGATCATCACCGCCGGCAGGTCCTCGGCCAGGTGAAGGGCCAGCCTCCGGTCGGCGAGCTGAGGAGCGAGTCGGTCGAGGACCGCACCGGCCAGCTCGGGGAAGGATCTGGCTTCCAGCTCAAGCGCCTGCCCCGACTCTAGGCGCGACATGGTCAGGAGCTCGCCGACCAGCCGGTCGAGCCGCGAAGCCTCCCGGTCGAGGCCTTGGACCAGCTCGAGGTGTTCGGAGTCGAGCCCGGCGGCCTCACCCGTCAGCGCGGTGAGCCCCGTTCGGAGCGCGGCCAGGGGGCTCTTGAGCTCGTGGGAGACCGAGGAGAGGACCGCGGCCTTGAGGCGGTCGGACTCCTCGAGGTCGCTCGCGCGCCGGGCCTGGAAGGCCGCCATCCGGCGGTCGAGGAGGAGCGAGCCGAGGCTCAGAAGCGCGGCGAGCAGCCGGCGCTGGCGGCGATCGGCCCGGCTTGCGTCGAGGTCGATCACCGCGACGCCCGCCGCCAGCGGGAGGAGCAGGGGCTGGGGGCGGTCGCTGGCGATGCGGACCAGCTCGATCCCGGCGACGCCGATCGATCCGCCGACCGAGGTCTGCTTCCCGAAGCTCCATTCGGCCCGGCGCAGAGTGTCGGCCGGGAGGGGGTCGCCGCCGGCCACGACCGCGGCCGCGCTCTCCACGGCGACCAGCGAGAACGCCCTCACAGAGGGCAGCGCGCGGGCGCGCTCGCAGAGCAGCGCGATGGCCTGGGCGACGTCGGGCTGGCGGAGCGCGCCGGTCGCCAGCTCGTAGAGGGCCGTCGCCTCCTCGGCGACGGCGGAGGATCGGGCGGAGGCCTCCCGGAGCGACGCGGCCAGCTGACCCGTCACCAGCGCCGCCGCCAGCAGCAGCACGAGGCCGAGCAGCTCGTTGGGCCCCTGGACCAGGAGCGTGCCGTAGGGCGGCACCATGAAGTAGTCGTAGGCCACGAAGGCTGCCACCCCGGCGACCACCGCCGGCAGCACACCGTGGCGGGCCCCCAGCCAGAGCACCAGCAGCAGGTAGACCATCGACAGATCGGCGACCGCATAACGTGTGCGGACGATCCCGATGAGCACGGTGATCGCCGCGACCCCCGCCAGGGCGAAGAGGAAGGGCGCGGCCTTCCGGGCGGTCGCGTCCACGAAACCTTTAGTCCTCCGGCGCCGGGCCGAGATCCAATCCGGGGTCGGTCGGCGCCTCGGGTCTCCGCCAGCGGATGTACGGGTACCCGGTGACGACGTGCAGCTCGTTGGCGCGCTGGACCGAGGCCTCGTAGAGCGGCTCGAGGGCACCGATGTCCTTCGCCAGCAGCGCCTGACCGACCGGCTCGAGGAAGTCGCGCTGGTAATCGGCGATCTGGGCCGCGTACTTGGGACGGGTCACCGCGACGTTGCGGAGGAGCGTGCGGGTTCGCCGGAAGTAGAAGGAGGCGAGGTCCCAGTTGCCGCCGACCGCGGCGTGCCAGAGGTTGCCGTAGACGCGGCTCACGACGACCATGACGTCGCCTGCGCCGGGGAGAAGCGCGGCCATCTCCTCCAGCGTCAGCTCGCCGTGCCGGGTCTTTATCCGCTGCGGCTCCGATTCCATCTCGGGAAGGAAAAGTTAAGCTCACCGCGGCCCCCAACGGCCCAACTCTTCGTTCCGAACCCTTCAAATGCCTCCAATCAAGCCGAAACAGCCATCTCCGATCCACTACCGCTGGGCTCTCCTCGTCGGGGCTTTCGTCTGCCTCGTTGCGGCGCTTTCCCTGCTGCTTTCGCCCGCCAGCCCCCAGGGCCTCTACGCCTTCGACATCCACTCGCCGCTGGCCGCGCGGTTCCTCGGCGGCTGCTATCTAGCAGGCTCGGCCGCGCTGGCCGTCGCCTGGCGGGAGCGGGCCTGGGGCGGAGCGGCGGTGATCGGCCCCGGGGTCTTCGCCGCCTCCGCGCTGACCCTCGTGGTGACGCTGATGACCCTCGACCGGCTCCATCTCACCGCCGCCGGCCCCGTGGCTACGGCGATGGCCTGGGCCTGGCTCGCGCTGTCGGTGCTGGGGCCGTTCGGCTGGCTGTACCTGGTCTTCGCCAACGACCGAGGCTGGGTCGCCGACCCTGCCGAGCGGGAGCCGCTCCCGCGCGCGCTGCGGGTCCTGGTCTCGCTCCAGGCGGTCGCGCTCCTCGCGATCGGGGGTTGGCTCTTCGTGGCGCCCGACTCGGCGCCCTGGCCGTGGATTCTGGGCAGCCCGACCGACCAGCTGGTGGGCGCCTGGCTGGTCGCCGGGGCACTCACCGGCCTTTCCGTGGTGGCGGAGCGCGACGAGGGCCGCAGCCGGCCCGCCTTCGCCGCCGGTCTCGTCTTTTCGGGGGTCCAACTGCTGGCACCTCTTCTCAGCCCGGGCGAGCTGGGCTTCACCCGCCGGGCGATCGTTTACTGGGTGGTCATCCTCACTCTCCTGCTGGCGGCCCTCGCCGGTCTCGGCCGCGGCCTGCGCGACCGCCGGGCGCGAGCGGCGCCCTTCGTGCGGTGACCGCCGCCGGGCGCCGGTTCGGCGAGGGAAGACTCGCGCTCGCCGTCGCCTCGGCGGCGGTGCTGTTGACCAGCCTTCCGCGCCTCTACATGGAGCTCACCGCACCTCGCGGCCAGATCTTCCTGGGCAAGATCTGGGGCGTTTACGACATCCCCCGGTACGTGCTCTTGCGCCGCCAGTCGGCTGCCGGTGCCTGGCTCTTCGACAACCGGCTGGAGGGCCCGGACCACACCGCCTTCGTGCTTTACACGCCCTACCTGCTGCTCGGTCACGTGCTCGGCTGGACCAGGATCCCGCCCCTGGCGATGATGGAGATCGGGCGCTGGATCGCCTTCCCGGCGGCGCTCTCCTTGCCGGCTGGCTCTTCGTCCGCCGGGCGCTGCCCGAGGGACGGCGGGCGATGGGGTATTTCTGCGCCGTCCTCGCCGGCGGCCGCGGCTTCCTCTTCCTCCTGCGGCCAGCGACGCCGCTCGGCGTGATCGTCCCCCACGACCTCTCGGCGCCCAGCTTCACCGTCATGAACAGCCTCAACATGGCACGTGGCGGTTGCCGTGGCCTGCCTGGCGGTCTTCTTCTGGGGCCTGCTTTGCGGCCGCCGACGGGCGCTGGAGCGGCCTCTGGGGTGCGGTCAGCCTGGGCTTGGTCGCCTCCTTCCACAGCTTCGTGGTGCCGGCGGCCCTGCTGGCGGGCGGCCTCTTCTTCACTCTGGCGCGGACGGCCGCCGCGAGGTGTTCGCACTGCTGGCGCTGGCGACCCTGCTCGCGGCTCCCTGGGGCCTTTACGAGCTCTCCCTCGCCGCAGCCTTCAAGGTCGATTGGGCGCGCGACTACGCCGAGCTAGAGAACTTGCCCAGCCTCCTCGCCTCGCGAGCGCTGCTGTGGCCCTGCATCGTCCTCGGCGGCTGGATCGCAATCCGCGACCCCGAGCGTCGTCCGGGCCCGGCGGTGGCGCTCTGCTGGGCCGGGTGCGCCCTCGCCTTCGACCTCTCCCCGCCACTCGACCGGGTCCCATCACGCCGCCCGCCGACGTCACCGGAAAGCTGACTCTCCTCGAGCACGACGTCCACGGCGGCGGCCGGCTGCCCTTCGACGCCGGCTTCTTCGACGTCGTCACCATGCTGGCCGTCTTCGAGCACATCGAGCCCGGGCCGCTCGCGGCACTGCTGGCCGAGGTTTGCCGCGTCCTGCGCCCCGGCGGCATCTACGTGCTGACGACCCCAGCCCACTGGACGGGCCCCCTGCTCGACCTCCTTACCCGGGTGGGCATGGTCAGCAGCGACGAGATCGAAGAGCACCAGGGCAGCTACGGCCGCGCCGAGATCCGCGCGGCGCTGGAGCGGGCGGGCTTCGCGTCAGACCGGATTCGGGCCGGTTTTTTCGAGGCGGGCATGAACAACTGGGCCACGGCCAGCGCCTAAACTCGACACTCCGCCGATGTAGCTCAGCTGGCAGAGCAGCCGCCTCGTAAGTGGCAGGTCGGGGGTTCAAGTCCCCCCATCGGCTCCACCCCATCGGCTCCACCGTTTTAACCTTGCGCGCGTGACAGAACCCGAGGTTGTCAGACTCAGGGCGGCGGAGCACGACCTGGTGAGGCCGCTGCTCCTCGAGCTCTACGAGTTCGAGCAGCCCTTCTACGCCGACCACCCGCAGTTCTCTCGCGCCGAGTTGGAGGGCTCGGTGACCGACGTGCCGGCAAGGTTCCAGGGCGAGAACGTCGTCCTCGCGGTCCGCGCGGGCGTGGGCCTGGCCGGGTTCTGCTGGTGCGTCCTCTTCGACCCCGGCACCGGGTTGGAGGGCGAGGTGGCCGAGGTCTTCGTCTCCTCCGCCCACCGGCGGGAGGGAGTGGGACGGGCGCTGCTCCGGGCCGCCGTCGACCTCTTCCGGGAGCGCGGCGTGACGCTCGGCTACGTCTGGACCCGCCCCGAGAACGAGGCGGCTGTCGAGCTCTACCGCGAGGCGGGCTTCACGCCCAACCGCCAGTTGGTGATGACCTGGTACCCCGACCTCGGCTCGGTAGCCAACTAGAATTCGACCGTGATCGACCCCGAAGGGGCCGGTTCACCGCCGGAGGCGTCGACCGGCAGCCGCCGGGCGGGCGCCGTGGTGGCGCTGGTCGTGATCGCCGCGATCGTGAGCGGAGCCGTCTCCGCCGGGGTGACGCTGGCCATACTCCACGCCCAGTCGCGTACCAACCCGCAGACGGTCGACCTCGGCTCCAACGTGACGATCACCGAGGACAGTGCCATCATCCAGGTCGCCGACAAGGCGGCGCCGGCGGTGGCGACGATCGACACCGGCGGCGCCGGTGACTCGGGGCTCGGGTCCGGCTTTGTCACCACCAGCGACGGGTACATAGTCACCAACGCACATGTGATCGCCAACGCGACCGCCCTCACCGTGCTGTTCGCCGGCGACGCCACCCGCCACGACGCCCGGCTCGTCGATTCCGACTGCCAGACCGACGTTGCCGTGCTTAAGGTGGACGGCGTCTCCAACCTCCCGACTCTCCCCTTCGGCGACACCAGCACCTTGCGCGTCGGGCAGCCGGTGGTCGTGGTCGGAACCCCGCTCGGAGGGCGCGTCGTCGAGTCCGGCATCATCGCCGCCCTCCACCGGGCGATCACCGTCGCCGGCCCCGTCACCCCGACCGCGCCGCAGACTCTCTCGGACACCTTCCAGACCGACGCCGTCAGTGATCCGGCCGACTCCGGCGCCCCTGTCCTCAACGTGGCCGGCCAGGTTGTCGGCGTCGCGGTGGACACCGTCAGCGGAGGCAGCCAGACGGGCTTCGCGCTCAGTGCCCAGGACGTTCAGACGGAGGTCGAGCAGATCGTCCGCGACGGCCGCCTGGTGGTTCCCACGCTGGGAGCCACAACAGCCCAGGTGACGGCGGCCGACGCCGCCTTCCACGGCAGCTCGCCGGGGGCCCAGGTGGTCACCGTGGCCGCCGGTGGACCCGCCGCGGCGGCCGGGATTCAGCCCGACGACGTGATCACCGCGGTGGACGAGGTGAAGCTGGACGACGCGCATCCGCTTCAGCAGGTGCTGATCGAGCAGTTCCGGCAGGGACAGAAGGTAACCATCACGCTGCAGCGCGGCGGCTCCACGACCCAGGTCCAGGCAACCCTCGGGGGCGGCCACCCCGTGTGCGGATGACAGTCCGGGAGTCCATCGCAGCCGCGCTGGAGGCCGCCGCGCGCGAGATCGGGGCGGAGGGAGATCTGCCCGACCTGGAGCTGGCCCGCGCCCGTAATCCCGCCCACGGGGACTTCGCCAGCTCGGCCGGGATGAAACTCGCCCGGCAGCTTCGCCGGGCGCCCAACTTGATCGCCGGCGAGCTGGTGGCGGCGGTACGGCTGCCGGAGGGGGAGGCCACGGCGGAGGCGGCCGGCGGCTACGTCAACTTCCGCCTCAGCCCGTCCTGGCTGCAGCGCCTAGTGGGAGAGGTGGCCGCAGCCGGCGCGGACTACGGGCGTTCCGACCTCGGCCGAGGCGAGAGGGTCCAGGTGGAGTTTGGGAGCACCAACCCGACGGGCCCGCTGCACGTCGGCCACGGGCGCGGCTATATCCTCGGCGACTCACTGGCGTCCCTGCTCGCCTTCACCGGCCATGAGGTCGAGCGGGAGTTCTACGTCAACGACCAGAACACGCAAGCCGTGAAGTTCGGCCTCTCGATCCTGGCCCGGCAGCGTGGTGAGGAGCCGCCCGAGGGCGGCTACCTCGGCGACTACGTTGGCGAGCTGGCCGAGGAAGCCCGACGGCAGGGCGTGCCGCCGAATGAGGCCCACCTCCGCCGCTTTGGCGTGCAGCAGATCGTCGAGGGCTTCGAGCGCGAGCTGGCCAGGATCGGGATCCACTACGACAGCTGGTACCGCGAGAGCGAGACCTGGTCCAGTGGCCTCGGCCAAGAGGCGATCGAACGGCTCACGAGAGGCGGCTACCTCGTCGAGCGCGACGGGGCGCTCTGGTTCGCGCCGGCCCTGGCCGACGAGTCCGCGCCGGAGGAGGACCGGGTCGTTCGCCGCCGGACGGGCGAGTACACCTACTTCGCCTCCGACCTCGGCTACCTGCTCAACCGGTTCGAGAGGCGTGGCTTCCAGCGCGTCATCGAGGTCTGGGGCTCGGATCACCACGGCTATGTGCCGCGGATGAAGAGCGCGGCCGCCGCGCTCGGGATCGACCCCGACCGCCTGGTGATCATCCTCAACCAGCTGGTGACTCTGACCGAGGGCAAGATGTCGAAGCGAGCCGGGCGGATGGTCACCCTCTCCGAGCTCATCGACCGGGTCGGTGCCGACGCCGTCCGCTGGTTCTACCTCTCCCGGACTGCGGACACCCAGATGGAGTTCGACCTCGAGCTGGCCACCGCGCGCAACCGCACCAACCCCGTCTTCTATGTCCAGTACGCGCACGCCCGCCTCTGCGGGATCGAGCGGACCGCGGCCGACCGCGAGCTGCCGGAGACCGCCGAACTGGACCTCCTCAGGGAGCCGTGGGAGCTCGACCTCGCCCGCCAGCTGGCGCAGTGGCCGGACGCGGTGGCGGACGCCGCCCGGCTAATGGAGCCGCACCGGACGACCTTCTTCCTCTACGAGGTGGCCGACCGGGTCAGCACCTTCTATGAGGCGGGCAACGACAATGGGGACTTCCGGGTTGTCGTCGACGACCCCCGGCTAACGCGGGCTCGCCTGGAGCTCTGCCGGGCGGCGCGGGCCACCCTGCGCAGCGGCCTCGACCTGCTCGGCGTTGCCGCGCCCGATCGGATGGAACGGATGGAGGATTAGCGTTTGGACGTCACCTGGCACGGAATAAGCTGCTTTCGGCTGCGCGGCAAGAACGCGAACGTGGTCACCGATCCCTACCCGTCGGCGGCGGGCGCCAGGCTGCCGCGGTTGGAGGCGGACCTAGTCACCCTGAGCCACAGTCACCCCAACCACTCCAATCTGGACGCCATCGCCAACAAGGACGCCTTCGTCGTCGATGGCCCGGGCGAATACGAGGTGAAGGGCATCACCGTGTTCGGGATCCGTTCCTTCCACGACTCCGTGGCGGGCGCCGAGCAGGGCCAGAACACCATCTATGTGCTGGAGATCGACGACGTGCGTCTCTGCCACCTGGGCGACCTCGGGCACACCCTCGACGATGAGACCGTGGAGGCGATCGGCACGCCGGTCGACGTGCTGATGGTGCCGGTGGGCGGCGGCAAGGCGCTCGCCGCGGCTCGCGCGGCCGAGGTCGTACGAGCCATCGAGCCGCGCTGGGTGGTGCCGATGCATTACGGACTGCCCGGCTTCAAGGTCGACCTCGAGGAGGTGGACACCTTCCTGAAAGAGATGGGGGTCACCGAGGTCACGGCCCAACCGAAGCTGGTGGTCCAGTACTCGGGCTCGGGCGAGGGGGACACCAAGGTCTTCCTCATGGAGCCAAGGACTTAGATTGGCAGCCGGGTCCGGGGCTGGTAACCTTGGAAAAACCCCCGGGAGGTTCTAGGTTGCCGAAATACGTCTTCGTGACCGGTGGTGTGGTTTCGTCGCTCGGAAAGGGGATAACCGCTGCTTCGATCGGCAGCATCCTCAAGGCCCGCAAGGTCTCGGTCACCATCCAGAAGCTCGACCCCTACCTCAACGTCGACCCGGGGACGATGAGCCCTTACCAGCACGGGGAGGTGTTCGTCACCGACGACGGCGCCGAGACGGACTTGGACCTCGGCCACTATGAGCGCTTCGTCGACGAAAACATGTCTGCGGCATCCAACGTGACCACCGGCAAGATCTACTCGGAGGTCATCGCCAAAGAGCGCCGCGGCGACTACCTGGGCGCCACGGTGCAGGTCATCCCGCACGTCACCAACGAGATCAAAGAGCGGATCCAGCGGGTCGCCCGCGAGTCGCAGGCCGAGGTCGTGGTAGTCGAGGTGGGGGGGACTGTCGGCGACATCGAGTCGCTGCCCTTCCTGGAGGCGATCCGGCAGCTGAAGAACGACCTCGGCCGCCAGAACGTCTTCTACGTGCACCTCTCGCTGGTCCCGCTGATCCGCGGCGAGGAGATGAAGACCAAGCCGACCCAGCACTCGGTCCAGGCTCTGCGCGGAATCGGCATCCAGCCCGACGCCATCATCTGCCGCTCCGAGACCGCCATCGGACACGAGATAGTGGAAAAGATCGCGCTCTTCTGCGATGTCGATCGGGAGGCCGTGATCTCGGTGCCCGACGCGGACACCATCTACCGGGTTCCGCTGGTGCTCGAGGAGGCCGGCCTCGGCAGGGTCCTGGCCCGTCACTTCGAGCTTCCCACCGAGGCGGACCTCGAGCCGCTGGCCCACACGGTCCACCGGATCACCAGCCCCCGGGGCGTGATCCCGGTGGCGGTAGTTGGCAAGTACGTGCAGCTTCCCGACGCCTACCTCAGCGTCACCGAAGCGCTGCGACACGCCGGCATCCAGCACGACGTCGGCATCGACATCCGCTGGATCCAGTCGGAGACGCTCGACCAGGGTGACTCCTCGCAGCTGAAGGGGGTCGCCGGCATCGTCGTGCCGGGCGGCTTCGGCCACCGGGGGATCGAGGGCAAGGTGGCCGCCTCCCGCTACGCGCGGCACAACCGGATCCCCTACCTCGGGCTCTGCCTCGGCCTCCAGTGCGCGGTGATCGATATCGCCCGGGAGGCGCTGAACGCTCCGGACGCCAATTCGACCGAGTTCGCCGCCTTCACCTCGACGCCCGTTATCGACCTGATGCCGGAGCAGCGCGATGTCGCCAACATGGGTGGGACCATGCGGCTCGGCCTCTACCCCTGCAAGCTGCTGCCCGGCTCGAAGGCCCAGCGGGCCTACGGAGAGGAGGTGGTCTACGAGCGCCACCGCCACCGTTTCGAGTTCAACAACGAGTACCGGGAGGTGCTCTCTGAGTCAGGCCTGGTCTACAGCGGGCTGTCGCCCAACGGCCGCCTGGTGGAGGTCATCGAACTGGCCGACCACCCCTGGTTCGTGGCCAGCCAATTCCACCCCGAGTTCCGTTCCCGGCCCCAGCGCCCGCACCCGATGTTCAGCGGCTTCATCGCCGCAGCCGTCGAGCGCAGCGGGGTGGACCAGATGGAGCTCCGCCCGACCGAGCTCATCGCCGAGCTGCCGGTCGAGCCGGCCGAGCTGGCCGATCCCGATCCTCGATAACACTTCCTTCACGTTCGGGCGTTAATTGAGGAGCTAGAGAAGTGAGCGAGGTCCGCGACCGGCTGCCGCCGCCACCTCCCCACCCGGCCGAGCTGGCCGGATTCGGGGAGCTGGAACTGGTGCGCGTCACCGAGTCCGCCGCCCTCGCGGCCGGCCGGATGGCCGGGCGGGGCGACCAGGACAAGGTGAAGAACCTCGCCGCCTCGGCGATGCTTCAGGCACTGGAGGAGCTCGGCTTCAGCGGCCGGGTCGGCCTCGGCCCTCGGGGCGACGGCATCCTCTCGGCCGGCTCCCGGGTCGGCGTGGCCGAGGAACCGTCGCCCGACCTCGGCGTCTACCCGGTCGAGGGTGCCAGTCTGGTTGCTCGCGGCCTGCCCAACGCGATCTCGATGGTGGTCGCCGCCGAACCGGGAGCCTTCCCGGTCCTCCCCGCGGTGGCCTATATGGAGAAGATGGTCGTCGGCGCCAGCGCTCGTGGCGCGCTGGACCTCGACGACGGGGTCGCCGACAACCTCCGCCGGATCGCCTTCGCGCGTGACTGCCGGGTCTCCGATCTGACGGTGGCAGTCCTCGACCGTCCCCGCCACCAGGGACTGGTCGAGGAGATCCGTTCGGCGGGAGCGCGGATCCTTTCGCTCGAGGACGGCGACATCACCGCAGGGCTGCTGGCCGCAGCCGGCTGGACCGGCATCGACGCCATGATCGGCTTCGGAGGCCTCCAGGAAGCCATCCTCGCTGCCTGCGCCGTCCGCTGCCTGGGCGGCGACATGCTCTGCCGGCTCTGGCCCCGCAACGACGAGGAGCGGATTCTCGCAGGCGAGGAGGGCGACCGCGTCTGGACCGTACCGGACCTGTCCCGTGGCGAGCTGACGGTCGTGGTCACCGGCATCACCGGCGGCGCCCTGCTGGCGCCGGTCCACTACGGCGGCGGCTGGGCGGAGACGGCCTCCCTGGTCCTCTCGACGCGTGCCGGCACCGTCCGCCGGATGACGACCCGCCACCAGCTGAACCGCGTCGGGGGGTAGCGCTTCAGGTGGCCGCGCTGGCGGCCGGAGCGGGCCTCGGCTTCCTGGTCGGTGCGCAGGTCGGGCCGATCTGGGTCCTCTGCGCGCGCTCCAGCCTCCGCCACGGAGCCGGGGTCGGGCTGGGAATCGGCGCCGGCGCCGCGGTCGTCGACCTGCTCTATGCCGCCCTCGGCGTGGCGGGCGCGGCCACCCTGCTGGCGGCGACCGGCCTCCGGGTCGCCTTCGGGCTGTTGGGGGCGGCCGTGCTCCTCCTCCTCGGCGCTCGCACCCTCTGGTCGGCGATCCGGGTCCGCTCCGGCTTCGAGGCCGACACCGAGGTGTCGACGCCTCTCACCGCCTTCCGGACGAGCCTCGCCGCGACCGCCTCCAACCCGATGACGATCGCCTCCTGGGCGGCCATCTTCGCCGCCGCCTCCGCCTCCAGCCTGGCCGCCACCGCGCCCGCTGCGGTGCTCCTGGTGGTGGGCGTGGGCGCCGGCTCGATGGCCTGGTTCGCGATCCTCAGCTGCGGGATGGGTCTGCTCGGCCGGCGCGTTCCCGACCGCGCCCTGCGGATCGCTGACGGCGCCGCCGGACTGGGCCTGCTCGGCTTCGGCGTCGCCCTCGGCTACGGGGCGCTCGAGCACCGCTGAAACGATCGGCCGAACCGACCCCTCAGGCCGGGGCTTTGGTCCTCGTCTCGGCACCCAGCTCGGCGACGTAGCGGTCGGAGTTGGCGAGGGCCACCCGGACCGCAGCCTCGCGCGGAGTGATGCCCTCCTGCGCTGCCAGCGCGAGCATCGCCGCGACCGTCCGCCGCATCGTCTGCGAGATCTTGGCAAAGGCAGCTTCGGCGCCGGGTCCGACCCTCCCCAGCAGCACCCACCAGGCCCAGCCGTTGGTGCCGGCGTTGGCGATGAAGTCGGGGATCACCAGCGCCCCGCGATCCACCAGCAGGCGCTCCGCCGCGGTGGTGGTGGGGATGTTGGCCGCCTCCACCACCAGCCGGGCGGTGATTCCCCCGCAGTTGTCCTCGTTGATCGCGTCAGCGACGGCCGCCGGGACCAGCACCTCGGCGTCGACCGTCAGCCAGCGATCGCGCGGGAGCGCCTGGTCGCCCGGCTTCAACCCGGCGCGGTCGATCTCGCCGTGGACGTTGCGGGCGGCGAGGTAATGGCGCACGTCGAGGCCGGCGGGATTGGCGACACGCCCCCGGCGTCGGCGACCGCCACCACGCGGACCCCCGCCTCTGCCAGGTAGCGCGCCGTGGAACCACCCATCGAGCCGAAGCCCTGGATGCAGACCCTCGCCGCGGGGGGAGCCACGCCGAGGTAGCCGTGGCGGCCGGTGACCGGGTCGGTCCAGGTCGTCCGCAGGTAGGGCTCGCAGTTCACTGACGCTCCTCGGCGAACTCCGGCCTTCGCTTCTCGATGAACGCGGTGACTCCCTCCCGAAAGTCGTCGGTGGCGAAGGACTCGAGGATGAAGCCGACCTCCATCGCCACCTGCTCCTCGGCCCCGTGCCCGAGGCTCGCCTGGAGCAGCTCCTTGGCCCGCCGGACGGCTCCGCCGGGCATCCGGCTTAAGCGTTGAGCCAGCTCCTCGGCCGCCGCTCCGAGCTGTCCGGGGGGGTGGATGGAGGCCACGAAGCCGTGCCGGACCATCTCCTCCGCCTCGACCGGGAGGTTGGTCAACATCATCCGCGTTGCGATCGAGGGACCCAGCAGGCGGGGCAAAAAGTAGGAGGTCGTGGAGTCGGGGGAGAGGCCGATGCCGGTGAACCCGGCCTGGAAGCGGGTGCCCTCGGCGGCCAGCCGGATGTCGCAAGCGCAGGCGAGCCCGAGCCCGTACCCGATGGCCCCTCCCTGGATGGCGGCGATCACCGGAGCCGGGCTTTGGTGGAGGCCGAGCAGCCCATCGTGGACGACCTCACCGCGATCGGCGCTGAAACCGCCTCCGCCCGCGAACGCCTTCAGGTCGCCGCCGGCGCAGAAGATGGGACCATCACCGGTCAGCAGCACCGCCCGGACCCGGCGGTCGCGCCGGATCTCCTCGACGGCCATCACCAACCCGTCCGCGATCTCGTTGCTGAGGGCGTTGCGGGCCTCGGGTCGGGTGAGCCTCACCCGTGCGATCCGGTCCCTAAGCTCGTAGGAAACGTGCTCGGTCAGCTGCATGCCGGACAGGGTACGGCCGTGCTCGCGGTCGTCGGCCTGCCGGGAGGTCCTAATCCAGCCTTCAGCCCACCGTGACAATGGTTGTCTCATTCACAGCCTCAGCCGGCGACCTGGCCGAAGGCCTCTGGATTACCGGCTGAGATCACCGGGTATAAGAGGACAGCAAAATGAGCCAGCTTTCGGGCCAGTATCCCGGGCCTGAGGAGCGGAGTCCCGAGCTCTCGCCCCCGCCGCCCGCTTACACCTACTACCCGCCCCCGACCTCGGCTGCAGCGGCCGCGCCGTCGATGGCGCCCGCGCCCCCTGGGCCGCCGGCGCCCTATGGGCCACCCCGCCAGCAGCGGCGGGGCGTCGTCGGCTGGCTGATGGCGGTGGGCGTCTTCATCCTCGGCTACGCCAAGTACGCCTTCCTCCTGATCAAGGGCGTCCCCGCCCTGCTCACGCTGAGCACGCTGTTCGTCAGCTTCGGGCTCTACGCGCTCTATGCCGGACCGGCGTTCGCGGCGGCCCTGGTGGGGATGATCCTCATCCACGAGATGGGTCACGTGGTGGAGATCCGGCGGCAGGGACTGAAGGCCACCGCGCCTGTGTTCATCCCCTTCCTGGGAGCCGCCATCTTCCAGCGCGCGAACCCCCAGAACGCGCTCCGTCAGGCTCAGATCGGGATCGCCGGACCGATCGCGGGGACCATCGGAGCTTCGGTCGCCTGGGTCCTCTACGGGTACACCGGCTGGAGCGTCTTCGCGCTCGCCGCCACGCTCGGCTTCTTCCTCAACCTCTTCAACCTGATCCCGGTGGGGATGCTCGACGGCGGCTGGATCACGGCGCCGCTGTCCAAGTGGTTCCAGGTCTTCGGCCTCGCCGTGATGGCGGCTTCGGTGTTCTTCTTCGGCCTGAGCCCGATTCTCTTCATCATCGTGCTATTCAGCCTCCCCACGATCATCGCCCGCTTCCGGAACGCGGACGCCCCCTACTTCAAGAACGTGTCCACCCAGGGACGGTGGGCGATCGGCGCCGCCTGGCTGGCCCTGGTTGTCTACCTCGGGTTCGCCCTGGTCACCTCCCAGCAGCAGCTCGGCAGCGGAATCGCCCGATTCGGGCACTAAGCTAGAATCCAGCGTTCGGTACCCAAGGAAAAAGACAAATGAGAACTCAGATCCATCCGACCTTCTACGAGGACGCGGTCGTCACCTGCGTCTGTGGCAACACCTTCACCACCGGCTCGGTCCGCCGCGAGCTGAAGACCGAGATCTGCTCTGCCTGCCACCCCTTCTTCACCGGCCAGCAGCGGATCGTGGACACCGGCGGCCAGGTCGAGCGCTTCAACAAGAGGGCAGCTAAGGTAGCGGCGACCAGCGGCGCTCGCTAGCGCCGTGCCCCTCGCCGACGACTCGGAGACGGCGCAGCAGCCACTTCAGGGCGCCCGCGAGAAGTTCTTCTACGGTGGCCAGGCCGTCATTGAGGGCGTCATGATGCGCGGCCCGCACCACTATGCGGTGGCTGTCCGCGACCCCAAGACGAGGGAGATCCTCGTCGACCGCGGCGAGCTCAAGGCGAGCATGTACGTCAACCCCTTCTGGAAGCTGCCCTTCGTCCGCGGACTGGCGTTGATGGGCGAGACCATCCACCTGGGCATGAAGTCGCTGATCTGGTCAGTGAACGTCAACGCGGGCGCCAACGACGTGAAGATAGGTAAGCGGGAGATCACCATCTCGGTCGCCACCTCGGCCGTTTTCGGCCTCCTGATCTTCATCGTGCTGCCGCTCTTCGCCACCGGCTCGCTGGTGCACAAGAGCGGCTCGCTGCTCTTCGCGCTGGTGGAGGGCGTGATCCGGGTCGGGCTGATCCTCGGCTACCTCGCGCTGATCGGGATGCTGAAGGACGTGCGCCGGGTCTTCCAGTACCACGGAGCCGAGCACAAGACGATCAACGCCTTCGAGTCCGAATGGCCGCTCGACGTGCCCAATGTGCGGCGAGCGCCGCTCCTCCACCCACGCTGCGGCACCGGCTTCCTGCTGGTGGTGCTGGTCGTGAGCGTGGTCCTCTTCTCGCTGGTCGCCCTCTTCCACCCCAACTGGCCGGTGCTGATCCTGAGCCGGCTGGTCGGCATCCCGGTCGTCGCCGGCGTCTCCGTGGAGGCGATCCGCTGGATGGCGCGCCACCGCTACAACCGCTTTGTGCAAGTCCTGCTCTGGCCGGTGCTGGCGACCCAGAAGTTCACCACCCGCGAGCCCAGTGACGACATGCTGGAGGTCGCCATGGCCGCCTTCAACGCCGCCCGCGAGGGCGAGGAGGCCGCGGCGGCTTGATCGACCGGCTGGAGGCGATCTCCCGCCACTACGCCGAGCTCGAGGCCGAGCTGGCCCGGCCGGAGGTCGCCGCCGAGCACGAGCAGGTGACCAGGGTCGCCCGCGAGCTGGCCGGCATGCGCGACATCGTCGAGGCCTACCGGCGGTACCGGGAGGCCGAGAGGGCGCTCCGCGAGGCGCGCGAGATGCTCCACGCCGAGAAGGACCCGGAGATGCAGGAGTACCTCCGAGGCGAGGAGACCGCCGCCGCCGCCAGCATGGAGGAGCTCAACGAGCGCCTGAAGGTGCTGCTGCTGCCCAAGGATCCCAACGACGACCGCGACGTGATCGTCGAGATCCAGGGCGCGGAGGGTGGGGACGAGGCCGAGCTCTTCGCCCGCGACCTCTTCGAGATGTACACCCGCTGGGCGGTCACCAAGGGCTGGAAGGTCGAGGTCATCGACGCCCAGGAGTCCGGGATCGGCGGCTTCAGCAAGATCGAGTTCGAGATCAGGGGCCAGGGCGCCTATTCGCAGATGAAGTACGAGGGAGGCGTGCACCGCGTCCAGCGGGTCCCGAAGACCGAGTCGCAGGGCCGGATCCACACCTCGGCGGCGACGGTGACCGTGATGCCCGAGGCGGACGCGGTCGAGGTGGAACTGCCGGAGAAGGACATCAAGGTGGAGACGTCCACCTCCACCGGGCCCGGCGGGCAGAGCGTGAACACAACCTACTCGGCGATCCGCATCACCCACCTGCCGACCGGGATGGTGGTGTCGATCCAGGACGAGAAGTCCCAGATCAAAAACCGGGACAAGGCGATGAAGGTGCTGCGCGCGCGGCTCTACGAGCGCAAGCTGGCCGAGCAGCACGCGGCAGAGGACGCCCAGCGGCGGACCATGGTCCGCAGCGGCAACCGCTCGGAGAAGATCCGGACCTACAACTTCAAGGAGAACCGGCTCACCGACCATCGGATCGACCTGACGCTGTACAGGCTCGACCGCGTCATGCAGGGCGAGCTGGACGAGGTCGCCGATGCCCTCATCGCCGCCGACCGGGCGGCCCAGCTGGCCGGCGACGAGGACGCTCGCCCGGCTCCGGTTTGACGCTGATCGAGGTGCTCCGGCGAGCGACCGGCTACCTCGAGCTGCACGGCTCCTCCTCGCCCCGCCTCGACGCTGAGGTGCTGCTCGCGTTCGCGCTCCGGCTGCGGCGCCTGGACCTCTACTTGCAGTTCGAGCGGGAGCTGGGCGAGGCGGAGCTGGTGCCCTACCGGGAGCTGACCGCCCGGCGTGGCCGCGGCGAGCCGGTCGCCTACCTGACCGGTCATCGTGAGTTCATGGCCCTCGACTTCGAAGTGACGCCGGACGTCCTGGTGCCCCAGCCGGACACCGAGGTGTTGGTCCAGCGGGCGGTGGAATGGGGTCGCGCGCGTGGCGATTCGGCTTCGCTGAGGTTCGCGGACGTGGGGACGGGCTCGGGCTGCATCGCGGTCTCGGTGGCGCACTACCTGCCGGGCGCGGTCGTGGACGCGTCTGACGTCAGCGCCGCCGCCCTGGCGGTGGCGGGCATCAACGCCGCGCGGTTGGGGGTGGGGGACAGGGTGCGCCTCAGGGAGGGCGACCTCACCAAGCCTCTCGAAGGCCCTTATGACGCGATAGTCGCCAACCTTCCCTATCTCTCGCCGGACGCCGCGCTCCCGGCCGAGGTCACCGCACAGCCGGCGCTTGCCCTCTTCGGCGGGGTGAAGTTGATCAACCGGCTGCTGGCCGCGGCGCCAGCGCTGCTGGCTCCCGGTGGGATCGCTCTGCTGGAGCTGGATCCCTCGGTCCTGGAAGCGCTGGCGGTGCCGGCCGCCTTCGCCGGCTGGAAGCTGCACCGGGATCTTGGTGGGCACGAGAGGGTGCTGGAAGCTTGGACCTAGCCGAGGCCGCCGCCGCACTGGGTCGGGGCGAAGTCATCGGCTTCCCGACCGATACCGTCTACGGGTTGGCCGTGCGACCTGGCTTCGAGTCGCGGGTCTACGACATCAAGAGGCGGCCGCAGGGGATGCCGCTGATCCTGATGGCCGCCTCGCCCGACCAGCTGTCCGGGCTCGTGGAGGTAGACCGGCGAGCGCGCTGGTACATGGACCGCTGGTGGCCGGGGCCGCTGACGCTGGTGCTGCCCGCTGAGGCCGGTGGGACCCTCGGGGTGCGGGTGCCTGACCACCCGCTGGCGCTGGAGCTGCTCCGCCTGGCCGGGCCGCTGTTGACGACCTCGGCCAACCTGCATGGCGAGCCGCCAGCCCTCGATGCCGCCTTCGCCTCACTACCCGGCCTGGCGGGCGTCGTCGATGGCGGCCGTGCGCCCGGCGGTGAGCCTTCGACGGTCATCGCGCTATTGCCCGGCAGCGAGATGACGGTGATCCGGGAGGGCGCGATCAGTTCCCACCTGCTGGGAGACGACGAGCACCTACGGTCGGACGCCCGCCGGTCGCGGGTGGGGGAGTTCGGGCCGGCCTAGGACTACCCTTTTAGCCGTGATCGAAGCCACCCTCAACCTCCGCGTCCTCGAAAAGGCCGATCCCACGGTCGCCGGGCTGATCCGTAAGGAATACCGTCGCCAGAGCGACACTCTGGAGCTGATCCCGTCCGAGAATCTGGCCAGCGCGCCGATCCTGGAGGCGCTCGGCACCCTCCTCACCAACAAGTACGCCGAGGGCTATCCCGGGAAGCGCTACTACGGCGGCTGCGAGGTGATGGACGAGATCGAGACGCTCGCCATCGACCGTGCCCGGCAGCTCTTCGGCGCCGAGCATGTCAACGTCCAGCCGCACGCCGGCAGCCAGGCCAACATGGCCGTCTACTTCGCCGTCTGCCAGCCTGGCGACCGGGTGATGGGCATGGACCTCGACCAGGGCGGGCACCTCACCCACGGCAGCCCGGCCAACTTCAGTGGCAAGCTCTACGAGATCCACTCCTATGGCGTCGACCGGGAGACGGAGCGGATTGACTACGACGCCGTCCAAAAGCAGGCCGAGGAGGTGCGGCCGAAGATGCTGATGGTCGGTTACAGCGCCTATCCCAGGGTCATCGACTTCAAGCGCATGCGCGAGATCGCCGATTCGGTCGGCGCCACCATGGTGACCGACATGGCCCACTTCGCTGGCCTGGCGGCGGGCGGGGCCTACCCGAGTCCGGTCCCGCACAGCGCGATCGTCACCACCACCACCCAGAAGACGCTGCGCGGCGCCTGGGGAGGGATGATCCTCTGCGACGAGGAGCACGCCAAGGCGATCGACAGCGCGGTCTTCCCCGGCAGCCAGGGAGGCCCGCTGATGCACGCGATCGCGGCCAAGGCGGTCTGCTTCGGCGAGGCGCTGAAGCCCTCCTTCAAGGAGTACGCAGCCCAGGTGGTTGCCAACGCCGCGGTGCTCGCCGACCGGCTCCAAGAGCGCGGCCTGCGCCTGGTCAGCGGAGGCACCGACAACCATCTGATGCTGATCGACCTCCGGCCGCTCTCGCTCAAGGGCCGTCAGGTCCAGGACATCGCCGACACCGTCGGCATCACCGTCAACCGCAACGCGATCCCCTTCGACGAGGCCAGCAAGTTCAACCCGAGCGGCGTACGGTTGGGCACCCCGAGCGTCACGACGCGCGGCATGGGGGCCGAGGAGATGAAGGAGATCGGCGACTGCGTCGCGGATCTGATCCTCGGACTCGAGGACGGAGCCAACCGGGAGCGCATCCGGGAGCGCACGCTGGATCTCGCTCGGCGCTTCCCACTGCCCTACCAGCTCGGTTAGGCGGTGGCCGCCGGTCCCGTCTTCCTCGAGGCCTTCTTCAGCAAGGCCTTCGTCTCCCACCTGGCCGGCAGCCTGATCCCAGCCTTCGGGCCCTTCGTGCTGGCCGGGGCGGCGGCAATCGCGCTGACCCCTCTGGCGATGCTCCTGGCGCGCCGGTCCGGCGCCATGGCCTTGCCAGGAGGGCGACACATCCACCTCCGGCCGACGCCGATGCTCGGCGGCTGGGCGCTCTATCTGGCCTTTGCCGCCTCGGTCGCCTGGTACCTCGGCGTCAGCAGCTGGGCGGTGCTCGGCGTGCTGACTCTCTGCGGATTCGCGGCGCTCTTCTTCACCTATGACGATCGCTTCCAGATGCCGGCGCTGGTCAAGCTGGGCGTCGAGCTCGTTCTGGCGGTGGTGGCAATCGCCGGTTTCGGGCTGAAGATCACCTTCCTCACCTCCGTCGGCGGCCACGTCATCCAGCTCGGGCTGCTGGCCTACCCGCTGACCCTGCTCTGGCTGCTCGGCATGCAGAACACCATCAACCTGCTGGACGGCGTCGACGGCCTGGCCGCCGGCGTGGTGGCGGTGGTGGCGGCGATCCTGGCGGTGGCGGCCATCAGCCGCAACGACCAGCAGACGCTGATCCTGTCCTCCGCCCTGGCCGGCTGCTGCCTCGGGTTCCTGGTCTTCAACTTCCACCCCGCCCGGATCTTCATGGGCGACTCGGGCAGCCACTTCCTGGGGCTGGCGCTGGGGCTGCTGTCGGTGCTCGGCGTCGCCAAGGTCGCCGTCGGCTTCGCCCTCCTGGTTCCCCTGCTGGCGCTCGCGGTACCGATTGGCGACACCGCCTGGGCGATCATCCGCCGCCGGCGGGCCGGGGTGTCGATCGCCCACGCGGACTCCCGCCACATCCACCACCAGCTGCTCGACTTCGGGCTGACCCAGCCCCAGACCTGTCTCGTGTTCTACGGCGCCACCGCCCTCCTCGGGTCGATCGGGCTGATGCTGCTCGGCCACAAGCGGATCCTCACCGCGGTGGTGCTCCTGCTGGTCATCTGCCTCTCGACGGTCGCCGGCGAGCGGCTGTCCAGCATCCGCCGCGTGCTTCCCGTGCCCGGCTTCCGGTGGCTCCTGCCGGCCCCGACGGTCGAGTGAAACCGGGCCCGTCCGGCAGTGAGCTGGTCGGATTGGGCGCCATGCTCGCGGGGGCGGTCATCGTGCCCATGCTCATCGGGCTCGGAATCGATGCCCTGGCTCGGACCGGCCCGTTATTCTTTCTCCTCGGCCTCGCTGTTGGCGTTCTCGGGGGGATCTTCGCCGCCTACACGAGGTTCAAACGCTACCTATGAGATCCAGTAACCCGGTCCTTGCGACGGTGATCGCCTGCGCGGTGTTGGCCCTGTCGGCCGCCGCGATCGGGCTCGCCCTCGGCTACCCGAAGATCGGCCTGGCGCTCGGGGTCGGCCTCCTGATCGGGTCCGGCAACGGCTACTTCGCGCGGGCCGCGCTCGCCTCGTCGATCTCCTTCCGAGCGACCAGCACCGCCCGCCTGGCGGTCCTCACCGCGCTGGGGCTGGCCGCAGGTTTGCTGATCGGGCTCGACGTCTTCTGGTGGTCACTGCTCGGCATTGCCGGCGCGCAGCTGGTGCTGGCGTCGGCCGCGGCCTACTCGCTGGCGCGGCCGTGATGGCCATCTTGGCCCTCGAGCCACCCCCGGTCACCCATCCCACGGTGGACTTCTGCGGGCAGTGGTACTGCCAGTTCAGCTGGGACAGCGCGGCGTCCAGCGGCCTGGCCATCCTGGTGACGATGGCGCTTGTCATCCTGGTGGCGCGGAGGGCGGAGCAGGGTGTGCCCGGCTGGCTCCAGCTCGCCCTGGAGACGCTCTACGGATACGTCAGCGGCCAGCAGGCGCACATCGACCCCGACGAGGCGATCATCGTGCCGATCGGGATGACGATCTTCCTCTACATCCTGGTCGCCAACTGGCTCGACTTCCTGCCCCTGCCGGGTCCCTTCCACCCGGCCAACAGCGACCTCAACCAGACCCTGGCGATGGGCATCCTGGTCTTCCTGCTGACGCAGTGGTACAGCTTCAAAGTGCTCGGGGTGCGGGGCTATCTCTACCGGATGACGAGGCCCTTCGACGCCCCACTCTACGTCCGCATCCCCTTTGTGCTGCTGAACATCATCGAAGATCTCGCCAAGCCGTTGACGCTGTCACTGCGGCTCTTCGGCAACATCTTCGGCGGCCTGATCATGCTCTGGGTGCTGACCTCGCTGCTGCCCCAGATCAGCTTCCCCGGCGTCGGCACCTACCCGGCGCAGGGCTTAGCGATCTTGGCCACCGTAATTTGGAAGCTCTTCGACGTCGGCCTCATCGGCGCCATCCAGGCGCTGATCTTCATGCTTCTGACGATCATTTACTTCGAACAGGCCCGGGAGGGAGCGGAGCACCTCGGGCACCCTCACGGCTCCGGCGCCCCTCGCGGGGTGGCTCACGGCAACCAGTCGCGTCCTGCGGCAGAAGGAGGAAACAGCTAGATGAACCAAGCGATCGCAGTCGCGGGCGCGATGCTCGCAGCCGGGCTGGCACTCGGCGGGGGCGCCATCGGCGCCGCCATCGGTGACGGCCTCGCCGGCAACGCCACCATCGCGGGCGTGGCGCGTCAGCCCGAGGCCCAGGGCCAGCTGACCGGCATCATGTTCCTCATCGTCGGCCTCTGCGAGGCGATGTACTTCATCAACCTCGCCCTGGGCTTCGTCTTCATCTACGTGATCGCCGCGAGCGTCAAGGCATAGCGGCATGTACCTCGCCTCGGCCGACGCCAGCATCATCACCGTCAACGGCACGTTCTTGCTGGAGCTGGTGGCGTTCATCGTCATGGTCGCGATCCTCTGGAAGTACGCGTATCCGTCGATCGCTCGCATCGCCGAGGGGCGGCAGAAGCTGATCGCCGACCAGTTGGCGGAGGCCGAGAAGCGGAGCCAGGAGGCGGAGCAGCGGCTGAAGGAGGCCGAAGCAAAGCTCAACGACGCCCGGGCCCAGGCTCAGGAGGTCATCGCTGGCGCCGCCCGCTCGGGCGACCAGCTTCGCGAGGAGCTGAAGGCGAAGGGCGAAGAGGAGGCGCGACGCCAGGTCGAGAAGGCGGTACGGGAGATCGATGCCGCCCGCCAGCAGGCGCTGGAGTCGGTCCGATCGGAGGTTTCGGGCATCGTGCTCGAGGTGACCCAGAAGGTCATCGGCGATGCGCTCGACGGCAGGGCACACCAGAAGTTGATCGACCAGGCGATAAAGGAGATCGGGGTTGGCGGGAAGCGCTAGCCGCTACGCCCGCGCCATCTTCGAGCTGGCCCGGGAAGATGGCCGGATCGACCGCTGGTCGAAACAGCTGAGCCTCATCGAGCGGATTCTCGGGGATCCGACAGCGGCGGCTGTGCTCAGCAATCTTAGCGTTCCCCACGAGGTCCGGATGAAGGCGGTCGAGCAGCTCGACCTGCCCGGCGTTGATAGAGAGGGGTTGAACCTCATGCGCATGCTGGTCAGCTCCGGCCGGGCGAACCGGATGGGCGAGATCGCCGAGCGCTTCGAGGTGCTCGCGGACGCCGAGGCGGGACGGGTGCGGGCAACCGTAACCACCGCCATCCCGCTCTCCGACGCGGACCGGGAGTCGCTTCGCAAGGACCTCACCAAGCAGCTCGGCAAGGACGTCCGGCTGGAGTCGAGAGTCGATCCCGCCATCCTCGGCGGGCTGCTGCTGCAGGTGGGCGACCGGCTCACCGACGCCAGCGTCGCGGCGCGGCTGGACCAGGTCCGCCGCCAGGTTCTGGTCAAGTAAGTGAAGGGAGTTAAGAGGTGAGCATCGGTTCCCAGGACATCACCGACGTAATCAAGTCGAGGCTCAAGGACTTCAAGGCCGAGCTGGTCACGGCCGAGGTCGGCCGGATCATCACCGTCGGCGACGGGATCGCCTCCATCTACGGCCTCCGGGGTGCGATGGCGGGCGAGCTACTCCAATTTCCTGGCGACGTCTACGGGATGGCGCTGAACCTGGAGGAGGACCAGGTCCGCGCCGTGATCATGGGCGAGTACGAGCACCTCCAGGAGGGCGACCAGGTCAAGACGACGGGACGCATCGTCGAGGTTCCCGTCGGCCCCGAGCTGCTCGGCCGGATCGTCAGCCCGCTCGGCGTGCCCCTCGACGGCAAGGGCGCCGTCAACACCAAGAAGACGGCGCCGGTGGAGCGGGTCGCGGCTGGAGTCATCACCCGCCAGGGCGTTGACACTCCGGTCCAGACCGGCATCAAGGCGATCGACGCCATGATCCCGATCGGCCGCGGCCAGCGCGAGCTGATCATCGGCGACCGGCAGACCGGCAAGACAGCGATCCTCCTCGACACGATCATCAACCAGAAGGGGAAGGACCTCTTCTGCATCTACGTCGCGATCGGCCAGAACGCAGCGTCGATCGCCCGCGTGGCCGCCACCCTGGAGGAGCACGGCGCCCTCGAGTACACCATCATCGTGGCCGCCACGGCCTCCGAACCGGCGACGCTCAACTACATCGCCCCCTACGCCGGGTGTGCGATGGGCGAGTACTTCATGGACCAGGGCCAGGAGGCGCTGGTGGTCTACGACGACCTCACCAAGCACGCCTGGGCCTACCGCGAGATGTCGCTCAACCTCCGCCGCCCGCCTGGCCGCGAGGCCTACCCGGGCGACGTCTTCTACCTCCACTCCCGTTTGCTGGAGCGGGCGGCGAAGATGAACAAGGCCAACGGCGGTGGCTCGCTGACCGCCCTTCCGGTCATCGAGACCCAGGCCAACGACGTCTCGGCGTACATCCCGACCAACGTCATCTCCATCACCGACGGCCAGATCTACCTGCAGTCCGACCTCTTCAACTCCGGCATCCGCCCGGCCATCTCGGTCGGCACCTCTGTCTCCCGCGTCGGCGGCGCGGCCCAGACCAAGGCGATGCGCCAGGTCGCCGGCCGTATGAAGCTGGAGCTCGCGCAGTACCGCGAGCTCGCCGCCTTCGCCCAGTTCGCCTCCGACCTCGACAAGGCGACCCGCGACCAGCTCGAACGCGGCGGACGACTGACCGAGCTGCTGAAGCAGGGCCAGTACTCGCCGGTGTCGCTCGGCATCCAGGTCGCCTCGATCTGGGCCGCCACCAACGGCCACCTTGACAAGGTGGCGATTCCCCGGGTCAAGGAGTGGGAGTCGGGCCTCGCCCGTTACCTCCGCTCCGACCAGAAAGAGGTGCTGGACGAGATCGAGACCAAGAAGGCGCTCGACGACGACCTGCTCAAGAAGCTGGAGAAGGCGGTACACACCTTCAACCGCCAGTTCGGCGTCGAGGGCTCAGAGCCCGAGGAGGCCGATGAACCGACCGAGAAGAAGCCGGCCGCCGCCGAGCAGGCAGACGGACCGACCGACAAAAAGCCGGCCGCCGCCGAGAAGGGTGACGGGCCGACCGAGAAGAAGCCGTCAGCCGACGAGAAGAAGGAGACCGCGGCCGCCGCGGCCGCCGCCGAGGAGAGACGCAAGAACAGCGAGCGGCGGTCCGCTGAGAGGCGCAGCGGCACGACCAGCGCCGGCGGCCAGTCCCGCGAGCGGCGAACGGGGGAGCGGCGCACCGAACCCCGCCGGGCGACCGACCCGCCGCCGACCTCGACCGAGAACGAGCGCCGGGCGAAGGAGCGGCGGGACGCCTCCGAGCGGCGCAGCCAGGAGCGGGGCGGCGCCGAGCGGCGCGGCGGCGAGCGCAGGGACAAATAGCCCTTGCCCTCACTGCGGGATATCCGCGGGCGCATCAGGAGCGTCCAGAACACGCGCAAGATCACCAAGGCCTACCAGGTGGTCTCGGCCACCAAGCTGCGCCGGGCGCAGCAGGCGGTCCAGACCGCGCGTCCCTATGCGGAAAAGATGCTGGAGGTCTTGGAGACCACCTCTGAGCGGGCGACCGAATACCGGCACCCGTTCCTGGAGCGGCGGGAGGGCGACCGGGCGGTCGTGATCCTGGTCACCACCGACAAGGGGCTCTGCGGCGCGCTCAACGTCAACGCGATCCGCGCGGCCAACCGCTTCCTGCTTGACCACCGGCTGAAAGCGCGCTGGGTGACCATCGGCCGCAAGGGCCGTGACTTCCTCGCGCGCTTCGGGCGGGACATCATCGCCGACGCCAGCGAGCTGGGCGACAATCCGACCTTCGCCGCCATCCTGCCGGCGGTAACAGTGGCGCTCCAGGAGTACCAGAAGGGCGAGGCGGACACGGTCCTGCTGGTCTTCGAGAAGTGGATCTCGACCCTCCGCCAGGAGCCGACCGTGCGGACGCTGCTCCCGATCGAGATCCCCCGGCGCGAGGAGGCTCCAACCGGCGAGGGCGCGGCCCGACCGAGCGCAGCCGCCGACTACATTTACGAGCCGGGTCCGGAGGAGGTGCTCGACGCCCTGCTTCCCCGCTACGTCGAGAGCCAGGTCTACCAGGCCGTGCTCGAGAACAAGGCGAGCGAGCACTCGGCGCGGATGATCGCGATGCAGAACGCGACCGACGCGGCCGGCGAGCTGATCGACTCCCTGACCCTGTTCATGAACAAGGTGAGGCAGGCGATGATCACGACCGAACTGATGGAGATCGTCGGCGGGGCCGAGGCCCTGCGGTCTTCCCGGGACTAGAGGAGAGAAGAGGAAGCGCGATGGCAACTGTTAAGCAGAAGGCGAAGGGCTCGACCGCCGAGGGTCACGTCAGCCAGGTGATCGGCGCTGTCGTCGACGTCGAGTTTCCGGCCGGCGAGCTGCCCAACATCCTGGACGCCGTCGTGGTCCACACCGAATCGGGGCGCGAGGTGGTGATGGAGGTCGCCCAGGAGATCGGGGACAACTCCGTCCGCTGCATAGCTATGGCCGGCACCGACGGCTTCCGGCGCGGCGATAAGGTCGTCTCGACCGGCTCCTCGATCACAGTCCCGGTGGGCGTCGAGACCCTGGGCCGAATGTTCAACGTCACCGGCGAGGCGATCGACGACGAGCCGACGCCATCCGGCGGCGAGCGATGGCCGATCCACCGCGCCGCTCCCCCGGTCGAGGACCAGCAGACGACCGTCGAGATCCTGGAGACGGGGATCAAGGTCATCGACCTCATCTGCACCTTCGTCAAGGGCTCCAAGATCGGCCTCTTCGGCGGAGCCGGGACCGGGAAGACGGTCATCGTCCAAGAGCTGATCCGCAACATCGCCCAGGAGCACAAGGGCCGCTCGGTCTTCGCAGGCGTCGGCGAGCGCACCCGCGAGGGCAACGACATGTACAAGGAGATGCAGGACTCGGGGGTGCTGCCCCAGACATCGCTCGTCTTCGGTCAGATGAACGAGCCACCGGGCGCCCGGGCCCGTGTCGCTCTGACCGGCCTGACCATGGCGGAGTACTTTCGCGACACCGAGGGCGCGGACGTGCTCCTCTTCGTTGACAACATCTTCCGCTACATGCTCGCGGGCTCCGAGGTCTCGGCCCTCCTCGGCCGGATGCCGTCGGCGGTCGGCTACCAGCCGACCCTGGCCACCGAGATGGGCATGCTCCAGGAGCGGATCACCTCCACCAAGAAGGGCTCGATCACCTCCGTCCAGGCCATCTACGTGCCCGCCGACGACATGACCGACCCCGCCATCCAGACCACCTTCGCCCATCTCGGCGCGACGGTGACCCTGAACCGGGCGCTGACCGACATCGGCATCTACCCCGCCGTCGACCCGCTGGATTCGACCAGCCGCTACATCGACCCCAACTACGTCGGGCAGGAGCACTACGACACCGCCCAGGGCGTCAAACGGACGATGCAGCGCTACAAGGAGTTGCAGGACATCATCGCGATCCTCGGCATGGAGGAGCTGTCAGAGGACGACAAGCTCGCCGTGCAGCGTGCCCGCAAGATCCAGCGTTTCCTCTCCCAGCCCTTCTTCGTGGCCGAGAAGTTCACTGGCAAAGAGGGCCGCTACGTTCCGGTCAAGGAGACGGTGCGCGGCTTCAAAGAGATACTCGACGGCAAGCACGACGACCTTCCCGAGCAGGCCTTCTACCTCGTCGGCACCATCGACGAGGCGCGCGAGGTCGGCGAGAAGATGAAGAAGGCCTAGACAACAGAAGTGCCGATCCCGGTCCGCGTCGTCAGCGTCGAACGGCTCCTCTTCGAGGGCGAGGCCGACTTTGTGCGCGCGCGCAGTCTCGAGGGGGAGCTGGGCATCCTGCCCCACCACGCGCCCCTCCTCGCAGCCCTGGCTCCATCCGAGCTGCGGATCGACAAGGCGGGCGGCGGCTCCGAGCACCTCTTCATCGGCGGCGGCTTCATGGAGGTGCTCCCCGAGCGCATCACGGTCCTCGCCGACGTCGCCGAGCACGCCTCCGAGATCAACCTCGAGCGCGCCGAGGAGTCGAGGCGCGCGATCGCCGAGCGCCTGGCGGGGACCGTTCGCGACGAGGGCGAGCGGCGGTCGCTGGAGCAGGAGCTTGTGATGGCCGAGGAGCGGTTGAAGTTGGCCCGGATCCGCCGCCCCGGCGGCGGGTAGGCGGATCCCAACCACGGCGCACCCGAAGGACGACGTTCTGTGGGTGCGGGGCGGCCGGACGCTCTCCGGCCGGATCGCGATCGGCGGCTCCAAGAACGCCAGCCTTCCGATCCTCGCCGCCACCTTGCTGACCTCCGAGCCGGTGACGCTGAGCAACCTGGCGGAGGTGACCGACACCGCGGTGATGCTGGAGATCCTCGCCGCCCTCGGTTGCACCGTCGAGGGCGAGACCGTCACCGCCCGGGAGGTCGGCTCCGAGGTGCCGGCCGAGCTCGCCCGCCGGATGCGAGCCTCGATCGTGCTCCTCGGCCCGCTGCTGGCCCGGACCGGAGAGGTCCGTCTGCCCAAGCCGGGAGGTGACGACATCGGCGATCGCCGGGTCGAGCAGCACCTGGCGGGGTTGCGGCGGATGGGCGCCGAGATCGAGGAGACCCGGACCGAGATCATCGGCCACGTGGATCGGCTGCGCGGCGCCCGGGTGGTGCTCGACATGCCGACGGTTACCGGGACCGAGAATCTGATCATGGCCGCTAGCCTGGCCGATGGCCGCACCGAGATCCTCAACGCCGCTCGTGAACCACACGTCCAGGACCTGGCCCGGATGCTGAACACCCTCGGCGCCAACATCATCGGCGCCGGCACCCAGGAGGTCGTCGTGGAGGGCGTCGAACGTCTCCATGGGGGCGATCACACGGTCATCAGCGACTACCTGGAAGCGGGGACCTACGCGATCGCGGTGGCGGCGACGGGAGGAGATGTGCACCTCGAACTGTCGCCAGTCGAGGACCTGCCGATGCTGCTGCTGAAGCTGGAGGAGGCTGGGGTCGGTGTCACCGTCGATGGCGCCGACCTCCGGATCGCCCGCGACCTCGGCCAGGAGCTGCGGGCGGTCGACCTCACCACCTGGGTGCACCCGGGCTTCCCGACCGACCTTCAGGCCCAGTACACGGCGCTGATGACCCAGGCGCGGGGGACCTGCTACGTGTCGGAGTTCCTCTTCGAGAACCGCTTCCAGCACGTCCCCGACCTGCAGCGGATGGGCGCCGAGATCGAGCTCAAGGCGCGGACGGCGCGCGTCACCGGCCCCCGCCGCTTGCACGGCGCGGACCTCGTGGTGCCCGACATCCGTTCCGGCGCGGCCCTTGTGATCGCGGCGCTCTGCGCCGAGGGCGAGAGCCTGCTCCACCGCTCCTGGCACGTCGACCGCGGCTACCCCGACCTGGTCGCCCGACTAACCGAACTGGGCGCCGACATCCACCGCGAGAGCCTTCCGGGGGAGCACCCTGAATCGGGTACGTATGAGTAATTCCCCGCACCAGGTGGAAGGGGCAGCGGCCCGGTGGCGAGTGCCGCCGGAGGGCGCCCGAGGGGGCGAGGCCCCCCAGTCGAGCGGACGGCGAGGCAGCCGGAAAATGGGGGTCGGGCCGTGCTAGCAAAGAAGATTGGGATCGACCTTGGGACCTCGACCGTTTTGGTCTATGTCAAGGGCGAGGGGATCGTCATCAATGAGCCGTCCCTGGTCGCGCTCAACCGTGATGGGACCAAGATCCTGGCGGTCGGGCGCCAGGCGGCCGAGATGGTCGGCCGCACCCCGGACACGATCAACATCGTCCGGCCCATGAGGGAGGGCGTGATCGCCGACTTCATGGTGACCGAGGGGATGCTCCACTACTTCATCGGCAAGGTCCAGGGCCGGCAGCGGATCTTCAAGCCTGAGATCATGATCTGCGTCCCCTCCGGCGTGACCAGCGTCGAGCGGCGCGCGGTGACCGAGGCCGCCATCAGCGCCGGGGCCAAGCAGGCCTGGCTGATCGACGAGCCCCTGGCGGCGGCGATCGGCGCCGACCTGCCGATCAGCCAGCCCAGCGGCCATGCCATCTGCGACATCGGCGGGGGCACCACCGAGATCGCCGTCATCTCTCTCAGCGGCATGGTGGTCGCCCATTCGATCCGGGTCGGCGGCAACCGGATCGACGATGCGATCGCAGCCTTCGTCAAGCGCAGGTACAACCTCCTGATCGGCGAGCGAACCGCCGAGGAGGTGAAGATCGGGATCGGCAGCGCGCTGCCGCCCAAGGAGCCGTTGACGATGGAGGTGCGCGGACGCGACCTCGTCAGCGGGCTGCCCAAGAACATCACGCTCAGCTCCAACGACGTCGCCGAGGCGATCCAGGAGCCGCTTGCCCAGATCGTGGGCGCGGTGCGCGGCGTGCTCGAGCAGACGCCGCCCGAGCTCGCGGCTGACATCTACGACAAGGGCATCGTGCTGAGCGGCGGGGGCGCGCTGCTCCGCAACCTCGACCGCTACCTGGTCATGCACACGGGGGTGCCGGCGGTCGTCGCCGACGATCCCCAGACCTGCGTCGCCCGCGGCACCGGGTTGGCCCTCGAGCACTTCGAGGTCCTCAAGCGCAACCAGCTCTACCTGAGGTAGTGGGGAGAGCCGCAGCGCTTCGGGTCGCTGTCGACGGCACGCCGCTGCTGCGGCCGGAGTCGGGGATGGCCACTTACACCCGGAACATCCTCACCGCGATGCAGCAGGCGGGCATCGGCCAGTTCACGACCTGGGTCCCAGAGGGCGGCGAGCAGGCCTCGGTCCTCGGCTATCCGGGCCTTCGCCGGATCCCGGGCCCGAGGCTGATCGGCCGCCACTATCGCTGGCCGCGCCGGCTGCGCCGCTCCGACTACGACGTCTTTTTCGGACCCATGGGCCAGCTGCCGCTTGGCGGCATCGGGTTTCCCTCGGTGCTGACCATCCACGACCTCGCCATCTACATCCGGCCCGAGTGGTTCCCGTCCGGCCAGCCGCTCAGCACCCGCTTGGTGGTGCCCCGCTCGATCGAGCGGGCAACTCACCTGGTGGCGGTCTCCCAGAACACCGCGCGTGACATCGCGAGCCTCTTTGACCGCGGGCCGGAGGACATCACGGTGATCCCCGAGGGGGCCGGACCGGAATTTCACCCGCTGCCGGTCGCCGGGCTTCGCGAGTCGCTGGCGCGCTTCGAGCTACCCGAGCGATTCATCCTCTTCGTCGGGACGATCGAGCCCCGCAAGAACCTGGAGACGCTGCTGGCCGCCTGGGCCGCGCTGTCCGACCGCCCCGACCTAGTGATTGCGGGCGGATGGGGCTGGAAGCACGAGGGGGTCGCCGAACAGGTCGAGCGCCTGGGCCAGGGCGTCCATCTGCTGGGGCCGGTGGCGCCGCCCGAGCTGCCGGCACTGTACAACCTGGCCCTGCTGCTGGCTCACCCGGCACACTACGAGGGCTTCGGGCTGACCCCGTTGGAGGCGATGGCCTGCGGCACGCCGGTTGTCTGCTCCAACGCCGCCTCGCTGCCCGAGGTCGTGGGCGATGCGGCCATCCTGGTCGACCCGAACGACCTCGAGGGGTGGACGGCGGCCCTGGACCGGGCGCTCCACGACCCAGGGATCGCCGGCGACCTCCGCCGTCGAGGGATCCTGCGGGCCGCCGAGTTCAGCTGGGAACGGGCGGGCGCGCGGACGCTTCGCGTGCTCCAGACGACAGCTGCGTTCTGACCACCGCCGCGATCCCCTCGGCGCAGGCGTCCCAGCTGAACCTGGACGCCTGCCGGCGCCCGGCAGCGACCAACCGGCGCCGCAGAGCCGGATCCTCCCGGAGCCGGCGTATCGCCTCCGCCATCGCGGTGGAATCGTGGGGGTCGGCGAGGTAGATGGCGGCGTCGCCTCCCACCTCGGGGAGCGATGAGGTGCCGCTGGCGATGACCGGCAGGCCCTGCCGCATAGCCTCCAGCACTGGCAGCCCGAAGCCCTCGTAGAGGCTCGGGAAGAGAAGTGCCTCGGCTCGCCGGTAGAGCAGCTCGCGCTCGGCATCGGTAACTCTGCCGAGCAGCAGACACTGCGGCGAGGCGTCGAGCCGGGCGGCCAGCGACTCATCGTGGACCGCACCGGCGCACACCAGGAGGGTCCCGGGCAGCGATTCGACCGCAGCCAGCGCGGAGAGCTGGTTCTTGCGCGGCTCGACCCGGCCGACGTTGAGGAGGTAGGGCCTGTCGATCCCGAACCCGTGCAGGCCGGCGGCGTCGGACCCCGGGTCGCCCGCCTCCGGCGCGCCCTCGCCGCCGCCCTCATGAACGACGGTAACGCGGGCCGGATCCACCGCATACAGCTCGATGAGATCTTGGCGGGTCGACTCCGAAACGGCGACCAGGCTGGTGCAGACACGGGCGGCGTGCCTGCCCGTCCAGCGCAGATAGGCGAGTTCAGCCGGGCGATAGGCATTGGGAAAGTGCTCGAAGGCGAGGTCGTGGAAGACCTTCACGGCTGGCGCCGGGCAGAGGGCGGGAACGACATGGGCCAGGTCGAGGTAGAGGTCGGGTCGGCTCCGCGCCAGCTCGATTGGCAGGCGGGCCTGCGCCCAGAGCCGCGGGAAGGGGAGAACGGTGAAGTCGATCCGCAGATCCGGCGCCGGCCGCGAGCCGTAGAACCGCCAGTCGACGTCCGGCGCGACCCGGGGTAGGCGGACGACCACCTCCCGCGTGAAGTGCTCGGTGCCGGTGACCGCGGCCCTGGTTGCCGGGTTGGCGTCGACCGCCACGACCGGCCTCATTTTCCCGTTCTTTAGCCCCACTGTCGGCGATTCGCTGGCCGTTTCTGACAGGCTCCTTTTTCGGTGAACGAGCCGCGCCCCCGAGGAGGGCGGGCGGGTGCGCTCGCGGTGGTCGCCATGGTGGCGACGGTCGCGTGGCTCGCCGCTCTCCAAGGATCGTCGATCGGGAGCTTCTCTGCCCGCGCGGAGCTGGCTGCATGGGCGCCTGCCCAGCTGCCGGTCCGCCACCTCGGGGCGATACCGAAGATCCTGCCGGCCTGGGAGGTCCTGCCACCTGGCGCCAGGCTGGCGGTGGTGCCGACCGGCCGCGTACAGGTCAAGGTCCCGATCCTCATGTACCACTACATCCGTACCCCGCCCGATCCCGGCGCCGACTGGATCGGCTGGGGTCTATCCACCTCGCCGGCCGACTTCCGACAGCAGATGGATTACCTCGACCGCAACGGCTACCACCCGATCACGCTGGTCGAGCTGCGGGAGTACCTGGCCGGCCTCCGGACCCTCCCCGATCGGCCGGTCGTGCTCAGCTTCGACGACGGCTACGAGGACTTTTACACCGATGCCTTTCCAGTCCTCAAGGAGCACCACTTCCGCGCAGTGGCCTACGTGGTGAGCGGCTTCGTCGGGCGATCGTCGAATCTCTCGGTGGCTCAGCTCAGGGAGCTGGACGCGTATGGGATCGAGATCGGCGCCCACACAGTCGACCACGTCGACCTCACCCGCACCAGCGCGGCAGGCCTCGTCTACGAGGTGAAGGGCTCCAAGACCTCGCTCGAGGTCCTGCTCGGACACCCGGTGGAGGACTTCTGCTACCCCTCCGGTCGGTTCGACGCGAGGGTGATCGCGGCGGTCCAGGCGGCCGGCTTCCAGAGCGCGACCACGACCCAATCGGGCGCCGTCCACTCGATTTCCGATCGCTTCGCGTGGAGCCGGGTCCGGGTCTCCGGCAGCGAGTCACTGGAGATCTTCGCTCAGGGTCTGTCCCAGTTCGAGCAGGGGCAACCGCCGGTCTCAGTCAGTCCGATCCAGGTCCCCCGGGTCTACCCGCTGGTCTTCAGCCACTCGCGTACCGGCCTCGACTAGCTCGAGCACTTTGCGAGCGGCCCGGGCAGCGGTAAGTTCGGCCGCCAGCTGCCGGCCCTGGCCGGAGAGCTGGGCCCGCAGGAGCCGGCTTCGGAAAAGCGCCGAGATCGCCTCCGCCCAATCCTCGGGATGGCCGGTGCGGACGGTCAGGCCGCCGTCGCGGACGACCTCGGGGAAGGCCCCGTCGTCGGGCACAATCGGCGGCGACCCGCAGGCCATCGCCTGCAGCGCCCGCATCGGATTCCCGTTCAGGGGTTCGGCGAGCAGCACGCCGACCGCCCCGCTGAGCAGCGCTGGAAGGGTCTCGCGGCCTGCCGCTAGAGCCTCGGCCAGGACCAGGCCGGCGCCGGAGGCCGGCCTCTCAGCCGCGGCCCAAGCCCGGCGGGCGATGCCTTCGTCGCCGAAGGCCAGGAGATAGCGCTCGGGCAGGTTGTGGATCGCCGCGGCGGCGGCGGCATCCTCTCGCGAGGTGCGCGCGTGGCCGGGACCGAGTCCCGGCTTCACGACGGCGAGCCGGGAGGGCGGCACCCGAAGGTAGCGGCGGAGCGCCTCGGCGACAGCCTCCGAGGGCGCCAAGACCAGGTCGGAGCGACTGGCGGAGAAGGCCGAGCGGAAGCGGGCGCGGAACCCGCCGAGGCCGCCCCGCAATGGTGCGAGGTCGTGGAGCCAGCTGAAGCAGCGGTAGCCGGGTTGGGGCTGGCCGCCGGCGGGCAGGAGAAGGATGTCCGCTGCGGGAGCCGACCCGCGGAAGCCGGGCTGGATGACGGTGAGGTCGGCGTGGGCCGCCAGGCCGGCAAGGGCTTCGGTCAGCTGGAGGGCGTATTCGCCGGCGGCGTCGGGCCGCGCCGGGTCCACTGTTCGGAGGTCGACGAGGAGGTGGCTGGGCAGAGCGGGAAATGATAATTCAGCGACAGATGAGAAGAGCCTCGACCCGGGTCCTCGGCGTGCGTGTCGACGCTGTCGACGCAGAACAGGCGCTGGACCGAATCGGCGAGCTGCTCGAGGCGGGCGGCCAGCACCTGGTGGCGACCGTCAATCCGGAGTTCATCATGCGCGCGCGTCGCGACCGGGACTTCGCCCGGGTCCTGGAGTCGGCCGACCTCTGCCTCCCTGACGGCTGGGGCGTCACCTGGGCAGCGCGGCGGCTTGGCAACCCGCTCCCCGGCCGGGTCACCGGGAGCGATCTCATCGACCCGCTGGCCGCCCGCGCCGTTGAGCGCGGCTGGCGGCTCTTCCTGCTCGGTGCTGCGCCCGGGGTGGCCGACGAGGTCGCCGGGATCCTCCGCCGCCGGCATCCAGGACTGGTCGTCGCCGGCTGCCACGCCGGCGCTGCCGGGCCGGAAGGAGACGCCGAAAGCCTCCGGCTGATCACGGCCGCCCGGCCCGACGTGCTCCTCGTGGCCTATGGGCACCCTCGCCAGGAGTTCTGGATCGACCGCAACCGATCCCGCCTCCCGTCCTGCGTCGGGATCGGGGTCGGCGGCGCCTTCGACTACCTGTCGGGGAGGGTCCGGCGGGCACCCGCCTGGATGCGGCGGGCGGGCCTCGAGTGGGCATACAGGCTGCTCCGGCAGCCCTGGCGGGCGAGGCGCATGGCGGCGCTTCCCGCCTTCGCGGTGGAGGTCCTCCGCGCCCGGGGCTGAAAGCGCCCCCCGATATGCTTTCGACCCGTGGCCGCCGATCCCGAGCTCAGCGTCGTGATCCCGGCCTACAACGAGAGCGCGCGCCTGCCGGAGACGCTCGTGGTCGTCAAGGCCTACCTGAACTCCCTCGGCTCGAGCTGGGAATTGCTCATCGTCAACGATGGCAGCGTTGACGGGACCATGGACCTCATCGGGGCCGAGCAGGCGCTCGACCCCGATCATGTGCGCGGCATCGACCTCCAGCCGAACGGGGGCAAGGCCAGGGCGGTGGCCGCCGGCGTTGCGGCCAGCCGGGCTCCCCTCGTGCTGATCTCCGACGCCGACCTGTCGACGCCCATCGACGAGCTGGGCAAGCTGCTCGCCGCCCTCGACGACGGCTACGACGTCGCCATCGGCTCCCGCGCCAAACGCGGCTCCGAGGTGGTGGTCTCCCAGCCCTTCCATCGGGTCCTGATGGGCAAAGTGTTCAACCTCCTGGTCCAGTTGGTGGTCCTGCCCGGATTCTGGGACACCCAGTGCGGCTTCAAGCTCTGGCGGGGATCGCTTGCCCGTGAGGTCTTCGCGGCCATGAAGCTGCGGGGCAATGTGGCCTTCGACGTCGAGGTGCTCTACCGAGCCCGCCGCGCCGGCCGCCGGATCGTGGAGGTACCGGTGCGCTGGTTCGACTCGGTCCCCAGCCGGATCTCCCCCTTCCAGCACTCGACCGAGGCTCTGCTGGACATCTTCAAGATCCGGTTCCTCCGGTGAGCGAGCGGGTCCTGGTTGTCTTCCCGACCTTCAACGAGCGCGAAAACCTGGAGCGGATGGTCACCGAGGTCCGCGCCCTGGGTCACGACGTGCTCGTCGTAGACGACAACTCGCCCGACGGGACGGGCCCGCTCGCCGATGGATTGGCGTCGGCTGACAAGGGGATGGACGTGCTGCACCGGCCCGCCAAGCTCGGCCTTGGAAGCGCCTACGTCGCCGCCTTCCGGCTCGGGCTCGAGCGCGGGTACGACCTCCTGGTCGAGATGGACGCCGACGGCTCGCACCGGGTCGAGCACCTGCCGGCGATCATCGACGCCGCCCGCTCCGGCGGCGGCCTGGGGCTCGGCTCCCGCTACGTCCAGGACGGCTCGGTGGTGGGTTGGGGCCTTTACCGCAAGCTGCTCAGCTGGGGCGCCAACCTCTACTGCCGGACCCTGCTCGGCCTGGGCATCCACGATTGCACCTCCGGTTTCCGCTGCTACACCCGGGAGGTGCTGGAGAGGATCGGGCTCGACCGAGTCATCTCGGAGGGATACTCGTTCCAGATCGAGATGGTCTTCCTGGCCATCCGCGCCGGCTTCGCGGTGGTGGAGGTCCCGATCGTTTTCGAGGACCGGGTCGCCGGCGTCTCCAAGGTCACGCGAGGTGAGATCTTCACAGACCTCGTCAGTGTCGCCAGACTTCGCCTCTGGAATGGCCGCTAGCGCTCCCCCCCTGACCGTTCGCTCGAGGGCCGTGGCCCGCCGGCTGCCGCCGCTCTGGCTCTGGCTCGGGCTAGGCCTGGCGGTGATCACCCTGCTGCCCTACTTATACGGCCACCTCGCGCAGCCGCCGGGCCGCGTCTTCATGGGCTTCTTCTTTCTCGGCGACGACGCCAACACCTATCTCGCCAAGATGCGGGGCGGCCTCGACGGCGCCTGGCAGTGGACCAACCGCTACACCACCGAGCCAAGCCAGCCGGTCTACTTCTTCGTCTACTGGATAGTGCTCGGGCACCTGGCCGGGCTCCTCCACCTGAACCTGCTCCTCACCTTCCACCTGGCGATGTTCGCCGGCGCCGTCTTCCTCCTCTACGCCGCCAAGGTGTTCATCGACTACTTCGTCGAGGGCGAGACGGCCCGGCGCTGGGCACTCGTCTTCCTGGCCATCGGTCTCGGCCTCGGCTACGTCGTCCAGGCGATCGGCAAGCCGGTCTTCTTCGGCCAGCAGACGGACACCCTCGACTGGCGGATGCCGGAATTGAGCGCTTTCTATTCGATCCTCGCCCTGCCTCACTTCGCCTGGGCGGCCGCCTTCCAGGCACTGGGCGCGGTGTGGACGCTGAAGGCGGCAGAGCGGGGCAGCCTCAAGCTGGGATTCGTCGCCGGGCTGGCTTGGCTCGGCGAGGCGTCGATCCACGCCCAGATGCCGATTCTGGTCGGCGCGGCGGTGGTGGCGGCCGTCCTCTACCGGCGGGTTGGCCCTCGCGGCTACCTGGCGGTCGCGATCGCCCTGGCGATGGTCGCGCCCTACGTGATCTATTCCTACGTCCAGCTAAACAACCCCGAAGTCTCTCGCTGGAGCGGCCAGTGGCGGAACAACTTCGCCCCCGACCTGCTGAGCCTGAGCCTCGCCCTGGCACCGCAGCTGCTGCTGGCGGCCATGGCCCTGCCCCGCATGCTCCGCCGGCGATCGAGGCGTGACGTCTTCCTTCTCGCCTGGCTTGTGCTGCTAGGGCTGATCCTCTGGGCTCCGACGCCTGCCGGCAACCTTCGCCGGCGTTTTTTCGACGGCATCTACCTGCCGCTGGTGGTGATGGCGGCCGAGGGGATGTACCAGGTGGTGGTCCCTCGTCTGCGAGAGCGCGCGCGACGGCTGGTCCCGTTCAGCTACTGCGCCTATGCAGCGGTCGGCTCGACCTTCCTTTTGATCGGCCCCCTGCTGGTCGCGACGAACCCCATCTACTCGGTGTCGACCGGCGACTACCAGGCGCTGCAATGGCTCTCTCCGCGGCCGGTAGGCGTAGTCCTCACCTCGGACCGGCTGGGTCTCTTCGTGCCCGCATACACCTCGGACACCACCTACACCGGCCAGTACAGCGAGACCTTCAACTGGCCGGCCAAGGTCCAGGAGGCGAATGACCTCCTCCACGGCCGGGCCGACCTGCCGGCGTTCATAGCCGCCAACGACGTCCGCTACGTGATCTGGTCGTCTGCCGACACCACCGTGGCGCCCCCCTCATCCCTGGGCCCACCGGTCTTCTCCTCAGGCGGCACCGAGGTCTTCCAGGTCTACTAGGAAGGTTTTTTCCTGACGCAGATCTCGGACTCGGCGTCCTGGTAGACGGAGCAGTCCCACTGGCCGGGCAGCGCCTCGAGCACGTTGGTCAAGGCCTCGTGCCGGTTGTAGACGACGTAGTCGACGCCGTATCGGTCGAGCACCTGGGTCCAGTCCGAGCGGAGGGTCTGGACGTCCTGGTATTGCTGGAGAAAGGAATCGCCCATCACCGAAGCCTCGCCGAAGATGAAGACCCGGCGGTTGGGGTCGGGGTAGAAGCGGTAGGCGAGGTAGCCGCCCCACCCATATTGGTTGTACATCCGGGTGCCGATCTCGGGGTGGGCGGCGAGGTAGTTCGCCGCTCCGACCGGGAAGGTGCTCGCTGTATCCGCGCTCTGGTGGGCGAGGGCGGAGGCGACCCGGAACCCCACCACTCCTGTGATCAGCAGCAGCGCGACGGTGGTCGCGGCGGCGAAAAAGCGGTTGGGCGGGACGGGGGGGAGGTTCCAGCCGCGGGATGCGCGGAGTGCCTCCCAGCCCTCGGACCAGTTGACGACCAGGATCGGCGTGCAGGCAGCGACGAAGATGGCGATGTTGCGCGCCGATTCAAGCGCCAGTCCGAGCGAAGCCAGGCTCAGCAGGAGCTGGTACGTGGTTGGGCGGCGGATCGCGAAGCCGCCGAAGAGCAGCAGGATCATGGCCAGGAAGGGCAGCAGCACCAGCTGGTGGAAGTCGGGCGAGAACCACTCCACGATCAAGCGTCGCTGCGCCGAGCTGGTCAGCGTCTCGAACGGGTTGGTGTAGACGTTCAACCCGTGCGGTGTTGCCAGCACGGCGACCAGCGAGATCACGGTCACCCGGACCAGGGAGCGGATCCGGCGCCAATGGGCCATGCGGTGCATCTCGTCGGTGGCGAGGAGCCAGTCCACCGCCTCGGCGGCGATCGCGATGCCGAGCAGCGGGAAGGCGATCACGAAGCCGCCATGGAGGTTGGCCCAGGCCACCATCAAAAGCGGCAGCCAGTTGATGGCCCGGCTTCGGCCGCTCAGGAAGCGCGCCAGCCAGAAGAGCTCGACGCAGGTGAAGGTGAAGGTGATCATCTGCGCGCGGGGACCCCAGATCGGCGCCCCGGCAAGGGCGCCGAGCGCAAGTCCGACGCCGACGATGACGTAGGGGCGGCGGCCTCCGTCGGCGGCCCGGTAGAGGTACCAGAACCCGATCCAGGTCAAAGCGCCGAAGACGAGGCTGATCAAAAGCAGTCCGCCCCAGTCGTTGAGGTACGCCATCAGCACCTCGGTCAGGTACTCGTGGTCGATCCAAGAATGGTTGCTGACCGTAAACGTGTAGAGGTCCTGGCTGGGCAGCCGGCGATTGGCCAGCATCCAGTACCCGGTTCGCAGGTGCCACCAGAAGTCGGGGTCGACCACGGTGCTCGTGAACGAGCTGACGATGGCCACGAAGACCCCGCCGATGAGCAGCGTGCGGGGACCGAGCTTGGCCGTGATCAGGGCCGGACCGGCCAGAAGGGGATCAGCATCGGTACCCGTCCCAGGTAGCTCCGGTACTCGTCTCCGAAGGCGTCGAGGAGGACCCGCTGCTCCCACCGGATGCGCAACAGCTGAGAGCTGACGAAAACGGCCAGCAAGAGCAGGTGCCAGGGGCTGAAGCCGGGCAGGACGACGCCGATGGTGGCCACCCCCTCGCCCAGGTAGAGGGGATTGCGGCAGAGGCCGAAGGGGCCGCCGGTCACCAGGCGCCTCGCCTCCGGCAGGATGGAAAAGGAACGGCGCAGGTAGGCCAGGCCCCAGACCGCCCAGGCCATCCCGATCGTCAGCAGGAGGTCGCCGGCGAGGAGGAAGCCGGGCCCGTGGGGTACCGCGGGCAGGTAGCTGGTCAGCAGCACGCAGAAGGTCCCCACCATCGACACCAGCACCACGAACGGCCGGCGATCGGCCTTCTTGCTCTGCAGCCGGACCACGTAGAGCACCACCAGCATGGTGAAGAAGGTGAGCCTCAACACTCGATTGGCGAAGGCCAGGTAGTCGTCGACCCCGGCGCCCGGCTGGCTGAGGCGGGTGGCGGCGATGCCGGTCACCAGCAGCTCGTAGACGATGAAGAGCCCGAAGAAGAGAGCCGGCAGCGTCCGGCCGAAGAGAAGGTCGACCCAGTCGCGTCCGCCGGAAGTGCCCGCGGGGCTGACGGGGGCGAGCTCGGTCACAGTCCGCATCTGAGGTCGCCGTAATCTAACATCGGCTTCTCCCAGACACCGACAATGAGCGTTACCGAGAACGAGACCAGCCTCAGCAGCGTCGACCGGCCCTCCGCCCTGCTGGACTGGATCGACGGCGAGATGGCGCGGCTATCCGCCCGGCTTCCGGACCTCGAACAGGCGGCCATGAAAGCGGTGGAGGAGCTGGCCGAGGCTGACGTCATCCGTCGCCACGTCATCCTCCACCCGGAGCGGTTCTCACCTCACGAGCGCGACGCGGTGGTGGAGAAGGCGCAGAAGGTGGGGGAGGTTCGCCAGCGGGCGGAGATCGAAGCCGAGTCAGTCCGCGATCGGCTTCAGTTCTGCCAGGCGGTCGCGATGGCCCTGCGCTCGGCGCTGGCGCAAGACGAGGCGGACCGCCAGGGCGCGGCGGGAACCCCCCCAGAGCCCCTGCCCGGCGGCGCGCTGGCCATCTTCCAGGCTGTCGAGGCGGAGCGACTGCGGATCGCGCGCGACCTCCACGACGGGCCCGCCCAGGTACTCGCCGACCTCGTCCTCAAGGCCGAGATCCTGGATCGGATCGCGCAGAGGACGCCGGAGGCGCTCCCTGCCGAGCTGGAGGAGTTCCGCAGCCTCGTGCGTAACGCGGTCGCCGATATGCGGCGGTTCATGTTTGACCTCCGACCTGACTCGCTCGACGACCTGGGCCTGGTGGCGACGATGAAGCGCTTCTCGTCCGAGTACCAGGACCGGACGGGGATCACCTGTCGCTTCAACGTCTCCGGTGAGGATCGCCGGGTCGGCTCCCAACTCGAGGAGGCCATCTTCCGGATCATCCAGGAGGCGCTCAACAACGTGCAGAAGCACTCGGGCGCCAAGACCGCCGAGGTGGTCGTGACCATCCAGCCCGGCCGGGTCGCGGCGCGGATCCGGGACGACGGCTCCGGATTCGATCCCGCCAACCCGCCACGGGCGGACGGCCGCCAGCAGCTTGGCCTGAGGGGCATGCGCGAGCGGGCGGAGGCCCTCGGCGGCAGCATGCGGGTCAGCAGCGAGGCGGGCCGTGGAACCGAACTGGAGGTCGAGTTCCCGACCGAGGGATGACTCCGCGCTGACCCCAAATTGACGATTGCCAGCGCGCCGACCCTCGATTAGGATTGGCGCGCCTGAAAGCGGAATCGAGTTCAGGCGACCGCTTCTCGCAAGAAATGCGTTGAAGTAGCGATTAACGGGTTCGTAAGTCTCGACACAAAGGAGGTGAAAAGCAAAAAGTGATGAACCTTTACTGGAAGTTGCGCGGACTTCTTCACCGTGAGGAAGGCCAGGGCATGGTTGAGTACGCCCTGATCCTCGTCCTCGTCTCGATCGTGGTCATCGTCATCCTTCTTACCATGGGTAACCAGATCCGGAACGTCTTCTCCAACGTCGTAGCGGCCCTGAACGCGTAAGCGTTTCAAGATCACCCGCTCAAAAGCGATTTACCTTCCAGAGAGCCCCGGCAGCGGGGCTCTCTGCTTTTTACCCTCGGCACCCCCCCCGTTTTGGACAGGCCGCCCTATAATGGCGCGGCTTTTTCCCTGGCGAGATTCCCCGGAGGTGAGGTTCACGTGGCAGTAGCTCAGGCACCAGCCCGACCGCGAGCGGGCGGCGGAGGCCGTCTCTTCATCATCATCGGCGTCGTGCTGGCGCTGGTCGGCTTCGGCCTCGCGATCCTGCTGCCAAGTTTGACCGGCGGAGCCAAGAGCGGCGGCGCCGGCTGCCCCTGCGACCTCGTCGTCTACGCGGCCAAGGACATCAGCCTTCGGACCCAGATCACCACCATCGACCAGGTGTCGGTCAAGTCGATCCCCGACACCTACAAGCCGGCCGGCGCGATCGTGATCGATAGCTCCAACTCGAGCAAGTCGTCGGACGTACAGGGCGCCGCGGCCCTGAAGGCGGTCAAAGACTTCATCGCCGAGGTCGACATCGCGCAGGGCCAGCCGCTCCTCACCAGCATGCTCGCCAAGCCGGGCGACACGGTGACCGGCGCCCAGGCGGCCTTCCTCCCGATCCCCTCCGGCTACGTCGCCCTCACGCTCCCGACCTCCGAGCTGACCGGCGTCGCCAACTACATCCAGCCGGGCGACTACATCGGCGTCCTGGCCGCGGCCGGCTCCGGCAAGACGGGGGCGACGGCCACCGTCTTCACCCAGCTTCATGTCATCCGGGTCGGAGCCGCCAACCTCAGCGTCACTTCAGCCTCCTCCACCTCCAACACAGCCCAATCGACGACGCCGGTCGCGCCGACCAGCATCACGGTCGTCGTCACGCCCTGCCAGGCGGAGCTCATCAAGTGGCTGCAGCAGAACGTGCAGGTCAGCTACGAGCTTGAGTCCTTCCAGGACTACGCCCCGGCGCCGACCGGTCCGGACCCGGCCTGCGCCGGACTGAGCGCCGCGCACGGCGTCCAGGTGACCGACATCGTGAGCAAGTTCCCCGTCTTCCAGAAGGCGCTGGGCGGCTAGTAGGCGACAGGCGCGTGGGAGACCGAGACGCCCGATAACCCACCCATCCGGGTCGTCATCATCGACGACGTACCCTCGACCGTCGACAACCTCAAGAAGCTGCTCAGCTTCGAGTCCGACATGGAGGTCGTGGGCACCGCGTTGAACGCGGAGGCGGCCATCGCCGAGGTGCGCCGCCTGACCCCCGACGTGGTGCTGATGGACGTGAATATGCCCGGTATGGACGGCATCAAGGCCACGCAGGTGATGACCGGCGAGCCGCCCTACGCGCCGGTCGTCCTGATGTCGGTCCAGGAGGACCGTGAGTACCTCCGGCGGGCGATGCAGGCCGGTGCGCGGGAGTTCCTCGTCAAGCCGTTCAGCGGCGATGAGCTGGCCGCGGCGCTGCGCCGCGTCAATCAGCTGGAGCGGTTGAAGCGCGTCAACATACCGGTGCCCGCCGAGGTGGCGCCGCCGGCGGCTGATCAGATCTCCGCAAAGCGGCCCGCCGCGGGCCGGGTGATCCTGGTCTTCAGCGGCAAGGGCGGGGTGGGCAAGTCGCTCCTCTCGGTGAACCTGGCGGCGTCGCTGGCCAAGGACACGACCCAGCGGACGGCCCTGATCGACCTCGACCTCCAGTTCGGCGATCTCGGCGTCCTGCTCGGGCTGGACTCGAGCCGCAACATCTACCAGGTCGTGGAGGCCTTCCCCAACATCGACGCCGAGTTCGTCGAGGCGTTGATGCCGAGAGCCCCGGGCGGTTTCCAGGTACTCCTCGGCCCGCAGAGCCCCGAATTTGCCGACCTGGTCACCGCCGAGCATGCCCGGGCGATCCTCGAGATCCTCAAGGAGACCTTTGACAACATCGTCATCGACACCAGTTCCCACCTGGGCGAAGTGACCCTGGAGGCACTCGAGAAGGCTGGCAGCATCGTGGTGCTGGTGGACCTCGGCCTGCCCGCGGTCAAGGAGGCCAAGCTGGCCCTTCGCGTCTTCCAGCGCCTCGGCATCCCGAGCGACCGGATAAAGGTGGTCGTCAACCGGGCGGACTCGACGCTCGGCATCACGCTGGTCCAGGTCGAGTCGAGCCTGGAGACCAAGGTTGCCGCAACGCTCCCCAACGACTCAAAGACGGTTCTGAAGTCCATCCAGCGGGCGGAGCCGTTCGTCAACCTGCTGCCCAACTCCGAGATCAGCCGAGCAGTGCGGGATCTCGCACTTTCTCTGGTACCCTTGCCAGCGGCCGACGGTTCCCACGCAGGCCAGGCCGGTCGCAAGGTCGGCTTTTGGTCGCGTACCTCGGCCGGGTAGGGACTGAAGAATGGGTCTTCTCGATCGCGTCAACCAGGCGAACCAGCAGCGCTCCGGCGCGCCTGGCCCGGCAACCGCCACGGTGGCCCCACCGCCGATCGAGCCGCCCAGCAACGGTGCGCCCCCCCCCGGCATGCAGCCGGGGCCGGCCGGTGTCGCGGCGCCGCCGCCACCCCCGCCGCCCAGCCCGGCCGCTCCCCCTCCGAGCGCGGGCAGCCTCGCCGACCGCTCGGGCGGCAACACCGGCGCGGTCGCGGTCACCCCGGCCTTCGCCGCTGCGAAGACGGCCGTCCACGCCAAGCTCCTCGAGCAGTACGCCAACAAGATCGACGTCACCGACCGTGAGTTCGTCAAGGAGAAGATCGTCGAGCTCTCCGAGGAGTACATCCGGACCTCGGGGATGACGATGACCCGGCCCGACCGAGAGCGGCTCATCGATTCGCTGATGGACGACATCCTCGGCCTCGGACCGCTGGAGATCCTGCTCAACGACAAGGACATCACCGAGATCATGATCAACCACCCGAAGCAGATCTACGTCGAAAAGAAAGGGCAGCCGATGCTTTCCGACGTCGTCTTCGAGAGTGACAAGCAGTTGATGCGGGTCATCGACCGCGTCGTCAGCTCGGTCGGCCGCCGCGTCGACGAATCGACTCCGATGGCCGACGCCCGCCTCAAGGACGGCTCCCGCGTCAACGTCATCATCCCGCCCCTGGCCCTCAAGGGCCCCTGCATGACGATCCGGAAGTTCTCCAAGGAGAAGCTCGGTCCCAACGACCTGCTCAGGTTCAAGTCGGCGACGCCGAACATGATCACCTTCCTCCGCGCGGCCGTCCGGGCGCGGCTCAACTGCCTTGTCTCCGGCGGCACCGGCTCCGGCAAGACGACGCTTCTCAACATCCTCTCGACCTTCATCCCGCCGGAGGAGCGGATCATCACCTGCGAGGACGCGGCCGAGCTCCAGCTGCAGCAGGACCACGTCATCACCCTCGAGTCGCGCCCGGCCAACGTCGAAGGGAAGGGCGCGGTGCCGATCCGCGACCTGGTCAAGAACTGCCTCCGGATGCGACCCGACCGGATCATCGTCGGAGAGTGCCGCGGAGGCGAGGCACTCGACATGCTGCAGGCCATGAACACCGGCCACGACGGCTCGATGTCCACCCTCCACGCCAACAACCCCCACGAGGCCCTGGGCCGGCTCGAGACGCTGGTCCTGATGGCCGGCGCCGACCTGCCGTCGCGCGCGATCCGCGAGCAGATGGCGGCCGCGGTCCACATCATCGTCCAGCAACAGCGCCTGCGCGGCGGTCCCCGCAAGATCGTCAGCGTGGCCGAGATCACCGGTATCGAGCAGGGCGACATCCACTTCCAGGAGATCTTCGTTTTCAAGCAGATCGGTCTTCGGGATGGGAAGGCGGTCGGGTACCATACCGCGACCGGCATCAAGCCCATGCGCCTCGAGTTCATCAAGGCCGGTGGCGAGGAGCTCGGCGACGATCTTTTCGTGCCGACCCCCGAGCCCGCGTTCGAAGAGCTCTACTGAGAAACCAAATGCAAACTGAGGAGCTGAGCCTGAGATGACGATCTATCTGGTCGCCCTGATCGCCGGAGTCGGCGTGCTGGCGATCTTCTTCGGCATCGCCCAGACGCGGACCGCCAGCGCCGACCTCCAGGCGCGGCTGGCCGAGTACGGCGTCGTCGACCCGAACGCGGCCGCGGCGGCGGCCGCCGAGGCGCCGCCCGCCAACTTCCGCGAGCGCATGGCACGGATCTTCCAGCCCGCTGCCGACCGGTTCGGCCAGGGAGACGTCAAGAAGGGCAAGCCCTCTCTCCAAGAGCAGCTCGCGAAGGCCGACCTGAAGCTGAGAACCTCGGAGTACCTGGGCATCCAGGTGGGACTCACGGTGCTCCTCTTCCTGATCGCCTTCATCCGCTTCGGCGGCTTCCCGGCCGGGATCCTGCAGGCCCTGATCGCCGCGGTGGTGGGCTACTTCATACCGGGCATCTATGTGAAGTGGCGCCAGAGCCAGCGGCTTAAGGCCTTTAACAACCAGCTCGGGGACACCCTCCTGCTCCTCTCCAACGCGCTCAAGGCCGGCTATTCGTTCGCTCAGGCGATCGACACCGTTTCCAAGAACGCGACCCCGCCGATCGCCGAAGAGTTCGCCCGCTGCGTCCGGGAGATGAACCTCGGCGGCACGGTGGAGGAGTCGCTCGGGCACATGGTCAAGCGGATCGAGTCGGACGATCTCGACCTGATGGTCACCGCGGTCGCCATCCACCGGACCGTCGGCGGCAACCTGGCCGAGATCCTCGACAACATCGCCTTCACGATCCGCGAGCGGGTCAGGATCAAGGGCCAGATCGCCACCCTCACCGCCTCGGCGCGGTCCTCCGGACAGCTGATCACCAGCCTGCCGATCATCCTCGCCGTGTTCATGTACTTCGCCACGCCGACGTACTTCAAGCCGATGACCGAGAGCCCGGTCGGCTGGATCATCATCGCCCTGGCCGCATTCATGATCTTCATCGGCAACCTGGTGATGGGCCGCGTCACGGCCATCGAGGTCTAAAGCAAAGCAATGAGCCTTCTCCTGGCGGTCATCGCGGGCGGCGGGATCTTCCTCGTCTTCTGGGGCATGTACGCAACGCGCGGGCAGGCCGTGAGCGGGGACATGGTCCAGGATCGTCTGGCCGCGTTCAGCGGTGAGAAGCCCCTCACCCTCGACGAGGTCGAGCTCCAAAAGCCGTTCGAGGAGCGCTTCATCCGCCCCCTGATCGACCGCCTCGGCAAATACCTGGCCGAGAACACGCCCGAGAAGCAGCGGCAGGATCTCCAGAACCGGCTGAACCTCGCCGGACGGCCCGGCAACCTCTCGCCGTCCGACTTCCAGGCCCTTCGATACGGCGCCGCCGTGGTCCTCTTCGTCGTCGGCCTGCTGGTCGGACTGCTCTTTCACAGCCCCGTCGGCCTGGTCGTCTCAGCAGCCGTCGGGGCGATAATCGGCTTCTTCGCGCCGACCTACTACATCACCAGCAAGGTGCAGGCGCGGCGCAAGGAGATCCAGCTCGCGCTGCCCGACGTCATGGACCTGCTCACCATCGCGGTCGAGGCCGGCCTCGGCTTCGACGCCGCCGTCCAGAGGGTGACCGACAAGTTCGACAATGCGCTGGCCGACGAATTCAAGACCGTACTCCAAGAGGTCCGGCTCGGCAGGCCCAGGCTGGACGCTCTCGACGAGATGGGCCGCCGCTGCGGCGTTGAGGACCTCCACAACTTCACCCAGGCGGTGATCCAATCGGAGCAGATGGGCGTCGGGCTCGCCAAGATCCTCCGCCTCCAATCGGAAGAGATGCGCCGCAAGCGCCGCCAGCGGGCGGAGGAGCTTGCCGCCCAGGCCTCGTTGAAGATGATGCTGCCGATGGTCGGGTGCATCTTCCCGACCCTCTGGCTGATCCTGCTTGGCCCGGCCGTGTTGATCATCATGAAGGCGAGGGGCGGCTGATTCACTACGCTTGAGTCGTGGGGGATCTCCTGCGACTCGGGGTGCCCTGGTACGAGCTGATCCTTCGGTCGGTGGTCACCTACTTGGTGCTGCTAATCGGGCTTCGGCTCTTCGGCAAGCGCGAGGTCGGCCAGTTCACGCTCTTCGACTTGGTGTTCGTCCTGCTGGTGGCCAACGCGGTGCAGCCGGCCATGACGGGATCTGACTCGTCGTTGCTCGGCGGCGTGATCATCATCCTGTCGCTGCTGGCGGCCAACTTCGCCATCGGCCGCCTCGACACCATCCCGGCCATCAACCGCTTCCTGACCTCCAAGGCAACCCTCATCGTCAAGGACGGAAAGTTCATCGACTCGGCCATGCGACGCGAGGGGGTGACGCGCGAAGAGGCGCTGATGTCGATGCGGGAGCACGGAGTGGCGAAAATCGAGGAGGTGCAGATGGCGGTCCTCGAGGGGGACGGGTCGATCAGCATCGTCAGCGACGACAAGGTGAACCGAACCCGGCGGCGGGTCCGCTACAACCGCGTCGGCGCCTGAAGCCGGGCCGGGTCAGGCGTCGAGGAACCAGAGCGCCCGGTCCTTGATCGCGCGCGATGGCACCGCGGTGGTGTGGTCCCGGCCCTCGACCTCGAAGTACTCGCCGTCCGGCAGCAATTCGGCCAGCCGGCGCGCCTCGCGAGCGAGCTGGTCGGCGCCGCCGACGGCCACCAGGACCGGCGTCCGGATCGCCGCCAGCTGCTCCTCGGTCAGGGGCTCGCTCCGCCCGGTTATGCAGCAGGCGAGCGCCTCCAAATCGTTGCCAGGCACCGCTTGCGCGAAGTTGCGGAAGAGGATCGCCGCCGGGCTCTCCTCGCTCTCGTCGCCCCGCAGCCGGCGGGCGATCGCTTCGCCTGCGCGCCAGGGGGTGGTCACGTTCATGCCGATTCCGCCCATGACGGCCCGGTTCACGCGCTCGGGATGCGAGACGAGGAAGCGCAGCCCGATCTGGCTGCCCATCGAGTAGCCGATGTAGTCCGCCTTCTCCAGCCCGAGGTGGTCCATCAGGTTGCCGACGTCCTCGATCATCAGCGGCCCATACGCATCGGGGTCGTGAGGCTTGCCGCTCTGCCCGTGGCCGCGGTTGTCCATGCCGATCACCCGTCGGCCGGCACGGCTCAGAGCCTCCACCCAGCGGGAGCCCAGCCAATTGACCTGGAAGTTGCTGCAGAAGCCGTGGACTAGGATCGTCGGCTGGCCGTCAGGTGGCCCCTCCAGGTAGTAGGCGATTGGGACCCCGTCGCTCAGGAAGTGGTGCATTCAGAGGTGGAGGGTACGATTTCGCATCGTGATGCCGCGGGCCTACACCGACCTCCGGCTGCTGCACCCGGCCTCCGGGCGCGTTCTCGCCGAGTCGCTCGAGCGTCCCCGGACTTTCGTCGGCCAGGGCCTCGGGCTGATGTTCCGCCGCACCCTCCCGGCGGGGCACGGGATGGTGATCGACAACTGCAACGGCATCCACATGCTCTTCATGAGGTTCCCGATCGACGCCGTCTTCCTCGACCGGAAGAACCAGGTGAAGAAGGTCTATCGGCGGCTGCCGCCCTGGACGGGGGCCGTCTGGTGGGTCTGGGGCGCGGTCCGGGTGGTCGAGCTGCCACCGGGCGCGCTGGACGGGCTTGATCTTGCGGCCGGGGAGCCGCTGGAGCTCTCTTAACTTAACTTAACGGCAAGGCTTGCCGCCTCCGGTAGCCTCAGGCGGAGCTGGGTGGGCTCCCAGACCTCCTGCTGCCGGCCGCGGGGCGGGGGCTGTGGCAGGCTCGGCTCGCCCTATTGCCCGCGCTGTCGGTAGCTGACCCGGCGCCGGCTGGCCAAGGTGGGGGGCGCTTGCGCCTGGCGAGGAGGCCGGCTGGGTCCCCGGACCCTGCTCTTGGCCGATGACGTCGCCTCCCTCGATGCCTGGGCGGCCCCGCCCTCGGCACGGCCGGATCCGGCCCCGTCGTCGGACTCACGGTCGCCAGAGTCAAGTTATAGTGACCGCGCAGATTTCCCAGGGAGGATTCAATGGCAGTTCGAATTCCCGGTATCGACCTTCAGGAGTACTACGCCCAGCTCGGGCCGATCCAGCCGGTGATCGAGGACGACAGG
>DATLQT010000094.1:0-10639 GCA_035535055.1 Candidatus Dormiibacterota bacterium | reverse complement strand
GGGGATTGTCTCACAGCCTGCCACTAAAGGCAACCCTAATTAGTGTCTACGCGCTCGCGGCCACAAACTACCTTTTGGACGGCCAACCGAATACGCGAGGACCCCGGAGAGCTAACTCAGCCCGTCGAACTTCCGTCTAGCGCGGCCCGCTTCGACCGCCGAGAACTAGGAACGTCCGACCACTACCCACCAGGGTTCAAGCGGCACCGAGGTCACGTCGCGAACCCGGAACTGCCAGGAGCCTGCCACCGCCCTGGGCACCCTGACCACGATCGGCGTCGCGGTCGCCGCTGGCTGGGCGAAGATCGTGCCCGCGGGGTCGACCACCGTCAGCTCGAAGATCGAGCCAGGCCAGCCGAGGACAAATTCGAGGTCGCCCTTGCCATCGGCCGCGTAGGTGAGGGGTCCGGCCGTCTGGCCGCTGCTCAGTACCCCGTTGTAGAAGCCGACCGGCTTGCCGGTCACCGCCTCCAGGGCCTGGTTGAAGACGGTGAAGGAGAGGTGGCGGTCCGAATCGGGGATGGTGACCGGTGAGCTTGGGGCCGTCCCCGCGCTGACGTTGACCCGCTGGTTGGCCGTCGCTGTGACCGACGGCCCGACAGCCCCGCTGACCGCGACCACTCCGTCGTAGACGTCTACCCAGACCACGGTCTTCCCGGCCGGGCTCTTCTCGATGTAGAAGCCGAAGCGCGTTCCGCGCACACCGGCGACAGCATTGTTGGGGCCGGAGATCCTGAAGCTGCCGGCGCCGACCAGCTTCTTGACGGTGTTCCAGCTGAGCCCGGCCGTCTGGCTGATGCTCAGCCTGAAGGCTGAGCGGCCGGCGCGCGCAAGGCTGAGAGTGATCCGCGACGACGAGTCGAGCCTGGTGACGCTTCCATCCGGGTAGGTGACCGCGGCCTTGCTGTTGGCCGCGGTCGAGACGCTGTCCCCACTGGCGACCGCCTCGCCCGAATGCGCGGCGACCGTGGTGGTCGAGCCCGATTTCCGGATCCGGGCCGAGCCCGTGAAGACGGTCAGCGTGGCGGTCGGCCCGGCGGCAGCGGTGGCCGTCCCGAAGACGGCCAGGGCGACCCCAATCACGGTCCCGAGCAGCACCAGGACGATTACGACTGCCAATCCCCCAACCAGCAGCCGCCTGTTCATGGAGCGCAGTGAGAATACGACGCTCCGGCCCTCGTGTTGGGGTGAGGGCGCCTTCCGGCGGGAGTCTTTTCCGGCGACCGGTCACCCTCGCCTGACGGTCAGCGGATGCCCGAATCAACGGTGAGGTCTAAGACGACGGTGGCGCCCGCGGCGACCGCCACCTGTCTCGGTGGCGAAGGCAGGATTCCACCGCTGGCGCTGGCCTGGTAGTCGCCCGCGGGGAGCCGCACCAGGTAGGTCCCGGCGGCGTCCGTGGTCGTCGAGACCGGACTTCCCCCGCCGGTGGGTTGGAACTTCACACTGATTCCGGGGCGTGGCGGGCAGGGAGGGTCGCCGGCGCGCTCGACCGGACGGCAGGGCGAGATCACGACGGTACCGGTGACTGTGCCCTGGGCTGGCGGCGAGGCATTCGTTCCGCAAGCTGCGGACAGCGCCACCACCAGCACCAGCAGAAACGGCCTCATTTCTTTTGCAATGACAGAACGCACGGCCGGCGCCGAGGTCACGGACCCCGGCGGCGCGCCTTAGGATGGCGGCATGCCGGCTCCGCGCTTCCTGGAGGAGACGGTGGCCCTCCTGGAGCGCATACCCAGGATTCTGGAGGCCCTTCTCTCTCTGGCTCGATGAACCCGACGCGCCCGGCGGCTGGACGCCGCGAGACGTCGTCGGCTACCTAACCGCTTCGCCCACGTCGAGCGCGACAAGGGCGTTCCCCTGTCCACCCTGGTCGAGAGCTTCCCAGAGCTTCGCCGCCACAACCTGGCCCGGATCTGGGAGCTGGTCGCGGACGAGTCCGACCTCGACCGGCGCGGGCGGCACCCAGAAATCGGGGAGGTGACGCTCCGCCAGCTGCTGGCCGCCTGGTCGGTGCACGACCTCGACGATGTCCAACAGATCTACGCCGCCCTGGCGGGGAGCCGGGATAGGGCCGCCGGCCCCTACAAGGTCTACCTGGGAATCCTCACCCGCCGCGACGCCTGAGGCGGTGGCGCCGGAGCGCCGCGCCACCCGGCCGCGCGCGTTTCAGGCGAACCCGGACGCGACCTCCTCGAGGAGATCCATCGCCGCCTGCATTCCGCTCTCCATCCCCGACTCGAGGACGGCATCGCGGTCCGCCTGGCTGAGGTGCCGGGAGAGAATCGAAACAGTCGTCCTTCCGCTCCCCTCGGTGAGGCTGGTGGTCGTCACCGCCACGGCGCCCGGGGCGCCCTCGTATTCCTCGATTGAGACGATCCTCTCGTCAGGGACGATCTCGCGGTACTCGCCGTGGAAAGCCACCTCGAAGCCGCCGTGTGCGGTCATGGCGTAGCGCCAGGTCCCGCCCTCGCGGAGGTCGATCTCGCAGCTCTTCATCACGCCGTGACCCGCATGCCACCAGCGGCTGACGAGCTCCGGCGACGTGAGCGCTCGGAACACCAGGTGCCGTGGCGCCGCGAACTCGCGGGTTATCAGGATCTCAGTGTCGCTCGGCAGCGTCACCTTGGCCGTGCCCTTCGTGGTCGTCGTCATTTGTCCAATTCCTCCTTTGACCTGAGCTCCTCCAGCACCACGTCCAGCCGGTCGAAGGCTTCGGACCACGAGCGCTCGTAGCTCTTCACCCAGTCGTGTATCGGTTTAAGCGTCTGGCCGTTGACCCGGTACAGGCGCTGCCGGCCGTCACCGCGAACGTCCACCAAGCCCACCTCCCGCAGCACCCTCAGATGCTTGGAGACCTGGGGCTGAGCGAGGTCCAAGGCCTCCACAAGGTCGTTGACCGGTCGCTCCCCGCCAGCCAGCAGATCGAGGATCTGGCGCCGCCGCGGCTCGGCCACCGCGTTGAAGGCGTCCGTCGTGGTCGATGCCCGGGCCATGATGGAACTATACATTCCGATATCAGCATATGTCGATCGCAACCGCGCCAGCCTTGCGATCAGGGGTGGAGCATGGCGCAGGCTCGGTAGCCGAGGCGGCCCAGGCACTCAGTCGTTGACATGCTGCTCCGGCGGGGCCTGCCGGCCGATTTCGGCTCGCTCGACCGGCTCGCTATAAAAGCGAAGCCAGGCGAACACGCCATCGCGGACTCCGGACAGGAACGGCCCCCGCATCAGGAAGGGCGCACCGTCTCGCCGGGTGCCGCGCCACTCCAACTCGGTCCACACGACGTCGCCGTCCACCACGCTCCGAAGCGGCTCGATGGCGAGGTCGGGTACGCCGGCGAAAAGCTGGTCGTGGATCCGTCGCACCGGCTCCCGCCCCATGAAGTCCCGCGAGGGATGGGCGGGATACCCGGCGTGATAGTCGTCCGCGAGGCACGCGAGCATGGCGTCGGGGTCCATTCACCACCAGCCTGAACTCCGATGAGCTGGCGGTCGGCCTCCGCCTGCGCCCGCTCGCTGGCTGGCGCTGGAAGATGCTCGAGGTGACCCGCAGCGCCTTCGACTTTGCGATCGCGGGGGTGGCTGTAGGGGTGTCCCCGGATGACGCGGATGGCCGCGCCGCGGTGTTCGGTGCCGCGCCGCGCGGCTACAGGGTGGACGGGCCCGTCGCCGGTCTGACTGAGCTGGCGGTCGAGAAGGCTCGGCCGACGACCGACATCCACGCGGAGGCTGGCTACCGCCGCCACCTAGTGGGCGTGCTCACCCGTCACGCCCTCGAGAGCCTTGGCGTCACCGGGCTGCCCTCATGATCCGGGTCAGCGTGCGCGTCAACGGCCGACCGGGGACCGCCGTGGTCGAGCCGCTACTGACGTTGGCGGACTTCGTGCGCGAACGTGCGATGCTGACCGGCACCCATCTCGGCTGCGAGCACGGCGTGTGCGGTGCCTGCACCTTCCTCCTCGATGGCGATTCCGCGCGCTCCTGCCTGACCTACGCGGTCCAGGCCGACGGGCGCGAGGTGACCACGGTCGAAAACCTCGCGGCAGGCCGAGCTGCATCCCTTGCAGCGCGCTTTCAACCTCCGCCACGGGCTCCAGTGCGGCTTCTGCACGCCTGGATTCCTGATGGCACTGATGGAGCTCTGGCCGCGCCGCCAGCAGGTAACGCTCGAGGAGGTCGAGGAGGCCGTCTCCGGACAGCTCTGCCGCTGCACCGGCTATGCGGGGATCCTCGACGCCGCACGCGACGCCTTCAATCTGACGGAGGGCACCTAGGTACCCCGCGGCTCCCAGTAAGAACTGCCTAGGCTGGCGGCCGCTAGGGCGGAGTCAATCTCACCGAGGATCAGGGCTGCGATCAGCGGGGCCACGCTGTCGAAAACAACTCTGACTAGAGACGATGGCCCGCACCGGGAGCGAATGAACTGCCACCGTCTTGGACTCCGAGCGCAGGCTCGCGGCTACCGCAGCGAAGCCGGCGGTCCCAATCCCAGCTAACGATGCTCCTGGCTACGTGGGCGGCGGCATACTAACCGCGATGCCGGACCTCGCCCCAGCCGGTCCGATGTTCGCCGCGCCAGTAGGCGGTGCATCGCGGCCGACGGAGCACGGGCCTCCCTGGGCGCGCGACTTCAATGACCTCTCGCAGGAATGGCGTCGCCTCTTCTCCGAGGTGCTGGGAACGTTCCTGCTGCTGCTGGTCGCCGTCGGCGGAGACGTGGTCGGTTCCGTTACCGGCTTGGCGCCCTCCCGGGCGTCTGCAGCAGTTGCCCCGGCCCTCATGGTCATGGCCGTGATCCTTTTCATGGGCCGCATCGGCGGCGCGCATCTGAATCCAATAGTGAGCATTTCATTCGCTCTCCGCAGTGAATTTCCCTGGCGTCGCGTACCTGGCTATATGGCGGCACAACTGGTCGGCGGGCTTCTGGCGTGCATCTTCCTGTGGGCCCTCTTTGGTCGACCCGGCATGTTTGGGGCGACCATGCCGGCAGCCATGGTCACCGACACCCAAGCGATGCTCGTCGAGGCGGTCCTGTCGATGGGTCTGGTCAGCACCATTCTGGGCACCGCGTCGAGCGCGCAGAACGTCGGCCCACTGTCGGCGATCGCGGTTGGTGGCTACATCGCGTTGGCCGGGTTGTGGGCAGGACCGATCACCGGCGCATCGATGAACCCCGTCCGCTCACTGGCACCGGCAGTGGTGCGTGGTGACCTGGCGCATCTTTGGGTCTACCTGGTCGGACCGCTGATCGGTGCACTCATCGCCGTCGCCTTCGCGCGTGTGCTTCGGGGGCCCGGGGGGGATTCTGATGCGGCACGAGCGGCCCAGGGCGATGGCGAATCATCCAACGGCGGGCGCTGATATCCGAATGGTTCATTGGGGTGCGCTGCCGAATCTGACGGAACGGACTTCGGCCTATCTGGTCAGTACTAGATAGGTGGCAAGGGCCACCGCGGCCAGGATCACGGCAGTGGCCGTGATCAGCTCGACGCGTACGTCAACCTCGAATTGGCCCGCCTCAATAGACCTCTGGACCTGACGAAACCGGACCAGGCTCAGGGCCCCCACCAGGGCGCCTACAAGAACCAGGCCAACGCCAATCACTGCAGACAACGAGGGTGCAGCGCGGCCCCCTACAGCCCGAGTGCCGAGGGCCTGGAGAAACAGCCCGAAACGGGCAACCACGAAGCCGAGGCCGACCAACGCGACGGAGGTCCGGATCCAGGCCAGAAGAGTTCGCGAGTTGGCCATGTGGTCGCGTGCGCGACTGTCGCGGGCTGGCGACGGCGCGGTCACCTGGTCTTCACGAACAGCGCCGGATCACTTTCGTTCGAGGCTTTTGCTCGAGGGAGCAACCTCATCGAACCGAGAACGGAGTCGACCAGGTCCGTAACGGCCATTGCCGGCCTGGCGAGGCGGCCGAGCACGATACCCGCCGTCACGCCGATCGCGGCCCCGACCAGAACGTCACCAGGGTAATGATCGCCGACGTATACCCGGGCGAACCCGACCACGGCCGAGACCACGAGCAACCCGATACCGAGGCGGCGGTGCGTCGCCAGCAGAATGGTGGCGATGGCAACCGCGGCCGCCATGTGGTCGCTTGGAAATGAGCTGTCCGCCGCGTGCGCCAGCAGGACGTGGACCTGGGCGGGATGGGCCGCGAACGGCCGAGGCCGGTCCCAGATATGCCCCAGCACCTGGTTGGCGAGGAGCGCTAATCCCGCCGCCAGCAGGGCAAGGATCGCCTGGTGTCGCTCGGCGCGGCGCAAGAGCACCACCCCGAGCAGAAACCAAACCGCCACCAGCAAGATGAAGGCTGGCTCCGACCAGGCCGCAAAGAGCAGCATGACAGCGTCCAGCAGTGGGTTGTGGCCGGCCGCGCCGTTGACGAGTTGCTCAAGCTCATAGTCCATTCAGTTGGAGTCTCCATTCGTGAGTGGTCTGGCGGCGGCGGGATGACGCTCCGCCTCTGAGAAGCCTCGCCCTTTACAACTGGGCACCACCGGACGCCTTGGGTTTGATCCGGTTCTTGCGAGAGAAGGCACTCCAATTGAGCCGGCCAGCCGACTGGCCAAATGGAGGGTGGTCTCTCTCACTTCCTGACCTCTGACCAAGTGGCGCCAACGCCGACGGGTTGAGCATACCGAGCCCACACTACTAGGGGCGGTCCTGGTTATATGCCGGCTTCCGGGCTTCGACCCTGAGCCTGGTCTCCACGATTGGCTCGCAGCGCCACCGCTTGAGCACCTTGCTCCGCATGGTCCCGTTGCACCGCTCGAAGGTGCCCCCTTGGCAGCGGTCGCAGTCTGGTGCAGACGTCGGTGTTGTATCGCCCGCCCGGCTCAGCGGCCGCGACGGTGTTCCTGTACTGGGCGATGTCGAACTTGTGGTAATAGAGCACACCACCCGACGCGCAGACGCCAAAGAGCTAGTAGAGCTCGCCGAAGCCCGTCGCCAAGGCCTCAAGTTCGAGGGCGACCCTGGGGTGCTCGGCCGTGTAAGGGCCACTTCGGCTGGCGCCGCCGTCTAGCTCGCTCGGGAGTTGCTCGGTCATCAGCTAGCCGGAATTTGGTGGGCCTAGGTAGACAGAAGTCGAGCCGCGTGGTGAGTTTGGCTGGAGGCTGTGCGTCCTCTGACCCTGGCTTCCCTAACGCAGTCGAGCCGACTTCATCCGGCTGAGCGGCTTGCGCGATCCGTGCCGGCCGCGCCGTCCGCGGACGGCAGGATCAAGGTGCGGCCGGTGCTCGGTGGGCTTCACCACATTTGCGAACGCGCGGCATGAACTGGATCGAGTTCTGCCTCCTACGGCTGTCAGCGCGGATATGAGGGCATACCATGAAAATGCACAACGACGGTCAAGCTCCCCGACTCGATCGCCGGTTCCAACCGGCCGCCTCGGCAAACATCAGGTACGCCTTCGCCGCCCAGCTGGGCTAGACCATGAACTCGCGCGCCCGCGCCCCGGTTGGGGATGCTCAATCATGTTCGGCCGCTGGTTCCTCGCACTTCGGCGTCGGCCGAAGCAAGGACTACTGAGGCGGCGCGGGGTACCGGCACCAGGATCACCGGCAGGCGGCTGCCCGCCAGCGCGTTTCGGACCACCGCCGCGCGGCCGGTCGCCAGGCGCTGGCCCCAGCCCAGCACCACCGCGTCGGCTTCGATCTCTTCCGCCACGCTCAGCAGCTGCTCGGCGGGCACGCCCGCCCGGAGCTCGACCCGCACCCTGCCCAGGTAGTGGCAGTAGCGGCGCACGAACTCGCCGACCCAGGCGTCCACCTCGTGCTGCGGCTGCTCGGTGAAGAGCGGCAGGTTGCGCTCTTCGAACACGTGGAGGAGGACGATCTCGGCGCCGGCCGCCCCCGCCGCCTCGATGACCTCGCGGAGCCCGGCGGCGGTGGCCATGTCCCGCTCCAGCGGGACCAGGATGCGCTGGAGCCGCACCGGGCAGGCGCACTGCGGAGGCACCGCCACGACGGGCTTGGGCACCGAGGTGGCGACCTCGATGGCAACGTGCCCCGCCGGACGCTTGCCTCCCGGCGTTCCGCGGACGCCGAGGACGACCGCGACCACGTCCGGCCGCCCACCGACCTCGATGAGGCGGGCGACCGTCTCGCCCTCGAGCACCTCGAGCTCGACCCCGGCGGCGGCCGCGGCCGCTTCGGCCGTCGTGGTCCCCGGCCGCCCCCTCTCCCGGACGTGGACGGCCTCGAGGCCGGCGGCGAACAGCCTCCCGACCGCGGCGGCCGCACTCAGGACCGGCCTGGCGGCGGCGCTGTTGTCGACGGCGGCGATCACCCTGTTCACGACGGGACCTCTTTCCAGCCCTCCACCCCCCGGCGGTAGCAGGAGGCGCCGGCTGGCGCTCGCCGCGGCGCACCGCCGGCGAGCCTGATCTTGAGCGGCCGCTCGGCCTCCAGCTGGACGCTGTCCGGCTCGAAGCGCAGGCGAAGCTGGCATCCGTGGTAGCGGAGGGGGATCTCCAGCGCCCGCCAGGAGGGAGGCAGGTGAGGGTCGAGCGCCAGGCACTCGACTCCCGCTCGAACGCCCCCGAAGCCCAGGACGAGCGCCTGCCAGAGCCCTCCCATGGTCGCCAGGTGCAGGCCGCCGGCGGTCGTTCCGGTGAGGTCATCGAGGTCCAGGCGGGCGGTCATCCGGAGCGTCTCCAGCGCCTCCGCAAGACGCCCGGCGCGGGCCAGGAGCGTGGCGTGCACGCCCGGGGAGAGCGAGCTTCCGTGTGCCGTGCGCGGCTCGTAGAAGTCGAGGTTGGGGACCAGCGACCCCTTCGCGACCGACTCCGGGATGAGGTGGTGCAGCATCAGCACGTCCGCCTGCTTGACGACCTGCGACTGCCGGACCCGCTCCGCGCCCAAAAGGAGGTCGGCCGCGATAGGCCGGCGCAGCGCCACGTCCCGGATGACCAGCGGCTCCAGCTTCCAGAACCCCGCGAACTGCTCGTAGAGGCGCGTCCGCCGGTCGTAGTTGTCGACCATCCGCCCGGCAAGCCGGCGCCAGCGCTCCCGCTCCTCCGCCCCGGCCTCCGCCGCCCGCGCGGCCTGCCTGAGGTTCCAGCGCGCCATTAGGTTGGTGAAGGCGTTGTCGTCGACAGCTTCGTGGTACTCGTCCGGCCCGATGACGCCGAAGATGTGGCCGCGGCCGTCCGGCCCCACCCGGATCCGCGAGGCCCAGTACCTGGCCGTCTCGCGCAGCAGCGAGCGGTAGGGACCGGAGGCGAAGGCGCGGTCTCCGCTCCAGTTGAGGTAGGCATGGGCGGCCCAGGCCACGTCGGCGACGATGTGCTCCTCGATAAGGCCGGTCCGGATCTCGATGGCCCGTCCGCTTGGGTCGTGGACGAGGCGGGGCGTCACGTCCTGGCCGGTGAGCGCCGACTCCCAGGGGAACCGGGCGCCCTGCCGGTCCAGCGCCCGGGCGGCCTCCTGGGCGGCCGGGAGCCTTCGCACCCGGTATTCCAGGACGGCGCGCGCGGCGTCGGGGGTGGTCGCCGCCAGGAAGGGGAGGACGAACACGTCGGTGTCCCAGAAGACGTGGCCTCGGTAGGCGGTGCCGGTGGTGCCCCTCGCGCCCACCGCGGCCTCGCCGGCGCCGGCGGCCGCGCCGATCAGGTGGAAGAGGGAGAAGCGGGCCGCCAACTCCATCTCCGCGTCACCCTCGATCCGGATGTTGACCTCGTCCCAGCGGCGCGCCCAGGCCGCCCGGTGCTCGGCGAGCAGGCGGTCGAACCCTTCGGCTTCAGCGGTCCGCAAGGACTCGAGGGCCGCTTCCGCCACCGGCACCCGCCAGGAATCGGACCGGTAGGCGGCCAGCCTGTCCAGGCGTCCGAGCCCGCCGGCGGCGCCGCGGACCTCGCTGGCGGCGGCCGCCACGCCGCCGGTGGTCGCCGACGCCCGCATCCACTGCCGGCCGTCGACCGCCCCCTGCTCCATGCCCTCCTGGCCTGCCGGAGCGGACAGCGGAGGAGCGTGGGGAAGCAGCCCGGGTGAGCCTTCCGCCCGGAGGGCCATCGTGCCAGGCCGCGCCAGTGACGAGAAGCGAAGCGTCCGGCGCGACTCGCCGCGGTCGGTCAGCTCCTCCAGCAGCACCCCGGTGCGGAGGTCCAGGACCCGGCGCAGCCTGGCACCCTCGGGAAGCGCCCGGCCGGAGCGGTCCCAGAGCGGGCAGGGCAGGAGCTCGGACTCGGGGCCACCGCCCCTGTACACGCCGGCCGCCAGCAGACGGGGATTGGCGCCGGCCCGGTCGTCGAGCGGCGCGCCCGCCGTCCCGAAGCTGCCGTCGGCCAGGTTGAGAAGAGACTCTCGCGCGCCCTCCGACTCGTGCTCGAACCCGGCCACCTCCAGGGTCCAGAGGAGGTCCAGGTCCGGCTCGGATCGATCATCCCCGGGCAGCGTCTCGATCAGGTGCGCTCACCTGCCCAGGCGGGCACCGTGGCGGCCGCCGCCACCCGGCTGATCCCGATCAGGACCCGGTAGACGCGCTCGTAGTCATCCACCATCCGTTCTGTCGAGAACCGCTCCAGCGCCGATTCCCGGCAGGTCCGGCGATCCAGCGTTCCGACCCGCTCGACCGCCGCCAGCATCTCGTCCTCGGTTTCGACCAGGAACCCGTGAACGCCGTTGACG
>DATLQT010000093.1:0-3395 GCA_035535055.1 Candidatus Dormiibacterota bacterium | reverse complement strand
CGTCAACGGCGTTCACGGGTTCCTGGTCGAAACCGAGGACGAGATGCTGGCGGCGGTCGAGCGGGTCGGAACGCTGGATCGCCGGACCTGCCGGGAATCGGCGCTGGAGCGGTTCTCGACAGAACGGATGGTGGATGACTATGAGCGCGTCTACCGGGTCCTGATCGGGATCAGCCGGGTGGCGGCGGCCGCCACGGTGCCCGCCTGGGCAGGTGAGCGCACCTGATCGAGACGCTGCCCGGGGGTGATCGATCCGAGCCGGACCTGGACCTCCTCTGGACCCTGGAGGGGGCCGGGTTCGAGCGCGAGTCGGAGGGCGCGCGGGAGTCTTTTCTCAACGGCCCAACATGGTGAGCCTCCCCAACCGGGACGGCGGCGTGCGCGGGTTCGCTCACGACGGTCAGCAATTCCGCCTGCCAACCCCGGGGCTGGCGGTTGCTGATCCGAAGGCGTTCCCGGCGCCATGTGACCCCAGGAAACTCATGCCAGCACGAGGCCGTGATCGGCGCGATCGCCAGGGCGAACCAGACGCCACAAGCGAAGGCTCGAACTCTACCCGGCCCGACGGCCGAGCCCGCGCCCTAGTCCGGGTAGCCGGAGGTGAGCGCCGGCCGGTCAAGGTCCCAAACGAAGCCCTGACCGCATTGGGCGCAGACTCCATCGCAGCGCGAGACGGAATCGACGGCCGACTCGATCCCCGGCCGAAGCTCGCTCGCGCCGCATTCCGGGCAGCCGTGGCTGTGCCAGAACTCCAGCAGGTGCTCGTAGTGATGATGGCTGCGCTGGGTCTGGAACTCCTCAGCACCACCGTTGGTCAAGCTGGGTCCGGATCTCTTCTTCATTTCTTGCCTCCTTCAGCCGAGGTTCCGCACGCTGTTGGCTATCTCACCGTGGCTCGCGTAAAGAGGCAGCCTCAGCTCTCCCGCGACCAGCCCTGACCAGGCCGGTGGCAGCACGGAGCGAAACAGCTCCCGCGCCTCTGCCGGCCCTGCCAGGTACAACCTGCCGACGAAGCCGGGTGGGACTCGCCGCAACCAGTCTGCGGCCAGGAGGAGGTTCTCGCGCGCGTGTCCCTCCTCCTTGCGCTGCCAGCTGACCGCGGACGATCCGCCCTGGCGCTGGACGTGGACGTCGCGGCCGGCGAAAGCGGCCACCTCTTCGACGTGCTCGAGGACGACGGCATAGACGGTCACCTTCTCCTTGTCCGCCGCCACCACCAGCACCGGTGGGTGCGCTTGCAACTGCCAGCGGATGGGCTGCAGCTCAAGCCTGTGGGCGATCCGAAGTTCGAGCTCGACATCGTCGCGAAGCCGCCACGCGTCCAGCAGTCCCGCCGGCCGGCAGGCGAGGATGGCGATCGGCATTTGCTGAGGCGGCTTGTTGGTGTCCAGGTAGGCGACCACCGCCGGCAGCTCCCGACGCAAAGCAGCGGCCTCCGGCTCGCCCAGCCGGTTCTCCACCTGGTGGGCGAGCTCAGCGAAGGCGGCGGCATGGTAGCCGGCGTCGAAGATCGGGCTCGCCGTGCGGGGCAGGTAGGCGGTCAATGCCAGCTCCGGGAAGATCGTCGCCTGCAGCACGGCGAAGGGATCCTGGAGGAGATCGACCTGACGAGCGGAGGGGCCGATGGCGCCACTGGCCGACAACCGGGTCATGGGTACGGCCTCACTTTCTCTTTGAGCCGTGTCACCTCCCCGTCGAGCTTGTTGAGGGCCAGGTCGATGACGGGCAGCAGCTCGCGGCCGGATTCCCGAGCGCGTAGCACTTCGAGGTCGGTGGCGATGCCACGGACGGTGAGGTCGACGACGTGGATCGGCTCCTGGCTGCGCCTGGATTCCTCCGTGAACTCGACCTCGGCATCTGTGAGGAGGTCGAAGTGCCGGACGAGGCGCCGCAGCTTGCGCCTGGTGTACGACTTCAACCGAAGGGGTACCTGGCCGGATCGATCGCGGATCTGAACCTTTAGCATCATCACCCCGAATCGTCGGTGGCCGGCGCAGGTCTTCGGTAGAGGCGATCGGCCCGGCGGGCGGGGGACAGGGAGCTACCCGGCCGGCACTCTGGCCAGGTAGTCGAGGCACTCGACGAGGTGGACGATCCGAGGTGGTCCCGCTCGGGGACATCGATCCCCGTCTCGCGGCTGATGCCGGTCGCGAACTCGAGGATGGCGACTGAGTCGATGTCCAGCTCGTCGCGATGTCTGCTACCTGAAAGGCCCCTGCGTGGCGGGGCTGAAGTCCCTATCACCAGATCGCCGCGGGCGAGAGGCTCTGCCAATGATCGCTTGGCGGGAGCCCGCCTGATGCCGGCCACCGACGCCTCGACGCCGGCTCGCGACCGGCTGCTGGTTCCGGTGGACAAGCTCCGGCGGCGGCTCGACCCGGCGCTGTTTCCCTTCGAGAGCACTGCTGCCGTCCAGCCGCTGGAGGGGACGATGGGCCAGCCGCGCGCCCTCGAGGCGATCGAGTTCGGCCTCGAGTCGGGCGGCTTCGGCTACAACCTCTTCGTCTCCGGCGCGCCCGGTTCGGGGCGGGCCAGCACCGTGCTGAGCTTCCTCGAGCGCTACGCGAAGACGCTCCCTCGACCGGATGACTGGGTCTACGTCCACAACTTCGAGAACCTCGACGGCCCCGCCGCGATCCGGCTGCCCGGCGGGCTCGGTCGCGGCTTCGCCGATGACATGGCGCGCTTCATCGATCGTGCCCGGCAGCAGATCAGCCAGGCACTCGAAACCGAGCGATTCGATGAGCAGAGGCGGGCCAGGCTTGCCAAGACCGAGAAGGAGCGCGACTCGCTGGTCGAAGCCCTCCAGGCCTTTGGCCTCGAGCGCGGCTTCGCGGTGCAGCCGACGCCCTCGGGGTTCGTCACCATCCCCATCCGTGAGGGCCACCCGATGACGCCCGAGGAGGTCCAGCACCTCAGCGACACTGAGCGTCACGACCTACAGCGGCGGGCTGGGGAGGTCGAGGCGAAGGTCGAGTCGGAGATCCGCCAGCTCCAACAGGTCGCGCGGGAAGCCGCCGAAGACCTGACCAGGCTGGAGCACGAGGTGGCGATGTTCGCGGTCGAGCCCCTCTTCGGCGAGTTGCGCGACAAGTACGCGGCCGTCCCGGAGGTGGTCGCCCACCTGGAGGCCATCCGGGGCGATATTCCCCACCACATCGCGGACTTCAGGGGCGAGCAGGAGCACGCGCCACAGATGCCGGCGACGCTGCGCGAGATGGGCTTTCGCGACGACCACACCGACCGCTACCGGGTCAACCTCCTGGTGGACCGCGACGGCATCGTGGGCGCCCCGATCGTCATCGAGCGCAATCCGACCTACTACAACCTGATCGGCCGGATCGAGTACCGCGCCAGCTTCGGGGCCATGTTCACCGACTTCCGCCAGATCAAGG
>DATLQT010000092.1:0-34701 GCA_035535055.1 Candidatus Dormiibacterota bacterium | reverse complement strand
TCACTTGAGAATCCCCATCCGCGCCACCAGCCCTGAGCGCTTACAGCGCGCTGAGTTCATGCGCGCCATCGAGGCTGCCGACTGGCCCACGGTTCGCGGTGCCGACCTCAGTTCGGGGACCATCCTGCAAGATCAGCTAGGCCCCGGTGAGGCGGCCTGGACCGCGTTCGCGGAGAACGCGCCGCTGCGCCAGTTGGGCCATGTACGCCGGATGCTGGCGGTCCAGCCCAGCATCTTCAAGCGCGAGTCGACGGTCGCGGGCGAATGACCAAACGAAAGCTCCCACCGCGACCGACGCTCGTCTTCTCTGAACCGGCGTGTGGCTCATGCGGGTCGTCCTGGTGGCGGCCGACGGTGATCGGCGGAGTCGGCTACCTGCTGTGTGCAGGGACGGACCCAACGGGCGGCCTGCATTGCGAGAGACTGCGGCGCCAAGAAGGGGACCGTGTCGATCCAGAGGACGTTCGAGCCACGGCGCTCACTCGCGCCAACCTCGAAGGCGAGCCAGCGGTTGCCGAAATTGAACAACCGAACGAAAACGCCACCGCTTACGCGCGTTACCGGGAGTGGTCGATCGAGCAGGCCGAGATCCTTGCCCGCCACCGCGGAAGCGAGGCGCAGCGGAATTGGGCCACCAACGCTGCGCGTCAGTTGCTGGCAGCGGCTGAAGCAGGCCGTGGAATCTCGTACGGACCTGGGCGTGTGCCGTTGCCGCTCGAAGCCTACGTGGCCGCGGTCCGCAGCCGGAGTCATTGAGGGCGCCCGCACGCCTCCGTACGCCCTCTCAGGCGTTCGAGATCGTCATGTCCGTCCGGCCTAGATCCGCCATCACCAACTGAAGTCTCCGTCGGACCTCCTCTCGGGAGATGCCGGGCTCTACGCTGAGCGCGAGCGTCATTACACGGCTGAACTGCCCGAGCTTCGTCGCCTCACTCAATTTGCCGACCCATTTGAAGGATCGAAGGGGTACTCGCTTTCGCAGCGCTTGGTCGAGTTCGGCGGGACTCACCCTCAGCGGCTCGCTCCCGGAGTCCGGGGTCACCTCGAACTCGTAGCTAGGGCCGTCTTCGGTGATAGGCCCGAAGATACTCCGCCAAGAGACGTACTCTGTCCGAACTGATGTTCGATCGCGCTCGAGCCGTTGCCACGATCGAAGCCGGCCGCTGTGCCTGTCCGGGCTGCCGGGGCGAGCTGACCTCGGCGGACCGTAGCCCTGGAGGCTGGCGGCACTGCCAGGTCTGCCGCTGCGCCTGGAAGGCGGAGGCAATCAACGGGACCGTCTACGCGACCTCGATCAAGGGTCCGACCCACACCCGCCTCGAGTCCCCAGTCTGAGTCCTAGTTGGCGTCGGTTATCGGTCTGGAGCCGGCCGGTTTTGGCAGAAGTGAGCCCGACCCATGGATGCCCAGCCATGTCCAATCAGTTCGTGGAAGCGAAGAGACCAAAGATCAGGGATTCTGGATCGTGACTGGCGGCCCCACAGCATTCGGGCCGGTCACGCCATAGAAACCCCAGTAGTTCAAGCCGGGGTAGCCGAGATCGCAACTCGCTTCACCGAAGCTTTGGGGCAGGGTGAGGGGGATAATCGCCCTGCAACTCGCTGACTTGTCCGGAACCGTGAAGGTGACGGCGGCGCTGCCGCTGTCGCCCCCAACGTTCTGGAACACGCCATGTGCCAGGCATATAGCACCGCCGTCTCTGCCGCACCAGTCCGTGCTAATTACAGTGAATCGCGCCTTCGCTGGCGGCGCCGGTTGCGGTGCTGTTGTCGGTGCTGCCGTCGGTGTTGATGACGGCAGAGGTGAGGGCGACGGCTGGGAAGTGGCGGGCGCCTCGGCCAGGGGTGAGCCACTCGGCTGGACCTCGGGGGGTACCCCTGATCTTGATGACAGGTAGAAACCGACGATCAAACCTATGACCAGAACTAACACTGCCCCTTCGATCAGAGCCAATCCCTTCCAGTTACCGGGGCTCAACTCGGCGGGAGTCTACGACGAACGGTGAGGGGGAGTCGGCTGGGATTCGGTGCCGCCACGCGGGCGACGCGGCGCCTGGCACAGATACCCCGAGGGAGTTTTCGACGCTCATCGGCAAGGGGTCGATGCGCTCGCCGAGATCGACCTCCCGCAACACCGGTCGGCCGGCGCCGCCGACCGGCCGACCGGGCAGGATTGGGTCTTGCCACCAGCAACGGCTCAGGCAGCGTGGGCTGGAGTTGGACCGACGGTACTCGCACCACTGCTGGAAGTTGGCCGATCACCGTCACCTGCGCGGGCGTATCGGCTTCGACGACGATCAACGTCACCTAACCGGCGGGCGTATCAGAAGATCGGCGGCTCGCCGAACCCCAAAGCGCGTGCCGAGGTAGAGGTGCATCTACTACTTGGCCCTTATTGCTTCCGGAAGGTCACTGTAAGGGTGTCTGCTGGCCGGAAGAGCAGGGCTCCGATGCCACCGAGTAGCAGGATGCGCATGCATCCCGAGCGGCCCTGCATGATCGATTGCGCGGACACTGCGAAGCCTTGGCTCGCCATTCGATCGGCGTCACGCTGAAAGTAGAAGCGGATCTCGTCCGGACTACCCGTGTAGTTCCTGACTATCACTGCACCTGGGACCAACGCCGCAAAAGCGTCCGATCGTAAGCCAACGGTCGCACGGGCTAGCGCGAACGCCACCATCTGCGGGTCCAAGACTTCAGCCACCATCGACTCCTGAGCCGCGATCTCAGCAGCCTCGACGGCTTCTTCAGGATTACTTGCTTCCATTGCGGCCGAGGCTGCAACGAGAGCCTTCCCTTCTAGCATGGAGCGGTCTCGCATCGCCCATATGAGCCAGTCGGCGAAGATGAGCCACTCTCGCGGAGGTTCGGGAACTTGGCTCACGTTCGCCGGCATCCTACATCGGTGAGATCATCTAGAAGATCGGCGGCTCCTTACCCTCGGCCGACTTCGCCTCCTTAGCCAAGTTGTGCGGAGGGCGGTGGCGATCTCGGCTATCTTCCTTGCGAGTCGGTTGAGATCGCGGGGGCGCTTGCCCGACCGTTCAGGCAATGCCTCATGGCAGCGGCCTGCCGACAGAAGGGAGGAAACGAGATATGCGCGCCAAGGTTGTGACCATAGTCATCGCAGTCCTTTTTTCGTCGCTGGCTGGGTTTGGGGGCGGCTATTTGGGATCGTATTACCATCCCGGCCCAAAGGGTCCAGTTGGCCAGGCGGGCGACCCCGGACCGGCAGGACCTCAGGGCGCAACTGGAGCAACCGGAGATCAGGGACCGGCAGGTGTGACGGGCGCCCCCTTTTCGTTGTCGGGTGCCGTCTGCATAGATTCGGTCTCGGTAACCGGTAGGACCGGCACCTACTGCTACATGGTCTTGCCGCTCCAAGTCGGCCAGTAGCTGCGAGGTTACATGCGTCCGCGTCGACCACCATCAACGTGACCTAACCAGCGGGCCGCTCAGAAGATCGGCGGCTCCTTTGCCATCGGCCGGCTCGGCCCTCTGGTTTCAGAACTCCGTAGATGGCAAAGCCGATTAAGACCAGGACGACCGCCACGAGACCCAGCCTTGTCACCGCTGACGGCGGCGCGGTCGGTCCGTCTGTTTCGGGTGGCCGATCGTAGCTAGGGCGAGATAGGCGACCATCGCCGCCGCGTCGACTGCCACCCAGATTCTGGCTGCGCCGCCGATCTCCCATTGCCAGCACCTAAGTTCCGCATTGCCCACCCGAATCCACTCACGACCGCCAGCGAGGGGGTGATATCGACCCGTGGGGACATGCGGCGTCCGCGTGAGGTGCTCCCAAGCATCGAGGCCTTCATCCGGGAACGCATCGCAAATCGCTTGCCAACCCGCTTCGGCCTTCCCGTCCTTGTAAATGAACTGCCAGCCCGATCCTGGTCGATGGACTGGTCGCCCACCCACCTAGCGCAGGCTGTGGGCGACGGCCCCGGGCCGCGAGACCTCCTTGTGCCGGGTCGGGTAGGGCCCAGTGAAAGCCTTCGCTACGTCTGGATCTGAGTAAGACTCGGCGGTGGCCCGCCAGCGAGCCAAGGTGGCCTCGAATGCTTCGCTCTCGCCGTGAGTAGCCATGCCGAGGGCTTTCCTTAGATCGCGAAGGAAGGCGGCACGTTCGCTGGGCGGCAGGCCCATCACCCAGCCATATTGTCCCGCCATCTCGGCAGCGCGCGACGCGAGGCCGATCAAGACCACCGCAGCAAATAACGCGCTACCCGCCCAGAAGAGTTGGGCTGAATCCGGGCCGGGGTTTATCGAGGGCGGGCGAGGCATCCTCACGGGGCTCCTTATGGCCACCTGTAAAGCTGACTCTAGCCCAACTCTAGCCCAGCTTTGCGATATTTTGGCGGCTGGCTAAAAATCGCCTCGCTCAGTACGGTCCGAATTCACCACTCTGGAGGAGCCCGGACTTAAAGGTGGGGGTCGGGGCCGGGGCCGGGAGGGGCACCCCTACCACTGCGGCGACCCGGGCTTACCTAGCGCTTCGGATGGTCACTGGCACATTCGTGGTATACAGCGGTTCCCTTTGTGCTAAGGTTGCTCCAGCCGAGGCGAGAAAGAGGCCCGGCAAAAGCGCCGACCCCGGGAGCTGTGAACTCCCGAGGCCGACTTGATCCCCACGGAGGACATGTCCAATGGGAACCCATCCGATCCTACGTCCGCCGACCCGCACCCCGAAGCTGAGCCGGGCCACGTTCGAGCTGATCGCCTGGACGATCCGCAACCTCGAGGTCCCGGCGGAGGTTCGCAGCATCCTCGCCGACCGCTTCGCCCGGGAGCTGGCGGCGACCAACGGCCGATTCAACCGCGATCGCTTCGAGCGCGCGTGCGGGGTGGCGTCATGAGGGCGATCGTCGACGCCGGAGACCTCTACCGGGCGCTACGCGAGGCGAGTAAGGGTCAGAAGCGCAAGAGCATCCCCGTGCTCGCTAACGCGCTGCTGGAGGTCCACGACGGCCGCCTGACCGTGTCCTGCTTCGACCTCGAGACCTGGACGGATCGCGAGGTCCGCGCCATGGGCGCCGAGGCTGGCGCAACGACCGTTCCCTATCGGCTGCTGCGAGACCTCGCCCAGGTTTGGAAGGATGCCGGGCCGATGCTGCTGGAGGTCGCCGAGCACCCCACCATGCGGAAGCCTGACCACGTGGCCACCGAGGCCCGGACCTATCGACGGACGGTCACCCCGGGCGATCCTCAGCCGTGCGTCGTGGTCATGGTGACGCGCTTCAACTTCATGGCCCGAATCGTGGCCACCGAGGCTGAGCAATTCCCGGCTAGGCCGGCTGCTGAGGGGGTGGCGGCATGAGCCGCTTCCCCTTCGGCCCGCAGGTGACCGAGGCGCCGAGGCGCACGATCGCCGGTGCCGATTGTTGGTTGTCGGCTGACGGCCGCCACATCGTGGCTGCCAGGACACTGAGCGAGCCGATCCTCCGCTGGAGGGCGGAAGCATGACCAGGGACGACGTGAAGCGGGTCCTCGGCTACGTCCGGGTCTCGACGGAGGAGCAGGGTCGGTCCGGACTCGGCCTCGACGCGCAGAGGACCGCTATCGAGCGCGAGTGCCAGCATCGAGGCTGGGAACTGGTCGCGATCTACCAGGACGTGATCTCCGGCAAGTCCGGCGGAGGCTCCGATCGCTTTAAGAAGCGGCCGGAGCTGAAGGCCGCTTTGGCAACCCTGGCAGTCAGGGGAGCCGATGCTCTCATCGTCTCCAAGCTCGACCGGCTCAGCCGGTCCACGGTTGACTTCGGCCTGATCCTCGAGGACGCTCAGAAGCAGGATTGGGCGGTCCTAGCTCTCGACGTAGGGGTGGACACCTCGACCCCGAACGGGGAGATGATCGCCGGCATCCTGATGACACTCGCTCAATGGGAGCGGAGGTTGATCGGGCAGAGGACAAAAGCCGCCATGCAGGCGGCTCGTCGCAAGAAGATCCCGCTGGGCCGTCGACGCCTGGTCTCGGCTGAGGTCGAAGCGCTGATTGTGGAGATGCGCCGCGGGGGGCTCACCTATCAGAAGATCGCGGAACGGCTGACGGCCATCGGCCAGTCAACTCCGACGGGAGCGGAGCGCTGGAACTGGAGCAGCATCCGCCGCATCCTTCAGCGCAACGGCGAGACGCCGTCGGGAACCCGCAACCGGCGAGCACCCTGACCTGAAATCGGCCAGAGTGGGACCTGGTCCACGTCTACAGAGAGGTCCGGTCATCGAGGCCGGGCCTCTTCCTATTACTGCCAGCCTTGAGCCCAGAGGTTGACCGTGCGCGGTTCGGTGGCTGGCGGCTGGAGCGGGGCCACGTACTGCGCTGTTGCCCGGGCCTGGACCTTCACCTGGTCGCGGCGGATGCGGCGAAGGCTTCGGCCGGTCAGATCCTCGGGCCTGATCGGCGGCATCGGGATAGGGACCCCGAGCACGTACTCCAGTCGGCCGGCCATAACGGCACTCGGACAGCGCTCGCCGCGCTGCCAATACTTGACGATCCGCCTGTCCTTGCAGCCGACCGCCGCTGCCAACTCGGCCAGGGAGAGGCCGGCCGCCATACGGGCGGTCCTGATCGTCGGACCGAGGTCAGGATGGGCGCCAACCCCTCGCCACCATGTCACGAGTCAATTGTGGCGTGTAAACGCCTGCTTTACATGGAAGGGGAACGTAGGGGTGGCTATGCATCTTGGCGCGCGGCGTGAGTAGTTCCCCACCTTTGTGAAGCATCCCGGTGTCATCGGGATGGTTCGGGATGCTTCAGTTCGATTTCGGCTCCCTGTCTGTAATAAGTAGGTAGGCCAGGTCTATTCATCGGCTGACCGCAACCTGACCGCAACCGGCGCGTTCCGTGGCGACACGCAACGTCACTCCTTGAACTCGGAGAGGGTGGTTGGCTCCAATTCCGAACTCGCCTGGGCGGGGACTCATAATCCTCTGGTCGCTGGATCGAAGCCAGCCGGGCCCACCATCACTCCCGCTGGGGTTGCTCGCCAGCCGCCTCAGCTATCTTTGGCGATCGTGCCTACCTCTAACCCGCCGGCGTCGATCGAGACGCGGGCGGACGTCAGCTTCCGGCCGGCCACCCCGGCGGACGCGCGCTTGTATGCGGACCTCAGGACAGCCCACCGGCCGGACGAGCCGGAGGACCCCGAGCAGGCCAAACACAACCTGGCTAACCCGACCCCGGGAATGGAATTCGAGCGCTTCCTAGTCGAGATTGGTGGCCGCCCCGCTGGGTACGCGTTCTATGAGCAGCACGCCGCGGACCGGGATCCCGAGCGCAACGGCTACCTGGAGACCTGGCTAATTCCCGAGGCGTTCACCGCCGGGCGGCAGGCGGCAGCCCTCGAGTTCATCGAGGAGCGCGCGGCCACCGCCGGTGCCCGGACCTTCACCATCGAGGCCTGGGAGGACGAGGTCGAGCTGGCCGCGGTCTATATGGCGCGTGGCTATGCCCGCGACCGGCTCGCGAACGCTTGGGAGCTGGACCTGTTCGAGAACCGAGAACGCCTCCTCCTGCTGGCCGAGAGGTCGGCCTCGCTGATGCGCGAAATCGGCATCCGCTGCAACGCGCTCGCCGACGACCCCGACCCGGAGGTCTGGCGTCGCTGTTACGAGGCGGCGGTCGAGATCGAGGCCGACATCCCGCGTACGGAGGCGTACGTCCCACCGACCTTCGAGCAGTTCGACAGCTGGCACGCCGGGCCCGACAGCAGTCCCGGCTGGTTCTTTGTCGCCAAGGATGGCGAGCGCGTGGTCGGCACCTCCAACCTGCGCTTCCCCCCCAGCCGCGGGAACGTTTGGACCGGGCTGACCGGTGTCCTCCGCGAGTACCGCGGAAGGGGCATCGCCACCGGCGTCAAGATGGCGATCCTGAAGCAGGCGATCCACCAGAACGTGGCGCGGGTGCGGACCCACAACGACGAGACCAATGCGCCGATGCTGCACATCAACGAGCACCTCGGTTACCAGCGGATCCCGGGCGTCCTCAGCTACCGCAAGGCCGGCTGAACGGGCGCCCCGGATGGAGCTCCGCTTCGACCGCTACCTCGACTACGGCGAGCTGTCCCTGGCGCTCCAGGATCTGGTCGCAGCCCATCCCGGTCTCGCCCGCCTGGAGTCGATCGGCAAGAGCCACGAAGGCCGCGACCTCTGGCTGGTGACGGTCACCAACCAGGCGACGGGGCCGGACTCGGAGAAGCCCGCCTTCTGGCTCGACGGAAACATCCACTCGGTCGAGCTGGCCGCCTCGATGGCGTGCCTCTACTCGATCGACAAGCTGTTGAACGGCTACGGAGAGGACCCGGCGACCACCCGCCTGCTCGACCGCATCGCGTTCTACATCGCTCCCCGGATCAACCCGGATGGCGCCGAGCTCGCGCTCGCCACGCCTGCCCACCACATCCGCAGCGGTGTTCGCCCGTACCCCTTCGAGGACCAGGACTCCGGGCTCACGCCCGGCGACGCGGACGGTGACGGCCGCCGTCTGACGATGCGGCTCCGCGACCCGACAGGGTCCTGGAAGAAGTCGGAGAGGGACCCCCGGGCGATGATCCGGCGGGGTCCCGACGAGGAGGGCGGCGACTACTACCGCCTCTTTCCCGAGGGCCGAGTCACCGACTACGACGGATGGGTCGTCCGCTTCGCCCGCACCCACCAGGGCCTCGATTTCAACCGCAACTTCCCCGCCATCTGGGAGGGCGAAGGTTCACAGCGCGGCGCCGGTCCCTTCCCGCTCTCGGAGGAGGAGACGCGGGCTGTCGCCCGCTTCATCACCGGCCGCCGCAACCTGACAGGCGCCATCACCTATCACACCAGCGGCGGGATCCACCTCCGGCCGCTCTCCTTCAAGCCGGACGACGAGATGCCGACCGAAGACCTGTGGACCTACCGGGAGATCGGGAAGCGGGCCACAGCGCTGACCGGGTACCAGGCGGTGAGCGTCTATCACGATTACCGCTACCACCCGAAGGAGATCATGACCGGCGCCTTCGACGACTGGCTCTACGACCAGCTGGGCGTCTTCGCCTGGACGACCGAGCTCTGGGACCTAGTCGGGCGGGCGACCGGGAAGGGCGACCGAAAGCAGATCGAATGGCAGCGCGACCATCCCGAGGAGGACGACCTCGCCATCCTCAGGTGGGATGACGAGCAGAACGGCGGCCGCGGCTTCGTCGACTGGTACCCCTTCCAGCACCCGGAGCTGGGAGCGGTCGAGATCGGCGGCTGGGACCGGCTGTTCAGCTGGACCAATCCTCCACCTCACCTGCTCGAGGAGGAGATCGCCAGGAACCACCGTTTCGCAATGGCTCAGGCGGCGATGGCCCCGAGGCTGGAGGTGCTCCACCTGGCCTCTGAGCCGCTTGGCGAGGGCTGCCGGCGGGTGACGATGGTGATCGAGAACAGCGGCTTCCTCGGCACCTACGTCAGCCGCCGGGCCCAGGAGCGCAAGGCCGTGCGGCCGATCCGGATCGAGCTCGACGGTGCCGAGGTCCTGAGCGGGGAGCGCAAGAGCGAGGCGGGCGACCTCGAGGGCCGCTCCAACAAGCTGGACTGGACCTCCAACTCCGCGACCGACAACCGCCTCCGGCGGGAGTGGGTGGTCGTGGCGGGGCCCGGTGCGGAGCTGACCATCGACGTTCTCAGCGAAAGGGCCGGCTGCCTGCACCTGAAGCTGCCGCTCGCCTGAGGCGAACTGACGGGAAGCCGCAGCCTGCGCCCAGCCTTCCCCCAGGAAACTCACAGAAAAAGGGCAGACCATGGCGCCATGGCCGAAGCTGGACCCCGCGTCCTGGTAGTCGACGACGAACCGAACATCACCGAGCTGGTGGCGATGGCACTCCGCTACGAGGGGTTCACCGTCAACACCGCCGCCGGTGGCCGCGACGCGCTCGCCAAGGTGGCGAGCTGGAAGCCCGCGCTGATCATCCTCGACGTCATGCTGCCCGACCTCGACGGGCTCGAAGTCCTCCGGCGCCTGGGCAGCAATGGCCGTCGCCCGCCGGTCATCTTCCTCACCGCTCGCGATGCGACCGAGGACAAAGTCCACGGCCTGACCCTGGGTGGCGACGACTACGTCACCAAGCCCTTCAGCGTCGAGGAGCTGATCGCCCGGGTCCGCGTCGTCCTCCGCCGCAACGGCGTCGACAGCGCCAAGGACTCGGTGATCACCTTCGCCGACCTCGAGCTCGACGAGGACGCACACGAGGTGCGCCGAGGCGGGACCCCGATAGAGATGACGCCGACCGAGTACCGGCTGCTGAGATACCTGCTGGTCAACGCCGGTCGCGTCCTCACCCGGAGCCAGATCCTCGACCACGTCTGGCAGTACGACTTCGGCGGCGATGGCACCGTGCTGGAGACCTACATCTCCTACCTGAGGCGCAAGATCGACCGTCACGATCCTCCCCTGATCCAGACCGTCCGCGGGGTCGGCTACGTGCTGCGGCCGCCCCGGGTGTGACCCGCTCGCTGAGGGCGAGACTGCTGGCGGGCCTCGTCCTGCTGGTGGCGTTCGGCCTCCTCATCTCCTCCGCCGCCACTTACCTCGCACTCCAGACGTTCCTCGGCCAGCGGCTCCAAGACCAGCTCACCGGCGACCGTTCCGCCGCCCTCCTCGCTCTCGGGGCCACCGGGAACTTCGGCCGCGGCGGACCCGGCCAGGGCGGTCCCCAGTTCCTGCCCGGCACCTACGCCGCCCTTTACAGCCCGGACGGCCTGACCCTCCTGCGGGAGACGGGCTTCGGGCCGGACTCGTCGGCGCCGTCGTCGCAACCGGTGCTGGCGGCGCCGGTGCCCCACGCGGGAGCCGACGTGGCGGTCTGGGCCACCGTCCGCGGAAGTGAGGGCGACCGCTTTTTGGTCCGCTACGAGGCGGTGGACGGCGCCGGCGGCGAAATCCTGGTGCTCGCGGCGCCGTTGACCGAGGAGGAGTCCACCCTCGGCCAGCTTTTGCTGCTGGAGGCGCTGATCGGCACCGGGGTGCTGATCGGGCTGGCCCTGCTGGCCTGGCGGATCATCGGCATCGGCCTCCGACCGCTGGAGCGGATGGGAGAGACCGCCAAGGCGATCGCGGGCGGCGATCTCTCCCGGCGGGTGGAGCCGGCGACGCCACAAACCGAGATCGGTCGGCTCGGCCTCGCCCTCAACGCGATGCTGGCGCGGATCGAGGACTCGTTCGATCGCAAGACGGAGGTGGAGCGGCAGCTTCGGCGCTTCGTCGCCGACGCCTCCCACGAGCTGCGAACGCCCCTTACCTCCATCCGCGGCTACGCCGAGATGCTGCGCCGCGGCGCGGCCGAGTCTCCCGAGGACGCGGCCAAGGCGCGCCGTCGGATCGAGGAGGAGGCGGTGCGGATGAGCGTGCTGGTCGACGAGCTGCTGTTGCTCGCCCGGCTCGACCAGGGCCGGCCGCTGGAGCGCGAGGAGGTGGACCTCGGCGGGATCGCCCGCGATGCCTGCGACGACGGCCGTGCCGTCGCCCCCCGGCGCAAGATCACCCTCCAGGGGGAAAAGAAACTCGTCGTCACTGGCGACGAGCTGCGCCTCCGCCAGGTGGTATCCAACCTGGTCCGCAACGCGATCATCCACACACCTCCGGCCACGCCCGTCGAGGTCCGGTTGGAGACCGCGGACGGCCATGCCGTGCTGAGCGTCGTGGACCACGGACCGGGGCTTCCCAAGGGAGAGGAGGGACGGGTCTTCGAGGCCTTCCACCGTGCCGACCCCGGGCGCAGCCGCGACCGCGGCGGTTCTGGACTCGGCCTCTCCATCGTCGCGGCGGTGGTGGCCGCCCATGACGGGACCGTGCAGGCGCTCACGACGGCCGGGGGCGGCGCCACTTTCCGCATCGACCTGCCCCTCCCCGACGCCAACCGAAGCTGATCGCCGCCCGGCCCGGCGATAGACTTCCTTTGTGCTCCTCTCCCAGATGCAGGGGTTCTTGGAGGTCGCCCGTCGCGGCAACGTCAGCCGCGCCGCCGAGGCGATCTACGTCAGCCAGCCGACGCTGACGGCAAGGCTCCACGCGCTCGAGTCGGAGGTGGGCGAGAAGCTTTTCGTGCGCACGCGCCAGGGCATGCGGCTCACCGACGCCGGTCGCGTCTTCCTGCCCTTCGCCGAACGGGCGACCCAGGCCGTCAGGGAGGGCCGGGAGGCGATCGCCGAGCTCAACTCCGCGTCCGCCGGTCATCTCGTGCTGGCCTCGGCGCCGGCCTGCAGCACCTACCTCCTGCCGCCGGTGCTGGAGCGTTTCGGCGCGGAACACCCAAGGGTCGAGGTCGCGGTCCGCACCGGCCACTCCGAGGACGTGCTCCAGATGGTCCTCAAGAGCGAGGTCCAGCTCGGGCTCGGCCGCGAGCTCCGTCACCACGACATCGAGGTGACGCCCTTCCATCAAGAGGAGCTGGTGCTGATGGTCGCCCCGATCCATCGCTTCTCCGGCCGCGGCAGCGTGTCCATGGGCGAGCTGGCTGGTGAGCAGCTGATCCTCTTCGACCGGACCTCCAGCTACTACGAGCTGACGCAGGCATCCTTCGCCAGCGCCGGGCTGACCCCTCGGGGCATGTTTGAGCTGGACAACATCGAGGCCGCCAAGAAGATGGTCGAGCGCAACCTCGGCGTCGCCCTCCTGCCCCGCACGGCGGTGGTGGCGGAGGTCGCTGCCGGCACCCTGCGCCGGGTGGCCATCTCCGACGGCCTTCCGCTCCGGCGCCGACTGGTGGTGATGCGTCGCCGCGACCTCGGTCCGGCGACCGGCGTCGTCAAGGCGTTCGTGGACCTGCTGCTCAAATCTGAGGACCTGGTGCCAGCCCTTTCAATATAAATCCGGCCTATCGAACTGATCAAACCTATCAATTGGACGAATAACACCAAGCTTGATAGCGTGGTTCTCATGGAATTGGTATCGACTCCTCTACTACCTGACGGGTACAAGGTCCCCTCGACCCGCTGGCAGAATGCCAGCACCCGGCTGCGCGAGATGCTCGCCAGCCAGTCGTACGTGTTCGGCCCCGGGGTCTACGATCCCCACAGCGCCGAGCTGCTGATGTACCACGGCTTCGACGCGGTCTACTTCAGCGGCTACTCCTTCGCCATCGGCCACCTCGGCACCACCGACATGGACCTCTACTCCAGCGTCGAGATCGCCGACGGGGTGCGCCGCACCGTCAGCGCGCTGCGCAAGTTCCAGCTGACGATGGCCCTCGGCGACCCCGACAAGGGGGTCGCCCCGATCCACCTCGAGATCCCGCCGGTGGTCGCCGACATGGACGTCGGTTATGGCAACATCTTCAACGTCCAGCGGACGACCGAGCTCTACGTCAACACCGGCGTGGCCGCGGCCCACATCGAGGACCAGGTCATGCCCAAGCGCTGTGGCCACATCGCCGGCAAGGCGCTGGTCTCGGCCGACGAGATGGTCGGCAAGCTGCGGATGATGCGCAACGTCGCCGACGACATGGGCGCCCGAGATTTCATCATCATCGCCCGCACCGACGGTGTCTCCGCGACCGAGGCACCCGAGTCGACCCGCGGCATCCAGCTCGCCATCGAGCGCGGCCTTCGCTATCTCGACAGCGGCATCCCCGACCTGCTCTGGTGCGAGTTCCCGACAGCGGCCCGCGGCCCGGTGGAGGAGTTCACCCAGGCGATCAGGAAGCGGTTCCCGAAGGCTCGCTTCGCCTTCAACTACTCGTCCTCCTTCAAGTGGCAGAACGAGAAGGACCCGATGACCTTCGACGAGTTGGGCCAGATGGGGGTCGGCTTCCTCTTCATCACCCTCGCCATGCAGCACGCCGCGGGCTACGGCATGAGCGAGCTGCTGACCGCGCTCAAAGAGCGCAAGGAGCAGGGCTACATCGAGCTCCAGCGGAAGGAGTGGGACCCCTCCAAGGACTACCCGACCAAGAGCCACCACCTCTTCACCGGCGTGCCCTACCACCACCACCTGGGCGAGGTGTACGGGGCTCGTGGCATGGGTGTCAGCGAGGAGCTGGAGAAGGAGGCCGTCGTCTAGGCCTACCCGGCCGGCGTTAGTTCGCAGTTATAGACAAAAGGGGCCCTGTGGCCCCTTTTGCTTTATCACAATCTATACTGAGTCGGTATCATCATTGGTGGAGGTATAGAGGGGACGCCGCGTCACTTCTCGTATCACCCATACGGTAAGTACCTGATATGAGCGTGGGTGGTCGCGCCCGGCGCTCGGTGGAGTCGGTCGGCGAGCTGACCGAACTGTTCGGCGCCGCCCTGCGGGGGGCAGCCCGCCGTCCCTTCTACTGGCAGGAGTTCTTGGAGCAGTGCCGGTTCATCCTGACCGCCAACTTCATACCCCTGCTCCTGACCGGCCTCGGGTTTGGGACCATCGTCTCCCTCGAGGCGGGCAACTTCTTCAAGGCGCGGTACAGCAGCGCCCGCGAGGGCGGCGCGGGCGCCTCAGACGCGTCATCCGAAGCATCGCTGCGGGTCGGCCCGGCGATCGTCGCCAGCGGCGCGGCGCTGGTGATCGGATTCGCGGTCCTGGCCGTGTCACCGGTGCCGATGGTGCGGGACTTCGGCCTCTGGAGCGCCGCCGACCTGGCGCTGGCCACCGGGGCCGTGCTAGTGCTGCTGCCTCCGGTCGCGCGGCGCGTCCTCGCCTGACCTCGCTCCACGAGCGGGCAATAACTTGAGATGATAGGGGGGCTGTAAGGTAGTTGGTGCGCCGGTGGTTTTATCGGGCCGCCGGTCTACCGAGGAGCGGCGAGGCTTTCCATTTTCCTTTCGCGCGACCCGACGTCTTGTGCTCCTCGCCGGCGCCGCCCTCGCCGCAGCGCTCATTCCCGGCGTGACCGTCGGCGCGATCACGGTGCCTCTGCCGCTGCCGACCGTGTCGGCGACCCCGGCGCTGACCCTGCCCGCGTCGCCGGCCATCGCCCTCACCACTGTTTCCGGTACCTCGACGACCGGCACAAGCGGTGGTTCAGGCGCGACGGGCGGCGTTGCGGGTGGCGCCGCCCCGGCGCTCCCCGCCAGCGGAGCCGACGTGCTCGCCGGGCTCCGCGATCCGAACCTGCTCGACCCGGGCGCCACTCCTCCACCGGGCGACAGCAGCGCCAGCAGCCAGGTCCCAACGACAACCGCGGCCTGAACCGGAAGTCCTACGAGGCGACCCGGGAGCGTACGTGATGACCGCGCAGGTCTACGCCCTCGACTTCAGCCAGGATGCCGTCGCCGCCGCGTTCGCCGGCGGCGGCAGCGGCCAGTTCGCGTGGCCCGAGCAAGTCCGCGTCATCACCCAGGGCTTCGGCTGCACGACCCTGCGGCTGGCACCCAACAGCAGCGAGTGCCCGACGGGCCACTTCCACACCGGGCTGGACATCGCCGGTCCCAACCTGGTGGACGTCCACGCGGCCGACACCGGGATCGCGAGGGTGTTCACCGGGGCCACCGGCTATGGCAACTACGTGATCATCACCCATGGCAACGGCTACTCGACGCTCTACGGCCACCTCCACGACTTCGTGGTCAGGGACGGCCAGCTGGTCCGGCGCGGCGACCTCATCGCGCACGAGGGCAAGACCGGGAACTCGACCGGCCTGCACGTGCACTTCGAGATCCGGCAGTGGGGCAACTACCTCGCCCCTCCCCTTCCTCGAAGGCTGCATGCGCTACTAAGCGCTGGGCGGGTCGGACCGCGATCAGGCGGCGGTGTCGGGCGATTTCTTCCGCCTTCGGAGCGAGGGCATCCGGAAGGTCATGCCCCCGCGCTTGACGACGACGGGCTCGCCCCGCCACGCCTTGAGGGAGGCCGAGCCGATCACGCTCGCGCCTGAAAGTGCCGGGAGGGCGAACAGCGCCCCCACGATACCGGCGGCCTCGAAGCCTGCGACCAGCCCCAGGATGGCGGCGATCGGGTGGAGTCCCACGGCGCCGCCCGTGATCCGGGGCGCGAGGATGTTGTTCTCGACGAACTGCATGGCGATGAAGAAGGCGGCCACCTCCAGCACCAGGGGGAACGGCTGGAAGGCGCTCACGAGGACCGCCGGGAGCGCTGCCAGGATCGGGCCGACCATCGGGACCAGCTCGAACACGAAGGCGAGCACTCCGATGACGATCGGGTACTGGACGCCGAGCAGGTAGCAGCCGACGCCGGCCGAGACGCCGATTATGGCCGCCATCGTCAGCTGCCCGCGAATGTAGCCGCCCAACACGGTGCTGAGGGTGTCCTCGACGAATCGGAAGCGCTCCCGGTGGCGGCCGGGCACGACCTGGGCGAAGGCGGATCGGACCCGCTGGCCGTCGACCATGAACCAGAACGCCAGCAGCAGCACCAGCGCAGTGTCGGCGGCGGCACCAGCGGCCACCTGGAGGTAGCCGATGGCCTGGACCAGGATCTGCTGGAACTGCGCCTGGGCGGCGTGAGCGAGGCTCGACCGGACCTGGCCCGGGGGCGGCAGGACGATCCCGTAGCCTGCGGCGTAGGCGTTGGTCGATGCGATCAGGTGGTCGAAGTAGCCGGGCAGTCGAGTGCTGAGGCCCTGTGACTGGCCGAGCAGTGGGCCCAGGAAGAGGTAGAGCCCGGCGGCCACGATGGCGCCGGCGACGATATAGGTGGCCAGCGCCGCGATGATCCGCGGCGTGAACTTCTCCAGGCGCGAGAGCAGCGGCTCCAGCGCCGAGGCGACCACCATCGCGAGCAACACCAAGACGCCGGCGTGGACCAGGAAGTGGCTAACGACCCACCAGAGGGCGTAAAGGAAGAAGATGACGCAGACGGCGACGAGGCACTGGTCCCGGATGCGGGACCAGTTCAAATCGGACATTAGTCCTATCAGATTAGTCGGTCGGGTCGGAGATTCAGGCCTGGGTCGGGACCTCGCGGTCCACCGAGCGCGGGTCCTTGTCCTCGCGCAGGCCCTTGAAGGCAGGGTGGCGGAGCTGGCCCGAGCGGGTCCACTCGGTGAACTCGAACTCCCCTACGAGCGCCGGCTCGACGAAGTGAGCCGTCCGGGGAGGTGCGACGCCCGCCCCGAACGGTGAGGAGTCTCGCGTGATGGGCGCCAGGAGCCGCTGGAGACGCTCCAGCATCGCCTCGGTGAAGCCCGTCCCGACCTTGCCCGCGTAGACGAGCACGTCGCCGTCGTAGTGGCCCACGAGCAGGGCGCCGATACGTCCCGTCCGCGACCCCTCGCCCTCCAGCCAGCCGCCGATGACCAGCTCCTGGCCCAGGTGGTTCTTGATCTTGAGCCAGGCATCGGAGCGGCGTCCGGGCTGGTAGACGCTGTCGAGCCGCTTGGCCATCACCCCTTCGAGGCCGAGCCGGCGGCTCGCCTCGAGGGTGCCCTCGCCATCGCCCGCGGTCGACGGTGGCGTCTGCCAGTGAGGGCCTTTCAGCTTCAGGCCCTCGAGCAGCCGGCGCCGCTCGTGGTAGGGCAGCTTGAGCGTCGAATGGCCGTCGAGGTAGAGGAGGTCGAAGACCACGTAGCCGACCGGGATCTCCTTCATCCGGCGCCGGATGTCGGCGTCGGCGGTCAGGCCCATCCGGCCCTGGAGCAGCTCGAAACTGGGCCGGCCGTCCTTGCCGACCGCGATCACCTCGCCGTCCAGGACCATCTCCCGGGCCCCCAGCGCCTCGCCCAGCTGGCGCAGCTCGGGATATCGCCCGCTGACGTCCTCCAGGCTCCTGCTCAACAGCCGGAGGCGGCCACCCGAGATGAAGGCGAGGCCCCGGATCCCGTCCCATTTGAACTCGAAGCCGTAGGTCTCGGCGTCCCTCGGCAGCCCCTTCGCCAGCCTCGCCTGCATCGGCTCCAGGCGCTCCGGCATCGGCTCCCGGCCGGCGTCCTGGGGTGGGTCCATGCGGTGGATCATCCAGTTCTTCCCCCCGGTCTGGAAGAGCACGTAGCGCCCCTCGACGCGCTTGCCGTGAAGCACGACCATCACCTCGCGGTCGCTCCACTTCAGCTCCTCGTAGGTTCCCCGGTCCCAGACGCTGACCGCGCCGGCACCGTAATTGCCCTCCGGGATCTCACCCGAGAAGTCGATGTAGGAGAGGGGGTGGTCCTCGACGTGGACCGCGAGGTGGTTGCGCTTGGGGTCGGGCGGGACTCCCTTGGGAACCGCCCAGGAGACCAGGACCCCGTCGCGCTCGAGTCGGAAGTCCCAGTGGAGGCTGGTGGCGTGGTGTTCTTGGACCACGAATCGGGAAAGCTTTGGCTTGCGCGCTCTCGGCCTCTCGCCGCCGCTTGGCTCCGGAGTCTGGCCGAAGTCGCGTTTGCGGCGGTAGGTATCGAGCGGCATGCTCCGTCAGCCTTCGACGACCAGCAGCGGCACCAGTTGCTCGCCCGCGGTGAGCGAGCCGTGATGGCCGATCAGCATCGCCTCGATCGACAGCACGCTCGGCTGGACGACGCCGACCGGTCCGTGGGCGGCGGCGATGACGTCGCCGATCCTGCCCCGTGCAGCGTCGGTGACGGTCGGGCCGAACCAGCCGCGCTCGATCGCGTCCTCCCGGCCGACCACCCACATCTCATCGCCGAGCCGCTCCCGCCAGGCGGCCAGGACCTCCGTCGCGGCACCCGCGCGGGTGTAGACATGCCGCGCTCGCGGCTCGCCGGCCAGAAGCCTCACTCCCTGCTGGAGTGCCGGTTCCCGGTCGAAATCGATGCGGCGATCGGGCGGGACGTCGACCATGCCGTGGTCGCCGGTGATAAAGAGGTTGCTGTCCTTCGGCAGCCGCTCGGCCAGCGCCAGGACGAGCCGGTCGACCAGACCCAGCTGCAGCCGCCAGGCGTGGGAGTCGACTCCGCGCACGTGGCCGGTCATGTCGAGGTCGGGGTGGTAGCTGTAGACAAAGTTGCGGCCGGCGCCGCGGAGCGCGGCCACCGTCTCCGCCGCGAGGTCGCCCATGCTGAAGACCGGCCGGTACTGGGCCCCGCGCAGGGCTGCCCGGGTGAGCCCGCTGGACATGTGCTCACGAGGGCCCACGATGAAGGCGTGGACCCCGCCGTCCTCGGCCCGCTGAAAGGCGGTCGGGTCGGGCTGCAAGTCCTCGGGGACGATGACGTCGCGGAGGTCGACGTGAGGGCCCGCGCCATGCAGCGCCCAGCGCAGGTTGTTCATCGCCCGGTCCTGGCCCGGCACGCCCATCGTGTAGCCGACGATCCCGTGCTCGCCCGGCGTCTTGCCGGTCCCGATCGACGCGATGCTGACAGCGGTGCTTGACGGGAAGCCGGCGGTGAGGGAGCTCCCCTGGTCGAGCAGTTCGGCCAGGAAGGGCGCGTGGCGGCGGTTCTCCCTCACCAGCTCGAAGCCCAGCCCGTCCACCAGCAGCAGGCAGACTCCGCCGGCCTCGGGGATCCCGAGCAGGTTCGGATATCCGCTGAGGCCGAGGCTCGCGAGCAAAGAGGGTGCCAGGTCGCTGAGCGCCGACCGCCCGTAGAGGGGGACCAGCGGGTTGGCGGCCATCGCCTCCAAGCTTAGTTTCCGGCGCTAGACCGCCTCGGCCGCCTCCACCGGGCGGCACACCTTGCAGGGCCGGTAGCCCCCGGCTCGAGCCTCCCGCTCGGTGTGGAACTGGAGCAGGTTGCGGGGCTTAACGCGCCGCGCGTGGTGGCAGGTGGGCAGGCAGAAGATGTGCGTCGTCCGGCTGCCGTAGAAGCGAACCCGCTCCCGTGCCAGCCGCTCCAGGAGCACGGTGTCCACGCCCTCGGCGGCCAGGATCTGCTTTTTGGCGGCGGTCCCGCCGGCACCGTAGTTGCCGATCACGCCGTCGCTGCGGACGACGCGGTGACAGGGGATGAGGACTGGGATCGGGTTGTTGGCAAGCGCGGTCCCGACCGCGCGGACGGCGGCCGGCCGGCCGATCTCCCGGGCGACCCAGCCGTAGGTGCGGACCTCGCCGCGGGGGATCTGCGCGGTCTTGAGGAGCACGTCGCGCTCGAAGTCGGTCAGCTCGCTGAGGTCGTAGCGACGCGCCCTGCGCAGCCCGGCCGGCACCGCCTCGGCCCGCTGGAGCGGACGCCCGATCTCGCTCTCGAACCAAGCCCGGAAGGCGGCCTCATCGTTTTCGTCGGCGCGCATCACGGCGGAGACGCCGTCGCGGTTCCAGGCGATCCAGAGCGGCCAGACCTCGTCCTCGGTAATGCCATACCGGTCGCCGGCGATGGCGGCCATGACCGACGGCAGGAGCGTCGGCGGCGCGGTGACCTCGCCCAGCCGGGTGAGCTGTTCGGTGATGTTCATCTGAGCTCCTCCTTGAGGATGGCGAGGGCGCGGTGGACGTCCGACTTCGCGGTGCCGGCGGGCACGCCGAGGACCGCGGCGATCTCTCCGTAGTCGAACCCCTGCACGTGCCGGAGCACCACCGCCTCCCGGTATCTCCGCGGCAATCGAAGGATGGCCTCGCGCAGGTCGTGAAGCTCGTGGGGGAGCAGGCCGTTGGCGTGCGGCTCGGCGATCGCCTCCAGGGGGACCGTGTCGCGGAGCCTGCGCCGGACGCGGTTGCGGAAGACGTTGAGGGTAATCCGGTGGAGCCAGGCCGAGACCTTCAGCTCGCGGACGCGCTGCTCGTCGTAACCCTCCAGCGCCCGGTGAGCCCTAACGAAGGCGTCCTGGGCGATCTCCTCCGCGTCGGCCGCGTTTCCGGAGAGGCTGAGGGCGAAGCCGAAGATCCGGTGCTGGTGACTCTCCACCATCTGCTCGAAGGCCCGCGCTTTGATCACATCAGTTGAACACCTGCCGCGGCCCGCCGGTTGCAGGGCAGTTTGCGCAGGGCATTGGGTTCCTGGCCACTCTAGCCATGTAATCTCGTAATCGAAATGGCGCAGGAGGCTGACATCGCCGCCTGGTTCGCGGCGCGGATCCCCGAGGGCTGGTTCGATGGGCCTTCCGAGGTCAGCGTGGACGGCGACGAGATCGTCGTTGTCGGCCGGCTCGCCGACCCGGACGGCACCGACGCCGGCGCCCAGGAGGGCCGGATCGCGCGCTTCCGCGAGGAGACCCGAGAGCAGCGCGTGCGGATCGCCGAGGATGGCCAGCGCCGATTCCGCCGCAAGGTCTCCTGGGGCGCTATCGCCGGCGCCACCCGGCAGACCTTCACGACGCTTTCGATGCCGGTCATGACGCGCCTGCGGCAGCCCGAGCGGCAGGTCCTCGACACCCTGATCGCGGCCGGGGTCGCGCGGAGCCGGAGCGAGGCGCTCAACTGGTGCGTGCGGCTGGTCGCGGGCCGCCAGGCGGAGTGGCTGGCCGACCTGAAGTCGGCCCTGCAGGGCGTCGAGAAGGCCCGCGCGAAGGGGCCTACCCCTTAGGGCTGGCCTTGGGCCGGTTCTCCAGCCGGAGGACGAACTGGAGACCCGACCAGAGCTCGTCGATGGCGGCGACCTTGTTGTCGACCAGCCCGGTGGGCAGGATCACCTCGCGGAGTACGTGCTCGTCCAGGTCGGTCGGGATGCCGGAGCTCTTCTTGGGCCAGCCGATCCAGAAGCGTCCGTTCGGCTCCAGGCGCGCGGCCAGCGCCGGCAATCGCCCCTCCAGCTCGCGGCGCGAGAGGGCGAAGAAGACGATCACGTCGTAGGGCCCGCGCGGCCGCTGGGCATCGCCCTCAGCTGTGATCAGCACCTCCGACCCCTCCCGGAGGCCGAGCTTGCGCGGCAGCGGCGTGCCCGGGTAGCCGCGCTCAGGCGTCCGCGCGGGCATAGGTCAGCATGTGGTGGGCGAAGTGGCGCCCGTCGGCGCCGTAGCAGTCGGCCAGGCCGTAGATGAGCCTGCGGCCGTTGCGGAGGATCCGGGCGGTGCAGGTGATGTCTTCCTCCCGTGCCGCGCCCATGAAGGAGGTGTTGAGCTCGGTCGTCACCGTTACGGGGCCGAAGCCGTGGCTGGCGACGATCGCGACCCACATCGCGCAGTCCGCCGCGTTCATGTAGACCTGACCGCTCAAGATCCCGCCCGGCCGTTCCCAGCGCTTTAGAAAGGGGACCCTGATGGTCGCTTCCCCGCCTCCGGCGGAGACGACCTGGAAGCCGAACGCCGAAGTGAACTCGTGGGCGTCGAGCATCGCCTGCAGGTCGGCGAGGGTCGGCAGCTCTCGGCTCTCGCTCAACGCGAGACGGTCAGGCCGATCAGGCCGTGGGCGGGCTTGGGGTCGCTGTAGACGCGGCGCCGGGAGTCGGAGTCGGAGACGGCCGAGGTGTCCCAGAGCCGATTCTGGGCCTCGAAGCTGAACTCCGAAGCCTGCGGGTAGCGCTCCAAGAGCACCGTCCCGAACTCGTTCAGGAGGTGCTGAATCGACATGCTGACGAAGCCGTTGAAGACCTCCCGCACCGCGCCTGCCACCTCGTGGGGGTCGATCGGCCGTGCGGTATCGGAGTACTTCCAGTGGATGTCGCAGAAGATGTACAGCGGCCGGTCGGGCCGCTCCGGGAGCGTCGTGTACTGGTCACGCATGAAGTCTGCGAAGGCGCTGCCGGTCAGCTTCACGAGGCGGAGCTGCCGGACGCCGGCCCGGAGGGAGCGGATTCCGTCGCGGCCGATCTCCAGCTGGACGACGCCGTACTCGTCGCGGCGCGGGCCCTCGAAGAGCTTGTCGGAGTGGGCGACGAAGGGCAGCTCGTGCTCCCGGATCCGCAGCCACTCCATCTGCGGGTAGGTGTCCAGGAAGCGCCGGGCCAAGAACTCGGCCCAGCCTTCGTGGGTCGTGCCCTCGTACTCCAGCAGGGCCGCGTAGGTGAAGTTCTTCATGGTGTCGGTGGCGACCACGTTGCGGTTGTCGCCCTCGGTGTAGGACTCCATGAAGGAGTCGCCGAAGACGTCGACGGTGGTCTCGGTCCCGAAGAGCTCCGGCTCACCGGCATAGGCGCGGTAGCAGCGGATCTCGGCCTTGCCGTACCTGATCTCGCGCTTCACCGTCCGACCCTCGAGGCGGCGATGTCCACCACGGCTCTCAGGCCCTCATCAAGTTCCTGGTCACGGGCTCGCTCCATGCGCACTTTCAAGACCTCCACGACCTCGCTCTTGGAGCGGCCGTCGACGAAGACGACGAACCGAAAGCCGAAGCGGGATTCGTACTCCGCGTTGAGGCGATCCAGCTCCGGCATCGAATCGGATCCCTGCTCGGCGAGCGAGAGCCGCGACAGCCTCGCAGGGTCCTCGCCGATCCGCGGGTGGGCGTTCAGGGTGGCGATCTTCTCCTCCTCCTCGAGCTCAGGCAGCAGCCGGTAAGCGCGGTCGATCATCTGCTGTTCCGACCGCCAGGGACCCTCGGCGACGAGCCGCAGCGCGAGTGGAGTGGCCCCTTCGAAGAGGGTCTCAACTTCCACGGTAGGAGGTTGCCGAATAGGGCGAGACCAGCAGCGGGACGTGGTGATGGCGCGCTTCCGCGATGGCGATGTCAAACGTCACCCGGCTGAAGAAGTGCTGCTGCGAGCCGTAGTAGGGGTCGAGTTCGAAGACCAGCTGGTACCAGCCGGGGACGACGCCGTCGGCGGCCAGGTTCGCGATCCGTCCGTCGTCGCCGGTCACGCCCGAACCGGCCTCGACCAGGTCGCCGCCGTCGCGCCGCAGCAGCTTCACCGCCACGCCGGCGGCCGGCGCGCCGCGGGTGGTGTCGAGAACGTGGGTGGAGATTCTCGCCAGGTTCATGGAAGATTGGTTCAGCGCCATGGTGAGGATTGTCGCCGGTCGGTTCGAGTTCAGCGCCCGTCTCGAGTCCGAGGCAGCCCCGAAAACGGTGGCGGCCTTCCGAAAGCTGCTGCCGATGCGGTCGAAGATAATCCAGGCGCGCTGGAGCGGGGAGTCCGCCTGGGTCCCTCTCGGCGGGCTCGAGGTCGGGGTCGGCTACGAGAACCACACCAGCCATCCGGCGCCCGGCCACCTCCTCCTCTACCCCGGCGGGATCAGCGAGACCGAGATCCTCTTCCCCTATGGCGCGACGCTCTTCGCGAGCCGGATGGGGCAGCTGGCGGGGAACCACTTTGCCACCATCACCGAGGGGGCCGACCGGCTTTCGGAGCTGGGCCGCGCCGTCCTCTGGGAGGGAGCGCAGGACATCAGCTTCGAACTGGCGGCGGCCGACTAGCTTGCTGGTGCGTGGCGGCACGCTCGTCGATGGCGACGGCGAGCGGCAGGTTGACATCGTGGTCCGGGACGGCAGGGTGGCGGCACACCTGCCTGCGGGCGAGAGCACCGACGTTGATCCCGACACCATCGACGCGTCCGGCCTCTACGTCCTGCCCGGCGTCGTCGACCCGCACACGCACTTCTCGCTCGACACCGGCAGCGGCCGGACCGCCGACGACTTCGTGAGCGGCAGCGGCTCGGCGGCCGCCGGGGGCGTCACGACTTACATCAACTTCGCCACCCAGCACCCCGGCGAGGATTTCGGCCAGGCGCTGGCGGCGGTCCGGCGGGAAGCCGATGGGGCCAGCCTTATCGACTACTCGCTGCACCTCAACATCACGCGCCTCGACCAGGGCTGGGAACGGGACCTCGAGAGAGCCGTCGACACCGGGGTGACCAGCGCCAAGGTCTACACCACCTACAAGGACGCCGTCTTCTACGTCGACGACCACCTGATCCTCCGCCTGCTGGAGCGCTCGGGCGCCGCGGGGCTCCTGGTTCAGGTCCACGCCGAGAACGACGACCTCCTGGCCGGAGCCCGCCGGGAGCTTTTGGCCGAGGGCAAGCGGAGCTTCGCCTACCACTCGGCCGCCCGGCCGGCGGTGGCGGAGTCGGAGGCGGTCAACCGGTGTCTCTTCTTCAGCCGCGTGACCGGCAGCCCGGTCTACTTCGTCCACCTCTCGAGCCCCCTGTCGGTGGACCTGGTCAGCGAGGCGCGCGAGCGCGGGATCCCGGCGCTGGCCGAGACCTGTCCGCACTTCCTCTGCCTCGACGACTCGGTCTACACGGGTCCGGACGCGATCCGCTTCCTGATGACGCCGCCGATCCGGAGCGCGCAGATGCGGGAGGGCCTCTGGGAGCGGGTCGAGCGGGGCGCGATCCAGTCGGTGGGCAGCGACCACTGCGGCTACTCGCTGGAGCAGCGCGGCGGCTCGGACGATTTCACCACCGTCAGCCCCGGCATCCCGGGCGTGGAGACGACGCTGACGCTCCTCTACACCTTCGGGGTCGAGGCCGGCCGGATCGGAATGGCGGACCTGGTCAGGCTGCTCTCCGAGAACCCCGCCCGGATCTTCGGCCTCTACCCGCGGAAGGGAAACCTGTCGATCGGCGCCGACGCCGACCTGGTCCTCTTCGACCCCCACGCAGAGGGGCGGCTGGCGGATTCGGACCTGCACAGCGCGGCCGGCTTCTCTCCCTACAGTGGGCTGGACCTCAAGGGACGGGTGCGGACCACCGTGAGCCGCGGGCGGGTCGTCTACGACCGCGGCCGCGTGGTCGGCGAGCCGGGCTGGGGTCGGTTTGTGGAGAGATTGCCATATTCAGCCCAGCGAATCTTCGATTCGCCGGGGACCCCGAAATGACCCCGCGCGTCTCGGCCGACAGACTCTTGGGCGACCTCGTCGAGCTGGCGAAAATCGGCGGCCGTCCCGACGGCGGAGTCGACCGGCTGGCCGGGTCGAAGCCGGACATCGAGGGCCGGCGGTGGCTGGCGGCACGGATGCGGGAGGCCGGCCTCGAGGTCGGCCTCGACGAGGTCAACAACGTTTTCGGCCACCCTCCTGGCGCCGGGCCCTGGCTGTTGCTCGGCTCCCATAGCGACACGGTGCCGGCCGGCGGCCGCCTCGACGGCGCCTACGGCGTGGTCGCGGCGATCGAGGTCTGCCGCGCGTTGCGTGACGCGGGCCACCCGGCGGCCGGTCGGGTCGCCGCAATCAGCTTCCACGATGAGGAGGGCGTCAGCGGCCACGGGTTCGAGGGAAGCGAGCACTTCACCGTGTCACCGGCGATCGAGTCGGTGATCGGCTACCTGGAGCTGCATATCGAGCAGGGACCCCGGCTGGAGACCGAGGCCCTCGACCTCGGGGTCGTCGACGCCATCGCCGGCATCGACCGCCACGCCGCGGTGATCCGCGGCCAGGCCAACCACGCGGGGACCACCCCCTTCAACTACCGCCGTGACGCCGGCCGCACCGCCGCCCGCTTCATCGCTGGTCTCCGCGAGCTCGTGCAGGGCGTCGAGCAGCGGTCGGTCGCCAACGTCGGCGCGGTCGAGTTCGAGCCCGGGGCTCCCAATCAAGTTCCCGGCCTCGCCCGCTTCATCGTCGAGTCTCGGAGCCCCGACCCGGCCGTCCTCGACTCCATCCGGCAGGTGCTTCGCGATGAGCTCGGCCGCATCGCCGGGGAGGAGGGCTGCACGGCCGAGTTCGAGCTGCAAACCTCGTGGCCGGCGATGCCGATGTTCCCCGGCTATGTGGCGGCCCTTGAGCGGGTCGCCGCCCGGAGCGGGCTGCCCTGGCGGCGGCTCGAGAGCGGCGCCGGCCACGACGCCGAGATCCTGGCCCGGAAGGTGCCGGCCGGCATGCTCTTCGTTCCCAGCCACGACGGCATCAGCCACTCGCCGCAGGAGCACACGGCCGACCGCCTCCTGGTCCAGGGCTGCCAGGCGCTCCTCGACGGAGCCCTGGAAATCCTGGGGTGAGGCCGGCGGAGGAGCTCCGCCACCTGGAGCACCACGCCTGGGAGGGGGCGGTCCCGGACGGCTTCGAGGTCGACGAGCTGACCTTCGACGGCGATGAGCCGGTGCTGGAGGCGGCCCGGGAGGTGATGCGCGCGGTGCTCGAGGGACAGCCTCTCCCGGGCTGGTTCGTGGAGCAGTGCGTGGACGACAGCGCGATCCAGACCTGCACCCTCGACCGCTGGTCACTGCGCGCCTGGAAGTTCTGGCTGGAGCCGGACAACCGGCGCTGGTGGTGGTGGTCGGCGGAGCCGGCCGGCGGCGAGATCCGGTTCCGAGCCCTGGTCCGCTCCCGCCCTTACCTCAGGGGCTCCCTCGACTGGCTGTTCAAGGCGGCCGCGCGGGCCTGAGGAAAAGCTAGACGGCGCACCGGTTGCCGGTATCGACCCCCGCCGTCCTTCCGATCCCGGCCTGTTCATCGGCGGCGACCTGCTCGTCGGTCAGGGCGTAGGCGCGGTTAGCGTCGCTGGTGGAGGCGGCGAAGACCACGCCGAGGACTTTGCCATTCAGGTCCACCAGAGGGCCCCCGGAATTGCCCGGCTGGACGCCCGGCGCCCCGCTGGCGGTGGTCGAGTCGATCACGAAGATCTGCCGGGTGACCAGGCTCTGGTCGTAGATGTCGCGGCCCTGGGCGTTGATCAGCTCGTCGATCACCGCGGCCGACACGGTCAGGCTCTGCCCGCCGGGATATCCGATGGCGGCCCCCTGGGTCCCGCGGTCGCCGCCCGCCGTCCCCAGCGGGGCCAGACCGAGACCGGGAACGTGGAGGACGGCGATGTCCACCTCGGGGTCGAAGAAGACGACCGTCGCGGCCCGGCGGCGCCCGTCGGGAAGAATCACCACCGTGTCCCTGGTCCCGGCCACCACGTGCGCGTTGGTGAGGATGTCGTCGGTCGCGAAGGGGAACCCCGAGCCGGTGATGATACCGCTGCAGGCGACGCCTGTGCTCTGGACCTCCACGGTTTCCGATCGCGCTCGCTGGACGCCCTGGGTATCGACCTGGGAAGGGAGTGGGGGAGGAGATCCCAATAACGGCTCGAGGCCCGAGAAGGTGGCCGGGAAGCTGACTCCCGAGAGGACCTGCTGCACGCCCGCGAGGAAGGCAGGCGGCCGGGGCGCGAGGCGGTCAAGGTAGCGGAGGATCGACGACTGCTGGATCAGCCTCGCGATGAGCGGGCTCGGTCCGCGGGAGAAGCTGAGGCCCAAAAACCAGCTCACCACCAGCACCGCCAGGATCGAGAAGAGCGCTCCGACGATGTTGTCGACCTCACTCCGGCGGGCCGCCATGAGGATTCGGATCCGGACCGGCTCGCCGAGCCAGTAGCCAAGGCTCGAGCCGAGGCTGCCGCAGACGAGGAGCACGACCACCGCCGTCAGCGGTCTTGTCTCCGCGCTGCGGATGCCGAGCAGGTCGGCGATCCAGTGCGCGACCGCCGCGCCGGCGACGACGCCGGCGAGGAGGCCGAGGTACTGGAAGAGCGAGAGCCAGAATCCTCGCTGATGGCCGTTTCCGGCGGCCAGGATGATCGCGATCAGGATCGCGAAGTCGATCAGGTTGATGTTTTTCAGCTTATGTGAACTCGGCTCGCAGTCGCTCCGGCCGCGGGCGCGGATGCCCGATAATTCAGGGGTGCCGGGTATGCACCAGGTCCTCCTTGTCAACGAAGGGACGGTTGCCGTCGGCGTCATGGCCGTGGCAATGGCGGTCGCCTTCCTGATGGTGGTGGGGCTCGGCGCCTACGTGCTCTACTGCGATACCCAGAACCGGGCCGGTGAGCGCGTGCTCGCCACCGAGTCCGCTGAGGGCGGCCACCCGGCCGACCCTGAAGATCACAACGAGGCGGTCGCAACCGACGTCGCCGCCTCGCCGAGCCCGGCCCGCCGGCGCCGAACCCGCCCGCCCGCGGACCAGTAGCCTTCGGGCGGCGACGCCGCTTGAGCTGGCCCTTCGACCCCACCGTCTACGCCGGCCTGCTGCTCTTGGGCCTTGGCTACGGTGCTCTCGCCCGCGGGCGCGCTGACGCGGGCCGCAAGCATGCCCTCTACTTCCTTCTCGGCCTACTCACCATCTGGCTGGCGCTGGAGACCCCGGTCGACACCATCAGCGATCAGTACTTGCAGAGCGTCCACATGCTCCAGCACGTCCTCATCGGGCTGGTCGCTCCGCCCTTCTTCCTGTTGGCGCTCTCACCCTCGATGGTGGCCGCGCTGGTCCGGGTCCCGGGCCTGCGGGCGGTAACCGAGCCCATCCCCGCCCAGGTCGCCTTCGCGATCGTCATGGGCGCCTGGCACCTGCCCGCGCTCTACGAGATGGCGGTTCGCTCCGAGGGCGTCCACGTGTTCGAGCACCTGACCTTCATGGTGGCCGGGACCCTCTTTTGGTGGCCGGTCGTGGGCGCCACCTCGGCCGCCGCCAGCTGGCGGCTGGGGGAGGCCGGCAAGGTGCTCTACCTGCTCTTCGGCACCGTTCCCGCTGACACGGTGTCGGTGATCCTGCTCTTCGGGAGGGCCCCACTCTATCCCTTCTACGTGACCGCGCCGCGCCTCGTCCAGGGGATCGACCCGCTGACCGACCAGGTCCTTGCGGGGGTCGTGCTGATGGTGATTGGCAAGCTGAGCCTGCTGGTCGCGAGCGTCGACATCGGTCTGCGCTGGTTCATCCGCACCAGGGCCGAGGAGGCCGCTTCGCAAGCACCGCTCCGGACCTCGCCCTGATCTCGCTCCCCGCGCCGCTGGCCGTCTGGCACTTCAGCCCGCCAGTCCGGCGGGCGCTGGCGATCCAGGTGCTCTTCTCATTCGGGCTCTGGGGCGTCAGCTCGACGGTCATGAATCTGTATTTGCACGGCGCCGGCTTCCACAACGACGTGATCGGTTACGTCAACTCCATGCCGGCGGTGGCCGCCATCTTCTTTGGGCTCCCGGTGGCCACCGCCTCCGACCGCTACGGGCGCCGTCCGTTCCTGGTCGCCGGCACGCTGGTCGCGGCGGTCGGGGCGACCGCCATCGCCTTCGCTGCAGGCATCGTCCAGCTCCTGGCCGCCGCCTTCGTGATGGGCGCCGGGACCACCTGCATCTTCGCCGTCGCGGCCGCCGCCCTCGCTGACTACACGAATGACGTAGACCGGCTGACAGTCTTCTCCTCCAACTTCCTGCTCGGCTGGGTCGGCGGCTTCTGCGGCTCGGTGGCCGGCGGTTACCTGGCGGCCCTGATCGGCGGCGCGCCGGGGTTGCGGGCGGCGCTTTTGGTCGGGGCGGGGGCGTGCGCGCTGGCCGCCATTCCGGCGCTACTGCTTCCCCGGCCGCGGCGCCAGGTCCGGCTGCCCGGCGCCCGCGGTGGGCTGCTGAGCCGCGACCTGCTGAGGTTCGGCATCCCCAACCTCGCGCTCGCCTTCGGCGCCGGCGCGATGGTCCGCTTTTTCAACCTCTTCTTCGCCGCCAAGTTCGGGCTCGGCCCGGCCCCCATCGGAGCGATCCTGGCCGCCTCCTACGTTGTCACCGCCGCCGCCGCCCTGGCGGCCCCGGCGATCGCGCGCCGCTTCGGCTCGCTCCAGTTCCTGATCGGAAGCGTCGCGCTCTCGATCCCCTTCCTCGGCGTCATCACCTTTGCGCCCTGGCTGAGCGCGGTGGCGGTCGCCTTCCTCGTCCGGCAGGCGTTGATGAACATGGGCGAGCCGGTCTACCAGTCCTACGCCCAGGGCACCGTCGAGCCGCATCGTCGGGGGGCGCTGGCGGGCATGTTCGCCTTCAGCTGGAACATCGGCTGGTTCGCCGGGCCGGCCATCAGCGGCGTGCTGCAGGTGCGCGGCGGCTTCGAGCTGGCCTTCAGCTTCACGATCGTCTGCTACCTGGTCTATATCCCGCTGCTCTGGTGGTTCCTGGTCCGCCAGGATCACGCCGACGCGGTGGAGGCGCGGTCGGGGTAGCCGCTAACTTAACTAGTGCGGCGCGGCGTAGGTCGGCGGCGCCCCGGCGGCCACCAGCTTGGCGTCGCGGAACGGCATCGTGCTCCGGACCTCGGGCACCCGCTCGAAGTTGTAGGGCGGCGGCGGCGAGGTGGTCATCCACTCCAACGTGTTGCCGTCCCAGGGGTCGTCGCCGGCGATGACCCCGTGCTTGCGGCTGTAGAGCACGTTGATGATGAAGAGCAGCACCGAGAAGGCGAGCAGGAAGGACATCCAGGTGATGAAGAGGTTGGTGCCCGCCCAGTCCTGCCGCGCGTAGGTGGCGATCCGGCGCGGCATCCCGTCCAGGCCGAGAGTGTGCATGACCAGGAAGGTGCCGTTGAAGCCGACGAACATGGTCCAGAAGTTCCAGTTGCCGAGCCGGTCGTTGAGCATCCGGCCGAAGACCTTCGGGAACCAGTAGTAGATGCCGGCGAAGATGGTGAAGACGCTGCCGCCGAAGAGCACGTAGTGCAGGTGGGCGACCACGTAGTAGCTCTGGTGGAGCTGGGTGTCGACCGGGACCGCCGACAGGTAGACGCCGGTGATGCCGCCGATCAGGAAGGTCGCCAGGAAGCCGAAGGCGAACTTCATCGGGGTCGTGAACTCGATCGCGCCGCCCCAGGCGGTCGCCATCCAGTTGAAGAACTTGATCCCCGTCGGCACCGCGATCAGCGCCGTCATGGCCATGAAGGCGGTCTCGACGTAGACGTTGAGACCGACCGTGAACATGTGGTGGGCCCAAACGCCCATCGACAGGAAGACGATCCCGAAGATCGCCAGGACCATGGTCTCGTAGCCGAAGATCCGCTTGCGGGAGAAGACCGGGATGATCTCCGAGATCATCCCGAACCCGGGCAGGATCATGATGTAGACCTCCGGGTGCCCGAAGAACCAGAAGAGATGCTGGTAGAGCACCGGCCGGCCGGCGTCGGTGAAGAAATTGGTGCCGAACTGGCGGTCGATCTCGGTCAGGATCATGGCCCCCGCGAGCGGCGCGCCGACGATCAGCAGCAGCAGCGAGGTCGAAATCTGCGCCCAGACGAAGAGCGGCAACCGGAGCAGGCTCATGCCCGGGGCGCGGAGCGCGAGGATGGTGGTCAAGAAGTTGACCGAGGCCATGATCCCGCTGATCGCCCAGACGATGATCGACAGGGTCCAGAAGTCGACGCCCATGCCGGGGTTGAACTGCTTTGAGGTGAGCGGCGGGTAGCCGGTCCAGCCCGCGTTGAGCGCGCCGCCGGTGAAAAAGCCCATGTAGTAAAGGCCGAGTGAGACCGGCACCAGCCAGAAGCCGAGCGCGTTGACCCGCGGGAAGGCCATGTCGCGCGCGCCCACCATGATCGGGACGATGTAGTTCGCCATCCCGGTCAAAAAGAGGGTGACGAAAAAGAAGATCATCGTCGTGCCGTGCGCCGAGACCAGCTGGTTGTAGGTCTCCGCGTCGACGACGTTCATGTTCGGCTGGGCCAGCTGGACCCGGATGATCAGCGCGAAGATCCCGGCCAGGAGGAAGCTCAGGAAGCTGATGAACATGTACATGATCCCAATCAGCTTGTGGTCGGTCGTCGTCAGCCAGGTGGTGATCGGGCTGAACATGCCCCGGTCGTAGGACTCGGGGATTACCTGCGGCTGGGCTACGGTTGCCATCTCAGCTCCTAACTATGCCGAAGGGCTCGGGGATGGGGAAGCACCGGCCGCGGGCGAGGCGCTCGGGCTCGGGCTCGGGGAAGGGCTGGATGAGGGCGACGGGGTCGGGGTCGCGCTTGCCTTCGCCTGCTGCGCCGCCACCCAGCTGTCGTACTGCTGCTGGGAGACCGCCAGCACGCTTATCTGCATGGTGGCGTGGCCGGCTCCGCAGAGCTCGGCGCACTCGCCGTGCAGCACGCAGCCGCCGGTCGCCTGGTCGACGTGGCGATCGTTGCCGCTGCAGCTGGTGAGGACCTTGGGGTCGACCTTGATCCAGCTCTGGTTGGTGTAGCCAGGGACGGCGTCGGTCTTGCCGGTGAGGGCCGGCACCCACCAGGAGTGGATGACGTTGTTCGAGTCGAAGGTCATGTGGACCATCGTTCCGACCGGGACCACCATCATCTCGCCCGGCTTGCTGCCGACCGTGAAGCCCTGGTCGTAGGTGTAGGTCCAGTAGAACTGGTAGCCCCTCACGGCAACGTTCATCTGGCTGCCGGCGTTGGCCGCCTCGGGCGTGAAGTCGGCGACCAGCTCCTGGTAGCTGAGGAAGGCGATGATTGCGACCACGATGGTCGGGATCACCGTCCAGGTGATCTCGACGGCCATGTTGCCGTGCCAGCTCGCGCCCCACTGATCGGGACTCTTCCGCCGGTAGCGGAAGATGATCCAGAGGAGGCCCAGCTCGACCCCGACGAAGACGATCACCGCCGGGACGGTGATCAGCAGGTAGAGGTTGTAGATCCTCTGGCCGTTGGGCGAGACCGGGTCGGGGAAGATGAGGCTCAGCCCGTTCGCGAGGGCCGGCGCCGAGGTCATCAGCAGGGCGGTCATCGAGATGACCGACGCCACCGCGAGCTGCAGGCGTCGAGAGAAACGACCGATCATCCGGGGTCGATTATAGAGGGGCACCCCCGGCCGATGTCCCCGCAGGCCGGCCCCGTGGTAGCCGGAGGCGGTCTTGTTAGAATCGGCGAAACGATGGCGCAGATTGCGGATTACGTCGACACGGACAACCCCGCCGTCGGCATCGATTGTCCCCGTTGCGGCCTGCTGACGGCCCGCTTCGGCTGGTTCTGCCGCAACTGCGGCTTTCGCCTCTGGCCGTCCAACGTGGCCGCTGCCCGCGCCTACCGGGCCTGGCGGCTGGCCGACCCGGCCCGGATGTATGTGCACCAGTGGGAGGACCTGCCGCTGGTCGATGAGGCCACGCTCATCCATGTCGACTTCGAGGAGAAGGCCCACCAGCTCGGGATCCACCTCTTTCCGTCCAGCATCTGGCCGATCCTGGTCTGCGTCGGGGTCCTCTTCATCTTCCTGGCCTTCGCGCCCTTCCCGGCCGTCGCGCGGATCGTGCTGGCGGTGATCGGCGTCCTCTCGTTCGCCGCGGCCATCGCCGGGTGGATGAGGGAGGACGTCCGGATGTTCCCCAAGGACGACGCTGCCGGTGGCGAGGCCGGACACGGAAGCGGTGACTAGATGGCGGTAGCCGTCGCCCCCAGCGCTGTCCCGGACAACGTCCCCGTCCACCCGCGGCTGAGTCCTCAGATGATGGGGATGTACATCTTCCTCGCCTCCGAGGTGATGTTCTTCGGGACGCTCTTCGGCAGCTATTTCTACCTCTTCGGCTCTCACAACCCATGGCCGCCGGCGGGCACCCACCCAGTCATTTGGGAGCCGATCCCGGTCATCAACACCATCGTTCTGCTCAGTTCCGGCTACACCTGTAACGTCGCGCATCTGGCCATTCAGAAAGGTGAACGTCAGAAGTTCCTGGTCTGGATGGTTACAACTGTCATCCTCGGTATTGGCTTCGAGATCGGCCAGGCATACGAGTTCATCGAGAAGCTGGCGCCGAGCTGGCTCGGGCTGAGCGGCGCCGACGGGATGGCCTTCAACTCGAACCCCTTCGCCACCGTCTTCTTCACCATGACCGGCTTCCACGGGATCCACGTCCTGGGCGGCCTGGTCATCCTCTGCATCCTGCTCTGGCGCTTCCAGAAGGGACAGTTCAGCGCCCGCCACCACGTCGGCGTCGCGGCCGGCGCCATCTACTGGCACTTTGTCGACCTGGTCTGGATCTTTCTCTTCGGGATCCTCTACCTGTGGATGACCTTCCCCGGGATCGCCCTCTGGCACGGCCAGTAGCGGTGACCGCAGGCGACTCCGCAGACTGCTGAAAAATTGAGCCTCGCGCGTGCGCGCACGCGCGCTAGGTTCTAGACTTCCGTCAACCCGTCCCGCCTACGTCTCATCAGGATTCACAGCATGCGCGGCAGCACGGCTCGCCAGACGACCATGTTCGCGGTCGCCGACCCCGGCGACCTGATCCCCAGCCAGCACCCCATCCGACGCATCCGTCCTTTCGTGGATGCGGCCCTGGAGCGGCTGGAGCCAGCCTTCGAGGCGATGTACGCCAAGCTCGGCCGGCCCTCGATCCCGCCCGAGCAGCTCTTGAAGGCGAGCTT